>JADLDY010000086.1 GCA_020846435.1 Deltaproteobacteria bacterium
CAGCCGTCTGTATGCCGGTCTCCTGGAATGTCTCCATGAGAAGGTTTGCCGCGTTAAGAGAACCCCTCACCTTGCCTTTGCCTATTATCGAGATGGCGGCTGAAAGCACGCTGTTCGGCGAGCTCTCCGCTTCCCTCGCGGCGTCAGCCGCGATGTTCGCTGGCTCATTGTGCTGGTTCAGGAAGGCGTTGAAGGCCGCGTTGGCGAGCTCCCTGCCGTACTCGTCCGGATATCTCTTGATGAGCGA
The DNA here is from genome assembly GCA_020846435.1 of Deltaproteobacteria bacterium. Classification (GTDB taxonomy): domain Bacteria; phylum Desulfobacterota; class GWC2-55-46; order GWC2-55-46; family GWC2-55-46; genus GWA2-54-12. The sequence continues at coordinate 248 of JADLDY010000086.1, forward strand.
GAAGACGAGGTTCTCCTCGAGCGACTTCTTGGAGGAGTCGAGTATGGATAACCCGTGGACCTTCGTCACCTGGGTAGTGGGGTCCATCATCGAGGCTGCTGAGGCGTCCTTCATCGACTGCCTCGGGAACTGCGCGCCTATCTGCTTGTTGATGTGCTCTATCTGCTCGTCGTACGGGCTCTCGGCCCTGACGACACCCTTGTCGAGTTCCTTCGGGAGCTTGACATTGGCGTTGCTGCCGAACCAGCACTTGAGCGAAAGGTCGCCCTTGGGCGCGAAGTCCGGCTTTACGCCGTTCAATGCCATGACCTTGGAGAGGGCTTCAGGGATGTAGGCGATGTTGGTGACGACCGCGCCCTTCTTCGAGAACACGGGCTTCTCAGGCGTGTAGATGTCCTTGACGCCGAAGTAGTCCATGAACCACTTCTCTTTGGCAAGCGCGTCATCACCTGAACCGGCGAGACTTCCCGCGTGTCCGCAGGCCTTCGTGAGGCGAGCCTTCCACCTGCCGACAACGCAGGCGACCGTGGGCTTGTTTATCTGGAGGTCGTGCTCGTAGTACCCGCCCGGCTCAACATAGATGATGGCGCCCTTTGACCTGTCGTCGTTATCGAGGGCGTGGAAGAACTCTTTCGGGCCGTAGTGGATATAGACGTCCTTGCCGGAAGAGACTGATGTAGTGGTGCCCCAGCCCTTGGTAAGGAGGTAGACGGCCATGGTCGTCGTGAAGTTGCCGGAGTTGGAGAACAGGGCGATGGAGCCCTTGACGAGAGACTCTTCAGGCTTGTTGCCGCCGAGTGCGCCGCCTATCCTCACCTGGTTCCACGCGTCGGCGACTCCAAGGCAGTTTCCGCCGAAGACGTCGATGCCGTTGGTCTGGCATATCGCCCTTATGATCCTGGCGTCTGAGGCAGAGACCTTCTCCGTGAGGATTATGACCTTCTTGAGGCCGGGGTTGTGCTTTACGGCCTCGGCGACTCCGTCCTTCACGCCTGAAGGCGGAAGATAGACGACGGCAGTGTTGAACTTGAGGCCCGCTTTCAAGCCTTCCTTGACCGAGTTGTAGACAGGTATCTTGCCTATCTTGGTCTCAAGCGCCTGCCCGGACCTGCCGGGCATGGTGCCGAAGACGATGTTGCCGCCCGAGTAGATGTGGCTTACCGGGGTCACCGTGCGGCTCTCGTTGCCGAGGATGTTAAGGACGCACACCCTGTCTTCCCGGGTTGCTATCTCGCTCAAAGAATTGACGCCGACATAGTAAGGGAATTTTTTTACGCCTTCCTTATGCATATCGATTCACCTTGTTGTTTTTTGTGTGTCCCGGCTTACTTCGCACCAATGGCCTTTTTCGAGCC
>JADLDY010000087.1 GCA_020846435.1 Deltaproteobacteria bacterium
GTCGGTCAAGGGTGCGAGTTACCGAACCCATGTCACATTCCAGGGCTTCCGCGAGAGAAGCCGCGGTTCTGCATTTCTTGTTGCCTATAAGCATGACTATCTTCCATTGGGCAACCGTCGCTTCAGGACACTTTTTCTTGAGCTCTGCCGCAATCCCCCTTTCAAAGGTCGTGGAAGCCCGCTTGATGAGAAAACCTACGCTCTCGTCCAGCTTGTAGTTTTTCATGGAATAATGCATTACCGTCATTAAAGAACTCCTTGACCTGATCTGGAAACCCAATATACCTACCAGGACAATTATTGTCAAGGCAATAATTGTCTACGCAAGTACTTTCTTTCTCCAAAGGACGGTCCGGATTCTGCAGGACATGCAGGGCTGGCTTCCGTAACGCGCTGATGTTTGACTTCGGAAAAAACAAAAAGAGCCCCCTCCGGGAGCCTCTGGCTGCCTGAAATAAAAAAGGGGCATCTTGTGAAAGTCCTGAATTTCCATGAGAGAACTCAGGTGGGTCTTAATTTACAAAACAATGAGCTCGAATACTTTTTTGTTTTCTTCAGCTAAATCAAAGGGATTCGAATAATAACAGGACTGAAATAGCTATTGAATCCAGGTCCCCCAGCCAAAAAATCAAAGGGTTACAGGTTTTATACTGTAGCCCTTTTCTATTTATGCCTACTTCCTCCCTGAACTCTCCCTTATGGCCCTGAGTCTGAGAACCTGGAAGGCACAGTAATTAATACAGTCCAGAAGTTCCTGCCCGGCCTCCTCAAGAAAGTCCCTGCCGTTACCTTAGATATTCAGGGGGCTCGTACTTCTTTGCGCCAGTGTATCTTGAGACGGCCTTAACGAGAAAGGGTGTAAGCCCAGAACTGCTCAAACGAAGATCCAACGAATAAAAAAAGGCCCGCACGCCTCAGGCGTGCGGGCCTTTAATTTACACATGAAGAATTTATTTATCCGGTGGCACTACGAGGACAGGGCACCCAGCCTTCCTCAGCACCCTTTCCGTATTGCTTCCCACCAGGAACCTGTCAACACTTCCCTTGCCATGGGATCCGATAATCACGAGGTCACTCTTGTTTTTTCTCACAAAATTCAGTATCTGCTGGTGAGGCACGCCTGTCAACACGGCAGTCTTGATGTTTTTGTATCCCTTCAGGCTCTTGGCCTGGAATTTTTTAACATTTATCTCTGCCTCCTCTATCATGGATTCGAGAGCGCTGGTGACGAAAAAAGCGGAGATATCAGCATTTACGTTCACAACATGGACCACCTGCAGTATCGCACTATCCCTGCGTGCAAGCTGAAGCGCGTAACCCGCGGCTTTCTCAGATGGAGCGCTGAAGTCTGTTGGAAGTAGAATCCTTGAA
>JADLDY010000029.1 GCA_020846435.1 Deltaproteobacteria bacterium
CATGGGGTGCTAGTGGTCGGAGGTTCGAATCCTCTCACCCCGACCAGAATTGATAAAAGGCCAATCCTTATGGGTTGGCCTTTTTTATTGTCGCCATGCCGTCATTGCGAGGAGCCTTGGCGACGAAGCAATCTCTGGCGCCTGGTTTGATTGGAGACGAGATTGCGTCGGCTCTAATATGCAGGGCAGGGTTCATGGCGCGTACCCTGTACAGCCTCGCTCTGGTGCGCTGCAGCGCACCAGAGCGAGGCTTCGAGCACCGCGTAAAGCCGGCCTAAAAGGCTACATTATGGCCACTATCACTACGGCGATCGTGGGCTGGATCATCGCTACGAACAGAGCCAGTATCAGATGTGCTTTCTTCATGTCGTTGTTCTCCTTTTTGTATTGCTGGATACTACCTGTTTACGAGTTTTATTATATCCTCTCTGTTATTAGCGGATGATTAGAGCATGCCGGCCGGAGAGCCTTTCCCTTGACCATTGGAGCCCCGTTGATATACTTACCTTGTCCTTAAAATATTCCCATTGAGGTGACGCTTGATCGCTATATCCCGGGTGCTGTCCTTCTTTCTGGCCATTGTTCTTTCCGGCTGTATCTCTATAAATCTGCCGTCAGTCCAGCCTCTTGCCGAAAAGGTCGTCGCTGGCGAAGGCAAGGCGAAGATACTCCTCGTCGACATATCCGGCATCATAAAAGACGAAGAGAGCGCGAATGTCTTAGGCCTGCAAGGGAGCCCGAACCTCACCGCAAGGGTAAGGGAGGAGCTTGACCTTGCCTCAAAGGACGACGCCGTAAAAGCAGTTGTTTTGCGCATAAACACGCCGGGCGGGTCGGTGACAACGAGTGATATCATCAGCCACGAGATAGAGAGCTTCAAAAAGAAGAGAAAGGTGCCAGTCGTAGCAGAGCTCATGGATGTTGCCGCCTCTGGCGGCTACTACATAGCCTCCTCAGCCGACAGGATAATAGCCCACCCAACGACAGTTACCGGCTCCATAGGCGTCATCGCGATAAGCGTCAGCGCCAGCGGCCTCATGGAAAAAATAGGCATCACCAATCAGACGATAAAGTCAGGGCCGCTCAAGGACATCGGCTCGCCGCTCAAGACCATGACAGAGGAGGAAAGAAGGATACTCCAGTCTGTCATTGACGGCATGTACGACAGGTTCATCGATAGGGTGATGACCGGGCGGCCGGATAGTTTCACGCTCGATGAGCTGAGGAAGATAGCCGACGGCAGGGTCTATACGGCATCCCAGGCCAGGGACTTGAAGCTCATCGATTCAATAGGCTACCTCGACGACGCCATAGACTGGGCAAAGCAGGCCTCCGGCGTAAAAGAGGCGAGGGTAGTCACCTACGCCCAGCCCCGGGCGTACAGGAACAACATCTATTCAAGGGCCGAGAGTGCCCCGTCCGGGATAAACCTCATCAACATAGACGCGGGCATACCGAAGTCGTCGGGCATGGAATTTATGTATATCTGGCTGCCTTGAGGTTGTGGTATATTGGGACGCGCCGGGATCCTCTGGCGCATCTCAAACCGGATGTACTCAATGGAGCTTCTATATAGGGCCGCTCTTGCCCTCGGTGGCTTGAGCCTCTCTGTATTCTTCCTGGGAGCCGTCGGCCAGCTTTCCCAGGCTCTTCTCGTCATTGTCCTGGCCGTATCTTCCGGCGCGTTCATCTATTCGTGCAAGAGCGTCTATTTTAAGGGGCTTAAAGATTTTTCGCAGGCTGAAAAGTTTCTTCTGGCCGCCTGCGTGCTCTCTATCCTGCTGATACTGCCTCTTGCGCTCATGCCGCCAACGGTCAGGGACGAGCTTATTCAGCACCTGGCGCTGCCAAAGCTCTACATCAACGAAGGCCGCATCTGGGAGATAAGGCACATCGGCTTTTCTTACCTCCCGCAAAATATCGATCTCCTCTATCTCATCCCTCTAGCGCTGGGCAGCGACATGGCCCCGAGGCTCGTCCACCTGCTCTTTGCCGTCATGACGGCGGGGCTTGTCTATTCGTTCATCCTGCCGAGGGCCGGAAGGCCATACGCGCTCACAGGCTTCTTTCTATACATGACAACGCCCCTTGTCTTCAATCTCTCGAGGATGGCGTACATAGACAACGGGGCCGCGTTCTACTCCATGCTGTCTTTCATGGCCGCGTTGAGGTACAGAGACGATGGCTCTTTGAAGTGGCTTGTAATCTCAGCCGTCGCTATGGGCCTGGGGCTAGGGTCAAAGTATAACCTCCTAATATCGTTCCTACTCATCGGTCTTTTCATCACAGCCGTCTCATATAAGAAAAAAGGTATGCCTGAGGCGATAAAAAAGTCGGTCCTTTTCATTGCCGTCGCCGTTGCCGTGCTCTCGCCATGGCTGATCCGCAACTACGCGTGGACAGGCAGCCCCTTTTATCCTTTGTTCGAGACGGCCGCGGCTTCCGTCGCCAAAGGCGAGGGGCTGCACATAACAGGCGAGATGGCCCCTGTCGGCAAGAGGTTCCTCCTGTACGGCGAAGGGGTCATCGACCTCATTATCCTTCCGTTGCGCCTCTTCTGGGAAGGGGCAGACAACTCGATAGAGAAGTTCGACGGCGTCCTTAATCCGCTCTTCCTGATCTTCATCCCGCTCGCCTTCTTGAAAAAAGTGAAGGACGCGAAGCTCCTTCTCGCGTATTGCGCCTTTTTCTTCCTGGCCGCCGCCCTTACCGTAGACCTCGTGACAAGGTACTTGATGCCGGTCATCCCGGCAGTCATCATACTGGTGACGCTCGGCGTCAAAAACGCTTTCACTTCACGCACTCTGAGATGGCCGGCCGCCCTCATCGCGGCCGCCCTCATCGCCTTCAACGCAAGCTATGCCGCCGGACTCTACCAGAGGACCGGAGCTCTCGGTTACTTCTCAGGGGGCATGGACAGGGAAGGGTACCTGAAGGCAACGCTGCCTGACTACGATACGGTAAGTTTCGCGAACAGGACTCTGCCGGAAAGCGCGAAGGTCATGCTGATTTTTACCGGTGACAGGGGCTATTACTGGGACAGGGATTATATTTACGGGGACAGGACAGGCGTGTTCCTGAGAACGCTGGTGAAAAACGCTCAGGACGCTGGCTCTATCGGCGCGGGGTTCAAGGGCTTTGGCGCGACCCACCTCATGTTGAACGAGGCGCTCTTCCAGAAGTTCGTGAACGACAACTTCAAGGAAAAGGAACTGGAACTGCTTGTTTTGTTCTTCAATACCCGCTTGAGGACGCTCCATACTTCCAGAGGTTATTCGCTTTACGAGATACTCTGAGGATATTACCTGAGTTCAACAACTTTTCTGAATAACAGATAGCTTGACTCTGACGTGGTCCTGAGTGCTTCTCTCAGCTCCTTGTGCTTCATGTCAGGGTCCTGTTTTTTTAACGCGCTCTCAAAAAAACGCTGGTAAAACTCATCAGGATAGACGCGGACCTCCAGGACAAGCTGTCCGGCTTTTTCAACGCGCTTCATCTCATAGTTGAACTCGAAACTCCTGAACGGAGGAATCCTGGTATCGAACAGCTCCGTTTCAAGGTCCAGCGTTACCTTGCGTCCTATCTGTGCCTCCATTAGAGTGCCTTTGAGCGCGTTTCCCTTTGAGTCTGTCAAAAAGCCACTGATTACCACAAGCGGCGTTACGTAAGTCGGGAAAAAGTGCCCCACGCCTGAATTGGTGATCTTGAGCGTCGCTTTCACGCTCTCCGGATTGTCTGTGCTTTGCAAGTCAAAACTCAGCCCGCCTTTGACCATCTCCTGGTCATGGACCCCCCTGAAAAGATGCCTGCGCCCAGGCATGTGACAGCTCTGGCAGGTAATTTTGTTTTTTGCGTATTCGCTCTCCTTCCACTCTTCGTATGTGTTTACGAGGATCCTGCCGTTGAGTTCATAGCCATTATCGAGCTGATGGCAGGCCGCGCAGAACTCTGCTTCTTCAAAAAAAACATTTTGAACGGAATCATGTTCAGCTTTAATGTTCTGTTTCCGGGCAGGAGGCATTGACAGAGGAGGGCCGGCAACGCCGCTGCTCCTTACATGGCACGCGGCGCAGTTCACTCCGGATAATTTAAGCCTTTCATCATAAGAGCTGTTGGGAAGAAAAACAGCTTCACCTGATGCGTTTTCTCCGAGAAGCTCTTCATTTTGCGTTTTGAGGGGCGCGTGGCAGAAATAGCATGAGACGGCTGTCTGCGGGTCTTTTAGCGGATGCAACTGCGCGAGAAGCCCTGGTCCGGTACTTTTGCTGTGAAGTGCGTTTTTCCAGTCATTGTACTGGTCCCGGTGGCAGAGGCCGCACTTTTCAGGGTAGAGGTCCTCAGCATGGACAGAACCACCTGTTTCGAGCGGCCGCCTCCAGTGTTCATTTACGTCGGCCGCTTCGCCAGGAGCGGAAAATGCAGCGGCCGCCGTAAATAAAAGAGAGAGAACAAGTGCCTTGAGCAATAATGCGCGCATTCCCTGTTACATACCGCGTAGGTTTTTCGGTGCGCACGGGTTCATCATTGGCATTGCGCTCTCTTTCGAGTTAGCCGTTATGTAGGCGCCAAGCGCTGTCATCTCCTGAGAGTTCCAGGCGAGCGGCTTGCCCTTCATCGGGTTCACCATGCAGAAGTTTATCATCTGGTCCATTGTCACGATGTCGCCAGCCATCTTGATATGCTTCGGAAATGGTTCCTTTTTCAATCCTGCTCCGTTCGGGTGGCAGGTGGCGCAGGCATTGCCGGATGTCCCGAGCATTGTATCGCTCCAGAGCTTGTCCGCCATCTCCATGAGTCTGGCAGAGTCTGTTATCATGTTTTTCCTGATGGGCATCGGGCTCATGGCGCATGGGTTTTTGGCCATGCAGGGGTTTTTTGCGCAAGGGTTCCTGTCTTTTGCCTCGGCTCCGGCAATAAGGCCTGAAGCGGCAATCGCCACGACTGCCAGAGATATCTTTAACACCGTTCTTCTGATCGTCAGCATACATCCTCCTTAGTTTGTTGTGAGAGTTTGCTGAAAAGCCGCCATTGTTCCCATTTGGGAACTATATCAGAAAAAAAACAGACCGGCGCAAGCTGTGGAGGTTCGTCGACAGGGTGAGTCGTATCGGGTAGTTGAGCGGTATGGACAGATTTTCTGGGAGTTTTTTTGCTCAGGATTATCCTTTCAGAGAGGCAGGAAAAGCCTGCCTCTCTGAAAGGATATATCTATTGTGCTTTTTCTTCCATGTCAGCCGGCCCGACGATGGAGATGACGTACGCGTCAAGGTCGAGGTATTTCTTCGCTACCCGCGTGACGTCTTCCGCGGTGACGGCCTCTATCTTCTCCGGATAGACCTTCGAGAAGGCGTACCCGAGGCCGTAGAGCTCGCTGTTGGCCATGTCAACGGACTGGCTTGAGACCGACTGGAGCCCTATCTCATAGCTGCCTATTATCGACCTCTTGGCCCTGTTGAGCTCATCAATGCTAACCGGTTCCTCGCGCATCTTCCTGAATTCGCCGAGGAGCCCCTGGATGGCTTCTTCCTTTTTTCCGGGCGCTGTGGCGATGTAAGCGGCTATCATGCCGGGGTCGACCGCTTCTTTTGAGAAGGCGCTGACCGAGTACGCTAGAGACTTTTTGTCCCTCAGTTCAAGGAAGAGCCTGCCGCCCTGGCCTGAGAGTATCTCGGTCATGACGCGCAGGGCATAGCTGTCATCGCTCCCTATTGTCGTGCCGTTGAAGCCGATCGCTACGTGGGTCTGCTCCTTGTCCTTGGAAGCGCCTGTCTTTTCAATTGCGATCTCAGGCTTGTCCTTTGGCGGAACAGGCAAAGCCGCTGAAGTGCGCCTGAAGTTCGCGAAAAGCTCTGAGACCTTCTTTTTCGCTCTCTCGGCGTCTATGTCGCCGACTATCGTCAGGACCATCCTGTCAGGCGTGAAAAAGGCGCTGTGGTGGGCTATGAGGTCGTCCCTCTTGAGCGCGCTTATGGACTCCTTCGTGCCTATGGTCTGCATGCCGTAAGGGTGCACGTCAAAAAGCTCGCGGTACAAGAGCTTGAACGTGTAACCGGGGAGGTTGTCCTCCTGGCGCGCTATCGCGGCGAGCGTGTCAACGCGCAGTTTCTCGATCTCTTTTTCCGGAAAGACCGGGTTCATGATGACGTCGGCGAGGGTCGTGAGGCCCTTGTCAAAGAACCTCGAGAGGAACTTGCCTGATGCTCCTGTCGAGTTCCAGCCAGAGAAGCCGCTGACTCCGCCAGCGATGTCCTCAAGTTCCTTTGAGAGCTCTTCCCTCGTCATCTTCGTAGTGCCGTTTGTCAGCATCGCGGCCGTAAAAGAGCCTATGCCGTTCTTCGCCGTCTCCTCGAACCTGAGGCCGCCGGGGAAGGCCGCGTAAAAGGCCACCGTCGGGTTTGAACGCACTTCCTTGACTATGAGGGTGATTCCGTTCTCGAGCACTGTCTTTGTGGTTTTGCTCTCGTCAGACTCCTCTGGCGCGGTTTTTGCCGCTGTTTTCAGGGAGGCGGCCTTGGCGCTTTCGGCGAGCAGTTCAGGCGTGATTGAGCTCTCCTGAGCTTTGGGCACGAGCACTGAGACAGACATGTTGGACGGCGTCAGGTATTTCGCGGTGACCCGTTTGATGTCCTCCGGCGTGACCTTTCTTATGTTCTCGATATATTTCTTTTCAAAGGCGTAGTCCTGAAGGTTGACCTCGAAGAAACCGAGCTTGCTCGCGAGCCCGTCCATCGTCTCCCTCGAATAGACGAAAGAGCTTTCGATGTTGAACTTCGCCCTTTCAAGCTCCTCAAGGTCAGGGCCCTTATCGCCGAGCTCATTTATCACCTCGAGCGCGCCTGTGATGGTCTTGCCCGCGTTCTCAGGCTTCAACATGGCCGTCACGAATAACAAGCCCGGGTCTTTCAACGCCATCGAGTAGACGGAGATGCCGTGCACGAGCTCGTCTTCGAGCTTGAGCTTCTTGTACAGACGCGAGGTCTCCCCTCCAGAGAGGATGTTCTCAAGGACGTCTATTGCGTAGGTGTCGGTTTCCTTCACGGACGTGATGTGGAAAGTCATCCCGAGCTGGGTGTCCTGCACTTCCATGGCGAGGACCCCGGTCCTGAGGCTCTTCTGCGCAGGCTCGACAGGCCTTTTCCTGTGGGGCTCGGGTCTTGCCTTGAAGCCATTGAACGCTTCTTTCACGGCTTTGAGAGCGGCTTCATGCTCGACGTCGCCGACTATGACAAGGACCATGTTGTTGGGAACGTACCACTTCCTGAAAAAGTTCAGTATGTCCTGCCTCGTAAAAGACTTTACCGTGTCGGCAAAGCCTATGACCGGGCGGCCGTACGGGTGCGTAGAGTACGCTGTGCCGAGGAGCGACTTGAAAAGCCTCCTGCCGGGGGTGTCCTCGTTCATCCGTATCTCTTCGAGGACTACCTCGAGCTCCTTCTTCAACTCGGCGGGGTCAAAGGATGAATGCTGTATGGCGTCGCTTATGACGTCGAGACCGGTCGAGAAGTGCCTGCTCGGCACGGTGAGGTGGTAGACGGTATTGTCAAAAGATGTGTACGCGTTTATGTCTCCACCGACCGACTCTATCATCGTGGCTATCTGGCCCACGCCTTTTTTTGCGGTCCCTTTGAAGAGCATGTGCTCGAAGACGTGTGAGATGCCCGCGAGCTTTTGCGGCTCGTCGGCGCTGCCCACTTTGACCCACATCTGCACAGAGACGACCGGCGCTGAATCGTCCTCCTCGATGACGACGGTAAGTCCGTTATCGAGCTTTGTCCTGTATACTTTTCCCGGGTCTGCCAGGGCCTCGATGCCGGTCATGGCAAGCAGGCAGAAAACTGCCAGGGCGAGAAGCGCCCGTCTGGTGTGCGTCATAGTATCCTCCGTTAAAGCCGTCAGTTCAAATATCAGAATAAAACAAACAGGCCGCTTTTTCAATCGGCAAACTGGCTGGTTGGCGTCTCGGTCAGCTGGATGTGAGCTTGAGCCCGGCTATCCCGGCTATTATGAGGCCTATGCATAAAAGGCGCAAGGCGGCCCGGGGCTCGCCGAAGAGAAGCATGCCCAGAATGGCGGTGCCGACGGCTCCTATGCCTGTCCATACGGCGTAGGCAGTGCCCATGGGGATCGTCTTGAGCGAGTAGGCCATGAAGGCCATGCTGAGGCCCATAGCGGCTATCGTGCCGATGGCCGCGACAGGCTTTGTGAAGCCTTCCGAGAGCTTGAGGCCGAGTGCCCAGAGTATCTCGAAAAAACCGGCGGCAAAAAGGAGTATCCAGGCCATTACTTCTTGGATCTCCCTTTCTTCAAAAGTCCCTTGAGGTCAAAAGGCGACGTTATGTTCTGAGGCTTCATGAGCTTTCTCCATGCGGCTTCAGTCAGGACGCCTTTTTCGAGGGCTGTCTCCTTGATGCTCTTTCCGGTCGTCCTGGCTTCCTTCACGACCGAAGCCGCCTTCTCGTACCCGATGAACACATTCAGAACAGTGGCAAGTCCAGCAGAGCTCTCGAAGTAGAGGGCGCATCTTTTCCTGTCGGCCTTTATGCCTGAGACGCACTTCAATGTAAAGGCGTCCAGTGCGTTGGTCAAAATTGCGGCCGGGCCGAGGAGGTTATGGCTGATGACAGGCGTCATGACGTTCAGTTCAAGCTGTCCGGCCTGGGCCGCAAGCGCGATAGCCTGGTCTGCGCCCATGACGTGGAACGAGACCATGGAGAGCATCTCTGCCATGACCGGGTTGACCTTGCCCGGCATTATGGAGGAGCCGGGCTGGAGGGCAGGGAGCATTATTTCGGCAAGGCCGGTATTCGGCCCTGAGGCGAGGAGCCTCAAGTCGCCTGATATCTTCACGAGGTCAACGCACAGGAGCTTCATGGCTCCCGAGAGGGCGGCGAAGTCCGACATGAAGGAGAGGGCGGCGAATGAATCCCTGGCTTTTTCAAGCCCCTTTATGCCCGTCGCCTTTCTCAATTCAGCGAGTACCGTGTCCCTGTATCTGCGGTGCGTGTTGATGCCGGTACCAACGGCGGTCGCTCCAAGCCCGACTTCCTGAAGCGCCTGTGAAGCTTCGTTCAGGCGCTCTCTTGCCGCTCTCATGGCGTCGGCGTACGAGCCGAACTCCTGCCCGAGGGTCACTGGCACGGCGTCCTGCAGATGCGTTCTCCCTGATTTTATGACGCCGGAGAACTCTTTTGATTTTCTGGTGAAAGCCTTCTCGAGACGGCCGATAGAGGCGGTTAGCTCTCTTGAAGAGTTGATGGCCGCTATCCGGATGGCTGTCGGCACAACGTCGTTCGTTGACTGGCTCATGTTGACGTGGTCGTTGGGGTGCACGAGCGAATAATCGCCGCGGCTGCCGCCGAGGAGCTCTATGGCCCTGTTGGCTATCACCTCGTTGGCGTTCATGTTGTGGGATGTTCCGGCCCCTGCCTGAAAGGCGTCGACAACAAACTCGCGCCGGAGGCCGCCGGAGATCACCTCGGAGGCGGCCCTGCAGATGGCGTCAGCCCTTTTCCTGTCAAGGAGGCCGAGCTTGTGGTTGGCTTTCGCTGACGCGAATTTGACGCCGGCTGTGGCGGTTATGAGGAGAGGGTGCACCCCGAGGCCGCTTATCTGGAAGTTCTCAATCGCCCGCTGCGTCTGTATGCCGTAGTAGGCTTTTCGAGGGACTTTCTTCTCTCCGAGGGAGTCTTTCTCTGTCCTGAAGCCTTCTGCCTTGGCCATGTCCGCTCCTCACGGGAATTTTCAGTCCTTTATGATCTTCCTGTCCGGCCCCAGCGGCGTTGTTATGTCGATATGCCCGGCTATGGTCTCTTCCCTGTTCCCGGCGACGAGTATCTGCACTTCCTTTATCTCCGGGAAACTCAAGGCGAGCGTGTTGACTATCGAATAGATCGTCTGGAGCTCTCCTGAGGAGCCGCCTTCATGGTTGGTCATGACCTCAGGGCTAAGGTCGACTATGGCGACCTGCCCGTCTATCCTGACGGACAGGAGCTTCGTGCCATTGGGCAGCGTCTTGCCTGACTTCGCGTCTTGCGGCCCGTTTATGAGCGCCTGGACCGCTTCGGCGGCCTCCATGTCAAGGGCGCCTTTTTTTACCTGCTGTTTTTCAGCCTTGAGATAGATGCCGTCCTCGTCGCTGAAAAAAACGGTTATATCCTTCATCTCTTTTTTCGCCGGCCCGCCGGCAAGCCACGAGAGGACGATTATCCCGGCTATGACCGTGATCGCCGCGATGACGATTATCGCTGTCAGGCTCTTTTTTCCTTTTTTACCAGCCACTTCGAAGCACCTCAGTTTTCTGTTAAAATCGCGAGCTCAGCGGCGGCAAGGTTCTCGCCGAAAAACCGCCTTCCGACCGCCATGAACCGCTCTGGGGAGTCGGTCACGAAGAACCTGTGCGCTCCCGGGGCTTTCCCGTTGTTCAGTAGCCCTTTTTCTTCGAGTATTTTTTTAACTTCTATCGCGGTCGAGGCGGCAGAGTCGATGAGCGTAACTCCTTCACCCATTACAGAGGCTATCGTATCCTTGAGGAGAGGGTAGTGCGTGCACCCGAGGACGAGCGTGTCGATACCTGCGTCCTGGAAGCCTGAGAGATAACGCTGGGCGATGATTGCTGTCACCTCGTCTTCGGCCCAGCCCTCCTCGACGAGGGGCACGAACAAAGGGCAGGCCTGGACAAAGGTCTCGGCTTCAGGCTTTATAGCCTTTATGGCGGCCGTGTAGGCGCTGCTCTTTATAGTGCCTTCTGTGCCTATGACGCCAATCCTCCCTGCTTTCGTCGCTCCTGCCGCGGCCCTCGCGCCCGGCTCTATGACCCCGGTCACCGGGATGGAAAGGCCGGTCTTGAGAGAAGGCACGGCGAAGGCAGAGGCCGTGTTGCAGGCCGCGACAAGCATCTTGATGTCGTATTTGAGGAGAAAGGCGGCTATCTCGAAAGAGTACCTCTCGATAGTCTCCTTTGATTTGCTGCCGTAGGGGACTCTGGCAGTGTCGCCCAGATAGACGGTGTTCTCATTGGGAAGAAGCCTTGTGATCTCACGCAGGACTGTTAGCCCGCCTATGCCTGAGTCAAAGACGCCGATCGCGCTGTTCCTGTTCAAAACTTTTAATGGCCTTTCATTGTTTTGGAGCGGCGGCTGAACCTCTCCTGATAACTAAGTTTAGGTAAAGAGCCGGAGCAAGTCAACCGGAAAAACACGCCGAACTAAGGCGGGCGGACGGCTGTAAAACAGTGTATATTATATAGTAAAATGAAGAGCTTTGAAAGGAAGCCCGGTTTAGCATGGAAAACCCGGATATAGCCAGCGTCTTTTTAGAGATAGCCGACCTCCTTGAACTCAAGGGTGCAGAGATTTTCAGGGTCCGCTCGTACAGGAACGCCGCGGTAGTCGTGGAAGGCCTGCCTGAGAGCCTCAAGGCTCTTTACGCCCAGGGGGGAGAAGCGGCCTTAAAGGGCATCCCCGGCATCGGCGAGAGCACGAGGGGCAGGATAATCGAGATGCTCCAAACCGGCGGCTGCGCCCTTCACGCAGAGCTCCTCGCGGAGGTCTCCCCCGGCATGCTGGATGTGATAAAGGTCAGCGGCCTCGGCCCGAAAAAAGCGGCTTCCCTCCATGAAAAGCTCGGGATAAAGGACTTGAACGGCCTTGAGGAGGCAGCAGCAAAAGGCCTGATAAGGGAATTGCCAGGCTTTGGCAAGGTCTCTGAAGAGAAGATCCTGAGGGGAGTAAAAGAGCTGAAGTCGCGAGCGAGAGTCTTCACCCGCTCCTATGCCGCCCATGTAGCTGTTTCATATGCCGCCTATCTCAAGGAGGGCGCCGGGATCTCTGACATAGCCGCGGCAGGGAGCTTTCGCAGGTGGAAGGAGACAGTCGGCGACCTCGACATACTTGCCGCCTGTCAAGACCAGCCCTCTGTCATGGAGCGATTCGTCCAATACCCTGACGTTAAAGAGGTGCTCTCAAAGGGCGGCACAAAGTCGAGCGTCGTCCTCAAAAGCGGGCTCCAGGTCGATATCAGGGCAATCGAGAAGAAGTCGTTTGGAGCGGCGCTCCAGTATTTTACCGGCTCAAAGGCGCACAACGTGGCCCTGCGCGAGAGGGCGAAAAAAATGGGGCTCAAGCTGAGCGAGTACGGCGTCTTCTCGGAGAAGGATGGTTCATGGCTCGCGGGCGAAAAAGAGGAGGACGTCTACGCCGCGGTCGGCCTGCCGTACATAGCGCCTGAACTGCGTGAGAACAGGGGCGAGATAGAGGCGGCCCTCGAAGGCAGGCTCCCCGCTCTCCTGAAGCGCTCTGACATAAGGGGCGACCTCCATGTGCACACGACCGAGAGCGACGGCACTAACTCTCTTGAAGAGATGGCCGAGGCTGCCATGAAGCTCGGCTACGAGTACATGGCTGTGACTGACCATTCAAAGGCCGTCGGCATAGCGAGGGGGCTCGACGAGGCAAGGATCCTTTCGCAGATGAACGTGATAGACGAGTTCAACGAAAGGCTCAAGCGCCAGAAAAAGAAGTTCATTGTACTGAAGTCGTCTGAGGTCGACATAAGGGCCGACGGCACGCTCGACCACTCCGAGACTGTCCTCAGAAAGCTCGACATCGTCGTAGCCTCGGTCCATTCAGGCTTCAACATGAAAGAGGAGGAGATGACAGGCCGCGTCATAAAGGCCGTGAGGACCGGCTTCATAGACATCATAGGGCACCCGACAGGCAGGCTTCTTGGCGAGAGGGAGCCGTTTCACATGGACATGGCATCAGTCATGGACGAGGCGAAAAAATACGGCACTGCCCTTGAGCTCAATTCGAGCCCGGAGAGGCTCGATCTCAATGACAGCCACTGCATGCTCGCGAAGGAAAGGGGAGTTCTTGTCGCTGTCTCTACCGATGCCCACTCGACACGCCACTTCGGCAACATCGAGTACGGGGTGCACACGGCCATGAGGGGCTGGCTGGAGAAGAAGGACATCCTGAACGCGCGGCCCCTTGCCAGCCTTCTGAGGATATTGAAGAAAAGAAGGCAGGGGCGCTGAAAAAAAAGAGCGGGGCGAAAGCGCGCCCCGCTCTTGATACGTCAGATATGGCTGTTTCAGGCCTCTCAGGCCTTTGCCTGCTTTTGCGCTTGTCCGTCGAGAGGCTCGACCTTGACCTTGATTATTCTGTTCTGCTCGACGTCCACGATAGTGTAGCGCATGCCCTTGTACGCGACGAATTCGCCGCCCCTCGGTATCCTCTGGAGCTTCGAGAGCATGAACCCCGCGAGCGTGTTGTACTCTTCGTCCTCTTCGCCTATGGAGATGCCGATGTTCTCGAGGTCTCCGAGAGAGGCCGAGGCGTCTATTATCATCGTGCCGTCGCGGAGCTTTTCAACAAGCCCGCCGGCCCCTACGTCGTACTCGTCCTCAATCTCTCCTACAAGCTCTTCGAGTATGTCCTCGATAGTCACAAGCCCGTCGAGGTCGCCGTGCTCGTCTATGACGATGGCCATGTGAATCTTGCGCCTCTGGAGCTCGCGCAGGAGTTTGCTTATCATTATGGAGTTCGGGACGAAGTACGGCGTCCTGATCATCGTCTTCACGTCAAGCTTGCGCCCCTTCTCAAGGGCGTTGAAGACGTCCTTGTTGTAAAGGATGCCAACTATCCTGTCAATGCTGTCCTTGTAAACCGGGTACCTCGAGAAGCCCGCGTCCGAGATGAACTTCAACGCGACTTCCGAAGAGGTGTCCAGCTCTATGGCGCTTATCTTGTGCTTCGGGACCATGACTTCCTTGACCGTCTTGTCCGCGAACTCGAACACGCCGTGCAGGAGCTGGGCTTCGGTCTCTTCGAAGACGCCGGTAGCCCGTCCTTCCCGGATGAAGTACTTGATCTCCTCTTCAGAGATGAATACCTTCTGCCCGGTGTCCTTTACTCCAAGGACCTTCAGGATCGCGCTCGTCGAGGCCGTGAGCACCATTACAAAGGCGTTCGTGACCCTGGAGATGAAGTGAAGCGGCCTGGCTGAGAAAAGCGCGATCTTCTCGGCGTATCTTATCGCCAGGGACTTGGGCACGAGCTCGCCCAGGACGAGGCTCACATAGGAGATTATCACCACGACCAGCGCGATGGCGAGCAGCTCTGAAGCCTCCTGTACCGGAGTGAAGGGGATCGACTCGATAATGGGTTTTATGCGCTCGGAGGCTATTATACCGCCCAGGACCGAGGCGAGGGTGCTGACGACCGTGACGCCGACCTGCACCGTGGCAAGAAACCTGTCAGGGTCCTCTTTCATCTGGTGGACGACAGAGGCCGAGACGTTCCCGTCCTTGGCGAGCTTATCGATGAGGCTCCGTTTTGCGGAGATTATAGCTATCTCCGCGCTGGAGAAAAATCCGTTGATGATGATGAGGATGAAGACAAACAAAGCCTCGAAAATAAGGCCTTCTGAAACCACGAAACCTCCAGTGGTGAGTTTTACGCAAAAAAACGATTTTTTTCGCGGTCTTATGCCGGGGCTGAAAAAAGCCGGCATGTGTGGATTATATCATACGCCCCTGCTTAAGGCCAAACCGGGGGGAGCGCCCCCCGGTTTGGCTCAATCAGAACGCGGGGTTTACCTTGAAAGCGCCGTGTCCGGGGTAGATGGCCGTGCTGCCGAGCTCTTCTTCTATCCTGAGGAGCTGGTTGTACTTGGCTGTCCTGTCGGTCCTGGATGCCGAGCCGGTCTTTATCTGTCCGGCGTTGGTCGCGACGCTTATGTCGGCGATTGTAGCGTCCTCGGTCTCTCCGCTCCTGTGGGAGATGACGGCCGTGTAGCCGGCCCTTATAGCCATGTCAACGGCCTCGAAGGTCTCGGTAAGAGAGCCTATCTGGTTGACCTTGACGAGTATCGAGTTGGCGACGCACGAATCTATGCCGCGCCTCAGGCGGGCGACATTGGTGACGAAGAGATCGTCGCCGACAAGCTGTACTGTGTTCCCGAGCCTCTTGGTGAGGAGGCCCCAGCCCTTCCAGTCGTCTTCTGCCACTCCATCTTCTATCGAGATGATGGGGAAGTCGGCGGCAAGCCCGGCGAGGTAGTCGACCATCTCATCGGCTGAGAGCTCTTTTTTCTCAAGGGTGTATCCGCCGTTCTTGTAAAGCTCGCTCGAGGCGCAGTCCAGCGCGAGGATTATGTCTTTGCCCGGCTTGTATCCTGCCGCGCTTATGGCCTGTAATATCACTTCGAGGGCTTCCCTGTTGCTCTTGAGCTCGGGGGCAAAGCCGCCTTCGTCGCCGACCGCGGTCGAAAGCCCCTTTTTCTTGAGGATGGCTTTGAGGTTGTGGAATACCTCGGCACCTGCGCGCAGCGCCTCGCTGAAGCTCGGTGCTCCGGCCGGTACTATCATGAACTCCTGTATGTCGAGGCCGTTGTTGGCGTGCGCCCCTCCGTTTATGATGTTCATCATGGGAACGGGAAGCACCTTGGCGTTGGCGCCTCCGAGGTACCTGTACAAGGGTAGCATCGAAGCCGCGGCGGCCGCCTTGGCGACGGCCATGGAGACGCCGAGGATAGCGTTCGCGCCGAGCTTTTTCTTGTTGTCCGTGCCGTCGAGTTCTATCATCGTCTTGTCGATGAGCACCTGGTCGGTCGCGTCCATGCCGAGGAGTTCCTTGCCTATCTTCTCGCGGACGTTCTTGACGGCCTTTTGCACGCCCTTGCCGAGATACCTCTTCTTGTCTCCGTCGCGCAGTTCCACGGCCTCGAACTTGCCGGTAGAGGCGCCTGATGGCACGCCTGCCCTTCCCTTGTAGCCGCCGTCGAGGGTTACTTCGACTTCGACTGTCGGGTTGCCGCGCGAGTCGAGTATCTCTCTGGCGTGTACGTTGACGATATTGGTCATGGTCCCTCCATGTATTGTATGCGTATTTTGGCAGGCCTTGAAACTCACAATTATACTTTTAGTTCGCGGAAAATCAAGGCAAATCAGGTGAAACAGGGTTGGCACCCGGTACGCCCGCCAAAAGCCTTGCGCGTGGGCCCTTTGGGGGATAATATGAAAACAGGCGTACTTACTGTACTTTCAAGGCGGGAGAGCCCGTTACCGATATGACTGATATGACCACTACGATCTCCATATTGAGCCTTTTCGGCGGCGCCATGCTCATCCTCTTCGGCATGAAGCTTGCCGGCGACGGTCTGCAAAGGGCCGTCGGAGCCAGGCTCAGGAACTTTCTGCTGACAGCGACCGACAACCGCCTGAAGGGAGTCGGGGTCGGCGCGGCCATAACCGCGCTCTTGCAGAGCTCATCTGCCACGACAGTCATGCTCGTCGGTTTTGTCGGCTCGGGCCTCATGGGCCTCACGCAGACCATGGGCGTCATACTCGGCGCGGACATCGGCACGACCGTTACCGTCCAGATAATCGCATTCAAGGTGTATGACTACGCCATAGGGCTCGTGGGCCTGGGCGCTCTGGTAACGTTCCTGGGGAGAGGCGGCAGGTGGAAGGACGCTGGCCAGGCGATCCTCGGTTTTGGCTTCGTCTTTTTCGCGCTCAAGATACTTATAGACACCTTCGAGCCGGTCTCACAGAACCCGTTCATGAAGGACTTCCTTCTGGGCCTGAGCAAGGACCCGTTCGCCGGTATCATCATCTCGGCTGTCCTTACCGCCCTTTTTCAGTCAAGCGCGGCTACCCTCGGCATAGCGCTCACCGCCGCCCATTCCGGCATACTCGGCATCGAGGCCGCTGTTCCAATAGTGTTAGGGGCCAACATAGGCACGACAGTTACGGCGATAGTTTCGTCTCTGGGCGCGACGGTAGACGCCAAGAGGGTTGCGTTTGCCCATGTTCTGTTCAAGGTGATTGGCGTGCTTCTTGTACTGCCATTTCTCGATTTTTTCACAACGCTCGTGGGCCATTCCTCGCCGGATGCCGCACGGCAGGTCGCCAACGCGCATACTTTTTTCAACATCGGCATAGCGGTCCTGTTCCTGCCGTTCACAGGCCCGTTCACGAGGCTGGTGACCGCTTTGCTGCCGCAGTCTCTGGCCCCTGAGCGTTTCGGCCCCAAATACCTCGACCCCATAGTCCTCGCGTCCCCGACTCTCGCGCTGGTGCAGGCGACGAGGGAGACCCTGAGGACAGCGGACATCGTCCAGGAGATGCTCGTCAAGTCGATAGAGGTCTTTGACAACGACAGCGTCTCGACCCTCGAGGAGATACAGGAGATGGACGATGACGTCGACATCCTCGACAGGGAGGTGAAGCTCTTCATCATAAAACTCTCGAAGGAGAGCCTCTCCGGCGAGCAGGCCCGCCGCGAGCAGGAGATAATGCTCTTTTCCGACAACCTTGAGAACATAGGCGATGTCATAGACAAGAATCTCATGGAGCTGGCGAAAAAGAAGATAAAGGGGGGGCTCAAGTTCTCGAAGGAGGGCATGGAGGAGATAAGGGCCCTTCATAAAAAAGTGATCGAGAACTACCAGATGGGGATCGCGGCCTTCACTTCGAGCGACACTGAGCTCGCGAGGCGTCTCATAACGCACAAGCAGAAGATGACTGAGCTCGAGCGCGACCTCAGGCAGGCGCACATAAGCCGCCTGTACAAGGGGCACAAGGAGTCGATAGACACGAGCGCCATACACCTCGACGTCCTCACCAACCTCAAGAGGATAAACTCCTACATAACCAACGCCGCCTACCCCATACTGGAGCGGGAGAAGGACTGAGCAGGCCTTTAATCCGCGCTCCGGCAGACATCTCAAACTATCCAGTTAAATATTTTTTCAGCTATAATCAGGTAATACTTCAATCAAAGGCGGCACATGATGAGACATTATGACGCGCTTGTCATAGGCTCTGGCCCGGGAGGGCAGAAAGCGGCCATACAGGCGGCGAAGCTCGGCAAGAAGGTCGCGATAATCGAAAAGGGCCAGTTCATCGGCGGGGCCGGGCTCCACACCGGGACGCTGCCGAGCAAGACCCTGCGTGAGACGGCCCTCCTTTACGCCGCCTACCAGCAAAGGGGCGCCTTCGGCCTTCAGGTGATATTGAACAGGGACGTGGCCCTGAGCGAGCTGATGAACAGAAAAACAGAGGTCGTCCGCCGACAGATGGAGGTCATAGTCGACCAGTTCGGCAGGAACAACGTCGAGGTCATATTCGGCGAGGCATCTTTC
Organism: Deltaproteobacteria bacterium; assembly: GCA_020846435.1. Classification (GTDB taxonomy): domain Bacteria; phylum Desulfobacterota; class GWC2-55-46; order GWC2-55-46; family GWC2-55-46; genus GWA2-54-12. The sequence continues at coordinate 18,148 of JADLDY010000029.1, forward strand.
TTAGGCCCCGGCAGGGTGCGCCTGAAAGGAAGCGGCGGGGAAGAAGAGATCAGGGCTGACTTCATAATAATCGCGACAGGCTCGAGGCCGTCGAGGCCTCCGGACGTGCCGTTCGACACGGACCACATCTACGACAGCGACACGATACTCGCCCTCAACAGGATCCCCGCTACTATGACCATCATCGGCGGCGGCGTCATAGGCTGCGAGTACGCCTGCATATTCAGCGCGTTCGGGGTCAAGGTCACGCTCGTCGACAAAAAGGCCCGCCTCCTTGACTTTGCCGACAATGAGATAGTCATGAACCTCATCTACTGGATGCGCCACTCTGGCGTGACCTTCAGGCTCGAAGAGGAGGTCGTGGATATCTCGGTCGAGAGCCCCGGCAGGGTATTGACAAGGCTCAAGAGCGGCAAATCCATAGTCACTGAAAAACTCCTTTACACGATGGGCAGGGTAGGCAACTCAGACGGGCTCTGCCTCGACGCGATCGGCATCAAGGCCGACGCGAGGGGTTCGATACAGGTCGACGTGGGCTTCCAGACTCTCGCGCCGAACGTCTACGCGATAGGCGACGTCATAGGCTTTCCTTCTCTTGCCTCGGTCTCCATGGAGCAGGGACGGCGCGCCGTGTGCCACGCCTTCCAGAAAGAGGGCATAACCTGCGAGCTGCCCGGCCTCCTGCCGTTCGGAATATACACGATACCCGAGATAGCGATGGTAGGGGAGAGCGAAGAAGCGCTGACCAGAAAAGGGATACCGTACGAGGCTGGCTGCGCCTACTTTCACGAGGTCGCAAGGGGCCAGATAATAGGCGACGTCCACGGCATGTTGAAGCTCCTGTTTGACAGGGTAACCCGGCGCATCCTCGGCGTGCACATAGTCGGCGACAGGGCCAGCGAGCTCATCCACATCGGACAGGCCGTCATGAGCTATGGCGGGACCATAGACTACTTCAAGGACGCTGTCTTCAATTACCCGACGCTCTCTCTCGCGTACAAGGAAGCCGCCCTCAACGGCTTCAACAAGCTGTAGCTCTCTTTTTACCGGAGGCAGACAACATGGAAAAGCTCGTCCATATACCCGTTGACGGCGTGAGGTTAGAAGGCATGCTGAGCGTGCCTGAGAAAGCAACAGGTCTTGTGCTCTTCGCGCACGGCAGCGGGAGTTCAAGGAAGAGCCCGAGGAATAACTTCGTGGCAGGGGAGTTGAGGAAGGCAGGCCTCGCGACTTTGCTCATGGACCTCCTGACGCTTGAAGAGGATAAGGATTACGATACAAGGTTCGATATAGGCCTTCTGGCGAGAAGGCTCGACGCCGCGGCAAAGTGGGCTGGCGTTGAGCAAGCGACAGGAAAACTCAGGCCCGGGTACTTCGGCGCGAGCACCGGTGCGGCCGCGGCGTTGATGTCAGCGGCTTCTTCGGGAGAAGCCATAGGCGCGGTTGTCTCAAGGGGAGGCAGGCCAGACCTCGCGATGGAGTCACTCCCGTTAGTGAAGTCGCCGACGCTTTTGATAGTCGGCGGGGAGGACGGCCCTGTCATCGAGTTCAACAGGACGGCCTATGAGTTGATAACCGCGCAAAAGGAACTGGTCATAGTGTCGGGCGCGACCCACCTTTTCGAGGAGCCGGGGACTCTTGAAATCGTGGCTAACCTTGCATCAGCTTGGTTCACGAAGCATCTCAAGCCGATTGAAGAATAATAAAGTCTCTTATTTGTAGATGGCCGCGACATGCTCGCCATAGCCGTTGTATAAAACAGTCTGTCTGAGTTCCCCCGTGCCTATCATCTTCTCGGTTTTCTGCGGCCACCTCTGCCGCTTGTCGTCAGGGTCGATGTTCGAAGTGAAGCCGTACTCCTCAGGGTTGAGAGTGTTCCAGAAGGTCTTGGGCCTACTGTCTGTGAATTCTATCCTCATGATGGATTTTATGGACTTGAAGCCGTACTTCCACGGCACGACGAGCCTCATCGGAGCGCCGTGCTGGGCAGGGAGCTCGTGCCCGTAGATGCCGGTCGCGAGGAATGTCAGTTCGCTTGCGGCTTCTTCCATTGTGAGCCCCTCTTCGTACGGCCAGGGCTGCCATAGCCTCTGTGACTGGCCGGACGCCCATTCAGGGTTCATGAAGGCGCTCATCCTGACGAACTTCGCCGAGGAGAGGGGGCGGCTTATCTTCAAGAGCTCCCTCATTGGAAAGCCTGTCCACGGGACCGCCATAGCCCATGCTTCTACGCACCTGTGCCTGTAAAGCCTCTCTTCGAGCGCCACCTTCCTTATCAGTTCGTCTATGTCGTATGTCTTAGGCTTTTCAACGAGTCCGGTTATCTCGATTGTCCAGGGGCGCGCCTTAAACGCCTTGACATGCTTCCAGACATCCTTGCCTGTCGTGAACTCGTAGAAGTTGTTGTATGAGGCGGCAGTAAGCTCGTCGGTAAGGGGCCTGTCCAGTGAGTAGATAAGGTTTCTTTTAGCGGGATAAAGCCCAGAGGTCGTCGTGCGCGCAAGCTTTATTATGTCTTCTTTTTTTTCTCCCTCGAAAAGGCCAAATATGCCGGCGCCTGCCCCTGAAAGCATGAGAGCGCCGAGAGAAAGATATCCCGTATTACTGAGAAACCTTCTCCTGCCGAGGTAGACCTCTTCCGGGACAGCCTCTCTTTCAGGTATATTCCAGGTTTTTTTTCTTCTTATGAACATGAATAAAGTATACCCGAAAAATTCTGGTCAGGTTGCGCTCCCGGAATATTGGAAGTAGAATAAAGGCATGAGGATATTTTCCGCTTTTTTGCTTTCGCTGATATTGTTGTCCGCGCCCTCGGCCTTCGCGCTGGAGTTGCGCACTGTTGCCGTTGATGTGCCGCAAAAGTACAGGAACGGGCCGCTCGCCGTCAAGAGGGAGTTGAAGGCCCTCCCTGGTCTGAGCGTTTCGGTCTTTGCCTCAGGCCTGGGTGACGCGAGGTTCATGGCTGAAAGTTCCGACGGGGTGCTTTTTGTGTCGATACCATCAGACGGCACAATACTCGCTCTGCCTGACAGGGACAAAGACGGAGTTGCCGACGAGGTCATCGTATACGCAAGGGGATTGAAAAGGCCGCACGGCCTGGTTTTCAGGGATGGAGAGCTGCTTGTCGCTGAGGCAGGCAGCGTCGCGGCTTTGAGGGATAACGACAACGACCTCAAGGCCGACTCTAAAAATGTCATTACTTCAGACGTGCCCTCCGGCGGAGGGCATTGGACAAGGTCGATAGCCGTCGGGCCTGACAAAGCGATCTATCTTTCGGCCGGCTCGAGCTGCAACGCGTGCGTGGAAAAGGACAGGCGGCGGGCCGCTGTGATGCGTTTTGCCGACTCTGAAGCCGGGCTTTTCGCAACCGGCCTGAGGAACACCGTCGGCATCGAGTTCCACCCGAAAACCGGCAAGCTCTGGGGCGTTGACAACGGAAGGGACATGCTTGGCGACGACATCCCGCCAGAAGAAGTGAACCTGATAGAGAAGGGCGCTGACTACGGCTGGCCTTACTGCTACGGCAACAGGGTCCCTGACCCTGAGAGGGGAAGTAGAGAGCGCTGCCAGAATACAAGAGCGCCCGAGGTCGAGATGCAGGCCCATTCAGCGCCTCTGGGTATTGCGTTCGGCTACGGACTTCAGTTCCCGAAGATGATAAAAGATTCCCTCCTCATAGCATTTCACGGCTCATGGAACAGGAGCGTGCCGACTGGCTATAAGGTCGTTGCCGTGCCGTTCAACGACAAGGGAGAGCCCGCGGCCAGGCCTTTTGATGTGATAACAGGCTGGCATGATGGCAGGAGGGCGTGGGGAAGGCCTGTTGATATCCTCGTGGGCAGGGATGGCGCGATGTATGTCTCTGACGACGAGGCAGGGGCGGTATATAGAGTTACTTTTGATGCGCCGAAGAAAAAGATGGATGGGAAGAGGTAGGGTTGTATTGTCATTCTGATGAGCCGTAGGCGACGAAGAATCTCATAGTAAAAACAGATTCTTCGCTTCGCTCAGAATGACATAATGGTGGGCGTAGCCCACCCGAAAAGCTAATACCCCTCTCCCACAAGGGGAGAGGGGGCGATCAGCCCTTCTTGAAAAATAGAGCCGAAAGAGGCGGCAGAGTCATGTTTATCGAGAAGTGTCTCTTGTGCACTGGTATCTCTTCGGCGTTAAGCCCGCCCATGTTTCCCTTGCCGCTGCCGCCGTACATCCCGGAATCGCTGTTCAAAAGCTCGCGCCACCATCCGCCTTCAGGCACGCCGACCCGGTAGCCGGGCCTGTACACCGGGGTAAGGTTGAGCACGACGAGTATCGTTTCGTTGGTCGTGCCGGACTTCCTGAGGAAACACACGACACTGTTCTCCCAGTCGTGGAAGTCTACCCATTCATACCCTTCGGGCGAAAAATCGAGCTCGTGGAGTGCTTTTTCGTTCCTGTACAGGCGGTTGAGGTCTGAGACCCACGCCTTTGCCCCGGCGTGGTACGGGTACTGGAGTACATGCCACTCAAGGCTCGTGTCATGCCCCCATTCCCTTACCTGCGCGAACTCCGAGCCCATGAAGATGAGCTTCTTGCCTGGGTGTCCGTACATGTACCCGTAAAGAAGGCGCAAATTGGCGTGCCTCTGCCATTCGTCACCGGGCATTTTCCCTACGAGCGAGCCCTTGCCGTGGACGACCTCGTCGTGTGAGAGAGGGAGCAGGAAGTTCTCGGTAAAGGCGTACCAGATGCTGAAGGTCAGCTGGTTGTGGTAGTACTTCCTGTAAATGGAGTCTTTTGAGAAGTACTTGAGTGTGTCGTGCATCCACCCCATGTTCCATTTCATGCCGAAGCCGAGCCCGCCGAGCCATGTCGGCTTCGAGACCATGGGCCAAGCCGTCGACTCTTCGGCAAAGGTCTGCGTGTCGGGGTAACCCTGATATATCGCCTCGTTGAGGCGCTTCAAGAAGCCTATGGCCTCGATGTTCTCGTTTCCGCCGTGCTCGTTCGGGACCCATTCGCCCTCTTTCCTCGAGTAGTCGAGGTAGAGCATGGAGGCGACGGCGTCGACCCTCATGCCGTCGATGTGGTACTTGTCGAACCAGAACATCGCCGAGCTTATGAGGAAGGCCCTGACCTCGTGGCGGCCGTAGTTGAATATGTAGCTCCCCCAGTCAGGGTGAAAGCCTTTTCTCATGTCAGAGTGCTCGAAAAGGTGCGTGCCGTCGAAATAGGAGAGGCCGTACTCGTCGCCGGGGAAGTGCGAGGGCACCCAGTCGAGTATGACGCCTATTCCGTTCTGGTGGAGGTAGTCAATGAGGTACATGAAGTCCTGGGGAGTGCCGTACCTCGATGTCGGCGCGAAGTACCCGAGCGTCTGATAGCCCCATGAGCCGTAGAACGGGTGCTCCATTACGGGCAGGAATTCGACGTGCGTAAAGCCGGTCTCTTTCATGTATTCGGCAAGCTCACTCGCCATCTCGCGGTAGGTGAGGGGCCTGTTGTTATCTTCCGGCACCCGTCTCCACGAGCCGATGTGTACTTCGTATATGGAGATGGGCTTGTCGAGGGAGTTCTTCTCGCGCCTGTTCTTCATCCAGTCCCTGTCGCCCCATTCGTAGGCGAGGTCCCAGACGACAGAGGCTGTCCTTGGCGGGTTTTCCCAGTGGAAGGCGAACGGGTCGCCCTTGTCCACGCTGTATCCGTAATACCTGGACTTTATGTGGTACTTGTAGACCGTGCCGGCGTCAAGTCCGGGTATGAACCCTTCCCATATTCCCGACCAGTCGTCGCGCGCCTTGAGGGGGTGCGTCCTGTTGTCCCATCCGTTGAAGTCGCCTATGACCGAGACGCTCTCGGCGTTAGGAGCCCAGACCGCGAAGGCAACGCCCTTTACGCCGTCGATTGCCATGAGGTGCGCGCCAAGCCTGTTGTAGAGGGAGAAGTGGTTGCCTTCCTTGAAGAAGTATATGTCCTGGTCGCTTATGTGGCTCACTTTGTGGAGCACCGCCTGTTTGCCGGAACTTTTGGAGCCGTCCATAACTTGAGCTTCTCCCTGTTTGATTTATGGGTACGCGAGCCGAGACGCGGCAGCGGCCCGTCATGGCTCTCAGATGAATATGAGTTTGTGAACCTTTATGCGAAAGCGCTAATTATAGCACAATTTCTCCCGCGGGCCCCAATTTCCTCAGATGCCTGGCGTCCTTGTGGACGACCGGCTTAAACATGTTGAATTTACGCTCTGTTTTTATTATATTTGAACGTTGAAGGAAATGGCCGAAAACACGAAAAAAATCATACTCGTATCCAACGACGACGGCATCCGCTCCGAGGGGATTTTGAAGCTCGCTTCTGCCCTCCGGAGGGTAGGCACTGTCTATGTCGTCGCGCCTGACAGGGAAAAGAGCGCGGCGAGCCATTCGCTCACGCTCCACAGGCCGCTGCGCGTGGACGAGACCGGGCCGAGGATGTACGCCGTTGACGGCACCCCGACAGACTGCGTCACTCTCGCGCTGCACGGGATAATGCCGGTGAGGCCCGACATAGTCGTCTCCGGCATAAACAAGGGCGGCAACATGGGCGAGGATGTATTGTACTCAGGGACAGTGTCGGCCGCGATGGAGGGCACGCTCCTCGGCATACCCTCGATAGCCGTCTCGCTTGCCGCCAGAGATGATTTTGACTTCTCTCAGGCCGCGGCCTTCTCCGCCCGCCTGACGAGGTATGTTCTCAAAAAGGGCGTGCCAAAGGATACTCTATTGAACGTCAACGTCCCGGCTGTAAAGAACATAAAAGGGTACAGGGCCACGACCCAGGGAAAGCGTTTTTTCACTGACGCGGTAGTCGAGAAGCTCGACCCGAGGGGCAGGAAGTATTACTGGATAGGTGGGGACCTCGAAAGATGGGAAGGCGGCTCTGACGCGGATTACCGCGCTGTCCAGGACGGCTACATCTCGATAACTCCCATACACCTCGACATGACAAGTCACTCCTCCATAGAGGAACTCAAAGGCTGGAGGCTAAGATGAGGAGCGCCTCCGGAAGGCCTTCGCCGCTCAAGGTGAAAAGGGACATATACGAGCGCTCCAGGCAGAACATGCTCGACACCCAGCTCATACCCAGGGGCATAAGCCGGCCTGAGGTCTTGCACGCCATGCTGACCGTGCCGAGGCACCTGTTCGTCGACGAGGCGCTCTGGTCGCAGGCATACACCGACCACGCGCTCCCCATCGGCGAGAAGCAGACTATCTCCCAGCCTTACATGGTCGCCTTCATGACAGAGGCGCTCGGGCTCAAAGGCGACGAGCGGGTCCTCGAGATAGGCACGGGCTCAGGCTATCAGGCGGCGGTTCTTTCGATGATAGCCCACAGGGTATATTCGGTCGAGCGCATCGGCACGATAGCCGCCCGGGCAAGAAAGCTCCTCGACGGCTTCATGTGTTCGAACGTCATAATACGCGTCTCTGACGGCACGCTGGGGTGGCCGGATGAGGCGCCTTTCGACGCGGTCATAGTTACGGCGGGCTCCCCGACTGTGCCTGAGGCGCTCATTGCGCAATTGAAGCCCGGCGGCCGTCTCGTCATCCCGGTAGGGCAGGAAGAGGACCAAAAACTCCTTCGCATCACGAAGAGGGAGGACGGGGGAGCTGACACGGAAGTCCTCGGCGGCTGCAAGTTCGTCAAGCTCATCGGCAAGCAGGGCTGGCAGGAGGCAAGGGAGAGGGCCTCATTGTGAAGGCGCGCTCCGGAGGGCCTCTCATTGCCGTAATAGGAAACGGGCTCGAGGACGACTCGCTCAACTCTCTTGCCGAGCAGACCGGCTATCTTCTGGCTGAGGCGGGCTGTGTCCTCGTGAACGGCGGGCTTGGCGGGGTGATGCGGGCCTCTGCAAGGGGCGCGAAGTCAAAAGGCGGGCTTACAATCGGGCTTCTTCCGGGGCTTGACCCGGCTGCTGCCAACCAGTACATAGACGTTCCGATAGCGACCGGCCTCGGAGAGATGCGCAACCTCCTCATCGTCAGGAGCGCGGCCGTAGTGATAGCGATTGGCGGAGGCTACGGCACGCTCTCAGAGATAGCCCTCGCTCTGAAGGCCTCGAAGCCGGTAGTAGGGTTGAAGACCTGGGAAGTTTCCACAGACATAACCAGGGCAAATGACGCGCCAGAGGCTGTCCGGGCCTCCCTGTCTTTCCTCAAAAGCAGGCTCTGAACCTTTCACCGCAACGCATGGAGTCTTTGACATGCCTTCCTTGAAAAAAATCCAGATAACGCTCGCCGCTTTTCTGTTAGCCGTTGTCCTCGCCGGCTGTTCAGGGCCAGGGGTCTATCACAAGGTAGGCAAGGGCGAGACCCTCTGGAGGATAAGCAAGACCTACGGCGTCGATATTCAGGATGTGGCCGAGCTCAACAACATAAAGCACCTGACCGAGATAAAGACCGGAAGGCTCCTTTACATCCCGGGGGTCTCGAGGCTCAAGAAAGTCAATGTCTATGTGCCCCCGAAGTCAAAGGGCGCGCCCGTTGAAAATGCCTTGAAAGAGGGGGACTCTGTCCAGCCGATCGATGCCGCTGGCGAGCTGGAAGGCTCGATAGCGGTCCAGAACAACAGGTTTATCTGGCCTGTCGACGGCAAGGTCATATCCAGCTTCGGCATGAGAAACGGCACGAAGCACGGCGGCATCGACATCAAGGCCCCTGAGGGCGTGCCTATCAAGGCGGCTGAATCAGGCACAGTCGCCTATCTTGACTCTGACATGAGGGGCTACGGCAAGATAGTCATCCTCAAGCACGAAGACGAGTACTTCACTGTCTACGCCCATAATAAGGAAAACTTCGTGCAGATGGGCGATAAAGTCGAGAAAGGCCAGCTGATAGCGACAGTCGGGGCAACCGGAAACGCCACCACTTCCCACCTGCATTTTGAAGTCCGCCATGGAAAAACTGTAAGGAACCCGCTTTTTTTCTTGCCATCGAATTAAAAAGATGTAAAAATACGTTACACCGGAGTCAGCCAGGAATAAAGCTTCAAGTCTCCCGGACTATCTAAGGAAGGGACGGTAGAAGCCAATGGATAAGTTCGAGAACGCATCTGGGGGTACTTTCAACCAGCGCGCGGGCCGCGGCGATGAGCAGGAGCCCCGTGAAGGATTTTCAACTGATTCTGTAAGGCATTACTTCAACTCGATTAGAAAATTCCCGCTCCTCAAACCAGCCGAAGAAAAGACGCTTGCCAGAAAGATAGCCAGGGGGGACTCTCTTGCCCGCGCAAGGATGATAGAGGCCAACCTGCGTCTCGTCGTGAATATCGCCAAGAAATACATGAACAGGGGTTTCCCTATTCAGGACCTGATCGAGGAAGGCAATATCGGCCTCATCAAGTCGGTCGAGAGGTTTCGCGCGTCGAAGGGCTGCAAGTTCTCGACCTACGCGACCTACTGGATAAGGCAGACCATAGAGAGGGCGGTCGCGAACCAGGCTAATGTCGTAAGGCTCCCCATACACGTCTCGGCCGACATCTCGAAGCTCTCAAGAGCCCAGCGCGAGCTCACGATGACCCTCTCGAGGGAGCCGGACTTCAGCGAGCTCGCTGAAAGGACCGGCTTTTCAGGAAGATACGTAAAAAAGCTCGACCTCGTCGGCAAAAAGAGCTATTCCCTCGAGGCGGCCCTGCCGGATGGTTCCGAGCTCTCGCTCCTCGACAAGATAGAGGATATGAGATTCCCGACCCAGCTCGAGATGCTCGACCAGGCCAGAAAGTCCAGAAGGGTGAGGGCGTGGCTCGCCATGCTCGAAGAGGGCGAGAGGCGCATACTCGACCGCAGGTTCGGCATAGGCTCAGGGTGCCCCGAGACTCTCGAGGAGATTGGAAAGGCGCTCGGCGTCACGAGGGAGAGGGTCAGGCAGATCGAAGTCAAGGCCATGGAGAAGCTCAAGAGGATAGTCGAGCGTGACAACATCGCCTCCCTTGATGCGGTGTGAGCAGTTGTGCTATCATGCGTGCGCCTGCAAACACCTCCAAGGAGACAACGATGGTAGACCAGTTAAAGAACTCGATCAGGGATGTTCCTGATTTCCCGAAGAAGGGCATACTTTTCAAGGACATAACGACCCTGTGCAAGGAACCGGCGATGTTCAACCGCATGGTCGACTTGATGGGTCACAGGTACATAGGCCGCAAGATAGACCTCGTGGTCGGAATAGAGGCGAGGGGCTTCATCGTCGGAGCGGCCCTCGCTTACAAGATAGGGGCAGGGGTCGTCCTTGTCAGAAAGCCCGGCAAGCTCCCCCACAAGACCCACAAGGCGAGCTATTCGTTAGAGTACGGCACGGACACCCTTGAGATACACCAGGACGCGATACAGCCAGGGCAGAATGTGATAATAGCCGACGACCTCCTTGCAACAGGCGGGACGGCCGGCGCGGTCGCAGGTCTTGTCGCTGGCATGGGCGCGAACATTGTCGAGTGCTCTTTCATAGTCGAACTCGAAGAATTGAAGGGCAAGGATAAGCTCGCTCCTCACCCTGTGTTCTCGCTGATAAAGTACTGATAAGCGCCGCTTCCAAGGGCAAGGCCTTTATCGGCCTTGCCCTTTTTTAATGGTGTGCGGAGCGCACCCTGCAAGGCTCAGAATAAAACTTGAGGAGGCATTATGAATCTAAAAATATTCTCTATTTTGTTTTGTTTATTTTTTTTGTTTATGCCAATGATTACTCATGGTGCTGAAAAAATTCCTGCCAATAGATATGAGATAAGAACTTCACAAGATGCCCCGGCTATTCTTTTAGATACCGTAACAGGCCAGACATGGATTTTAGAAATAGTTTTCGATGGAGAAAAAGGGGTGAGTGTTGTTAATGGGTGGATTCCTGTTTTAATGAAGACAGAAAAAAAATATGATACAGACAAAACAAAGAATTTTTGGGTCTATTCTGCTGAGGACGCTAACTTTGTAAGAACGCAAATTACTGGAAAAGATATAATCCTGGGAATTTTTAGTCAGGTAGGGTGGGCACCGCCCACCATAAAAACAAGCCATAAATGATAATACAATGCCGAATTATAGAAGGGTAAGAGAAGGCAATACTTTTTTCTTTACGGTTGTGACTTACGGCAGGCAACCGCTGCTCTGTTTGGAAGAAAGCCGTGCCGCTCTTGGCGAGATAATTAAAGAGACACGGGCACGTATGCGCTTCGGGATAGATGCCTGGGTTTTGATGCCGGACCACCTCCATTGTATCTGGACGCTGCCTGCGGGTGATAGCGACTATTCCAAACGGTGGGGGCTGATAAAAGCAGCGTATACAAAAAGAATCGGCAAGGCCCTTACGGGCAAGGCACAGGGTGAGAACGCCTCACGGTTGAAACACAGGGAACAGCTTGTGTGGCAGAGAAGGTTTTGGGAACACCGGATACGAGACGAAAAGGACTTTGAAGCGCATTGCGACTACATACATTACAATCCAGTCAAGCATGGTCTGGTTAAGTCTCCGAAGGATTGGGTCTATTCAACCTTCAACAGGTATGTGGAACAAGGTATCTATTCCGAAGATTGGGGAAGCTCGGATATTATGAAGCTCCCGGAAGACATAGGGGCGGAATAAAGGCGGTGGGCGGTGCCCACCCTACAAGGCTGGGGAAGCTCGGATATCATGAAGCTCCCGGAGGATATAGGGGCGGAATAAAGGCGGTGGGCGGTGCCCACCCTACAAGGCTGAGCCAGCAAAAAGTAGGGAGATGTTATTATGTCTGGACTTGATCCGAGTTATTGGAGTAAGTATTTTAAGGAAGTTTTTTGCAAACAAATAAACACATTCACGGATTCTATTGCGAGTCGTGTTCTGCCTACATTTGATCAAATTGAATCTGAGGCAGAAGCAGCGGCTGAAAAAGAATGGGAACGACTTGGTAGCTTATACTCTGAATACTCGGACATGGGAGATGTTGCAGAGCGAGCACAAGAAGCTGGCATAGACTACTATCAATCCTTAGAGGCGGTGCGGCAGTCATTGGTTAATATAACAGCCACGGCTTTATATCATATGTTTGAACAACAGGTTTTTCTTTTTCACCGAAAACAAGTTCTTCATCCCGAAGAAGAAAATAATATTAAACTGATAAACATGGAGGAGTTCAAAAAACGGCTTGCCGGTTTCGATATTTCCATTGAGGCAATATCTGCCTGGTCAAAGGTCAAGGAGTTAGAAGTTGTTGCAAACGCGGTAAAACACGCCGAGGGCCGCTCGGCAGTCGAACTGCTATCGCTACGTCCAGATTTGTTTGACCACCCAGCTATACAAAAATATCCGTTTTTCAATTTTGGAATAAGTAGACCCCATGTCTACATGCCACTGGCAGGTGAGGATATATATCTCACCATAAATGACCTCAACACCTATAGTTCAGCTCTCGTATCTTTTTGGGAAGAATTAGCGGATAATATCGGGCGACCCTGTAACGACCATCCTTTTTAATGGTGGGTTCAGTCGGGTAGATACCGTTTTACCCGTCAAGCCCCTTAGCTGGTTCAGGTTTGTAACCTGAACCAGGAGATTGCTGACCCTTTGTCACTTTGAACTAAAAGGTTCAGGGTGCAACCCTGAACCTGCAAAAGTGTTAGCGAAGCGTAACCCAACACAAATTCAATCCGTTTTCTAATCAATGCAAGAGATAAACATAATCCCGCCAATAATCCTCGCCGTTGTCTTCGTTCTTATCACCATTAGGCAGGTAGGAAATATAAGGCTCGCCATCTGGCAGATAATGCTTATGGGGGCCGTGGCCGCGCTTGCGACTGGCTCTATCGGCGTGGAAGCGGCAGGTAAGTCCATAGACCTCGATGTCATGATCTTTTTGTTCTGCATGTTCGCCGTCGGCGAGGCGATGGTCGAGAGCGGGTATTTGAAGCACCTCGCCTACGGCCTCTTCCGCAGGGCGCGCTCGGTCGACTCCCTCGTACTCTTCATCCTTTTCATAATGGGCTTTTTCTCGGCCTTTCTCATGAACGACACCATAGCCATAATAGGCACTCCGCTCGTGCTTTACTTCGCCGGACGCTACAATATCTCTCACAAGCTCATGCTCCTCAGCCTCTGTTTCGCCGCGACCCTTGGGAGTGTCGCGAGCCCCATCGGCAACCCGCAAAACCTCCTCATAGCCCTGAGCGGCAATGTCGCTGACCCGTTCGTGACCTTCCTCAAGTGGCTCGCCGTGCCGACTGTCTTGAACCTCTTTCTTGCCTACGGCCTGCTCAGGCTATTTTTCAGAAAGGAATTCCATTCGACACCAATAACCGCGGAAAAGGAGCCTGTGACAGACAGGGAAATGGCCGCTCTTTGCAGACTGTCGTTGATAATAATCTTCGCGCTCGTCGGAGTTAAAGTCCTCTCAGTCACGCTCGGCCTCTTTGACTTGAGGCTCACCTGGATTGCTGTCGCGGCGGCGGCGCCCATTCTATTCCTCAGCCCACGGCGCGCTCATATACTCAGGAGAATCGACTGGCATACGCTCGTATTCTTCGCCGCGATGTTCGTCCTGATGGAAGCGGTGTGGGCCTCAAACTTCATACAGAGTTATATGCCCTCCGGCCCGGAAGCTTTTTCAACAGGCGCTGTTCTCGCTTCCGGCGCGCTCGCAAGCCAGCTCCTTTCAAACGTGCCGTTCGTGGCCCTCTATCTGCCGGTTCTCGATCATCTGGGCGCGCCCCTGGAATCGTACATGGCCCTTGCCGCCGGGAGCACCATCGCCGGGAACCTCTTCATACTGGGGGCGGCAAGCAACGTCATAGTCATACAGACGGCGGAGAAGAGGGGAGGAAAGACGCTCTCTTTCGTCGACTTCGCCCTTGTTGGAATTCCGCTTACCGCTTTGAACGTGCTTGTCTACTGGCTCTGGTTTTCGCTGATGTGAGATGGGCGGGATGAAACCGGCAGGGGGGCTTTTTAAACGCACCTCCCGCCGGTCAGGATAGACTCAGATGACTTCCATGATGACGCATTTCAGGTACTCTGTCTCAGGGACTGTAAGGGATGCCGGGTGGTCCTTTGCCTGCGAGCGGGTCTCTATTACGCGCGCCTGTTTTCCGGCGTCTCTTGCCGCCGAGCGCAGGATGTCGAGGAACATGGCCCGCTCTACGTGGTAAGAGCACGAGGAGGTGGCGAAGAGCCCCCTGTACTTCAGAAGGCCCATGCACGAGTTGTTCAATTCCCTGTACGCCTTTAACGCCTCAGCCATCTTTGACTTTGATTTGACGAAGGCCGGAGGGTCGAGGACTATGCATTCGTACTTCCTGCCTGAGGCTTTCTCTGCCTTGACAGCCTCGAAGACATCTTCTTTTACGAACTCGCAGTTCGAGAGGCCGTTCAATTCGGCGTTCTTTCTGGCCTGTCCTATGGCGTAGTCGGATGAGTCAATGCCCTTCATCCTGACGCCTTTTTTAGCGAGCGCCAGGCTCCAGGCGCCGGTATAGCTGAAGAGGTCGAGGCCAACGCCTCCGCTGGCAAGGGAGGCGAAGGCGGCCCTGTTCTCGGCCTGGTCGTGGAAAAAGCCGGTCTTCTGGCCTGACATCGGGTCGACCTCCATTTTAAGGCCGAACTCGTCGATGACTGGCAGGGTGTCGAGGCTGCCCTTTATCATCTTCTTTTCGAGCGGCAGGCCTTCGAGCGTCCTTATGTTGTTGTCGTTCCTCAGGATGATGCTTGAGGGGCTGAAGACTTCTTCCAAGGCCTGGAATACGCTGTCAGCAAGGGTTTCCATGCCGAGGGTCAGGAACTGCACAGAAAGGCAGTCTTCGTATTTGTCGACGATGAGCCCCGGCAGGAAGTCTCCTTCGCTGAAAACCGCCCTGAACGATTTTCTGTCGCCAAGAAACCTTTTTCTGTACGCGAGGGCGTCCTCGATGCGTTTTTTTATGAACGCCGCGTCTATCGCCTCTTTTTTCCTCGTAAGCACGCGTATGGATATCAGCGAGTGCGGGTTGGCGTACCCTATGCCGAGGAAGATGCCTTTCTTGTCCTGGAGCTCCACGAGAGAGCCAGGCATGAGCTTCTTTGGTGAAGATGCCAGCTCGTTGGAAAAGACCCAGAGGTGTCCGCTAAGGAGCCTCGACGTCCTGTTAAGTACTGCGATTTGCATTTTTGTATCCTCCCAGCCCGCCATTATAATAAACCGCGGCCCCATATAAAAGGTATTTCAGGCCGCCGGACTTATTCTGTCTCAATTATCTGCATTATTCACCGAAATCCTATATAATTGGTATCGGTAAAAACACGAAGGCGGCTTTAAAAAAGAGGTGTTGGCATGGCTGTAAGCAAGCGGACTGGAATGGCGATAGAGCCTGAGAGCATAGAGGTGATACTGCGAGACGGCCAGAGCCTCAAGCTCCGGCCGATAAGGCCTGATGACAAGGCGAGGCTCAGCGATTTTTTCTACAAGCTCAGCCCGCATACGAGGTATCTGCGCTTCCAGTATGTAAAGGAGCATATTACAGACGACGAGCTCCGGCATTTCACCGAGGTTATCCCGCCTGACAGGTACGCCTATGTCGCGGCGACCGGCGAGGGCGAAAAGGAGCGCATCGTAGCCGTGGCGCGCTGGGACGCCCTGCCTGACAGGAAGAGCGCGGAGGTGGCCTTTACAGTTCAGGACAACATCCAGCTCCACGGAATAGGGACCATACTTCTGGAAGAGCTCGCGAAGGCCGCCCTCGCGTGCAACATAACGGTCTTCATCGCGCAGGTCCTCGGCGAGAACACCCGCATGCTCGAGGTCTTTGAGGAGAGCGGCTTCAAGCTCAAGAAGGGCTTTCTCGAGGGCCTGTGGAGCATAACGATAGATTTGAAAGACCAGGAAGAGTACTCCAAACGCCAGTCTTTAAGGGAACACATTGCAAGGAGCGCTGGCGTAAGAAAACTATTCAACCCAAAGAGGGTCGCGATAATAGGCGCGTCCAGGAGCCCTGAGAGCGTCGGCGGAGCCCTGTTCAGGAACATGCTCAAGGACGGCTTCATGGGCGTCGTCGTGCCTGTCAACCCGAAGAGCGATTCCATCGCCGGGGTGCTCTGCTACAAGACGGTCCTCGACGTGCCTGTCGACATAGACCTTGGCGTCATCGTCGTCCCGGCAGAGGGCGTCCTCGATGTCGTCGACCAGTGCGCTGAAAAGGGAATCGGGACCCTTGTAATCATATCCGCCGGGTTCGGCGAATCAGGCCCGGAGGGTGTTGAGCGCGAAAGAAAGCTCCGTGAGAAGATACTATCATACGGCATGAGGGTCGTCGGCCCCAATTGTCTCGGCGTACTCAACAACAGCCCTGAGGTGAGGATGAACGCGACTTTCTCACCTGTGAGCGCACCTGCCGGAAATCTTTCGATCGGCACGCAGAGCGGAGCGCTAGGGCTCGCGCTCATCGACCACGCGAGGTCTATCGAGCTCGGGATATCGAAGTTCGTCAGTTACGGGAACAGGATAGACATTGCGACCGACGATTTACTCGAGTTCTGGGAGGACGACCCGGACACAGACGTCATAGTCCTCTATCAGGAGTCTTTCGGCAACCCGCGCAACTTCGGAAGGATAGCCCGGAGAATAGCCCACAAGAAGCCGATAATCGCGGTCAAGGCGGGCAGGTCGACCGTCGGCGCGAGGGCGGCAAGCTCTCATACAGGGGCTTTGGCTGCTTCCGACGTCGCTGTCGACGCGCTTTTCAGGAACGCCGGGGTAATAAGGGTCACGACGATTGAAGAGATGTTCAACGCCTGCCAGGTGCTCACTAACCAGCCACTTCCAAAGGGGCCGCGCGTAGCCATACTCACGAACGCCGGAGGCCCGGGCGTGCTTGCGGCGGACGCCTGCGAAGGGCTCGGCCTCAAGGTTGCGCCTCTCACGCAAGAGACTCAGGCAAAGCTCAGGAGCTTTCTGCCGAAGGCGGCGGCTGTCGCGAACCCGGTGGACATGATAGCGACCGCCCCTCCGCTGGCTTACAACCAGTGCCTGAAGGCGCTCCTTGAAGACCCTGGCATTGATTCCGTTATAGTCATCTACATACCGCCTCTTGTGACGAAACCGGAAGAGGTGGCGGAGGCTGTCAACGCGGTTCTCATGGACTACAAGGGTGGGAAGCCTGTCGTGACCTGCTTCATGATGTCGGAAGCGTCGATGGCAGGCATAAGGAAGGGCTCGAAGATGAGGCCCTTTGTATTCCCTGAAGACGCGGTGCAGGCGCTCTCGCTCGCGCACAGCTACGCGCTCTATAAGGAGCGGCCCGAGGGGGCTCCTGTAAAGTTCTCCGGGATAGACACCGAGAAGATAAGGAAGGAGTTTCTCCCTGACGCCGCGCCTGAGAAGGGTGGCTGGATGATGCCGGAAGCCGCTCTCGCGCTGCTCAAGGCCTACGGGATACCGGTTGTCGAGACTTTTGTCGCCATGACGCCTGATGAGGCCGTTACACACTCTGAGAAGGCGGGCTTCCCTGTCGTGATGAAGGTGCGCTCGCGCTCGATCGTCCACAAGACAGACATCGGCGGCATCAGGGTGAATCTCGGCAACGCGGAAGAGGTCAGGGCCGCGTTCAACGACATAAGGCTCAAAGTAGAGGCGGCTGGAAAGGGCGGCATGGACGGCGTCCTCATACAGCCCATGGTAAAGGGCGGCCAGGAGATGATAGTCGGCATGTCGCTCGACCCGCTCTTCGGCCCGCTTGTCATGACAGGACTTGGAGGAGTCGAGGTCGAGCTCCTCAAAGACGTCGCCTTCGCCATACACCCTTTGTATGACATCGAGCCTGAGCGCATGCTCTCGCAACTCAAGAGCCTGCCGCTCCTTAAAGGGTACAGGGGCAGGCCGAACCGCGATGTAGACGCATTGAAGGAGACGCTCCTGCGTTTCTCGGCGCTCATAGAGGACTTCCCTGAAATAGAGACCATTGAGATAAACCCGTTGATGGTCATGGAACAGTCAAATGGCTGCGCGGCAGTTGACGCGAGGGTCTATATCGGGAGATCCGAGGGCAATAATTGATCTGACGCCTTGACCTGTACTGAGGGTTTTGAATAATCCGCTGAATCACAAAAGGGGACCGATTGGACGGAAAAAACACAAAAGGCGCTTCACGTGCCGGCCTCTTCAAGAAGCTCCTCATAACCTTTCTCATAATCGACGCCGTTGCCGTTGCCTTCGTTTTCGCGCTCTTTCACCTGATTCCGGGAAGCCTCTACGAGAGATTGCTCGCAGGAGAGCTTTTGCAGAGGGCGGGCCTGAGGTACGAGAGGGCGTCTTTCTCGACCGCCTTCCCGATGGCCTTCAGGTTCGAGGGTTTGAAGCTTTATGACAGGGCCGGGGGCGAGTTGATTGCCGTGGACTCTCTCAAGGCTGGACTGAGCCCTTTTGGGCATCCAGGCGGCCTGAAGATTTCCATTGAAGGGCTCGCGTCAGGAGGGCAGGTGACCGGGGTCGGCAGAGTCGGGTTTTTCGGTTCTTCATTGGAGATGGAGGCGAGGGGGGTCGGCTTCAACGCCATCCGCGCCCTTGAGCGCGCAGGCGTAAAGCTTGACGGCACGTTCGACGCCATGCTCGTCTCAAAGACCGATGAGGGTTGCCCAAAGGGCTCTTTGAAGGTCCAGAGCGTGGAGATAAAAAGCGGCGAGTTTGCTTTCAGGGGTTTGCCTCTGCCGATCGATGACATCGACGAAGCCGGGCTTTCCGCGGAGTTCATGGACTGCCGCGTCCGCCTCGACGGCCTGTGGATTGACGGCAGGGACCTCTCGGCTAGGATAAAGGGCGACCTGAAGATGGCGAGCCCGATAGAGGCGAGCGCTGTTGACATGGTGCTCGAGCTCATGCCCAATGAAGGCCTCCGTGAAAAAGAGTTTCTCCTGAACCTCATACAGCAGTACAGGAAGTCGACGAACTACTATTCCATACAGCTCAAGGGCACTCTGGGCAGGATTGAAGCAGTGAATTAGCCGCGCTATAAATATTGTCATCAGGGATGAATTGGTATAAAATATGCAAATGCAGATGATGAGAGCACATAGAGCCGGAGAAAAAGGTTTCACGCTTATCGAGCTGATGGTCGTCATAGTCATCCTCGGCATCCTCGCCGCGGTCATCGCGCCGAGGATCATCGGCAGGACTGACGAGGCTAAGGTCACAGAGGCCAAGGTCCAGATAAGGAATCTGGAGACGGCCCTCAAGCTCTACAAGATAGACAACGGCTTTTACCCTGACACTGCTCAGGGTCTGGAAGCGCTCATAACCAAGCCTGAGGCCGGCAGGGTGCCGCAGAGCTGGCGCGAAGGCGGCTACCTCGAAAAGAAGAAGGTTCCCAAAGACCCCTGGGGCGCTCCTTATGTCTACGCTTCGCCAGGAGCCAACGGCGATTACGACATCCTCTCATACGGCGCCGACTCCGCGAGGGGCGGAGAGGGCTTTGACGCTGACATAGAGAGCTGGAACCTCGACTGACGCCCATTCCTCCCGCATCGATCCATCCACGCCATGCCTGAAGCACGCCCCTGATTTGCAAACCCATTGTTTTTCGAAGCTGATTTTTTGAGGAGGCTACTCCGGCCTGTTGACGATGAAGGCCGCGAGGAAGATGGCGAGCGAGACAAGGACGATCGTTCCGCCGCTCGCCAGATCGAAGTAATACGACAGGAACAGCCCCGATATGACAGAGACGAGAGAGAAGGCTATCGAGACGAGGATGGTGTTCCTGAAACTCAGCTCGAATTGCCTCGCGGTCACGACCGGGATTACCATGAGCGCTCCTATGAGGAGTATCCCGACGATGCGCATTGCAAGGGAGACTGTCACCGCCGCAAGAAGCACTATGAAGAGGTTCAGGGCTCTGGCCTTGACCCCGCCCGCCTCTGCGAACTCTTCGTCGAACGAGACCAGGAAGAATTCCTTGTAGAAAAGGCCGATAGAGGCGAGGACAAGGACGAAGAGGGCGGCAAGGAGATACAGGTCGACGCTGCCAATAGTCGAGATGCTGCCGAAAAGGTAGCTGAGGAGATCGACGTTGAAGCCCTTGGCGAGGCTTATCATAACGACCGCTACGGCAAGGCTTCCTGAAAGGAATATCGCCAGCACTGACTCGGCGAAGAGCTTCTTGAGGCCGCGCAGGCGCTCTATCAGCACCGCTGATATTGCTGACGCGATCACCGCCGCTATCACGGGGTTGGTCTTCATGAGCACGCCGGTCGCAACTCCCACAAGGGAGACATGCGCGAGAGTGTCCGCCATGAGCGAATAGCGCCGCACGACGAGGAACGTGCCTATTACCGGCACTATTATGGAGATGAGAAGGCCCGCAACGAAGGCCCGTCTCATGAACTCGAGTTCGAATATTTCAAACGCCATCTGAATGCCTTTCTCTCAAAGCTGCCGGTCAGTGTCCGTGCAGTATGAACCTTACCTTTTTTCCGTAGAGCTTTTGCATGTAGTCTTCCGTGATGAAGTCCTTCGGAGGGCCGTGGCATACGAGGCGCCTGTTGAGGCACAGTATGCTTCTTGCCTGGTGAGCTACCACGTCTATGTCGTGGGAGATGAGCAGTATGGTCAGCCCGGAGCCGGTGTTGAGGTTCTCGAGGAACGAATAGAACTTCTCCTGCGCGCTGACATCGACTCCCACGTCAGGCTCGTCGAGTATCAGTATCTTCGGGTCGCTCGCAAGGGCTCTGGCTATGAAGACCCTCTGGCGTTCTCCGCCGGAGAGCTGCCCGATGAGCCTTTTTCTCAGGGTCGCGACGTCGGTCACTTCCATCACCCGCTCTATCGCGCCAGCGTCCTCTCTGGCAAACCGCTTGAGGAGTCCGAGCCTCGCGGTCCTGCCGCTCCGTACGACCTCCTCGACCGTCGCCGGGAAGTAGTAGTCTGAGAGCGATCTTTGCGGGACATATCCGATGACGTGCTTTTTTCTGAAGCTCTCAAGGGGCTCCCCGTATATCCTGACCTCGCCCTTCTGCGGGACAAGCAGGCCGAGTATGACCTTGAAGAGAGTCGTCTTGCCCCCTCCGTTGGGCCCGATGATGCCGAGGTACTCGCCTTCCCTGACGTCAAAGGTTATGTCCTGGAGTATGGGGTTTCCGGCGTAGCCGAAGCTGACGTCCCTGACCTCTATGCAGGTTGCCGGGCCTGTCATATGCACTGGAGCGCCTTTCTGATGTTCGCGAGGTTCATGCGCATGACTGATATGTAGTCCTTTCCGGAGGCAACTTCGTCTTTTGTGAGCCCTTCAAGCGGGTTGATCTCGAGGACCTTTGCGCCTGTCTCGCGGGCGATGGTCTCTGCTATCTTCGGGCTTGTCAGAGGCTCGAAGAATATGTACCTGATTGACCTTTCCCTGACTATCTTCGTTATCTCGGCTATGCGCCTTGGTGAGGGATCTTCCCCTGAAAATACGCCTGTGACGGCGATGATGTTGACTCCGTACCTTCTGGCGAGGTAGCCGAACGCGTCATGGGCTACGACAAGGTCGCGCCGCTCGCATTTGGAGAGGCCAGCGCTGAACTCTTCGTGGAGCGCCTTGAGCTTGTCCGAGTACTCTCTGGAAAGGGCCCTGTACGAGGCGGCGTTCGTTGGGTCAGCGGCTTCAAGAGCTTCTCCTATTAGGGAAGTCTGCTCCGCGGCCATGAGCGGGTCGAGCCAGATGTGGGGGTCAAAGGCCTCTTCGCCGTGATTGTGGCCGTCCTCGTCGTGTCCGTCTTCCTTTTCGGCGTTGAGAAGGGTGAACTTCGAGGCCATGCCGAGCGTCCTTACCCCTGATTCCCTGAGAGTCGGCTCGATCCTTTCGGCCCAGGGGTCGAGCCCCGCTCCGTTATAGAGAAAGAGGCTCGCCTCTCTTATGCGTTTTATGTCCCTGGGGGTCGGCTCGAAGTCGTGAGATTCGACTCCCGCCGGGGTCACCATGAACACGTCTATGCGCTCGCCCCCGGCTTTTTCGGCGAAGTGTGCGAGCGGGTAGAAGCTTGCCGCAACCTTGAGGCCGCCTTTTGCCTCTTTTTCTTCAGAGAGAAGGCTGAGCAGCATGATGCTGACGCCGGCCAATATGATGAGGGCGGCCAGGAAAAGGACTGCTTTTCTCATCAGAGGCAGCCCCTGCATATGCCGTGGAATTCGAGCATGTGGTTCGTCACCTTGAACCCCTTTGATTTGAGTATGGATTTTTCCTGCTCGACAAGGTCGTTTTCCAGGACTATGTCCTCGACCCTGTTGCATCTGAGGCAGACGAGGTGATGGTGGTGGTCGAGGGAGGCGAGCTCGTAGCGCTTTACCCTCTCATGCAGGAACTGTATCTCCTGGATTACCCCTTGTTCCTTGAGAAAAGCGATTTCCCTGTATACGGTAGCCCTGTTAAAGGCAGTCTCTCCTGAGCGCAGGAGCCCCATCAGCTCGTCGGCTGACAAGGGCAGGCAGTTGCTCGCGAATATCCCGGCAATGGCCTTCCTCAGCTTCGTCATCCTGAACCCCTGATCAGCAAGGGAGGATAATATGCTCGCGGCGGTCTCTTTCATCGATGAGACAGTTTAATGCAACTAAGTTGCGTTTGTCAACATGGAAGGCCGCGCTTCTGGCAGGCCCGGTTGCTGTTGTTGTATTTTTCAGACAGGTCCCTTTAATATTCTTTTAATTAAGCGGCTCATATAATGGATACATAAAACGCGTCACTTATCAAAAGAACAGTTTCACGCGGGAGGTATTATGATTGACGAGATCGGCATAATGGATTTGCTGCTGGTATCAATATTCATCGTCTCTCTGATCTTGTTCGTATCGACCATTGCTTTTTCGTGATTTAAAGGGGTTGGGGGAGTAATGAAAAAAATAAAGGTCTGGGACCTGCCCACGCGTCTTTTCCACTGGTCGTTCGCCGCCGCTTTTCTCAGCGCGTTTGCCGCCTCTTCGAGGGAATGGTTTCTCGATTATCATGTGCTCTCAGGTTCCATTGTCCTGGGCCTTGTCGCCTTCAGGGTAGTCTGGGGCTTTTCAGGCAACCCGAACGCCAGGTTCAGCAGTTTTGTCAGGGGATGGAGCGAGACAAAGGGCTTTCTTTCGGGGCTCCTGAGGCTCTCTCCAGCCAGATACCCCGGGCATAACCCGGCTGTCGCCTGGGTCATACTGGCGATGCTTTTGTTCGCGTCTGTCCTTGCCGCTACCGGCATTATAGTCTATTCCGGCGAGGAGATGAGGGGGCCTTTCGTAGGGTTCTTCAGCTTCGAGACGGCTGAGAAAGCCGGTCTTATTCATTCAATCGCCGCCTATTCGTTCCTCGCTATCGCCGCTGTCCATGTAGCCGCGGCGCTCCTTCATGACATCATCTGGAAGGAAGGGCTCATAATATCGATGCTGACGGGCTCTAAAGCCGTAGAAGGCGTACATGATGCTCCGGTCGTTGAGAGGCCGCTCCTGAAAAAGGGCGCTTTCGCGGTCCTCGGCGCGGTGACAATAAGCGCCGTCCTGGTGGTGCTCCCGGGGCATAAGGACGCCTCTGGCTTTACGCGCACTCTTCTGGAAGACCAGGGCGGGCTTCGCGCCCTCGAGAGGAACGCGCTCTACGAGGAGGAGTGCGGCTCATGCCACAACGCTTTGAGCCCGACGCTCCTGCCGGCGAGGTCCTGGGAGAAGGTTATGGCCGGCCTTGGCGAGCATTTCGGAGACGACGCTTCATTGCCTGAGGAGACTTCAGCGGAGATCTTGAAGTGGCTTGCCGCTTCCTCGGCAGACCACGCCTTCTCCGAGCCGTCCAAAAAGATGATAAGCTCCATTGGAGACAAGACCCCTCTGAGGATAACCGAGGTATCGTACTGGAAGCGCAAGCACTCTGACATCGGCAACGATGTGTTTTCAAGAAAAGGCGTCTCGAGCAGGACAAACTGCGCTGCATGCCACCCTGGCGCGCCGCTCGGTTCTTTCGACGACAGGGACATATCCATCCCCAGGGGATGAAGGAGGAAGTAATGAGGATAGTCAAGGGACTTACAGCGTTATCCGCACTTTTTTTTGCCGGCAGCGTATTTGCCGCTTCTCCCAGCGCGCAGATGAACGCCTTGCTCGACGGCCTTAAAAAAGAGGCCGGTGTCGCTTCTTTTTCCGCCGAGGAGGGCAAAAAACTCTACAACGCGAAGAGGGTCCATTCGCAGAAAAAAGAAGAGCGTTCATGCACTACCTGCCACACGTCAAACCCGGCTGCCCCCGGCAAGACGCCTGTCGGCAAGGTGATAGAGCCGTTATCTCAGGCTGCCAACAAGGAGCGTTTCACAGACCCCAAAAAGGTCGAGAAGTGGTTCAAGCGCAACTGCGAGTGGGTGCTTGAAAGGGAGTGCACTCCCAAAGAAAAAGGCGATTTTATAACTTACATGACGACTGTTAAATAGGGAGGCTCAAATGGAGTTCAGGATAAATAAAACTCTCACCATTGCTCTAACGCTCTCAGTTGGCCTGTTGGCTGGCTCTTTTGCCGGAGCTGACGACGATTACCGCGAAGTACGCGAAGGGAGCAGGCACTCCAGGAGTCAGGCGGCCGCAAAGACGCCTGAGAGCGCTCTGTACAAGCAGGAGTGCTCTTCGTGCCACCATCTCTACCAGAGCTGGCTTCTGCCGGCAAGGTCGTGGCAGGCAATCATAGACGACTCTGACAAGCACTTCGGCGACGACCTGGCCCTTGACGACGCCACCAGAAAAGAGCTGCTCAATTACCTCAAGGCCAACTCCTCTGAGAAGACCTCCACAAAGTGGGCGCAGAAGATAACCTCGAGTTCGGAGGGCATGACCCCGAAGAGGATAATGGACGTGCCCTGGATAAAGAAGGAGCACCGCGAGGTCGGCGCCAATGTTTTCAAGAGGGCAGGTATCGGGAGCGCCTCGAATTGCGTGGCGTGCCACACAAAGGCCGTTGAGGGCAATTATGACGAGGATTTCATAAAGATACCCAGGAAGTAGAGCGTACAGGCTGGTTCACGGGCGCGCCATGGAAGGCGCGCCCTTTTTTTATTTCTTTATCCCGAGCTTCCTCAAGACAGCCACTTCCACCCCTGAGCCTTCAAGCAGGGAGCGCATCTTTGAAGGGTCCTCTTTTCTGGTGAAGAACGCCGGGTCTTTTGAGAAGAACATGTCCGGCGTGAGTATCGGGTCTGCTTCGCCTGAAGGGGTGTAATGGACCGGGATGAAGAGGCGCGGCTTTATCTCCCTTACGGCCTCGGCAATGTCTTTCATGTCGATGGCGTAGGCGTTGTCGGCTATCGGCAGTATAGCCGTGTCGATGTGTCCGAGCACCGACATCTCCGGGATCCTCGCCGTGTCGCCGGAGAAGTATATCCTCTGTCCATTGGTCTCTATGATGAAGCCGCAGCCCTCGCCCTTCATGTGAAAGCCCCGCTTAGTGTAAGCCTCGACGCCTGTTATGACCGCGCCGGCAAGCTCTATCGTCTGCCCGATCTTTATTGTCCTTACGCCTTTTATCTCCTGGGCGCAGTGCGTTATGTAGCTGTCGTGAAAGGCCGCCAGTTTCGTCTTTTCGTCCCTTATAGGGGTTATGAACTCAGGCAGGCAGTGGTCGACATGGTGGTGTGTTATGAGTATCAGGGTAGCGACCGGCGGGCCGTTGTCGAGCATGACAGGGTCTGTGTAGATGACTGTGCCGGGCGCGGTCATCCTCACGCAGGATTGTCCCAGCCATTCGTATCTGATCGAGCCAAGGGTGATCGAATCCATAGAGCCTCCTCATTGATGGATAGACTATATCAGAGAGCGCCAAAAGACAAAATGCCATATGTCAGGTGAAGGCCTGGGGCTCTGGGGCGCCGGAGATGCTTGATTTTAAAGGGGATAATATGGTATCTGACCGGACTTCTAATCTGGTCTTAATGTTTCCGGTGGAATAATCTCGCTTAATAGAAAAGCGGAGCTCTCCATGCTGAAAAAGGTCCTGGCGGTTTTTTTCCTGATTATGGCTTTTCCGGCCCTTTCACATGCCGGGGTTGTCGGCAAGGCGGCCCCAGGCTTTACGCTTAACGGACTTGACGGCAAAGCCGTCGAGCTTGAGAGGTTCAAGGGGACGGTCGTATTCCTCGACTTCTGGGCGAGTTGGTGCCCGCCATGCAAAAAAGAGATGCCTGAGATTGCGAGGCTCGCGGAAAAGTTCAGCTCTTCCGACCTGTCAATCGTAGCGGTGAGCGTCGATAAGAAAAAAGAGCACGCGAAGGCCTTCATATCGACTGTCCCTGGAGCTTCGAGCTCTCTCATTGTCCTCCATGACCCCGAGGCTTCGGTAGTCTCAGCGTACAGTGCCCAGGCCATGCCTACCTCGTTCATCATCGACAGAGCAGGGGTCATAAGGTTCGTGCACTTCGGGTACAGGGAGGAAGACCCGGTTGAATGGGAAAAAGAGATAGAAAGTCTTCTGAAGGGTAGATAAGGAGTTTTCATGAAGCCTGTACTTATGGCGCTCTTGATAGCGCTGGCCGCCTTGTCCGTGTCGGGATGCGCGAGGGTCAAGCCCTGGGAGAGGGAGCATCTCGCCGACCCCATCATGCAGTTCGACGTCAACAAGGAAGAGCGCGCCGTGCGCGAGCATTTCCTCGGCACGAGGGAGGGGAGCGCCGGAAGTTTCGGCGTGAGCGGAGGCGGCTGTGGGTGCAATTAAAAGGCTCGCGGCTTCAGCCGCCATTTTCTTCGCCATTGCCGGAGTCTCTTTCGCCGAGGACTACGCGGCTGTCCAGGGCTATGTGCACAGCTTCAACAACGGAGTATCCGTATACTCCGGCGTATTTGCCCTTAACAAGGATGTCTCCCTTGACACAACTGTCAGCTTCAAGTACGCGGTCGACCTCATAAACCCGGACGGTGAAGATGACGATGACGATGAAGGCGGCGGAGTAGCCGTTGTCTCCGGCGCTTCCAGCGCGCTCAGCGGCGGGAGCGACACCAGGCATGCCGTAACAGCTGGAGTGGCGCACAACTTCTCCAACATCATCGGGGTAGAGGCGTACTATGATTACAGCTTCGAGAAGGACTATTCTTCGAGCACTCCGACGCTGACCCTCAAAAAAGACCTCTTCGACAAGAACACGACCCTCACGGCCGGGTACTCGAGGAACTCCGACACCATAGACGGCCAGTTCATGACAGGCGAGGAAGACCGGACGACAGACAACTTCTTTTTAGGTCTCACCCAGGTATTGTCCCCGGTCATGGTCGCGCAGCTCGGCTACTCTCACTCTGCTTCGAGCGGGTATCTTTCCGAAGGCATAAGGCTCGTGCCTCTTGGAGCGGCAGACCCCGCGACCTGCGTCGCCGTCTCGGTAGACTGCGCCCTTGAGGCCTTCCCTTCCGAGAGAAAGCGGGACGCCTACCTCATAGGCTTGAGCCGCTACTTCACGGAGGGGCTCGGCGGCCTTCTCGACAGGTCAGCGGTGAAGCTCTCGTTCAGGTACTACGACGATTCGTGGGACGTAAGCTCCTGGATGGGAGAGGCCGAGTTCCATAAATACCTCGACGAGAGCCTCATAATGAGGCTCAATTACAGGTACTACACGCAGTCCGCGGCCTTTTTCGTTAAGGACACCTACGCGGCGCCCGACGTCTACAAGAGCTCGTCCCCGCAGATTGAGGAGAAGGACACGAACCTCGTCGGGATCAAATTCACATATCTCCTCTCTCAGCCGGCACAGGCATGGAAGCTCTCGGTTAATTCGCTTGAAGCCAAGTATGAGTACTACACAGAGTCGATCGGGGTCGACGCTCACATTCTCATGGGCGGCTTGAGGATGAGTTTCTGATTTTTCAAGAGAGGAAAAACATCGTGGCCGGGGAGCTGCCCCGGCCTTTTCTTTTTGGTTTCAGAAGGTTAGAGCTCTAATAATCCCTTAATGTAAGGTTGGATATACTCAGTCGTACAATAAGAATATTCCATTTGCCATCCCGGACGGCCTGTCCGTCCTTTTCCATACCGCAAAACTCCATTCACAAAAAACATCCCGCTCCCCAACCCGCCTTAGGAGAGGCTCAGCGCCTCTCCGCTTTTTTTTGCCTCGAGACTTCCGCCGCTTCAAGCATCCTCTTTTTTCTGATATCATTCCTTTTATGAAAAAGCTGATTTTTCTCGCGGTATCTGCTGTATTCCTGCTTGTTTTTGATTGTTCGGCGGGACAAGGCGCGACCTACAAAAAAGACTCTTCAGTCATGGGCACGGCCCTTGAGGTTACGCTTTCGGCCCCTTCGCGGGAAGAGGCTGACGCCGCTTTCAGTTCAGTGGAACGCGAGATGAAGAGGCTCGATTCTCTCCTCAGCGAGTGGATTAAGACATCTCCCGTCTCTGAAGTGAACAGGGCCGCGGGGAAAAAGCCGGTCAAGGTGCCAGCGGAGCTCTTCAATGTCATCGAAGCGGCCCTGCGGGTCTCAGAGGTGTCAGAGGGCGCGTTTGACATCACATGGGCGTCGATGAGAGGGCTCTGGGATTTCAGAGCAGGCTACGAGAGGGTGCCCGCTGATGAAGATGTGAGGGCGAGGCTCGGCCTTGTCGATTACAGGGATGTCGTCATCGACCCCGTCATGAGCACCGTCTTTCTCAAGAGGAAGGGCATGGCTATCGGCCTCGGCGGGATCGCCAAGGGCTACGCCGTAGACAAGGCCATGGAGTCTGTCTTGAAGTCCGGTATAAGGAACGCCATCATAAAGGCCGGTGGGGACATAAGGGTGCAGGGGAGGGCTGAAGGCTCATCCGGATGGGAGGTCGGCATACAGGACCCGAGGGATAGAAAGCGTCTCCTGGCAAAGCTCACTTTGACCAATGTATCCATCTCGACTTCCGGCGACTACGAGAGGTTTTTCATAAAGGGCGGCCAATTGTACCACCACATAATGGACCCCGGGACTGGCTTTCCGGCAACAAGGGCGAGGAGCGTTACGATAATAGGGCCTGACACCATGACGACCGACGCGCTTTCGACCGCCATATTCGTGCTCGGGCCGGTCAAGGGCATGGCCCTTGTGGAAAAACTCCCCGGTGTCGAGGCTGTAATCGTCGACAGCGCGGGCTCTGTCACCTCCTCCGGCGGCATAGCGCTCGGACGCTGAAATATCGAAAACGGACTTGACAGGAAGCCTTGAACGTATTAAAGTAAGCACTTACTTACTTGTTTTGTTCTTATTCAGCCATACGGGGACACATGGAAAGAAAAGTTACAAAACCACGCGCAACCGCACTCAGGGCTTCCGGCAAGGCTTCCAGGAGGATGCCCGGCGAAGAGAGGCGCGCCCAGATAGTAAAGGTCGCGACAGACCTCTTCTCGAAAAACGGCTTCAAGGGCACGACCACCCGCGAGATAGCCCGCAAGGCGGGCATAAGCGAAGCCGTCATCTTCAAGCACTTCTCCAGAAAAGAAGAACTTTATAAAGCCATAATCGATTCGCGCTGCACTGACACCGGGGGAGAGTCCTTCCTCATCGGCAGGCTCAAAGGCAAGAAAGGCAAGGAGGTCTTCAAGACCGTCGCCGTCTATTTGCTCGAAGAGCACCATAAAGACCCTTCGTTCATGCGCCTACTGACTTACAGCGCGCTCGAGCAGCACGCTCTCTCCGAGCTTTTTCTGAAGACCAGGGCTTTGGAGCTTTTGGGTTTTCTCGAAGACAATATACGCGAGCTTATGAGGGAAGGGTCGATGAGGGAGGTAGACCCGGCGATAGCGGCGAGGGCCTTTATCGGCATGGTCATCCATTACAGCATCTCCCAGGAGCTTTACGGCTTTAAACGCTATTTCAAGAGGCCTCTTGAAGAAGTGGCTGAGGCCTTTGTGGACATTTTTTTAGAGGGAACAACAAGGAGGTAATGCAATGCGCAATACCGTCGTGCATATATGCCGGCATCGAAAGCTTTTTGGGATAGCGCTCATAGCCTTATTCTCGCTCTCGTCCTTCAGCCAGGATCTCTTCGCCGCCGACCGCGTGTTAAGCCTTAGTGAGGCTTACTCTCTCGCTCTCGAGAACCACGAGGACCTGGGGATTGCGAAAGAGAACATAAACCAGGCGAAGACAGACCTGACAAAGTCGGTCTCAAGGATCCTGCCGAACATCACTGCCGAGGGCTCTTACACGAGGTACACGGAGTCCAAGTCATCCGGCACCGGGTTCGTCACCCAGCCAGAGTCCGCGACCGCTGTCGAGCTGAGGCTCACGCAGCCACTTTATTCGGGCGGCCGCGAGTGGGCCATACAGCGGCAGGCGAAGTACCAGATACAGGGCGAGACAAAGGGGCTCACCGGCGCGACCGAGTCGGTGATGCTCTCGACAGCGCGGGCCTATTACGGCGCGCTCAAAGCTCTCAAGGACCTCGAAATAAAGACCGCCGCCCTGAAAAGGGCGAAGGAGCGCCTCGAAGTCGCTGACGCGAGGTTTGAGGTCGGAGAAGTGACCAAGTCGGCTGTACTGAGGAGCAGGGCAGAGCTCGCAGGCTCCGAGGCCGAGCTCCTGAGGGCGACCAACAACCTTGAGAACGCGAAGGTGCTCCTCGCGAGGCTCACCGGCATCGAAGGCTCTTTTACCGTCGCTGAGCCGCCAGCTCACGGGGCGGTTGAGCTCGACACCATAAGGCTCACAGACCAGGCGCTTGAGCACAGAAGCGACTACGCGAGGCTCCTTCTCCAGGAGAAGGCCGCGACCGAATCCATACAGATAGCGAAGGCGGGCTTCAAGCCATCACTCAAGCTCGAGGGCGTCTATTCGTGGAGGGACCAGGACCCGCAGACGACCTTTTTTCAGGAAGAGAGCGTGTACGGCACTTTGCGCCTCACCTATCCGCTCTTCGAAGGGTTTTTGCGCAAGGCCGAATTGACTGACGCGAGGAGCGAGTTCAGGGAAGCCGAACTTGTAAGGCTCGGCCTCAAGAGGAACATCTCTGTGCAGGTCAATGAGGCGGTTAACAACGTCAAGGTGACCGACTCTCTGATAGAGGCTTTCAGGCGTCAGGTAGCGTTTGCCGAGGAAGACTACGCAATGGTCTTCGAGCAGTTCAAGTACGGCGTGGCGACGACTCTCGACGTCATCGACGCGGACACGACTCTTGTCTCGGCGCAGACGTCTCTCGCTTCGGCTGTCTATGACCTTGAAGTCGCCAAGCTTAATTTGAAGTTCGTGACCGGCACGCTCGCTGACGGCGCGATAAAATAGTTTTTCCGGTTTCAGCCCTCCTGAAAGGAGGGTCTTTTGGAATCCTATCACTGATCGGGGAGCCTTATGGTCAAAAGATTGAGTATAGTTCTTTCTGTCCTTATGTTCGGAGTCTTGCCCATGCAGGGCTGCTCGAAAAATGAGTCCCCGCAAAAGCCCGAAAACAACGGCGCCAAGACGCCCTCGGTCCTGCCGGTTGCAACGGCCCTTGTGGAGGCCAGGACGATCGAAAGGTCTGTCGAGGCGACCGGGACTCTCGCGGCCAGGGATGAGGTTATTGTGAGCTCCGAGCTGGCAGGGACCGTTCTGAAGATAAATGCCGACCTCGGCGACAGCGTAAAGGCTGGAGACGCTCTGGCCATACTCGACCAGAGGGAGGCGCAATTGAACCTCGATCAGGCTGCCGCGGCGCACCAGAGCGCGGCTCGCTCTCTCGACAGGGAGAGGGCGAGGCGCGAAGAGGCTGTGGCGAGCTTCAAGAGGTATGACGAGCTCTTCAGGAAAGGCATGGTATCGGCGAGCCAGTTCGACAGCGCGACAGCCGGCCGCGACATAGCGGAAGCGCAGCTCCATGAGGCTGAGGCGAGGGAGCAGGAAGCCTCGGCCCGTCTCGGGTTGGCGAAAAAGCGCCTGAGCGACACGGTGGTGAGGTCTCCCATCTCAGGCGAGGTAAGCAGCCGCTTTGTCTCGACCGGCGAGGCTGTGAAGGAAAAGTCTCAGATGTTCACCGTGGTCTCGACCGGCGCGCTCAAGTTCAGGGGCACTGTCGCCGAATCCGCGGTGCCTGTCCTGAGGCCGGGACAGCCGGTCCTCATCACAGTCGAGGCGTTCAAGGACAGGACCTTCAAGGGCACTCTCAAAAGGATAAGCCCGGCGCTCGACGCGCAGACCCGTACCCTTGAGATAGAGGCCGAGGTCCCGAACCCCGGGTTGGTCTTGAAGCCAGGCTTTTTCGCGAAAGGCGTCATCCTGATCAAAAAGGAAGAAGGCGTCCCGTTCGTGCCTGAAGAGGCTCTCTATTCGTTCGTCGGCATAAACAAGGTCTTTGTCATAAACGGCGATACGGTAAAGGAGCTTGCAGTCACGAGGGGCATGAAAGACGGCCGTATGATAGAGGTCGCCGGAGCGCCCATCAAGGACGGAGACACTGTGGCGGCATCCAACCTTCAGAACCTCTACGACGGCGCTGGCATCACCGTCCAGGGTAAAAAGTAACCATATGTCACTTTACGAGATATGCATAAAAAGACCGGTATTCGCGACAATGCTCGTAATGAGCCTTGTCGTCATGGGCCTTGCCTCCTATGCAGAGCTCGGCCTTGACCTTTTTCCCAAGGTCGACCTGCCGACGGTCACGATAACGACACGCCTTGAAGGCGCGAGCCCTGAAGAGATCGAGAGCCAGATAACAAAGCCGATTGAAGAGGCGGTAAACACCATAAGCGGCATAGACGAGCTGCGCTCGACCACCATCGAGGGGCAGTCCCAGGTCTTCGCCACCTTCGTTCTCGAGAAGAACATAGACGTCGCCTCGGAAGAGGTAAGGGCAAAGGTCTCCGCGCTTCTTTCAACCCTCCCGCCGGGCACCGACTCTCCCATAATGGAGAAGTTCGACCCTGATTCTGCCGCGATCATGTCGATAGTCGTCTCCGGCAAGCGCTCGGCCAGGGAAGTCACCGAGATCGCCGACAAGAAGATAAAAAGGCAGCTCGAGGTCGTAAAGGACGTCGGAGCCATAACCCTCGTAGGCGACCGCAAGAGGGAGATACAGATAGTCGTTGACCCGGACAGGCTTACGGCCTACGGCATGTCCATCTCACAGATAAGCGAGGCCATAAAGAAGCAGAACGTCGAGGTCCCGGGAGGCAGGATAACCTGGGAAAAGGGTGAAGAGGGCCTGCGAACGATGGGCCGCATCGAGCGCGTCTCTGACTTCGAGAACCTCATAATAGCCGACCGCAAGGGCGCTCCCGTGCGCGTGAAAGACGTCGCTGACGTTCTCGATACGCAGGAAGAGCCGCGCACCATGAGCCGCCTGGACGGCAACAACGCCGTCTCGGTCCTCGTGAGGAAGCAGTCCGGCACGAACACCGTCGAGGTCATTGACAAGATAAAGGAAAAGCTCGAGGAGATAAAGGGCTCTCTGCCTCAGGACATCCAGACGCAGGTCGTCATAGATCAGTCGCGCTTCATAAAGAAGGCCGTAAGCCAGGTCGAGGAGCACCTTGTCCTCGGCTCCATACTCGCGAGCATCATCATACTTCTTTTCATCAGGAACTGGAGGACCGCGCTGATCGCGGCTCTCGCCATACCGGCGTCCATCATAGGCACCTTCACTCTCATGCGGTACATGGGCTTCACGCTCAACAACATGACGCTTCTGGCCCTGTCGGTGTGTACCGGCATAGTCATAGACGACGCCATAATCGTCCTTGAGAACATCTTCCGCCATATGGAAGAAGAGGGCAAAGGGCCGATTCAGGCGGCCATAGACGGCACGAAAGAGATAGCCCTGGCCGTCATGGCGACGACCCTTTCGCTGGTCGTCATATTCCTGCCGGTGGCGTTCATGCAGGGCACTGTCGGCAAGTTCTGGAAGAGCTTCGGCTTGACTGCGGCCTTCGCCATCATGATATCCCTCCTTGTCTCGTTCACCCTGACGCCCATGCTCTCGTCGAGGTTCCTGAAGCCCAAAGAGGCAAAGGCCGCGTCCCGTGAGGGCAGGGTGTACAAGGTAATGGAAGGCGCTTACCTGGGCATCCTCAGCTGGTGCCTGAGGCACAGGGCGATAGTCATAATCGGGGCCCTCGGCATACTCTTCTCGCTCGTGCCGCTCATGCAGATAGTCAAGGGCGAGTTCATAAAGGACGACGACATGAGCGAGTTCGAGGTCGTCGTAGAGACCCCTCCAGGGTCTTCGCTCGAAAGGAGCACGGAGATACTCATAGATGTAGAAGGCAGGATACGCAGCATACCAGAGGTCGTGCATACGTTCACCACGACTGGAGTGAGGGGCCAGTACATATCGAACGTGACAGACTCGTCCATATATGTCGCACTGAAGCCCCTTGGCGAAAGGGAGAGGAGCCAGAGCGAGCTGATGCAGGCCGTGAGGACTCTCATGAAAGACATGCCTGACCTGCGAGTAAGCGTCCAGCAGATAAACCTCGTCTCAGGCGGCGGCTTCAAGGCTACTCCGTTCAACATGGTACTGCGCGGGCCTGACCTTAAAAAGCTCGATGAGTACTCCTCCGAACTCATACACAAGCTCAAGGCTGTGCCCGGCTTCGTCGACACTGACACAGGACAGGCCCTGAAGCACCCTGAGGTGCAGGTCCATATAGACAGGCAGAAGGCCTCCGACCTCGGTGTGAGGGTCGAGGCGATAGCATCGAGCCTTCGCACGATGGTCGGCGGAGAGAAGGTATCGTTATACCGCGAGGGAGACGAGCAGTACAACGTGAGGCTGCGCCTCAGGGACGAGTACAGGAAGGACTCCGGGGTGATCTCCGGGCTTACCGTGCCCGGCTCGTCCGGCATAGTGCGCCTCGACAATGTCGCGACCCTCTCGCACGGGTCGAGCCCCGGCCAGATAGACCGCTACGCTCAGGAGCGGCAGATAACCGTAATATCGAACCTGCACAACAAGCCGCTGGGAGAGGCCATGACGGAAGCCAGCAAGATAGTCGCCGACATGAAGCTGCCGGCCGAGTACTCGACATCGTATCTCGGCAGGGGAAAGCTCATGGCAGAGGCCTTCAGGAACTTCCTCATAGCCTTTGTGCTGAGCCTCATATTCATATACATGGTGCTGGCCGCGCAGTTCGAGAGCTTCGTCCACCCGGTAACTGTCATGACCTCGATATTCCTGGCGCTGCCTTTCGGCATATTGAGCATCATACTGGCGGGCAACACGCTCAACATATACAGCGTCATGGGCATGTTCATCCTCATCGGCGTCGTCAAGAAAAACGGCATACTCCAGGTCGATTACACGAATACGCTCAGGGCCCGCGGCATGGAGAGGTATGAGGCGCAGATGCTCGCCAACAAGGTGAGGCTCCGTCCGATACTCATGACCACCTTCGCGATCATCGCCGGCATGCTGCCCGTGACCCTCGGCAAAGGCGATGGCTCAGCCGCGAGGGCGTCGATGGCCATCGTCATAGTCGGCGGCCAGATGATGTGCCTGCTCGTTACCCTCGTCGTGATACCGGTCGTCTACTCGGCGTTCGACGACATAAAGCTCCCGGCCTTCATGAGGAACTTCAAGTTCCCGTTCACTCGCGGGAGAGAGCAGTAGGGGTTGTGAGCCTTGAGTTTTCATGATGGAAATCATATAATAAGGCGTAATGCCGTTTTATAATGTCTCATGATGAGACTTAAATTCCATTGGGAGGAAACAATATGCCTGACATAACCGGCGATATGACGACAGGCGAGGTCACGACAAGGTGGCCCTCGACAAAAGAGGTCTTCTCGAAGCATTTTGGCACCGGCTGCTTCACATGCCCTGCCTTCGGCGGTGAGCCGATATCAATGGCCTGCACCATGCATTCGACCGACGTCAACATGTTCGTCTCCGAGCTTAAAGAGGCGGCGAACAGGGACATCGCAGCGGGTACGGCGAAGTAAGTCTCTTGCAGATGACGAAAAGGCCGGGGTCGATGTTCGATCCCGGCCTTTTCTTTTGTGTCTGAGGCTTTCCGCTTTCATGTGAACCCGTCATCTCCCCAAAAAAGACCGCTCGGCCCAGTTCCAAAGGGTAATATTTGCCTCGAGTTGTCAATTTACCACCTTTGAGTCTCATTTTTTTGACTCTTTCCCTGAAACTCTCCTGATTATGTTTCGAAAGTGAACAATGTTTCTTGAATGAAACATGACAGTAACTATCTGTTTTTTCTATCTTTATTTTCTATAAGTCAAATTCTGTTTCAAAATTGAACAAAATTGAACTGATACGCTCAAAAAGCTAATTTTTTTAAAATGTAGATAATTCAAGTGGTTATGTCTTTTGAGGGAACTTGGCACGCTTCTTGTATATAGAAGAATGCAAGCAATACGGACTGTAGTAAGAAACAGGACGGTCAGAGGGACTCGATGGTCTGTAAAATGGTTTGCAGAAGGGATGTACTGGCACTGTTACTCGGGCTGACCGGGCTGGTTCTGCTCGGCATGGAGAAAGCACTGGGCTTTTTTTAGGGCGGTTTGCTGATCCTTACTGACAATTAATTGAGCATGACCAAGCCCTGGAACAGAGCGCAAGGAGGAAAAAATGAAAAAGATGACTTTGAACGTATTAGAGGTGATCGCCCATCTGGCGGTCGTGGTAACGATAATAATCGCGGTTGCCAGATAAGAGGGGCCCGCGCTTCTGACAGTCTTCTCGCACAGATGCTTTTCCACCATAAGCCCGCAATAAACAACCTTCCTCATCTCCCCCCGACCCCTGTCTGGATCCGGTAATCCAGGCAGGGGCCGCTGCTCACCTCCCCTGGTTGTTTCAAAATGTTGCGAAGGTTTCAATTTGGAAACATTTTTATGGTTTATGCGAGGCCGACGGGTTATAATGGTTGCCTGAGGAGGCGACAATGGAGCTTGAGAAGATAGAGCAAAACCCCGGGGCTGTTCACAAGTACCTTGAGATAAACAGCGATATCATCCTGAACAGCATCGCTGACGGCGTTGTCGTGCTGGGGCTTGACCATAAGATACTCTTCATAAACCGCGCCGCCAGGGAGCTCCTCGGCAGGCCTGAGGCTGAAGACCTGCTCAAGACCGGAAAATGCAGCGACGTGCTCGGTCACTCGGGCTGCTCTTTTGACTGCCTTATCAACAGGACCATAAAGACGGGCGAGCATCTCTATAATTACGACGTAACGCTCGAGCGCGGCAATAAGAGGATAACTCTCAGCATCAATACCGCGCTCCTCAAGGACGAGCAGGGCAAGGTAATAGGCGGCATAGAGATATTCAGGGACAACTCCCTCATAAGGGAGCTCAAGGAAGAGATAAAAGGGCGCTATACCTTTGAGAAAATAGTCGGAAAGAATTACAGGATGCATGAGGTCTTCGAACTCCTCCGCGAGGTCGCGCCGACCAAGGCGACAGTCCTCATTGAGGGCGAGACAGGCACAGGCAAGGAGCTCATCGCCAACGCCATCCATCATAACTCCCCGAGGTCTGAAGGGGCCTTCATAAAGGTCAACTGCGCGGCTCTCTCAGAGGGGCTCCTTGAAAGCGAGCTCTTCGGCCACGTAAAGGGAGCCTTCACAGGCGCCATAAGCGACAAGGTCGGCAGGTTCGAGCTGGCTGACAACGGCACTATCTTCCTCGACGAGGTCGGCGACATAACCATGCATACGCAGGTCAAACTCCTGAGGGTCCTTCAGGAGGGCGAGTTCGAGAGAGTGGGGGGCACGAAGACGCAGAAGGTAGACGCGCGCGTCATCACGGCGACCAACAAGGACCTGAAAGCGATGGTCGAGGCAGGAGAGTTCAGGGAGGACCTCTATTACAGGCTCAAGGTCGTACCCATACGCCTTCCGGCGCTGCGCGAGAGGAAAGACGACATACCCATACTCGTCAGGTATTTTCTCGACAAGTTCAACCGCGAGATGAAGATGGAGGTTACGAACATCTCCGCGCCCGCCATGGAACAGCTGATGGATTATGATTACCCCGGCAACATAAGGGAGCTCGAGCACGTCATAGAGCACGCCTTTGTCCGCTGCCAGGGCAGGACGATAAACTCCGAGCACCTGCCCAAGGACCTTCAGGCAAGAGGCGTCATAGAAAGGGTCATGTCCACTGAAGAGCCTTTGAAGGCCCTTGAAAAGGAGATGATCATGAAGGCTCTTGTCGAGACCGGCTGGAGGTATGGAGACGCGGCCGCAAAGCTCAGCATGAGCAGGACGACTCTCTGGCGCAGGATCAGGGAGCTCGGGATACAGAAGGGCTCATAGCCCGTTGTAATGGTTACACCCCGGCTTTAAGGCTCCCTTAATGCAGGGTTGGTATAATGGTTCACAGTAAAAATGAAAGGAGGGACAATTATGAAGGTTCTTGCTGCCGATTTTGCGGCAAACATGGTCGTTGTAGTCGCTGTACTCGCTGTTTTCGTGTCGTTCTGGCGCTGATCAGAAGTGGCGCGCCTGAAAAAGAAAGTCGTGACCGCTCGAATGCGGATGTGTGAATCGACATTGTAGCGAAACGAAGCAATCTCAACCGGAACGCGTTAGACACCACGAGATTGCTTCGTCGCGGCTTTCTTCCCCTTTTTCTCAAGCCTGTCAAGCCTTGACCTCGATGAATTCCCCTCAACGGAGCGTCCCAAGCCTTTAGAGCCAGCTTGAATGCCATTTATTATGAAAAAGCGCGCTATCCGGCTTTATCTTTCTCAAATGATTAAAATTCTCCGCCATTTGCTGCAGGGCATACCCATACAATTAGGATGCTTTTCTTATTTTTTTAATGTATCTTTACAGGACGAAAAATGGCGCTTATAAATCTCAAGAACATAAAGGTCGGCTTCGGGAGCCCGCTCCTGCTTGACGGCATAGACCTCCAGATAGAAAAAGGCGAGAGAGTCTGTCTCGTTGGCAGAAACGGCGCGGGTAAATCGACCTTCATGAAGGTCATAAGCGGCAGTCTCGAGCCTGACGGCGGAGACATATCGCGCCTTCCCGGAATCAAGGTCTCCATGCTCCAGCAGGAGGTACCAACAGGCCTTGACGGCACTGTCTTTGACGTCATAACGAGCGGCATCGGAGACGTCAACGCCCTTATGAACAGGTATCACGCGGCCCTGAAGGCGCTCGAAGAGGGCATTGACGCCATGGCCGAGCTCGAGGCGGCCCACCACGACCTTGAGCGCACCGGATGCTGGCAGGCGACCCAGCGCGTCGAGGAGATAATCTCAAGGCTCTCTCTTCCGGCCAACGCGAACTTCTCTGAGCTCTCGGGCGGCTACAAGAGGAGGGCTCTCCTCGGAAGGGCTCTCGCGGCAAGTCCTGACCTACTACTCCTTGACGAGCCTACAAACCACCTTGACATCGAGTCAATCACCTGGCTTGAGGAATTCCTCCTCGGATATAACGGCACGCTCCTTTTCGTGACGCACGACAGGATGCTTCAGCAGAGGCTCTCGACCCGCATTATCGAGCTCGACAGGGGCTCACTGCACAACTGGCAGTGCGACTACAAGAGCTATGTCGAGAGGAAGGACGCGCTTTTAGAGAACGAAGCGAAGATGAACGCGCTCTTCGACAAGAAGCTCTCTGAAGAAGAGGCGTGGCTCCGCCAGGGCGTAAAAGCCAGAAGGACCAGGAACGAGGGCAGGGTAAGGGCCCTTCTCGACATGAGAAAGGACAGGGCTGAGCGCAGGGCGCTCGAAGGCAGCGCGAACCTCAAGGCGACCGAATCGGATATATCCGGCAGGCTCGTCATCGAGGCCAAGAAAGTCTCTTTCTCCTACGACAGTGAAAGCGCCATAGCTCCCGCGATAAAGGAATTTTCCACCGTTATAATGAGGGGCGACAAGGTCGGCGTCATAGGGCCGAACGGCTCCGGCAAGACGACCCTTTTAAAGCTCCTCCTCGGACAGCTCAACCCTGACTCAGGCACGGTGCGCCTCGGGAGCAGGCTCGATATCGCCTACTTCGACCAGCTCCGGGCCGCGCTCGACGGGGAAAAGACGGTACAGGACAATATAGCCGAAGGCAATGATCAGGTCATCATAAACGGCAGGCCCCGCCATGTGATAGGCTATCTCCAGGATTTTCTTTTCACTCCGTCAAGGGCGAGGACGCCTGTGAAAGCCCTTTCAGGAGGCGAGAGGAACAGGCTGCTTTTAGCCAAGCTCTTCTGCAAGCCGTCAAACCTCCTTGTAATGGACGAGCCGACAAACGACCTTGACAGCGACACGCTCGACCTTCTCGAAGAGCTGCTTGCCGGTTACTCCGGCACGGTGCTTCTCGTGAGCCACGACAGGGCGTTCCTCAATAACGTCGTCACGAGCACGATAGTATTCGAAGAGGGCGGCCTCAACGAGTACATCGGCGGTTATGACGACTGGCTGAGACAAAGGTCAGTCAAAAACCCGGTCAAGGCTGAAGGCGCGTCAAAGCAGGAACGTCAGAAAAAAGGCAAGCCAGCGAAGCTCAGCTACAAGGAAGAAAAAGAGCGCCAGGAACTGCCCGCCAGAATAGAGGCGCTCGAAGCGAAGCACCTTGAGATTTCAGCCGCGCTTGCTGACACGGAGCTTTACAAGCAGGGCGGCCAGAAAGCGGCCGAAGTCAAGGCGAAGATGGACGAAGCGGACCTTCTTTTGAAGGGGCTGTACGCGAGGTGGGAGGAGCTTGAGGCAAAGTCCTCCGCTGACTGAAAGAGGCCCTGAGGCGAAGTTCAGGTTAGTTGAGTACGGGGCCCATTTTTTATTGACAGGAAATCCTTTTTTTGAGACAATTTATCGGCTCAGGGAACTCTCTGCTTCCGGTTTTCGCTAACAACCCTGAAAATAAGCATTAAATCGGCCTGACAGCACTGTTCAGCGCAAACAGGTTTTCCATAATGCCCCCGTAGCTCAGCAGGATAGAGCAACGGATTCCTAATCCGTGTGCCGGACGTTCGAATCGTCTCGGGGGCACCAATAATAAAAAGGGGTTACGGGTTTTGGGCCTGTAACCCCTTTTCCTTTAATCAATACTTCGGTTTCTTCAGCAGACGATAGAGCGTCTTCCTGTCCACGCCTAATATCTCGGCCGCCTTTACCTGGTTGCCGCCGGTCTCCCTCAGGACTTTTTCTATGTAGTCGAGCTTGACCTCCATGAGGGTCGGCAGGCTCTTCAATTCCCCTTCGTCCGGCCTGCCCCTGTGCATGAGCTCAAGCGGTATGTCGCTCACCATGAGCGCCCTGTTGCTCGTAAGGGCAATGGCGCGCTCAATCGTGTTCTCAAGCTGTCTTATGTTGCCGGGCCAGTGGTAGGATGTCAATACTTCCATCGCCTCCTTCGATATGCAGCGGACGTCCTTCTTTGTTTTTGAGACGGCCTTCCTGAAGAAGTGTTCGACAAGGAGCGGGACATCCTCGAGGTGCGCCCTCAGAGGCGGCAGGTTAATGGTGACGACATGGAGCCTGTAATACAGGTCCTCCCTGAACTCCTTGGCCGCGACCAGCTCGTCGAGGGCCTTGTTGGTCGCGGCTATGAACCTGACGTTTATGGTGCGGCTTGCCGTGTCGCCTATTCTCCTTATCTCGCTCGTCTGAAGCACGCGCAGGAGTTTTACCTGAAGGGAGATAGGCATGTCGCCTATCTCGTCCATGAAGCAGGTGCCGCCGTCGGCTTCCTCGAAGAGGCCTCTTTTGTCGGTGAGCGCGTTGGTGAACGCGCCCTTCACATGGCCGAAGAGCTCGCTCTCGAGGAGGTTTTCAGGGAAGGTCGCGCAGTTGACGACGACGTAAGGCATCAATGACCTCGGCCCGTTCTCCTGTATGGCCCTCGCGATAAGCTCTTTTCCTGTGCCGCTCTCTCCGGTTATCAGTACAGGCGCGTCGCTCGACGAGGCGCGCGCGACCGTCTTGTAGATCTCGAGCATCATCGGGGAAGAGCCTATGATGGTCTTGAAGGGCGGCGGTGGAGGGACCTCTTCCCCTGAGCTCCTCGAGAGTACCTTCTGCTGCTCGACGCACCTTCGCACCTTTGACTTTATCTCGTCTATCCTGAAGGGCTTGACCATGTAGTCGTAGGCCCCGTTCTTTATGGCGTCCATCGCCGTGTCGAACGAGCCGAAGGCGGTGATGACGATGACGACGCTTGAGGGACTCGCCAGAGTGAACGCTTTCAGGACCTCAAGGCCGCTGAAGTCGGGCATCTTGAGGTCTGTTATGACGATGTCGAAGAACTCCTTTTCGCCGAGCCTCACGGCTTCCCGGCCATCTGTCGTTATCTTTACATCGTAGCCTTCCCTGACGAGCACCTCTGAGAGGAGCTCGGCCGCCACCATGTCGTCGTCCACTACGAGTATCTTCGGTATAGCCATCACTTCTTCTCCTCAGGTTCAGCCGGCAGGTAAATTGTAAACGCGCTTCCCTTGTCAACGCGGCTTTCGACCGTGATGCGGCCGTGGTGCGTCTGTATTGTCTCGTGGGATATCGCGAGCCCAAGACCAGTACCCTGGCCGTAGGCCTTTGTAGTGTAAAAGGGCGTGAATATGCAGCCCAGGTGCTCGGCCGGTATGCCCCTTCCGTTGTCCTTTATGGTCGCCGTCACATACCGGCCTTTTTGCGCGCCGTCGCCTTCAAGCATGCCGGTCGTGACCTCTATCGCGCCGCCTTGCGCGCACGCGTCCATGGCGTTGTCCATGATGTTGAGGAATACCTCCTGGAGCTTCATA
This sequence comes from Deltaproteobacteria bacterium, assembly GCA_020846435.1. Classification (GTDB taxonomy): domain Bacteria; phylum Desulfobacterota; class GWC2-55-46; order GWC2-55-46; family GWC2-55-46; genus GWA2-54-12. Next base: position 60,679 of record JADLDY010000029.1, read on the forward strand.
TTAGACCCGTAGACCGTGGCGAGCCCTTGCTGAAGATTTCTGGTGACGGTTATCTGCTTTGAGAGGGCTTCAGGGTGCATGAGGAGGGCGGCCTCCTCTATTATTTTATTAATGTCGAGGCTGCCCATCGCGTCCGGCGGTCTCGTCGTGTCAAGGAGGTTCTGTATGCTGGCGGTTATACGCTCGAGCTGTGAGAGCATTATCTTGAGCCTCCTCGAGGCGTCCGCGCTCAAGTCCGGCTCTTCCATCAAAAGCTGCAGATGGCCCATGACCGAATGGAGAGGGGTGCCGAGTTCGTGCGCGACAGTCGCCGAGATCTGGCCTACGGCCGCGAGCCTCCTTGAGTGGCCGAGCTTCCTCTGAATGTCGGATATCGACTGGTTGGCGCGCCTTAACGCCTCGTTCCTCTGGAGGAGCTCGAGGGTGGCGAGGTCGACCTTCTGCTTCAGTTCGTCGTTGTGGCGGTTTATCTGGCTGAGTAGCTCTTCTTTTTCAGCCGAGTCTTTTCTAATGGTCGAGAGCATCTCATTGAAGTGTTTGGAGAGAGCGCCTATCTCGTCAGAGGCGGCCGGTTCGACGGTCGCGTTCAGGTCGCCTTCCTTGACGCGGTTTATGGCTTTCAGGAGGTTCTGGATGGGCGTGCTGACAAGGCGGTCCATTGACAGTACGAGCACTCCGGCGATGGCAAAGAGCGCGATGCCGGACACGAGGATGGTCACCTTGCGCTTGTTCGAGAGGAGCTCGTGGAACTCGTCCTGTGAGACCTTGAAACCGGCTATTCCGAAGACCAAGCCTTCGTATCTCAATGGCGCTGTCACATTGACGTAGCTGTGCTCGGCCGACTGCTCAAATGAGAGGAGGAGTTCCCCTCTGAGGGCGGCCTTCAGGTCTTCGGGCGTTATACCTGGCAGTTCAACTGGGAGTTTATACTTGCTCACGACGCGCTTGAGCTGGTCGCCGGCGTTTAATGTATAAGCGTCGACCCTGACAAGGTGAGGGCTGAGGAAGAGGAGCTCGTCGAAGTGCTCGTCGATCTCGAGGGGGTCTGCTTGTTTTGCGCCTTGCGGCATGTAAGACTCTATCTGCCGGGCTATCTTCGAGGCTTCGTCACGGAGCGCGTTCTCGTGGGTTTTTTCTGCCGCTTTATGGGTGTAATATGTGGATATGAAGAGGATGGAGATAAGCGTGGATATCGTAAGAAGCAGTATCTTGGTCTTGATCCGCATGGCGCCAGGGAGAACTCCGGGGGATGACCGGATGATACCTGAGAGTGTCTCGTTTTACAAGCTAAATCCATTTTTTGAGACAAAATGCCACAGATATTTGGGGCAGAAAGCCTCGTGTCGATCGAGTTAGCGTGCTGAAAAACGGATAAATCCCTGATAGTTACGAATGTTCTGTTTTGGCACCTTTCTTGCTGATAAAGTACTCATAAATTTATTTTACAGTCTCCCTGGTCCTGCCGCGCCGGCGTTTTTTTTGTCCACGCTTCGGAGTGCGCATGCCTGCACGCATGGCATGACTGCGTCCTGGCAAAGGGACCTCGGGGCGCTTTGATATATACCGGACGGCTCGACAGGGCTTTTCAACGGCCGGGATGTATTCTGACCGGGCCTGACCGTCTCGCCAATGGCGCGGTCAATGCAATGGATAAATGAAAAATATCATAAGAAGGAAAGGACTTCTGACATGTCACTGAAGGGTTTCTGGAAATCAGGGCACCCGCCCACGCTCATCATGGCTTTGCTTTACTTTGATATGAGCTTCATGGTCTGGATGGTCAACGCCGCTATGGCGCCGTTCATAAGCCAGGAGTTCAACCTGACCTCAGCTCAAAAGGGTTTGATGCTCTCGATCCCGGTCTTCGCTGGAGCGTTTCTGAGGATACCTCTCGGGTTAGTAGCCGAGATGGTCGGCAGGAAGGCCGCCGCGCTCATAGGCCTCAGCATAACCGTGTTTGCGATGATGTACGGCTTTTATTTCGTCAGTTCCTATACCGAAGTCCTTATCATGGGCGGCTTCCTCGGCGTAGCGGGCGCGAGCTTCGCCGTCGCCCTCCCGCTTGGCGCGGGCTGGTTCCCGCCGGAGCGTCAGGGACTTGCCATGGGCATAGCAGGCGCGGGCAACAGCGGCACCATCTTCGCGGGTCTTCTGGCCCCGCCTCTGGCGATGATGTTCGGGTGGAACGCGGTCTACGGGTTCTTCGCCATACCCATAGTCCTCGTCATGATAGGCATGTGGTTTTTCGCGAAGGAGCCGCCGGACAAGGTCGAGAGAAAGTCCATGGCCTCGTACCTCAAGGTGCTCG
>JADLDY010000030.1 GCA_020846435.1 Deltaproteobacteria bacterium
CGGAACTGTTCCTCATAGATGCTGACAACAAGAAAAACCTGTATGTCGGTCAGATATGGGATGACAAATTCCACAGCTACAAGGAAGCCGAAGTCGTAGATTTCACGGTAGCTGGCATTTCAGAAAGAAATAAGAAGATCTACCTGTCTTTAGTGCCTCGAAAAAAGGGGAACTGAGGAAGACCGATGGGCGTTCTGCCCGCGCAAGCGGGCGGGCGCACATCGGCTTCAAGGGCATGACGCTTCAACCTGAACACAGCCTATTCCTCTTTACCCAACCAGCAACGGCCAGGATGCGGTTTTAGGACTAATGCCTTCCCGTTGCGCATGGGCACAAGGCGGTTAGATGCGAACGGGGGATAACCAAGGGGGATCCCCCCTTGGTGTAAGCGAAGCGAAGCAGTCTTTTAAACAGGGCATCAACTGCCCAAAGCGCAAGGCAGGACGAAAAAAGAAGGTGCGCCGCTTAGTAACACAGCACCGCCAAAATACACGGAAAATCAACTAACCTTATGAAATTTAAAGAGATTTACAAGAATATTGACAGTCTCTACATCTCGTTCAAGGGAACCCTCAAAGAAGGAATAAGGGAAACTCTGGAGCAGAAAAAAGGTTTCGCTCAGTCTGATGACGAAAAAATGCAGGCGTTGGCGACATGGATTATAGACGAACACTGTTTTGAGGTCATGGACAAGGGTAAAGGTAAATACGCATTCGTCCTGGTTGATGGCTGGTACCACCTGCAAGTATCTTCGAGCATAAGCAAAAGACTGCCTACCATATATGTTCAGGTTTCAAGCGACCTCTTGCACTGTTACGGCTCCTACATAGCCTTAAATCAATTGAGAGGGCTAGTTGCTGAGCTATTAGTGAACATAGAGGAAGAGATCATTAGCAGAGTTGATATTTTTGTTGATTTTATTTCTGACGCAAAATTCGAGTCCATCGGCAAAGGCTCATGGGTCACAAGGGCAAACAACATCCATAGCTACTGGTCAGGAAACGATTTTACAGGTTGGTCTATTGGCCAGGGCGGGGTCATCTCGGCAAGGTTATACGACAAGACCATTGAGATAGAGAAAAGCGGCAAAGATTATTTCAAGTCTATCTGGGAGAAAAATGGCTGGAAGAGCGGCCAGCAGATATGGCGGCTTGAATTTCAGTTAAGAAGAGAATTCCTGAGTCAGATGTCTATGAATAAATTTTTTGAGTTCGCCGAGTCAAGCAACGATGTATGGCGCTATTGCACGCACGATTGGCTGAGACTCACGGTTAATGGCGGCTCAAGAAACAGGGCCAGATTCGAATCACACTGGGTCTGGGACAAAATACAGCAGGTTAAATTTGATTCCGGCAACTACACCGGGATCATGCGCCATGTGGAAAAATCAAGGCTACCTAAAGACAAGACCATGTTCTTGAATGGTATGGGCTACCTGACCTCATTTGCTGTGTCGAGGGGGCACAAAACCATTAACGATCAAGTATTGAAAGAATTCATGCACGATGGCGGGAAGTTTTTAAGCGAGTATACAAAAAGCTCTCCTTCTTATTCGGACAAGGACGATTACATCAATACCAAGATCAGGCTAAAAGAGAAAAAGTTCAGTACCAGAACAGAGGAAGACGAATGGAATTAGTGACCATAAAAGAAATTTCCATTTACCTCAAGGTCAAGGAGTCTACCCTGTACTCTTGGGTTCACAACGGGATCATGCCTTTTTACAAGCTCAACGGCCTCCTGCGCTTCGATATGGCCGAGATTGAGGCTTGGGTAAGGGCCTCAAAGCCCTCGGCTCCTGAGCCAATTATGGAGCTCACAAGGCCACAAACAAAGGACATACACCGGATAGCAAAAAGGGCCATTGAGGAAGTGAAACAGAACGGGTATAATCCATCCAAACGGGAAACCAGCCTGAATCAAGCCCTAAGGAAGGAGGTCTAAGTGGGGCTTTTCAAAAGAGGCCAGGTCTGGTGGATGAGATTTACCTATAAGGGCAAGCAGGTGAGGCTTTCAACTGAAGTCTCGGATAAAAAGCTTGCCGAAAAGATTCACGCTAAGGTCTCAACGCAAATAGCTGAAGGCAAGTGGTTCGAAAGGCCGATTGGGGAGAACAAGGTTTTCGAGGAAATGCTTGATAAGTACCTCACCGAGTATTCAAGCTCCAAGACCTTGTTGGGCAGGGACAGAGACAAGAGCATCGCAAAACGCCTTCTCTCCTTCTTCGGTGGCCTGAAGCTGACTGAAATCGGCTCTGCCCTTGTGGTCGAGTACAAATCGAAAAGACGCAAGGAAGGGGCTGCCCCTGCCACAATAGAAAGGGAGATTTGCGTACTGAAACGCTCCTTCAATCTGGCCGTGAAGGAATGGGAATGGCTCAGAGATAATCCCGTTTCCAGAGTTTCAAGGGAGCGATTCAACAACCAGATCGACAGGTGGCTTACTCTTGAAGAAGAGGAGAAGTTATTAGAAGCCTGTCCAGATTGGTTAAAGCAGATCGTCACCTTTGCCTTGAATGTGGGCATGAGGCAGGGGGAGATTTTAGACCTTAGATGGCCTTATATAGACTTGTTCAGGAAGACGGCAACCGTTATGGAATCCAAAAACGGCGAAAAAAGGACTGTGCCCCTGAATCAGAAAGCCCATGAGGTCTTGATCTCTCAGTCCAAGATAAGACATATCAAAAGCGATTATGTCTTTGTAACCAGCGTAGGGACAAGGATCGGCAAGCGAAACCTTGCCCGTCCCTTTACTGTTGCTGTGGCTAAGGCTGGCATCCAGAAGTTCAGGTTCCATGATCTGAGGCATACATTTGCAACCCGCCTGATACAATCAGGGATAGACATTTACACGGTTGCAAAGCTCCTGGGGCATAAAGATATTAGAATGACCCAAAGGTATGCTCACCACTCTACCGAAAGTCTGAGGATCGGCGTAGAGGTTCTGGACAGGGTTAGCACAAATTTAGCACAATCGGGCGAGACCAAAGAAAAAAGGGCTACGGCCTTAACCGTAACCCTTTGATTCTTGAAGCAAAAAATGGTCGGGGCGAGAGGATTCGAACCTCCGGCCCCCGCGTCCCGAACGCGGTGCTCTACCAGACTGAGCCACGCCCCGACTGTCAACAAAATCAGCTACTTACGGACTTTAATCACCGCTCTGAACACCCTGCGCAACACTTCTACCGCAACCAGCAATGTCAACAGCGAACAGGTTTTATAACATATCTCAATACCTCAAGCAAGTTTTTCAGTAATTTAATTTCATATTATTCTGAGACCACGGCAGCGCATTAAACCTTTCCCGCCGTCAGCATGCCTGACCGTAACGCTTACACCGGGATATCATGTAAAGGCCCTAATTCCACAGAAAAGGGACTCAAGCCCTGACGGAAGTACGCGTTGAGCACGTACTGCTCCATCATCCTGTGCGTCTTTAAAAAAGAGCCGTTAAGGGCCATCTCCATGGAAAGGCAGGCTACGACGGCGGTGACGTCAGTGGTGAGTAATAATACCTGTCCGGGTCGCTTTCAAATTTTTCCCCGGATTCAGGGCCGCAGAAAAAGAAGGTCCTCCCCTTATGCTCGACCTTCTGCGCTGACTTCTCATCCGTTCTCATCCTGCGGACTGGGTCGACAGCCATGCAGCGGCTCCTTTCAGATGACTTCCGCGAAAAAACTCATGCTCTCCACAAAGCTGAAATCGCCCGCTCATTCTTTCTCTTCGAAGAATCCTTCCTCACAGGCCCACATATACAGCTCGATGGAAAGCTTCTCAAAGGCGGCCAGACCCTTGCCTTTATCCCCGGTCAACTCAACGACAAACTTTTTTTCAGGGGATTTTTCGGTTTTCATCACCTGTATATCCAGCTTCATATTCAACCTCCGCAGCCGTACAGTCCGGCGATTTTCAGGCGACAATGCTCATAAAGGCACGCGCCCTATGTCATATTATATCTCATGCTCTGAATTCATCGTGACATTGGGCTGAAACACGGCGGCCTTGTACAGATGCGAAAAAACGGGGCGCACCAATGGTACGCCCCGTTTCTTGAATTACATTGTTCTGAAGACTGGTCCAGGCAAGAGATACGGTCTAAGCCGGTCAGAACAAATACTGCAGAGCGAGTATCCAGTAAGTGTCCGTGCTCTCGACATTGGCCGACGGTTCGCTGTCGTACTCTATGATGTTCGAGAGCTTCATCGCCCAGGCGGCGCTCAATGCCGTGCTTATAGCGGCCTCGTTCCTGAGCTGATAGTCAGCCGGGTCGTCGAACCTGTTGAACAGGGCAAGGTTGTCGCTGAAGGCGAGAGAGTCGGAGAACTTCCACTTGAGAGAGGCCGCGGCCCTGGCAGTCGCCCACGAGTCGTCGGTGCCCACATAAAGGTCTTCCGAGAAGTAGGCGGCTCCAAGCTCTACGAGGAGGGATTTTACCTTGTCCTCCCATATCTGGTAGCCGACTCCTGGGCCGACCACGTTGCGGAACCTGATGTCCTTGAACTTGTCCGAGGACATCTCGACCCCGACGTAACCGTAGAACCTCTTCGTGAAGAAGTAATCGTACTTCAGGGCGCCGTGGACATTTCGCGCCGTGAGCTCTCCGGCTTCCTCAGCGTAGTTATAGAGGAGCCTGAAGGTCGCGCGGTCTATCTCGCTTCTCTTGGCCGCCTCTCCGCCGACTGAAACGCTCGTCCTGTCGGTGTTGCCTGACTGAGCGCTCGCGCCTATGGAGACGTTCCCGGTCCATTTCACCTTGGTGGCCGGAGGGTTGACTGACTCTACCCTGTCCCAGCTTATCGCTACCGCCCCGCGCCCGTCGGCCGGGGCGAGCATGACACGGCCCGGCTCAGGGGTTGAAAGAGAGCCCTTCATGACCTCTCCGCCGATGAGGTGCACCTCCACCGGGGCGTCTGTCGTTATCTTCACTATCTTCGAAGCCTGTATGACGACAGGGTCGGAAAAGGAGGTCGAGACCGTCACAGACCCGTTCTCGAGCTTCGTGACCGTTCCCGTTATCACATTGCCGTTCTCAAGCACGACCTCGTCGGCAAGGGCCGCATGAGCATGGAACGCGGCAATTGTCATGGCGCCTGCGGCCAGGATGATGCGTCTTAGAAGTCTTGCCATGGTGTCTCCCTGTTTTTTATTTGCCAGGCTCTCCTGCGTCACTCGAGCTTGAACTCGACGCGGCTTTCCTTCACGCCCTCTTTCTTCTCAGGCTCGAGGGTCTTGGGCCAGCGCACGAAAACACGCGCCGGCTCGACCTTGCCGGACGCGAGTATGTAGTCTTTCACGGCGTTCGACCTGTCGGCAGCCAGAGCCCTGAAGTCGTCCTCGCTCACGGTGATGTGCGCCCTTAAAAGCCGCTCGAGCTCAGGGGCCGGAAGCTTCCTCGTGAATCCGATGAAGTTCTTCTCCTTGGGGAAGTCCGCTTCCTTGTAGGCGAGGAACAGATATTTTTCAAACTCGTCCCTGTTGATGACTACGTCGTCGACGGAGACCCCGGCGGCCTTCGACCTTCCCGTATCCTTGAGTTTTTCCGTCTTGAGCGCCCTCATGAAATTGCGCTCAGCGAGAGCTTTCGCGTCTTCGTCAGCCGTAAAACCCTCTATGTCGAGCTTGAGCCCCGGCCTCTCAAAGAGGGCGGCTACGAGGGCGTCGAGCTTTCCTTTTCCAGCCTCGGTAATGACGTAGCTCCCTGCGTCGAACTCCACGTAGCCAAGATCAGCCCCGCCGCCGAAGAGCGAGCCGAGAAGGGCGAACGGCGCGGTTATCGCCTTTTCTATGAGGTTGAAGATGACCTGCACGACTATCGCCGCGACGCTGAACTCAGGGTCGTCGAGAGAGCCTGAAAGCGGCACGTCGAGCTTTATCTGCCCCCTCCTGTCCTTGAGGAGGCTTATGGCAAAGCTCACCGGAAGGGAGGTCGCCTGCGGGCTCTCGACCCTCTCCCCGAGCGTTATCTGGTCTACGAGCACGTTGTTTTTCGCGTCGAGCTTCCTTTTGTCTATGAGGTAGCCGAGGTCGAGGAATATCTTGCCCTTGTCTATCCTGTAACCAATGTACCTGCCTGAGTACGGGGTCACGGAGCTCAGGTCATAGCCGCTCAGCTGAACGCGCATGTCAACGAGCAGTTCGTCTTTTTTGGGGTTGATCTTCCCGGTCACCTCGAAGGGCGCGTACCTGTCTATCTTGCCGGTGAGGTTCAAATCGGCGAGAGCGCTGCCGTCCAGGAAAAGACCCTTTACCCTGCCGGAGAGCCCCTCGACGTCAAGGCTGAAGGCAGGGTCGATGAACGAATCGCGGAAAGCAATTTTTCCGCCCTTCAATGTGACGGAGTCGACCCTCATGTAAGCCGCGCCCTTGCCGGAAGCTTGAGCCGGAGCGGCTTGAGCCTTCGCCTCAGCGCCTTTGGCCTTGGGCACTGTCAGAGCCTCAAGAAGATTGATAGTGCCGTCTTTGCGCCTTGTTACATTGGAATAGAAGTCAGAGAGCGTAACAGACTTGACTACCGTGCGCATCGGCGAAAGGTCGAACTCGATGCCATCAAAGGCAAGAGAGCTCCATCCGGCAAGGGGCTCCCTGTGGACCTTGTCGATTGCCGAAACCCCTGTCAGGCGCGCTGACCCCCTGTACGAAAGACTCAGGACTTTATCGGCTAAAGCGGCCGATACTTTCCCTGACGCCGATGCCTTGCCCTTTGTCACGGCAATCCTCCCCATGCCGTCAAGGAAGGGCTGGGCAGGCGTTATATCAAAGGAATCCACGCTGAGGTCGAGCTCCGCTTCGATCGGGTTGATAGAGACAGGGCCGGCAACCGATACGGCCTCTCCTGAAGGGTTCTTGTAATCGAACGCGAGGAGAGCCTTCCTGCCGGAAGCTGTGGAAAAATTGCTGAGGGAGATATCGACAGGCTCGAACGCGATATTGAACGCGGATTTTCCGGAAAGGTCGGCAAACGATAGCCTGGCCTTTCTTACGCTGGCGGAGTCTACATCGACAACAAACGGCTCTCCCGGCTTTTCCGCCTCTGGCGTCTTTTCAGGAGCCGCCTCGGGCTCCTCCGGAGAACCGGAAGAAGGGATGAGCGCCATGGCGTTCATCGTGCCGTCCTTTTTGCGCACGATGGAGATATCCGGCCTCTCGAGCACAATGGAAGTGAAGCGCGCGTTCCTCGCGAACGCGTTGACTGACGCTATCTGGACGTCTATCGCCGGGAACTTCGCTATGCGCGAGCGGTCAAGCTCCTGCAACTCGATGTCCCTGAACTTCATCGCTCCCTTGAGCGTCAGCTCAGGGCCCCTGTCGCTGTACTGCACGTACGAGAGCGCGAGGTCGGCTGAAAGCGTGCCTGAAGGCATCCTGAAGTTCAAAGGGACAGGCGAATAGGCGAGGTACCCGGGGATGACGAGCCCGTTGAAATCAATGTCAAGCGAGGTCTCGAAAGAGTCGGCAAAGGGCTTGCTCTCGCCCTTGAACTCGAAGGGCGCGCCGTTGACGCTCGCGGAGAACGACGGCTTGACGAAAATCTCCACCTCGCTCGGGATGCTCGATATGAAGGGTATCGCGGCGTTGATGCCGGTCACCGCGTGGGACTTGTCCTTGGGCAGGTCTATGAAGTCTATTTTCCCGTTGGTCACGCTGATGTTGTTGAACGAGAACTTCATGCCCTCTTTTTCAGGTTCGGGAGTTATCTTTGGCTTGGGTATGAGGTCCGTGAAGTTGTAGGTGAGGTCCCTGTTGTGCACGGCCCTCAGATATGGCTTGTCAAGGATGAGCTCCTTGACAGTGAGCCCGCCCTTTATGAGAGAGCGCCCCTGCAGATTGACAGTGAGTCCGCCGAAAGAGGCGAAGACCTCGGCGCCTGAGGGCTCCAGCACCTTGAAGCCCTCGACCCTGAGGGAGTAGCTGTAAGGGTTGAAAGAGACTTTTTCAAAGGAGGTCTTGCGGTGCAGGGCCTCTGTGAGCTTGTCGGCGACGACTGTCTTTATGAGATACGGGACGAGAAAGAAACCGGCGAGAGAATAGATGGCGAACGCAACCGCGCAGCCGATGAGTATTTTTCTGGTCCTGTCCATTATCTTTTTCATAAAAACACGCCGGCTGAACAGGACAGTGCGCCAAAAAAGCGCTTATATGTTTTCAGCGCAAAGCTGAAAAAGCCGGGCTCCATTTTTTGTGACGGCAGGGCTCAATGCGCCTGTCAAACAGGTGAGAGGCGCGAAGGCCAGCCGGTTATGCCATGTTACGCTTCAGCTTATGGCTGAAGTGCAGTGCGGGCAGCGGGTCGCTTTCGCGGACACAGTCGAGGCGCAGTAAGGGCATTCCTTTGTCGCTGGCGCGGGAGGCGGGGCAGGCTCAACCCACAGCTTCTTTACGCCGCTTATGAGGAAGAACATCGAGAAGGCGACTATGATGAAGTTCACGACCGTGTTTACGAAGACGCCGTAGTTGAGCGTCACGGCCGCGGCCTTTTTAGCGTCGGCAAGGGTGGCGTACGGGCCTGCGGCCACGCTGCCCTGCTTGAGCGTTATGAAAAGGTTCGAGAAGTCATAGCCGAACAGGAGCCCCAGGGGCGGCATCAGCATGTCAGCCACAAGCGAGTTGACGATGCCGCTGAACGCCACTCCTATGATTATGCCGACGGCCATGTCTATGACATTGCCTCTCAGGGCGAATTGCTTGAACTCCTTAAGCATGATGGCTCCGGTTCGCGTTGTTGTGAATGACGGGGGCCTCTGAAGAGGCCCCCGTCCGTCTTTTATTTGGTTACGGTGTAGTTGATCACAGCCTCTATCCTGCGGTTCTTCTGGCGGCCTTCAGCCGTAGCGTTGCTCGCTATCGGCCTGGAGGGGCCGTAACCAACGGAGCTCAGGCGCGCCGGGGCTATGCCGAACTTTTCAACGAGATACTTCTTTACGCTCTGCGCTCTTTGCGTGGAGAGTCTCTCATTGTAGCTCTTCGAGCCGACGTTATCGGTATGCCCCTCTATTGTGATATTGACGTCGGGGTAGGCGGCCATCAGGTCAGCCACCTTCTTTATCTCGTCATTATACTCGGGCCGTATGTCCGCTTTGGCGGTATCGAACTCGACGTTGAGCCTCATCGATTTTTTCTCTATCACAGGTGTGGGGCAGCCGTCAGAGTCGACCTTGACCCCCCTCGGCGTGCCTGGGCACTTGTCGAGATAATCGAGCACGCCGTCGCCGTCGGTGTCGAGCGGGCAGCCGTCAGAGTCGACAGCAACCCCCCTCGGAGTACCTGGGCACTTGTCGAGATAATCGAGCACGCCGTCGCCGTCGGTATCGAGCGGGCATCCGTCAGAGTTTACAGCGACCCCTCTCGGCGTATCAGGGCACTTGTCGAGATAATCGAGCACGCCATCGCCATCGGTATCGAGCGGGCATCCGTCAGAGTTTACAGCGACACCCCTCGGAGTGCCGGGGCATTTGTCGAGATAATCGAGTACTCCGTCGCCGTCGGTGTCGAGCGGGCAGCCGTTAGAGTTTACAGCGACCCCCCTCGGCGTGCCTGGGCACTTGTCCCTGTCGTCGTAAACGCCGTCGCCGTCAGAGTCAAGCGGTTCAGAGACTGCCTGTGTCTTGCCAAAGAGGTAATTGAGGCCCACCGCGTACTCGAGGTTGCCGAGCACCCTGTCTGTCTTGTGCATGACCAGCAGATGTCTCAAGTCCGCCCTCAGAGCCCAGGACTCGGAAAAGAAGTACTTGAGCCCTCCGCCGTATGCCAGCACAGGCAGGGTAGCCGACCCCTTGTTCGTGGAGTCAGGGTACTCGACAGTGTTGCCGCCCGCTCCTGCCGCGAGAAACGGCACGAGGCGCGCTTCAGGGATGAAATTGTAGAGCCCCTCTATCCTGTAGTTGTACGCGCTGGCGCCAGCGGAGCCACTCTTAGCCCTGGTCGAGACGTAGTCGAAGACGCCTTCGATGTCCCACCACTTGTTCAGGCTGTAACCTGCCCTGATGCCGTAGACAGGAGAAGTTTTCAACGACTGGCTGCCGTCGAAGGTATAGCCTCCGACAAACGGCGTGACCGAAAGCTCTCCGGTATCTGACTCTGCCAGACCAGTTGAAGCGGCGAGGAAGATCGGCAGGGCGACGAATAGTGCCTGAGCGGCGCGTTTAATCATGCAACAGCTCCTTTTCAAGGGTGTTTTGGTCTATTGGGCTGATTTTTGCCTTATGATAAATCGAGCATACCAATCACAATCATCCCTGTCAAGTGAGCCTGAGCCGAAAAAATCACAATCCTTTAAGATATGTCGAGGCCTGGCCATGGATGGACGCGCACTCCTTCTCCGTGACAAGCCACGCTATCTTTTCGATGGCGAAAGTGACCTTCTCCTTGAGGCCGGGCTTGAGGGACTTTACATGCTGGAAGGTATTGAGAAGGCGTCCGGCGGTCGTCGCGTTCACGGGCGCGAGCGACACGACAGTATCTGCGACCCACTCTATGCCCCGGTCTGTCCAGACCATCTTGTTGTTGCCCGCCATCGTCAGGAAAAGCGCCCTGCACCATGTAGGCTGGTTTATGTCAAAGCTTGTACGCTTCTTTTCAGCCTCTATCATGTCAAAGACATCCTTAGCGGTGCCGCTGGAGACAGCGCGCAGATAATTGGCGTAGCCGCTCAAATGGCCATGCCAGTTTTCGTAGACCTTTTCAAGGACGCTCCTGCGCGTTTCCCCGGAAGAGCGGTTGAGCGCGACAAGAGCGGATACACGCTCTGTCGCGCTCTGAGCACTCTCAAGAGCGTCGAGTATGAGCCTGTGGCTCTCCTTTGAGTCGTCTATGGCAATGAGGTCGAGTAGGACTCCCTTGAGCATCCTCTCCTCTATTCCTGAGCGCATGGAGCTTGCGCCGGAGATCCCCAACGCCTTGAACTGGGCCACAAGCTCGTCCCTGTACCTCGAGTTCACGGCCTTCATGAGGCGCTCTCTGGCCACGACCAGCTCCAGATACCACGACGCGTAAGAGCGGTCGACGGGCTGCTCGTCCACTCGCAGGAAGTACGCCTTGAGCGAGGAGGGCAGACTCCTGTCAAAAAGAAACCCGCCGTACAGAGAAAGCCACTCGGCGCTTACGGGTGCGTTTGGCTCATGGAGGAGCTTCACGCGCTCGATGTCGGTCAGCTTTCTCATGGCGTCGACCCGGTTGCAGTCGTTGGGGTCGAGGCGGGCCTGCGTAGAAAGGGACAGAGCGCCCGCGTTCTCGTGTAAGAAAGTGCCGTAAAAAGAACTGTCGCGGTTCATCGAAGCGAACGCCGGAGGTTCTTTGATGTTCTCGAAGACGACTTCCGTCTCGAACTCCTTGAGGACCGCGACCCGGGCGGAACCTTCGATATCGCGGCCGTCCTCATCGACAAGAGCGAGGCTCACCGGCAGGAAAAACGGGGGCTTGCCTTCCTGCTCTTCCTGTCGAAGCCGTATATGGAAACGCCCCTCACCGCAGTCATACCTGGTCACGGCGGAGACCTTCGGGTAGCCTATCCTGTAGAGCCATTCGCTCTTGAACTGCCCCAAAGAGATGCCGGAGACCTCTTCAAAACATTCGAAAAACTGGTCGGTATTGGCGTTCCCGGACTTATAACGGCTAAAGTAGAGAGTCTTGCCTTTGTGAAATGCCTCAGGGCCTATTATGAGGCGCAGCATCCTTATGACCTCGGCGGCCTTTACATAGGTGACGCCGTCGATCAGCTCGTCAGGGTCGTTGAAGCCCTCCCTCACGATGCGGCCGAAGTGTCCGGCGTCCTCTATTGTCAGCGGCCCGAGAAGAGGCGCCCTTATGGAGTCGACCTGCTGGAGCCTCATGAAGGCCGGGTCAAAGGTGTCTGCCATGAACCGCCTCTCGACGTCTACGGTGTAGGCCTCGTTAAGCCAGACGTCAAAGGGGGTCTCCATTGTCGTCTCAGACCCGCACTGGTTGTGCTCGAACTCGTGGACTATTACGGCGTGGGCGTAGATGAGCAGGTGGTCGAGCGTGTGCTCTGTTATGAGGGCTGCGTCAGTCACGATGGTCGTGTTCCCCAGGTTTTCCATGCCGCCGAAGTTCGACTTGGTCATGCATATCGTGCGGTAGGTGTCGAAGCCGTATTCATAGTCCTGGGTTCTGCCGACCCACAGGACCGAGTCCTTCAATATCGCCATCGGCACCCTCGCCTCTTCAACAGACCCCGGCGGCACGAGGTACTCGAGACGCACCTTTTTGCCTGACTGGTACTCTACCTCATCTACGAGAGTGTCCCATGTTCCAGCCGCCACAAAGAAAAGGTAAGGGGCCATTGGCACGGGGTTCTCATAGGTTATCATCTGGCGCGAAGGGTCTCCGGGCTTTCCCACTGGCACGCCGTCAGGGTTGGTCCTCCTGTCTACGTTGCCGTTGCTTACCAGGTGCGTGTAGGCGCTCGAAGCCTCGATGGTAGTCGTCATGGTGCACTTGGCGCGGCAGTCGTCGAAGATGGGCATGATCCTCTGGAAGCCCCACTGCTGGCACTGGGAGATGTACTGCTGAGGGGCGCCCTTTGGAGTCGAGTCTTTATAGATGCCCTCGAGCGTGTGCTCTGTCGGGGTGCACCTGCTCAACGTCCTCACGAAAAGCCTCTCCCCGGCCTGGACCCTCCGTGGGAGTTTCACCACGAGCTTGTCCCTGTCGCGCATGTATTCGAATGCGAGGGGGACGGCATTCGCGTCTTCGAGCGAGGCTAAAAGCTCGACTTTGTCTATCTCCAGCTCCTTCGCGTCGAGTTCGAGCCCTTCAAGAGCGGCTGCCGCCTTCATCCGCATGACGCAGCCTGTCTCGACCTTCTCTTCCATGAAGTTGATGCGTATCGTCAGGTGCTCGAGACGCACCGGCAGGACGCCGAAGTCTTCCCTCTGGTATTTGAAACGCCTTGAAGCCGGGCTCTTTGCGGTATTTTCCACAGTATGCCTTCCTTATAATGGTTTGAGGGGTAGATTATAATGGAACGCTCCGGATTTATCGAGTTCTTTGAGATTTGAAAAAGGGCGGAAATAGGGAACGCCCCCTGTTGGACAGGGGGCGGCGGGGAGTCGGCCTGCGGCGGGGCGCAGGCCAGGGGTTGGGTTGCGGAAGAGCTCAAGCGGCGGGTTATTCCTGCAGAAGTCTCCTGTTCAGGCCGGCAAGTGTTGTCTCGCGGGCTTTATCATCAGTTTTATTCATGGCAATCGAGTTCACCTGGCCTCGTCGAACATGACCATGCGGACCATCTCGATGAACCTCTCAGGCGTAACAGGCCACGTGAGCCAGCAGGTGACCCCCGCGTCCTTCCATTCCATCTGCCTCGCGAGCTCTCCCTTGTCGGCCAACAGAAGCACTGGCACCATCTTCATGGCAGGGTGCGCCTTCAGGGACTTTAAGGAAGACACGCCGACAGAGTCGAGCGACTCGCAGGAGATCAGGATATTCGGCGTAAAGCCCGAATCAAGGTGCCGCTCCACCTCAGGCGCGCCGGACGCTTCCCTGACGTCAAAACCTTCGACGCGGAGCATGTAGACGACCATCGACCTTACCGCCTGACCACCATCCATGACGAGCGCCTTCATCTGTCCTGTTGCCCCTCCGTTTATACGGGTACGGGTTCGATTGCAGCGAACAAGAGAATGACGATGTAACGCCCGCTTAATATCCTTATCGGAAAAGAGGAGCGCTCTGGTAATAGGGAATGAGGTCGATTTTATGGCAGAAAAGGTGTTGATTTGCGGATTAGCCGAAAGGATGAGAACGAAAATAGGTAAAAGTATCTAAAAGGGTCAGAAGGAGTTTACGATGCCTTTTTTGATGGCCGTCTTGATGAGGCTCGCCATGTCGTTGACCTTGAGCTTTTTCATTATGTTGTTCCTGTGGCTTTTGACGGTCGAGAGCGAGATGAAGAGCTTTTCCGCTATCTCCTTGCTCGTGGAGCCGTCGGCGATATGCGTCAATATCTCTTTTTCACGCCCCGAGAGGGTGTCGAACGGGTCGGAGCTCTGCTCTTTTTTGATGACGTCTACGAAATCGTTGAGCAGGTCTTCTGTGACGGCCGGGGAAGCGAACTTGCCGCCTGAGGCGACCTTCCCGACCGCGGTCAGTATCTCTCCGGGCTCCGAGTCCTTTAGCACGTACCCGAGCGCGCCTGCCCTGAACGCTTCAATAGGGTGGTTTACGTCTGCGTGCATCGAGAAGATGATGACCCTGGTTGCCGGAGACTCTTCCAGGACCCTCCTCGTCACGGCTATGCCGTCGAGGTCGGGCATGGTGATGTCGAGTATGGCTATGTCGGGCTTCATAGACGAGATGGCCTTCAGGGCGGACAGGCCGCTGTCAGCTTCGCCGGCGATCTCGTAGCCTGCCGCCGAAAGAACGGTTCTCAATCCGCCGCGGAAAACCGGGTGGTCGTCCGCTATGAAGATGCTTGTTTTTTTCATGGATGAAGGCCCCGATGCAAACCAAGGATGCGGTATTATAAACAAACAGATGATAAAAGCAACCGAAATGGCACAGTCAGAACCTTTAAAAGAACGCCAGGGCCATCTCCACGGCGATGAGTATTAGTATGCCGAGCTCTATTATGTACGACCGCCATACCGATATCTCGTCGTGAATCATGTTATAGGTGTTCATTATTATCCGGAGCTTTTCCCTTATGCTCGTCTCCCAGTCGCGACTCCTCAACACGGCCATGACGGTCCTGTATACGCGGGCGTAGTAGATGTCCTCCGTTACCTTGAGCGAATTGTTGACCCTCTCGGTCACCTCGGTTATGTCGGTAACTGTCCGCATTATCCTCCTGGCGAGCCTCTCGTACTCTCTGAGCCTCAGGAAGGACGCCCTTGTCGAGCCCGGGACGCGGCTGTATATCCACTTGAGCTCGGCGTCTATGACCCTGTCATAGTACCTGAGCTCGAATATCTGGGCGTTCGCGAACTCGAGTATGTCCGGCAGGTCGAATGAGCCTGAAGGGTCGATGATGAGCGCGTTGTCGACGTGGACTATTATCAGGTCTTCAGGGTAGTAGCTGAAAGAGTGCCTGAGAGTTTCGTCCCTCGTGAAGCGGCTCAGGTCACGGTCCTCGTACAAAAGGAGCCTCGAGGGGTCGTACCTCTCCATGAAGTCCGACGCCTTTATCCCTTCCCCGAGCTCCTCGATGTAGATTACGGCGTAGTCCTCGAAGAAGCCTTCCTTTATCTCGGGGCCGGTTATGGCTGGCCCGAGGGAGTCCATCAGGCCGTCGGCGTACTCCCTGGCCTTCCGGTCTATCGTCTCGTCTGAGTCGAGCCTCCTCAAGACCCTCTCCAGCTCGGACATTGGCGTCGAAGGCGGGATGATTATGTCAAAGGCTATGGAGAGGACCCCGAAATCAAAGGCCTTGGCGATGACGCTGACCTTCGTCTCAGGCCCGAAACACCCACTCGAGAACGGGGATAGTTCGAGTACGACCGGAGGGTTCGCGAACTCGAGGGCGCGCGTGTAGGCGTATCTGGAGAGCTTCAATCTCCTTGAGCCGGCCTTGATACGCTCTTCGACCTTCGCGAGGTCGATTTCCAGGCCGACGTCAAAGAGCCTGTATATGAGTATCCTGCCCCTGCTTATGGAGATCATTCAATACCGTCTTGATGCCGGTTCGGCCGGCCAAATCATGCCCTTCTCGGCGAAGCGTCACCGGCAGGCTAAAACACCATCTTTGAGACGGCCTCGCTCAGCTCGTCTATGGAAAAAGGCTTCTTGAGCGCCGGGTTGCCTGTGGCGTCCAGGAACGCCCTTGTCTCGGAGCACATGCTGTCGCCGGATATGAACATTATCTTCTTGAGGACCTCAGGCCGCAACCTCTCAACCTCTCTGTAAAAACCCATGCCGCCGAGCCCGGGCATCTTTATGTCGCTTATTATGAGCTCGTACCCCATCGAAGAGATCCTCTCCAGAGCATCTTCGGCGGACGAGCACTTGTCCACTTTGAAGCCGAACCCGGCAAGTGTGTCAGCGAGGAGGTCCAACACTATTGCCTCGTCGTCAAGGATGAGCGCCTTCTTGCCGTCAACCGAGACCCTCCCTGGCCGCGCAAGAGGCCCGGTGGCGTACTCGCCCGAGGCGTCCTCGGCCGCGACCGGCAGCTCCACCACGAAAGTCGTGCCTATCCTCGGCCTGCTTGAGGCGTATATGTTGCCGCCGTGCTCGTTTATGATGCCGTAGGAGATGGATAGTCCAAGGCCCGTGCCCTTGCCGACGTCCTTGGTTGTGAAAAACGGGTCGAAGATCCTGCCCGCCACCTCCTCGGTAAATCCGTTGCCAGTGTCGGTCACGCTCACGATTATCTTTCCGTTGCTGAGCCTGCTCGTTATCTCTATGAGACCGCCGGCGCCTTTTTCCCTGATGGCGTCCCCGGCGTTGTTGATGAGGTTCAACAGGACCTGCTGTATCTGGCCCGCGTCGACCATCGTGCCCGGGACAGAGCCGTCGAGGTCGAGCTTGATCTCTATGTTGTCCATGCTGAACTGGTAGGCCCTGAACTCAGCGCTCTCGGTTATTATCCTGTTTATGTCCTCGTACTTTTTCTCAGGCCTCTTCCACCTCGCGAAGGTCAGGAGGTTCTCTATTATCTTCTTGCACCTGTGGGAGGCGTCGTTTATCTTGCGCAGCTTCGAATCAGCGCTCTCCCCGAGCCTTTCCTCGAGTAGGAGCTCGGAGAAGCACATGATTCCGGTAAGCGGGTTGTTGAGCTCATGTGCGACACCTGAGACGAGCTCTCCCAGGCTCGAGAGCTTGTCCGACTGGATGAGCTTCTGGGTAAGGAGCCGCTTTTCAGTGATGTCCTGTATGTATACGACCGCCCTCCTTGATTCTGCCGGGTCCCCCGCTTCTATGGGGTACGACTGCATGAGGAGCACCTTGCCGCCGGGCGTCGTCATCTCCGTCTCGGACGAAGAAAGAGTGTCTATCGACCTCCTTATCGGGCAGCCCCCTGCCGGAAGAGGGGCCGCTCCCAAAACCTCGTACACGCCCCTTCCGGGAACAGTCTGCTCGGTCAGGCCGACGGTCTCCAGAAAATGCCTGTTGGCCTCGAATATCGAATAGTCGTACCCGACCAGCAGGATATAGTCGCGTATGCTGTCGTATATGAGACGCAGCTTATTTCTGGCGAGCTTGAGCTGCTCTTCCTCCATCGTTATGGTCCTGTTGGCCTTCTGCAGCTCCAGGTTCTTGCGGTCGAGGTCCTCGTTGAGGAGCTTGAGTTCCTCGTTGATGGCGTGCAGCTCCTCTGTCTGGCTCTGGGTCTCCTCATAGGCTATCTCGAGCTCCTCGTTGGCGACCCGGAGGTTCTCGTTTAGGCCTTCAAGGGCCTGCCCCTTCTGCTCGATCTCCTTGAGGTAGCGCCCTTTTTCAGCCTCCCTCACGTTGACGTCATCGAGCATCTTGTTGAAGCTTGCCGCCAGCACCGACAGCTCGTCCCCCTTTTCCTTATAGCCGCCGAAGCGCGTAAGGTCGATCCTGGCGGAGGTGTCTCCGGAGCCGAAGGCCGCAAGCTTGTCCTTGAGCTCTCTCAAGGGCCCGGTTATCCTTCTGGCCGAGACAACGGCAGCCAATACTGAAAGGCTCAGCCCCAGAAGCGTGACCACAACCACGGCCTTCTGGTTGCCCTTCTGGATGGCCCAGGTCGCCTCCTTCGAGAGCCCTACGTCAAGGGATCCAATCACCTGCCCCTTGAAGTCTTTTATGGGCTCGAACCTGGATATGAGGCCAAGCCCGTCGACCTCCCATTCGATGAACGACGGCACGCCGCTCGAAAAGGCCTCTCTGGCCGCCCCTTCAACGCGGGTGCCTCTGAGCGTTCTCCCTCCAGGGGCCGAAAGGTTCGTCGTGACCCTCCTGCCGCCTGCGGTTATGGTGGTAAAAAGGCCGGGGAACTTGAATGAGACCATGTCAGGGACAAAGTTGTCATTGTTCAGGACGTCGGCCGTAACTATGGCTCCTATCGGGTTCTGAGCGTCGTCGACCACAGGGGTGACGACTGTAAGGGCAATCACCTCTGAGGGAGCGCCATTGGCGCCTTCCGGAAAAGCCGCCATCTCAGCGACGCTGTTGCCCTCGAGCTTTATCACCTCGCCGGGTATTATCTCGGTTGAGACCAGCGGGACCCTGGTCTTCATGGCATGGGGGATAAGCCCCCCAAGCTTGAGGTCATCCCCCTTGAACTGGCTGTTTGTCCTCGCCATGACCCGGCCGTTTGCGTCGGTTATGGCCCAGATGTCGACATAAGGCCGCATCTGCCTCCATTGAGTCATGACCTTGCGGAGGTACTCGGCATCTCCCCTGGAGACGGCCTTCTTGATCTCCTCCATCGAGGCGGCCTGCAGCATACCGTAGCGCATCTGCTCGCCCCTCGAGTAATACTCGCTCCAGGCGGCCTTCACGCCGTTGGTGACCTCATCTCGCGCGTGCTCCATGAGCCGGGCGTCTATTACCTTGTAGGATACAAAAGCAAGAAGCAGCATTGGCGCGAGCACCACCATGACAAAGACAACCGTGAGTTTGAAGCCCATCGGCATGGACGTGAAGCGTTTCAAAGGTGAGTTTCCCATTTATCCTTTTTTCCTGAAGAGGTTCAAGCCCTTGCCTACGGCCGTATAACCGGACGCGTACTGCTGCGGTAGCACTTCGGCCTTGCCCAGGGCCAGGACCCCGCCCGGCCTCAAGGCGTAATCGAGCTTGTGAAAGACCGCCTCCTGAAGAGGCTTGTCAAAGTATATGAACAGATTTCTGCAAAAGACAATGTGCATGCCGGAAAGGGCCGGGTTCCTCACCATGTCCAGGGTCCCGAACTTGACGATGTTCCTTATGGTGTACTTCACCTTGAACTGGCCGTCCGTCCTGATGAAGTAACGCTCTTTTATCTCCGGAGAAACGTTCTGCATCGAATCGACCCTGTAAGTCGCGCGCCTGCCACACTCGAGAGCCTCAGGGTCTATGTCGGTCGCGAAGACCTTGGAGTAGGCCAGCGCGTCGAGCCCCAGGCACTCAGTGAGCAAAATGGCGAGCGAGTAGGCCTCTTCCCCGCAGGCCGAGGCGCAGCACCATGCCCGTACCGGCGTACCCGCGAACTCGGAGCGCAATATCTCGCGAAGGGCTGAGAAGACCTCCGGCTCCCTGAAGAACTCGCTTACCTTTATTGTGAGGCAGGAAAAGAGCTTCTGGTACTCTGACGGGTCGGCCTCGAGAAGGCGCACGTACTCGGTGACGGAGGACAGGCCATTGGCCTGGAGCCTCTTCAGGACCCTCCTCGTAAGCGACGTCTTCTTGTAGCCGCGGAAATCCCAGCCACGCTCGGCTAAAAGCTTCTCAAGAAGGACGTTCAGGCCCTGATCAGCGCGGACTCTGGCCTCGTCTAAACGACTCGATGACGCATTCATGCCGCACCAGGAAAAAACTCGCCGGAGACCAATAAAAAAAATCAAGACGGATTCCTCTTTATATCACGGTAAGCCTGCTTTTTCAACAGGTTATTAAAAGAGACCGCCATCACAAAAAACATCATTTATGCTATGCTGATGAAAATGGAGATCTCAAGCCTCATCAAGAGCATAAAGGTCGATTTGCGCGCCAGGGACCACGAAGCGGTCCTCGAGCAGCTCTTCTCGGAGCTCCCTGACGGCTCGGTTTTGAAGACCGTCTGCAGCATCAACGCCCACGAGAGCTTTGAAGGCGCTCTCTCAGAGACCGGCGGAGCCATATTCCACTGCCTCGCGGAAGAGGCCCAAAGCCCCGTCATAGCCCTCGGCGTGACCAAAAAAGCTGTGGCGCGCCGCAGCGGCAAGGGGTCGACCAGGGTCTTTTTCGTCATCGTCTCCCCAATGAAGGAGAGCGGCACGCACATGCAGCTCCTTTCGAGGCTCGAGGCCCTGCTCCTCGACAGGGCCTTCACGCACGCGGTGCTCGCGGCTTCAACGCCGGAAGAGGTAGCCAGGGCCCTCAAGCGGGCCGAAGGCTCATCAAAGTCCCTTTTCCTTCCCCTCACAAAAGAATCTGTCTTATCTGAACTCGCGACCTCTGACAAGGGGCTCAGCTCGCAGGAAGCCGCCAAAAGGCTCGAGCAGACCGGCCCCAACTCCATAAAAAAGGTCAAGGGGCCGGGGCTCATTGAAGAGCTCGCAAAAAACCTCTTTTTAAACCTCTTCGCGGCCCTTCTCTGGGCAGGCGGGGCCATGGCATTCATCGCCGGCATGCCTGAGCTCGGAGTCGCCATATTCCTTGTCATAGTCATAAACGCGATTTTCAGCGTCATTCAGGAGTACAAGGCTGAAAAAGCCGTCGAAGCGCTCACAAAGCTCCTTCCGGTGAAAGTGACGGTCATAAGGGACGGCCGGGAAGCCGAGATAAACGCGGCGGAGCTCGTGCCCGGAGACCTCGTAGTGCTCACTGAAGAGTGCAGCATACCGGCTGACGGCAGGCTTATCTCGACCGACGAACTCAAGATCGACAGCTCGGCCCTTACTGGGGAGTCAAGGCCGGTCTGGAAAACAGCTGGCGTTATCGAGGACGGGCGGGAGTTCAACTGGACGGAGATCCCGAACATGGTATTCGCTGGCACGAGCGTCGCCGCCGGCTCAGGCTCTCTCGTCGTCACGGCGACCGGCATGGACAGCGAAATAGGCCGCCTCTCCTACCTTACGCAGGCGCTCCGTAGCGAGCCGAGCCCCCTGCAAAAGGAGATATCCCGCCTTACGAAGACGGTGACCTTCATAGCAATCGGCCTGGGTCTTGTTTTCTTCCTCCTCGGCTGGCAGCTCGCCGGGCTCACCATGAGCACCAGCTTCATATTCGCCATAGGCATCATCGTGGCCAATGTCCCTGAGGGGCTCATGCCGACGGTCTCGCTCGCTCTCGCGCTCGGTGTGCAGAGGATGGCTGGCCGGAGGGCCATCGTCAAAAAGCTCTCATCGGTCGAAACCCTCGGCTCCGCGACCGTCATCTGCACGGACAAGACAGGCACGCTTACCCAGAACAGGATGTCGGTAAGGGAGCTTTTCGTGGGAGGCAGGACCTTCACCTCGAGCGGCCTGGGCTACGCGCCTGACGGCTCTTTCACCTTCGAAGGCAAGGAGCTCGCCGCCGACGAGTTCGGCCCGGCCGGAATAACGGAGCTCCTCGAGACCGCGGCCCTTTGCAACAACGCCCGCCTCAACGCGCCTGTTTCAGCTTCAGGCGAATGGACGATATCCGGCGACCCTACGGAAGGCGCGCTCCTCACAGCGGCGGCCAGGGCAGGGGTCGACCTCGACGGACTCGGCAGGGAGAACAAGAGGGTCGGCCACATCCCCTTTGACAGGGCGAGAAAAAGGATGACGACCGTCCATGAAACAGACGGCTCTCTCTTCGGCGGCTTCAAGAAGGCGGCCCTCGTCAAAGGCGGGGCAAAAGAGGTCCTCTCCAAATGCGCGAACATGCGCGTTGGCGGCAAGACGCTCCAGCTTGACGACGATACCCGCTCGAAGATCCTCTCGGCCAACGACTCCATGGCCGAAAGGGGCCTGAGAGTTCTGGCCGCGGCTTTCAGGTCCGTTGAGAACGAAGGCCCGTACAGCGCCGACGAGATTGAACAGGGGCTCACATTCATCGGCCTCATCGCCATGATGGACCCGTTGAGGCCGGAGGTCGCCAAAGCGGTAGCCGAATGCAGGACAGCCGGAATAAGGGTCACGATGATAACCGGCGACTACGGCATAACCGCGAAAGCCATAGCAAAAGACGCCGGGATCTCATGCGGCCTCGTCATAACCGGCGAAGAGCTGGGCCGGATGAACGACAAAGAGCTCAGGGAAATTTTGAAAAAAGATGTACTTTTCGCGAGGGCCGCCCCTCAGGACAAGCTCAGGATAGTCGCCGCCCTGCAGGCCAACGGCGAAGTCGTGGCTGTAACAGGCGACGGAGTCAACGACGCGCCCGCGCTCAAAAAGGCCGACATAGGCATAGCGATGGGCTTAAGAGGGAGCGATGTTGCCAAAGAGTCAGCCGACATAATCCTCACGGACGACAACTTCGCCTCGATAGTCGACGCGGTGAGAGAAGGCCGGACTGTATTCGCCAACATAAAGAAGTTCGTCACCTACATATTCGCCAGCAACGTCCCGGAGCTCATCCCGTTCATAGGCTTTGTGCTCTTTAACATCCCCCTTCCTCTCACCATAATGCAGATACTTGCCATAGACCTCGGAACAGACATCATGCCTGCCATCGGGCTCGGGGCCGAGCCTCCGGAGGCCGGAGTCATGAAAGAACCCCCAAGGCCCAAAGGCAAGCGGCTCCTCGACTGGAAGACCCTTTCGAGGGCTTATCTGTTCCTGGGCGTTATCGAAGCGGCCCTGGCCATGTCAGCCTTTTTCTTCCTCTACTGGATGAGAGGCTGGACCCCGGGGGCGCCCATGCAGGCAACAGGCGAAGTCTACCTCGCGGCCACCACCATGACATTCGCGGGAATAGTCGCGGCGCAAATAGGCAATGTCATGGCGTGCAGGACTTCAAAAGAATCGGTCCTGAACAGAGACCTCTTTAAAAACCGCCTCATACTCGCTGGAATCGCTATCGAGATAGCGCTCGTCTTCATCCTCACATATACGCCGTTAAGCTCTGTCTTCAACCTCCACCCGCTCCGCCCTGCGGAATGGGCTCTCCTCGCATCATTCCCCTTCATCATCCTCCTTGCCGAAGAAGCCAGAAAGGCCCTTGTGCGCCATACTCAAAGAACTTGAACAATTCCATGCCGTTGCGATATCATAAATTGATGGACACCGCGCTGGTTTGAGCAGAGGTGAATTCAAGCCAGACGCAATTGAACGGAGAATGACATGCAGCAGACCATACAGAAAAAAACACCGGTCACGATAGTCCTTTTCAGCGGGGACATGGACAAGGCGATGGCGGCCTTTGTCATAGCCACGGCCGCGGCCTCGATGGGCATGCCCGTGAGCATATTCTTCACCTTCTGGGGGCTCAATGTCATAAAGAAAAAGGGCGGCCTCATAAAGGGGCAGCACTGGATGCAGAAGATGCTCAACATAGTCAACTACGGGCACGCCAGAAAGCTCGCACTCTCGAAGCTCAACATGCTGGGCATGGGCCCGGTGATGATGAAGGAGATGATGTCCAAAAAGCGCGTGCCCTCGATGGACGAGTTCATAAAGACGGCCGCCGCGCTCGGCGTGAAGTTCTACCCGTGCGAGATGAGCATGACCGTCATGGGCCTCAAGAAAGAGGACTTCATCGACGAGTGCGGCGAAGTCATAGGGGCCGTGAGCTATCTGTCGATAGCGAAAGAATCCAATATAAATCTTTTCATATGAGGTAGAAGCAGATGAGCCAGTTCACGGCCGACAAGACTCTTGACGCAAGGGGCCTCTCGTGCCCCATGCCATCAGTAAAGACAGCCCTTGCCCTCGAAGCGATGACGCAGGGGCAGGTGCTCCTCGTCCTGACCGACGACCCTGTATCAAAAAGGGACCTGCCGGTCTGGGCCGAGGCAACGGGCAACACTCTCGTGGGCCTCGAGGAAGAAGGACCTACAATAAAGATCTTCGTCAAAAAGGGTTAAGGCAAAAGCCAAGTGGGAAAAGTCTACCACCTCGACCTCGATAAAAACTCTGTCCAGGGCGCGCGGATCGCGCTCATGCCCGGAGACCCCGAGAGAAGCCCTCTTATAGCCGGAGCTATCGCCAAAGCCTACGGTACAAGCTCATCTGCCATCGCCTCTAAAAGGGAGTTCACGACCTGCCTTGCCGAGGTCATGGGGGAAAAGGTCCTCGTGACCTCGACCGGCATCGGCGGGCCTTCAACCTCTATCGCGGTCGACGAGCTCGCCCAGCTTGGCGTCAAGACCTTCATAAGGGTAGGCACGACAGGAGCTATACAGGAGCGCATCAACGACGGCGACTGCGTCATAACGACCGGCGCGGTGCGCCTCGACGGAGCCTCCCGTCACTACGCGCCGATAGAGTACCCGGCTGTAGCCTCGTTCGAGGTCGTCTCTGCGCTCATCTCAGGCGCGAAGGAAGCCGGGGTCAGCTTCCACACAGGGATTACTGCCTCTTCAGACACCTTCTACCCCGGGGAGGAGCGGACGGACTCTTTCATGGAGTACAAGCTCAGGACGCTACGCGGGGCAACTCAGGAATGGAGAGCCCTCAATGTATTGAACTACGAGATGGAAGCGGCGACCCTCCTAACGATGACTTCGGCTTTCGGGCTAAGGGGCGGGTGCGTGACAGGAGTCGTTAACAGGGGCTCGACAGGTTCAATAACGGCTGAATCGCTCAAGGCCGGGGAAAAGAGCGCGATAGCGACGATTGTAGCTGCCCTGCGCTTTCTTGTTCAAAACTAGCTGGATGCCCTAAACTTCCAATCAGCCACAGGTTGCTCAAAAAGTTCCAGATGCGAGGAGTCGAGGAGCGAGGAGTGAGGCGTACTTTGTTGTACGCCGCAATGACGAGCGAAGATGACGACAAAGCAGATGGGACTTTTTCAGCAACCTGCTTTGCTGTTGAGCTTCATCACCAGCCAACTCTTATCGCTTATATGTATTATGGCGTAACGGCCCTTTAGCCTCCTGCCATTTAGCTCTATCGTTACCTTGTCGGCCTCCCACGACTCTTCGGAATATACCCCGCTGTCCCAGACAGCCACTTCGCCTGCGCCGTACATGCCTTCTGGTATCACCCCTTCGAAGCCAGCGTAGCCGAGCGGGTGGTCCTCGACCATGACCGCGAGCCTTTTCACCCCGACCTCCTCTGACAACCCCTTTGGCACGGCCCAGCTCTTGAGGACTCCGCCCCGCTCCAGCCTCAGGTCAAAATGGTGGTGCCTCGCGTTGTGCTCATGGACTACGAACTTCAAGGCCTTTTTCATCCAGCCCCCTCCCAGCATTGACAGAACTTCAGAACATGGTATCGTCTCATTATAGCCCTTTACGCTCTGTTTTGCGGCTTAAAATCGAACTCACACCGGTGAAAAAAATGAACTCCGTGAAAATACTCGCCTCTGTCATCATGCTCGCACTGCTCTCTGGCTGCGCCCCGGTCATCTCGGAGAATGTTTTGAAGACCGTTGACCGCTCTATCGAATTCAAGGCGGTCGCGGCAGACCCTGCCAGATACATTGGCAAGTCGGTCGTCTTCGGCGGCACGATAATCCGCGTCGAGAACTTTGAAAACATAACCGTCATGGAGGTCGTGCAGGAGGGGCTCAACTCGCAGCTCAAACCGGTCGCGCAGGAAGAATCAGCCGGCAGGTTCCTCGTCAGGTTCAAAGAGTTCAAAGACCCCGCCATATTCAGCGCAGGCAAGCACATAACGGTCGCCGGGGTCGTCACAGGAACAGAGACCAGACCTCTCGGGAAAGCGACCTACCGCTACCCTGTGCTGGAGCCTGAAGAACATTACCTGTGGGAGCCGAGCGACTATGACAGGGGAAGAACGAGCGTAGGGATAGGCATAGGGTTCGGATTTTAGAACTGACGAAAAAGAATGCGGCGTACTCTTCATGTACGCCGCAATGACGAGCTTTGAATTCGACAAAGCAGATGAACTTTTCAGCGGCCTGACAGGGCTACACTTTAACCAAAATGGTCAGGCCGATTAAAAAGCTCCAGATGCGA
>JADLDY010000031.1 GCA_020846435.1 Deltaproteobacteria bacterium
CTCGAGTCCATCGCCATTGACAAGGACACGAAGGAGTATCTTCAGGAAGACATCATCTCCATAAGGGACGACCGCTACGTGCTCGCCATAAAGGCAGGGGTGCACGCGGGCTTCCAGGGCGTCGTGCACGGCAGGTCAGGGAGCGGGTCCACCTACTTCATGGAGCCCATCGCCCTCGTAGAGCTCAACAACAAGGTCGCCATCCTCAAGAAAGAGGAGAAGACCGAAGAGATAGAGATACTCAAGGCGGCAACCGCTAAAGTCTCTCTCCAGAGGGACTTTCTCCTCGCTGACATCGAGATAGCCGCGGCGATAGATGTCATACAGTCAAAGGCGCTCTTCGGCAGGGCAACCGGCGGCATAGTCCCTGAGATAAGAGAGCGCGGCGAGGTAAGGCTTCTGTCCGCCCTCCACCCCATACTGGTATTCAAGGAGAAGCGCGGCGAGACAAGGGCCATACCGATAGACATAGTGATACCCGAGGACAGGGGCGTGCTCGTAATATCGGGCGCGAACACCGGCGGCAAGACCGTCGCTCTGAAGACCCTGGGCCTCCTGACGCTCATGGCCTTATCCGCCCTGCCGATACCTGTTGCCGAGGGCTCTGCGATTGTGGCCTTCAGGGAGCTCTTCTCGGACATAGGCGACAGGCAGGACATAACAGCCTCCCTTTCCACCTTCTCTGCCCATGTGAAGAGGATGGGGGGCTTCCTTGAGAACGCGGCAGAAGGCTCTCTCGTCCTCATAGACGAGATAGGCGCAGGCACAGACCCTTCAGAGGGAGGGGCCTTTGCCCTGGCCGCCCTCGAGACGCTTCGCGAGAGGGGCGCGAGGATAATAATAACGACCCATTTGAACCTCCTGAAGGCGCACGCGCAGGTCGACAGAAATTATTTGAACGCCTCTGTCGAGTTCGACGAAAAGACATTGAGGCCCCTTTACAGGCTCCGCTACGGCGTTCCAGGGCCGAGCCTCGGACTTTCCATAGCGCAGAGCCTCGGGATACCGGAAGAGGTCATAAAGAGGGCGCACGGCTATATAAAGGAGAAGGAAGGGGCCTTCATAGAGTCGATAAGGATACTCGAAGAGGAAAAAGAGGCGGCAAGGAAGTTAAGAGAGCGCCTCGCCCTGCTTGAGGTCCAGCGGGACAAGGCGCTCGAGAGGCTCAGGCAGGACAGGGCCGTCATGGTAGAGAGGGCCAGGCGCAACATCGACGGCATGGTCGAGAAGGCCGGGGAAGAGATACGGGTGTCCATCTCAAAGTTCAGGGCCGAAGGCAAGGCCTCTACCGGCAAGAGGACCGCTTCCGAGGTGATCAAGGCAGGCGAGAGGCTCAAAGAGCGTCTTGGACACAAAAAAGAGCGTTATGTCCCGAAAAAAGGCGAAAAAGTCTCTCTTTCCGGCTCGAGCACAAAGGGCACGGTCATCACCGTCGATACTGACGGAAAAAGGGCAGAGGTGATGGTCGGCAGCCTTAAAGTATGGGCGCCCTGGGACAAGCTCGAAAAAAGGGGCGGCGTCGAGCCTAAGCCGTCTCAAGGAATATCACTTAGCGCCGATATGGATATAGCTTCCACCCTGAACATAATAGGCATGAGGGTCGATGAAGCCATGCCGTTCGTGACAAGGTTTCTGGACAACGCCCACTCGAGCGGCCTTGCCAGCGTCGAGATAGTACACGGGGTCGGCACCGGCGCTCTCTCCAGGGCGATAGAAGAGTTCCTCAAGGGCAACCCCATAGTCAGGTCGTTCCACCACGCGGGGCAGGCAAGAGGCGGCGCTGGAGTTACTGTAGTGGAGCTGAAATAAGGGCGTATGAGCATACCGAAGGAAAAAATAGAAGAGGTGCGCGAGAGGGCCAGCATCGTGCAGGTCATCAACGAGTACGTGCCGCTTACGAAGCGGGGGCATAACCACGTGGGCCTGTGCCCGTTCCATTCGGAGAAGACCCCTTCTTTCACCGTCAACGAGGAAAAAAAGATATTTTACTGCTTCGGCTGCAACGCGACCGGCAACGTTATAACCTTTCTGATGAAAAAAGACGGCCTTGCTTTCCCTGAGGCCGTGAGGGCTCTGGCGTCAAGGTACGGCATCGCCATAAACGAGTCGAAGAGGGAGGCCCCTGACGACAGGGAGCAGATATACGCCGCTCTGAAGGCCGCTTCAGCTTATTTCACAGGGGTGCTTCGCGCGAGCGCCGGGGACCCGGCAAAGGAGTACCTGAAGGCAAGGGGGATGACCGGAGAGCTGGCCAAGAGGTTCCACATAGGCTATGCGACAGACAAGTGGGACGGGCTCTTCAACTTCCTGAAAAAGAACGGCATAGGGGCCGAGGCCGCCTGCAAGGCCGGGCTCCTCGTTAAAAAGGACAAGGGGCCGGGCTATTACGACAGGTTCAGAAACAGGGTCATCTTCCCGATAACAGACGTCAGGGGCCGGATAATAGGCTTTGGCGGCAGGGCCCTCGACGAAAAAAGCCTGCCCAAGTATTTGAACTCGCCGGAGTCGCCTGTATTTAAAAAAGGAGAGACGCTCTTCGGCCTCTATCAGGCCAAGGAGGCTGTCTCGAAAGAGGGCTATGTGCTGGTCGTCGAAGGTTACTTCGACCTCGTGGCCCTCCACACGCATGGCTTTTTGAACAGCGTGGCGACCATGGGCACGGCTCTGACGACCGACCATATAAGGACGCTCAAGGGCTACACTTCTTCGATATACGCGCTCTTCGACTCTGACGAGGCTGGAAAGAAGGCCGCGCTGCGCGGCCTCAATCTCTTTTTGAACGAAGACATCTCGTGCAGGGCCGTGCTCTTGAACCAGGGCAAGGACCCGGATGAGTTTTTAAAGCTCGCCGGCCCTGACGCGCTGAGGGAAGCGATAGTCGACGCGCCGACCCTGATGGAGTTCTACCTGGCTTCCCTGAGGTCGAAGCTGAACATGACCGCCCCGGAGGGCAAGAAGAAGTACTTCGAGGACGCTCTTTCGTATCTTTCCAAGATTGGCAATCTGGCCGAGAGGGGCCATTACGCGACCATCGTCGCCTCGACCCTCGGCATAGGGGTAGAGTCGGTCTACGACGCGATAAAGGGAGTATCTGGCGGCGGCGGGCTTGTCGTCAAGAGGGGCGGCTTCCAGGCAAGAAACCTCCCTGAGCTCACGCTCCTGCGTGTCATAATGAAGCATCCTGAGCTCCTGAGCCCCGAGGTAGAGGCCGCTTTCGAGGCGTTTACCGACGAAGAGATAAAGGCCGCGGCAAAGGCGGTCTCTTCTCTCTGCCGAGACGGCGCGGCGATATCCGGCCCGGCGCTCCTTGAAAGGCTGGAGGGCGAGGCCTTGAAGGGTCGCGTGGCCGATCTCCTTTTCAGGGATTCTGACGGCTTCGTGGAAGAGCCCGCGAGGATGATCGAGGACAGTTTGAACAGGATACAGAGCAGGGGCAAGGTCAAGGCGTCGACGCAGGACATGATAAAGCTCCTCGAGCAGATGGGCAAATCCGACATAGCGGTAGAGCTTAAAAAAAGAATAGAGGTAGGCCCCTCTGGAAAAAGGCACTGACAGGAAAATGGATATGGGCAGGCAGATAGAGCCGGGAGCTAAAGACCCGGAGATGGAAGAGCTCGAGCTCGACGACGCTTCAGAGGAAGGGACCGACCTTATCGACGAAGGGGCCGAAGAGCTGGGTGCTGAAGAGCTCCTCGCGCCCCCTGACGCCGCGGCCGTGGCCAACCCTTCTTATGCCGAGGAGACCGTTGTCCCTTCTTCCGCCGGGGCAGACCCGGTAAGGACCTATCTGAAGGAGATGGGCTCGGTCTATCTCCTTTCAAAGGAAGAAGAGGTAGGGCTTGCCAGGCGCATAGAAGAGGGAAAGGCGGCGATAGCCAGAGAGCTACTGCCGACAAGGGCCCTCGTCGACGAGATAGGACGCTTGAGGGAGAAGCTCTCAGGATACGCCGCGGCCGAGGACGACCCTGAGTTCGACGAGGACGAAGAGGTATTACTCGATGCTGACGGACAGGACATCCGCGGCGTCCTCGAGAAGATCGACGAGGCGCTTGGCATCCACGCGAAGGCCGCCAGGCAAAAGGAAGGCGCTAAAGCCAGGGACAGGTTCTACGAGCTGGTCCTTGAGATTGAAAAGACCGCTGACATATACGACAAGGCCATAGAGAGCCTGAGGGCCGCGGCCGTCGAGACGGAAAAGCTCTCGGAGCGCCGGGCGCTCCTGGAGAAGAACCTCGGCGTCAAGGCCGCGGCCCTGTCCCCTGAGTACGCGGCGATCGAAAAGGAGACTGAAGAGCTCTCGGACAGGGTCGGGATGGACTCTGAGGGGCTCTTTGCCGTCCTTGCCCGCATAGACAGCTGGCATACGAGCGTTGACGATGCCAAGCAGAAGCTCGTCAAGGCGAACCTCCGGCTCGTGGTGAGCATCGCGAGGAGGTATATGAACAGGGGGCTGCAGTTCCTCGACCTCATACAGGAGGGCAACATAGGCCTCATGAGGGCCGTTGAGAAGTTCGAGTATAAAAGAGGGTACAAGTTCTCGACTTACGCCACGTGGTGGATAAGGCAGGCCATCTCCCGCTCGATAGCGGACCAGGCCCGCACCATAAGAATCCCCGTGCACATGATAGAGACCATAAACAAGCTCGTGCGCGTTACCCATCACCTGTCGCAGGAGACGGGCAGGGAGCCCACGCCTGAGGAACTGGCCGAGGCCATGAACCTCCCGGTCGAGAAGGTCAGGAAGATAATGAAGATAGCCAAGGAGCCGATCTCGCTCGAGACCCCTGTCGGGGACGACGGCGACAGCCTCCTTGGCGACTTCATAGAAGACAAGGAAGCAACGGTGCCGCATGACGAGATAATAACGAACGACCTAACAGGACACATGAGCGAGGTGCTCGCTACCCTTTCTCCGAGAGAGGAGAAGGTTTTGCGCATGAGGTTCGGCATAGGCGAGATGAAAGACCACACGCTCGAGGAGGTCGGCGCCTTCTTCAATGTGACAAGGGAGAGGATACGCCAGATAGAGGCCAAGGCGTTAAGGAAGCTCCGCCACCCCAAGAGATGCAAGAAGCTCAAGACCTTTTCAGAGAAATGAGCGTCAGAAAAACCGGCTCCAGGAGGCCTGAAACGGCTGTTTTTAACGTTATATGGTGCGAAAAGTGATTTTTTTTTGACGCAAAGGCTCTTAGAACTGGTTGTTTTTCCTGCTTATTTCCTTAATCATCCGTTTCAATGTGCTCCAATTATTAATTTTTCCTGAATTTTATCTTGACATTTATTAATAACCGAATATAATAAGCCTAAAGGTTGATTGGTCTAAGGGCTCAAGACGGGCCTGGCGGCTTCCGGCGATGATGCCATAGTGCTCCCTGAACAGGGACCGCGCGATGGCAATTTTTTTTGGAAGCTGACAGGTAAGTTACTCAAATTCCCCGGGAGAAATGTCCATGAAGAGAAAATTAACGATGCTGGTTGCTGTAGCGGCGCTGGCCCTCACCACAGGAAGTGTTGGGGCGGTGACGATAAGTGACTATCCGGCAGGGACAGCCGCAAACGGGATAGGTGGTTCAAGACATAACATGGGCGGACTCGGCTGGGTAATAAGGGCCTCTGAGACGACCGAGATATGCGTGTTCTGCCATACGCCTCACCACACTAACACAGCCAACAACCTCAAGCCCCTGTGGAACAGGGGAGGGCAGGCGCCGACCGCTTTCACGGCCTACGGCACCACCCTCGGCGGCACTACGGTAGCCAACACCGACATAGGCTCTACCACGCTGGCCTGCCTGAGCTGTCATGATGGCGTCACCACTTTCGATAACCTCGTGAACGCGCCAGGTAAATCAGGCGTGACTGCCGGCGGCGCTGACAGGGGCTGGGCCTTCGCCATGCCTGTCGCCAACGAATTCATTCCGCCTAACACCGCGTACCACAAGTTCAACACGGCTCCCTTTACCTGTAACCTGTGCCACGTAAACGAGCAGATCACAAGGCTCACCATAGGCACCGATCTCTCTAACGACCACCCTGTGTCAATATCCTATATCTCCGGCAAGGCCGGCCTCAGGACTACGGACACTGTCATAGGTTCCATCGACCTCACCAGCGACCTGGCCGCGTCTGCCGCGACCGCTTTCAACTCGAACCTCGCGCAGAACCGCTGGGCTGTGAAGGGCTTCATATCCGATACCGCGACGATTGCCGACATCCTGCGCGACGGCAAGGTCGAGTGTTCCTCATGCCACGACCCCCACTTCAGAAACCAGAGCTGGGACGAGGTTGAGTGGACCTGGACCCAGAACGGCATGACAGGCACTGGCGACGGCACCACCTGGTGCGGCAACGTCGGCGAGGCCTGCTCTGACGGCCAGTTCTTGAGAAGGGTCGGCGGCAACACCGGCTCCGGCGTCTGCAGGACCTGCCACAACAAGTAAGCCTGACTCAAAACAGAATATCAAGGCCGGCGGTTAAAACCGCCGGCCTTTTTTATTGCCGTGGCAGAAGAGAGCGAGTCGTCTTGCGCAGTACAAGCTGTCCGTGAGATATTCAGGCATGGAAGGGAGAGAGGATTCTTTTGTAATCCGGTTTGAGGAAGTGCTGTTGATTATGTTTCTGTCATTCTCATGGATTGAGGCGGCCGAAGAGTCTCCCTGCTCGCGAAGACATGCTGTTGCGGATTGACCGGAGTTTTGCTGGCTGGTCTGCCTTGATGAGCCGGCAAGTGAAGATGGAGCGGTCTTGAAGGCTTTCTGTCCTGAGTTTGAGGTTTCAGGACGCAGGCAATCGCAGAGCCTGACTGGCTGACAGTCAGGCTTGAACAGGTGCGGGGCGTATCGAGCTTTTAATGGGGGCTTGACGCTTTTTTTACCGTGGCGGTTCTGGCTTTCGTCCGTGAGCCAGGGCCGGCGCCTGAACTGCCAGAGGGTTTACTGCTGGCCTTGCGGGATCTGTATCGGGATCGGGGCTGGCAGAGGGGGCGCTCCAGGCATGGGCTCGTTGCTCTTTTTCAGTATCTCCTGCACCGTTTTTTGCATGGAGTTGAGCTTGAGCATCAGCTCGTTGGCTTCCGAGCCCTTGAAGTTCGTGAAGATTACGAGCTTCATCTCGGACATGCTGCTCAGTAGCCCTTCAAGGTCGGTCTGGAGCCTGGCGAGCTTCGCCTGTGAGTAGTCCTGTTGCGCCTTGATGTCTATGTATCTTGTGGTGAGCTCGCTCAGGGTTTTTCCGCGCTCCTGGATCTTTATCTCGAGGGCGCGCACGGTCGACGCGTTGTCGGCGCGCTCGGCGTTCATCTTCTGCATCAGGAGATTGACGTTCTCGTTGTAGGAACCCCTTGAGACGCACCCCTGGGCGAGAACGGGAAGGGCCAGAAGGCCTATGAAAAGGAAGGTTTTCTTATTCATCTCGTTGTCAGGTTATCCACAGGTTGTAATAATACCAGATAAGGGCAGAGATTGGAAGCGAAACGAAGGGTTCGTCAGTCCCGGCAAGACGGTTTCCAGAATTGAGCTAAAATGTTTGACTTTCATCCGGCTTTTGTTATAATCTCCGTTCCTGTTTCAAAGGCAGGGACAGCTATTCCCTCTGCCTGAACCATCGGAAAAGAATTCCGTGTCATGGATTGGGGGTGTTTACGTTTGTCAGAAGTCAAAGTTTATGACGATCAGCTCGAGAAAGCTCTCAAGATCCTCAAGCGCAAGCTTGCTCAGGACGGGACCTTCAAGGAAATAAAGAAGCGCAGGTTCTACGAGAAGCCCAGCGTCAAGAAGAAGAGGAAGCGTCAGGAAGCGGCGAAGCGCCGTGCCAAGGCCTCCAAGAAGAGCGCGAGAAGGGTACAGGACTGAGCAGTCAGTGCTGCCCTCAGGTAAATAAAAAAGGGCTCCGGATTTATCCGGGGCCCTTTTTCTATTTCGCAGGCTGCACAAAAAGTCCATCTGCGTCGTTGTCATCGTCTCTCGTAATTGAGGCGTACCGGAAAAGTACGCCTCATTGCTCGCTCCTCGACGCTTTGCATATGGAACTTTTTGAGCAGCCTGAACTTGTTCGCTCGGCTGAATCAATCGCAAGGCGAATGGGATTGACCGCTATCTCAGTGCCTCTCCTTCACGAGCGAGTCGACTATGCCGGGGTCGGCGAGCGTCGAGGTGTCCCCGAGGTCTTGAGTCTCGCCTTGCGCGATCTTCCTGAGAATCCTCCTCATTATCTTGCCGCTCCTTGTTTTGGGGAGGCCTGTCGTGAAGTGTATCTTGTCGGGCTTGGCTATGGGGCTTATCTCCTGCCGGACATGCTCTTCAACCTCGGCTTTGAGCTCGGCGGTCACAAGGACGCCTTCTTTCAGGACCACAAAGGCGTAGATGCCCTCTCCCTTGACGTCGTGCGGGTAGCCCACGACCGCGGCCTCGGCAACTGAAGTGTCGGAGACCAGCGCGCTCTCTATCTCTGCGGTCCCGAGCCTGTGGCCCGAGACATTGAGGACGTCATCTATCCTGCCCATGAGCCAGAAATCTCCGTCCTCGTCGACCCTCGCTCCGTCCCCGCTCATGTAATAGCCTGGGAAGCGGCTGAAGTATACTTCCTTGATGCGCCTGTTCTCCGGGTCTCCGTAAGTGCCGCGCAGCATCCCGGGCCAGGGCTTCTCGATGACGAGGTAGCCGCCTTCGTTCGTCTTGGCCTCCCGTCCGTCTTCCTTCAATATTTTCGGCGCGATGCCGAAAAACGGCTTTGTCGCGGAACCCGGCTTCAATGTGGTGGCCCCTGGCAGGGCTGATATGAGTATGCCGCCTGTCTCGGTCTGCCACCAGGTGTCGACAACCGGGATGGTGCCTTTACCTACGACCGAATGGTACCACATCCACGCTTCCGGGTTTATCGGCTCTCCTACCGACCCGAGGACGCGGAGCGTCGAGAGGTCGTGCTTTTCGACCCAGTCTGTGCCGCACCTCATCAAGGCCCTTATCGCGGTCGGCGCCGTGTAGAAGATGTTGACCCCGTATTTTTCGATTATCTCCCAGAACCTGCCCGGGTTTGGCCATGTCGGCACGCCCTCGAACATGAGGGAGGTAGCGCCATTGGCGAGCGGGCCGTAGAGTATGTAGCTGTGGCCCGTGACCCAGCCTATGTCAGCGGTGCAGAAGAATACGTCCTCTTCCCTGTAATCGAATATCCACTTGAAGGTGAGCGCGCAGTAGACCAGATAGCCGCCTGTCGTGTGCAGGACGCCTTTGGGCTTGCCGGTCGAGCCGCTCGTGTAGAGTATGAAGAGCGGGTCTTCCGAGTCCATCTCCTCCGGGGCGCAGACTCCGGTAATGCCGGGGGAAGCCATCTCCTCGTGCCACCATGAGTCCCTCCCGGCTTTCATGGTGACCGCGCCCCCGGTCCTTTTTACTACTATGACCTTCTCGATGCCGGGGCACTCGGCGAGGGCCGCGTCCGAGTTCTCCTTCATGGGTATGGCTTTGCCGCCGCGGACGCCCTCATCAGAGGTGACGACGAGCCGGGAGGCCGAGTCGAGTATCCTGTCGCGCAGAGAGGTCGGGCTGAAGCCGCCGAATACGACGCTGTGTATGGCGCCGATCCTCGCGCAGGCAAGCACTGATATGGCGAGTTCCGGAATCATGGGCAGGTAGATAGTCACCCTGTCGCCCTTTGATATGCCGGACTTTTTGAGTACGTTGGCGAAGCGGTTCACTTCGCGGGAGAGCTGCTGGTAGGTGAAGGTCTTTGTCGAGCCGTCGTCGCCTTCCCATATGAGGGCGGCCTTGTTCTTCCTCCATGAGTTCACATGGCGGTCGAGGCAGTTATAAGAGGCGTTGAGCTTTCCGTTGAGGTACCACTTGATCTGAGGCTTGCGGAAATCCCACTCCGAGACCTTGTCCCACTTCCTCGACCAGTCGAGCATCCCTCCCATGCGGCCCCAGAAGCCCTCAGGGTCTTCGATCGACTCCTTGTAGAGCTTATCGTATTCAGCCGGCCCTTTTATGTGGGCTTTTTGGGCGAGCTGTGCAGAAGGAGGGAACAACCTCTTTTCCTGTAGCAGTACATCTATCGATTCTCTCTTGTCTTCCGGCATTCGCTACCTCCGGGTTATATTTCGAGTATTTTGCTTGAAGGCTGTAGAAAAAAGATAACTTATGCGGATGAGTGTGTCAAGCATGCCTGAAGCACCATAACCTTGCATAAATAAAGAGCATATGTTAAAAAATTTTGATAAGCTCTTGATGTCCGCCGGTTTATTGCCTGATATGTTCATAGCGCGCAAGGGCCCGGCTGTCTTGAACAGTAGAAAACCTGACAAGGGAACCGTATAGATGAGCGTTACCGCCATAAGGGGCTTCAATGACATACTTCCGGGAGATACCGAAGCGTGGAGGCACATCGAGCAGACAGCCTGGTCGATATTCAGCGCCTACGGTTTCAGCGAGATAAAGCTCCCCATCGTTGAGAAGACTGAGCTCTTCGCCCGCTCCATAGGCGAGACGACCGACATAGTCGAAAAAGAGATGTACACCTTCGCCGACCGCCACGGGGACGCCATCACCTTGCGGCCTGAGGGCACTGCCCCTGCGGTGAGGGCGTATATAGAGCACAAGCTCTATACGGCCCCTGTGACAAGGCTTTACTACACAGGGCCGATGTTCCGCTACGAGAGGCCGCAGAAGGGGCGTTATCGCCAGTTCTACCAGATAGGCGCCGAGGTCTTGGGGGATGAGAGCCCGAGGGCCGACGCCGAGACTCTCTCGATGCTCATGAAGTTCTTCGGGACGCTTAAAGTCAAGGGCGCGACGTTGCAGGTAAACTCTCTGGGGGACGCTTCCTGTCGGCCTGCCTACAAGAAGAAGCTCTATGAGTACCTCAAGGAACATTCCTCAGGGCTCTGCGAGAACTGCCTCCGTAGGATCGAGACAAACCCTCTGCGCGCGCTCGACTGCAAGGCAACCGGGTGCATAGAGGCGACAAGGAACGCGCCTTCCCTTGTCGACTCCCTCTGCGAGGGGTGCGCTACCCACTTTGACAAGGTCAGATATTTCCTTAAACTCTATGGCATAGAGCCGGTCATAAACCCCAGGATGGTAAGGGGGCTCGATTACTACACGAGGACTACTTTCGAGATAACCGCGGACACCGGGCTCGGCTCGCAGAACGCGGTCGCCGCCGGCGGCAGGTACGACGGGCTGGTCTCTGAGCTCGGCGGTCCCTCTACCCCGTGCTTCGGCTTTGCCATAGGCATAGAGAGGCTCTCACTCCTCCTTGAGCGCTCACAGGTGCCTTCCAGCCCGCTTACGGTCTTTATCGCCCTCGGGATTGATGCCGAGAAAAAAGGCGTTGAGCTCATAAGCCTCTGGAGATCTTCGGGCATAAGGGTCGTCGAGGACTTTTCCACAGGCGCCTTGAAGACGAGGATGAAGCGGGCCGACAGGCTCGGGGCCGCCTTTGCCGTCATCCTCGGCGAGAACGAGCTTGCCGAAGGCGTCGTGACTATCAAGGATATGAAAAACGCCGCCCAGGAGACAATCGCCTGGGACAGGGTAGCCGGCATCATAGGCGGGGCCGGCAAGTGAAGAGAAAGGGGGAAGAGTGCACCTCCCTGTGATGGATTCGCCGCTTTTCGTGATAGCCGCTTTCGTCATCTTCATACTGACGGCCATAGGCGTGGTGCTCATCCTCTGGATAGCCATGCCCTTTTCGATGTTCGGCGTCAAGGGGCACCTCAAAAAGATTGCCGAGGAGCAGGAAAAGACGAACAGGCTTCTTGAGGCGCTCGTGGAGTCGTCCCGCGCTCAGGCCGTAAGGCCGGATGAGAAAAAAGAGCCCGGCCAATAACTGGCAAATAAGCGCGCAGTCGCATGGAAGCGGTAAAGGCAGGATGAAGATAACAAAAGCGGAATTCATATCGAGCGCGACAAAAATAAGCCAGTGCCCGGCAACAGGCCTCCCTGAGATAGCTCTCATAGGAAGGAGCAATGTCGGCAAATCCTCTCTGATTAACGCGCTCACCAACAGGAAGGCCCTTGCCAAGACAAGCTCTCAGCCAGGAAAGACCCGTCTCATCAACTTCTACGCCATAAACTCCACCTTCTGCCTGGTCGACCTCCCGGGCTTCGGCTACGCCAAGGTCTCACATGACGAAAGAAGGACATGGGAGCTGATGGTAAACGAATACTTCGCCAAAAGGGACGCCCTGAAGGGCGCGCTCGTCATCCTGGACCCCAGAAGGGACGCGGGCCCGATCGAAGAGAACCTCCTCGACTGGATAAAGGAGAGGGGGCTTGCCTACACGGTCGTCTTCACCAAGATAGACAAGCTCTCGAAAAACCAGCTCTCAAGCCGTCTCTCAGAGCTCAAAAAGGAGATCCCTCTGGAGTCTCCGGTGCTTTTCTCGGCTGTCTCTGGCGACGGCAAAATAGCGCTCGGCAAGAGGATTAACGCCATGCTCGGGGACGCGGACGGTGATTCGGGTCACTGACTCTTGTCCTGTGCGGCGGTAAATTGGCTATGGACTGGCTTTTGTCAGAGGCGTCCCTGGCTGTTTTTCCTTGACAAAAACCTGAAAAAGGGAATAATTTTCGATAAATGAAACAAAAAACCTTCATGATCGCGGCCTTGCTGGCCCTCCTGGCCACAGGGTGCGCCGCTACGAAAGAGCAGCAGAGGTCAATCGACAAGTTGAGCCTCCAGACGGCAGACCTCAGGGTCTCGCTCGAAGATATGAGGGTGAAGGTCGATGACCTAGGCAACAAGTTCATCCTCCTCCAGGAGAAGATCGACGCTTCCAGGGCCGACATCGACAAGCTCCACGCGGCCGGGGCTTTCCCGTCCATGCCTCCGGCCGGCCTCACGGTAGTCCCGCTCGCCGAAGAGGAGCTCAGGTACAACCCGGGCCCCGCGCAAAAGGGGCACACCATGAAAAAAGAGACAGGACTCTCCAGCCCCGAGGCGATGTACAACAAGGGGCAGGACCTGTTCATGGCAGGCAGGTATGAAGAGTCCAGGGCCGCTTTCAGCGCCTTTTTGAAGGCCTATCCCAGGCACAACCTCTCTGACAACGCTTCCTACTGGGTGGGAGAGGCGTATTACGCAGAGAAGAATTTCGCGAAGGCGCTTGAGAAATTCACTGAAACAGCCGATAAGTACCCGAGTGAGAACAAGGCGCCGGACGCGCTCTTGAAGGCAGGTTTTTCGCATATGGAAATGAACGAGGGCGCCAGGGCAAAGGCGGCCCTTGAAAAGGTCGTTGCCATGTATCCCGGAACAGACGCCGCGTCAAAGGCCATGAAGGCCCTTGAGACCGTTGGCGCAAAGGAAGGTCGAGATGAGTTTTAAGCGGACACAGCTCCTGAATATCTGCGCGGCTCTCTTTTTGACGGCTGGCGCGGCCATGGCCGACGAGCCGGGTCTGGTCGCTCTGGAGCCTGACTCAGGCGAAGCCGAACCCGAGGTCATCTATCACAAGATAGTTCCGAGGGACACGCTCTGGGACATAACTGAGTATTACCTGAAAGACCCGTTCAAATGGCCGAAGGTGTGGAAGTTCAACCCCTACATCTCGAACCCGCACCTCATATACCCCGGCAACACGGTGAGGCTGACGCCTGGTGGGGTCGAGATACTCGTCCCTGATGACTTGAAGGCCGAAGGGCTCGAAAGGGTAGGCCTTGAGCCCTCCGAGTCGACCTACGTCCTCGAGCCTGAAGTCACGGAGGACGCGGCTACCGCGATGGCGGCCGAGCCGGTGAAGGTCAAGGGGCCGGGCGTTGTCGACTCAGCCATGGAGAGGAGCGGGTTTGTGACCGCCCAGGAGCTCGACGCCAGCGGCGCGATAGTGGCGCCCAGGGAGAGAAGGCTCTACGTGAGCGGCGGGGACGAGGTCTTTGTCTCGTTCAAGCCGGGTTCTGAAGTCAAACCGGGCAGCCGCTATACGATCTACTCGGTCGGCAGGCAGATTAAGCACCCTGATACAGGCAATCTTCTCGGACACGAGATAGACATACTCGGGAGCCTCACGGTCAGGAAGGTCGACGGAGTCGCCGAGGCTGTCATCGACAACTCGTTCAAGGAGATACCCGCTGCCTCTGGCGCGAGGGTGCGCCCCTACACCGAGCCGGTGGGCGAGGTAGAGATAACAAAGGCTTCCTCCGAGGTCTCCGGCTTCATCGTCACGGCCCTCGAGGGCAAGGAGAACCTCGCCTCAGGCGACATAGCTTATCTTGACAAGGGAAGCGCCCACGGCCTCAGGAAGGGCAATGTCATGCGCGTTTTCAGGCCTGTGCCTCAGGTCGCTGACCCGATGGATGCCGGCAAGATGGTCTCGCTCCAGCCGCTCGAGCTCGGCACTGTTGTCGTGATAGAGGCAGGGGACGCCACTTCGAGCGCTGTCGTGGTGGAGAGTTTGAGGCCCATGAACTGGGGCGACAGGTTCGCCAATTCAGGGTCGAACTGACGGAAGAGTCCGGGCCTGTCACGCGTCTTTAATCTTGAGGGCCGGCCGAGAGCCGGCCCTTCAGTTTTTTCATCCCGATACGGCAATATGACAGGGCAGCGCTTCTCAGGGGGAAAGGTTGGATGAGAAAAGGCTGAAATACTGGCTTGCCCTCAGCATGATAAGGGGCATAGAGCGGTTCAACGCGGGCGTTCTCGCGGAAAGTCTCGGCGGGCCTGAAGAGGTCTTTCGCGCCGCGCCAGACGCGCTCCCGGCGCCCTTATGGAAGCTGCTCTCGGATTTCAGCGGATGGGACAGGGTCGAGCAGGAGATGGAGCTCGCCCGGAAAAAAGGCGCGGCCCTCGTCTCTTACGAAGACCCGTCTTTTCCCCAGTCCCTGAAAAGGACCTATGACCCGCCGTGCCTCCTGTACATGATGGGGGGCTGTTACAGGGAAGATATTCCAGCTGTCGCCATAGTCGGCACGAGGCACCCGAGCCAGTACGGGACATTGATGGCCGAGACCCTTGGAAGGGACCTGGCGTACTCGGGCGTAAATGTGGTGAGCGGCATGGCCCGCGGGTGCGACATGTCCGGCCACAAGGGGGCTTTGAAGGCTGGGGGCTTCACCACGGCGGTGCTTGGCACAGGGGTAGACGAAGTATATCCCCGGGAAGCCAGAAAGCTCTACGAAGAGATAGTTGAAAAGGGCGTCGTCATCTCCGAGTTCCCTATGGGCACGCCTCCTCAGCCGCGCAATTTTCCGAAACGGAACAGGATAATAAGCGGCCTCTCGCTTGGAGTGGCGGTCGTCGAGGCGCCCTTGAGGAGCGGGTCTCTCATGACGGCGAGGCTCAGCCTCGAGTATGGCAGGGAGGTCTTCGCGTTCCCCGGTCAGGTCAACTCTCACCGCTCGAGCGGCACGAACAGGCTGATAAAGGACGGCGCCGCCCTCATAGAGGGGGCAAAGGACGTACTCGATGCGCTCGGGCTTTCCCTTGTTGACCGGCCGGAGGCGGCCGTCATGATGCCCGAGGGAGACGAGAAGCTTATCTTCGACGCGCTCGGCGCCTCGGTTGTACACATAGACAGCCTGTGCGAGAAGACGGGGCTGAGCGCGGCAAAGGCATCGACCGTCCTTCTGGAGATGGAGCTCAAGGGCATGGTCGAGCAGAAGCCAGGCAAAGCATTTCTCAAGAGGGTGTGAGGGAAGCCGCCTGACTGGACGGCGGCCAGAGCGTTTTGTGTTATAATGTCTCACGGTTCCGTTGAAAATTAAAAAAGCAATCGTTCAGGAAGGTAGCAGGGGGAATGGCGAAATCGCTTGTTATAGTAGAGTCTCCGGCAAAGGCTAAGACCATAAACAAATTTCTCGGCAAGGATTTCCTGGTCATGGCTTCTGTGGGCCATGTAAAGGACCTGCCGAAGTCCAAGCTGGGCATTGATATTGAAAACGGCTTTGAGCCCCATTATGAGGCGATAAAGGGCAAGGCCGCCACGATAAAGGAATTGAAGAAGGCTGGAAAGGCCGCCGACAGGATATTCCTGGCGCCTGACCCTGACAGAGAGGGCGAGGCCATAGCCTGGCATATCGCCGAAGAGGTAGACAAGAAGAACGAGAAGACCGTGAGGGTCCTCTTCAACGAGATAACCGAGAAGGCCGTCAAGGAGGCCATAGCCCACCCGATAGCCCTCGATCAGAACAAGTACGAGGCCCAGCAGGCCAGAAGGGTCCTCGACAGGCTG
The DNA here is from genome assembly GCA_020846435.1 of Deltaproteobacteria bacterium. Classification (GTDB taxonomy): domain Bacteria; phylum Desulfobacterota; class GWC2-55-46; order GWC2-55-46; family GWC2-55-46; genus GWA2-54-12. Next base: position 16,169 of record JADLDY010000031.1, read on the forward strand.
GTCGGCTATCAGGTAAGCCCCATACTCTGGGACAAGGTCCGAAGGGGCTTGAGCGCCGGAAGGGTGCAGTCGGTAGCCGTGCGCCTCATATGCGACCGCGAAAGGGAGATACAGGCTTTCATCCCGAGGGAGTACTGGTCTGTCACCGCGAGGCTCTCAACCCTCGGCAAGGACGAGTTCACGGCGAAGCTCGCCAAAAAGGACGGCAAGAAGTTAGAGCTCGACAACGGGGACGAGGCAAGGGCCGCGTTGAGTGAGCTCGAAGGCGCGCCCTACAAGGTCGCCGAGGTCGAGACAAAAGAAACTAAGAGGAATCCGGCCGCGCCTTTTACGACGAGCAAGCTCCAGCAGGAGGCCGCCAGGAAGCTCGGCTATTCAGCGAAAAAGACCATGATGTTCGCCCAGCAGCTCTACGAGGGCGTCGAGCTCGGCGACGAGGGGCCTGTCGGACTCATCTCCTACATGAGGACCGACTCTACGAGGATATCCGAAGAGGCCGTCGCCTTTGCCAGGGACTTCATCGAGAAGAAGTACGGCCCTGAGTTCCTGCCCAAGAGCCCGAACGTCTACAAGACGAAGAAGAAATCGCAGGACGCTCACGAGGCCATAAGGCCGACCTACTTCCAGCATTCGCCAGATCAGGTCAAGAAGCACCTCACGCCTGACCAGTTCAAGCTCTACCAGCTCATCTGGAACAGGTTCATAGCCTGCCAGATGACGCACGCTCTCATCGACCAGACCCGGGCGCAGATACAGGCGAAGAACTATACCTTCAACGCGTCAGGCTCTACCGTAAAGTTCCCCGGCTTCATGGCGGTCTATATAGAGGGGCAGGACGTTGAAGAGGAGAAGGAAGAAAAACTCCCGGCGCTCAAAAAAGACGAACAGTTGAACCTCCTCGGGCTCGACCCGGCCCAGCACTTCACCCAGCCTCCGCCGAGGTTCACCGAAGCCTCTCTTGTAAAGGAGCTCGAGGAAAAGGGCATTGGAAGGCCTTCGACCTACGCGGCCATCATCTCGACCATACAGGACAGGGAGTATGTCCTGAAGGACGGCAAGCAGTTGAAACCCACGGAGCTGGGCTTTACCGTGACCGACATGCTCGTCGAGAGCTTCCCCGAGATATTGAACGTCGAGTTCACGGCCCGCATGGAAGAGGAGCTCGACCAGATAGAGGACGGGCAGATGGAATGGCGCAAGGCCATGACCGACTTTTACGGGCCTTTTTCCGCGAGCCTCGAGAAGGCGAAAAAGGAGATGAAGAACATCAAGGCCGAGGAAGTCCCCACAGACATCGTCTGCGACAAGTGCTCGTCCATGATGGTCATAAAGTGGGGAAGGAAGGGCAAGTTCCTGGCCTGCTCTGCCTATCCCGAATGCAAGAACACAAAGGATTTCACGACCGGCGAGGACGGCAGAATAGTCCCTATGGAAAAGGTCCCGGAAGTGACCGACACCCCGTGCCCTAACTGCGGCAAGCAGATGATAGTCAAAAGCGGCCGTTTCGGCAGGTTCCTCGCATGCCCTGATTACCCGAACTGCAAGAGCACCATGCCGTATTCGACCGGCGTGCCATGCCCTGAGAACGACGGCGGCAAGCTTGTCGAGAGAAGGACAAAGAAGGGCAGGGTCTTCTTCAGCTGCTCCAGATACCCCGCGTGCAAGTTCGCGACATGGGACCTCCAGAAGCTGGAAAAGAAGGAAAAGCAGGAGGATTGACCTGATCGGCGGCTTTCAGATATAATCCATGAACAGGGCGTCCTGTGGCCGTTGTCCCCCGCGGCGGCCGTGGACGCGGAAGCCTCACCCTGGAACCACTCTCATCCCATTGGCAGCTCATCCCGATCCCCCATCCCCGCTTTCCTTTAACCTCTATCGGAGAGGCGCGGTCATGATAACGAAAGATTCAAAAAACATCCTGATTGCCGACGACTCGGTTTTTTTCAGGACCAAGCTCTCGGACATACTCGTCGAGGCCGGGCACAAGGTGAGGTTCGCCAAGGACGGCAGGGAGCTCATAAGCGAGCTCAAGATAGACGCGCGCGGCATCGACCTGCTGATGCTGGACCTGCAGATGCCGGACATCGACGGCTTCGGGGTGCTTCAATGGCTTTCGGACGAGGGGCTCCGCGGCACTTTCCCGGTACTCATCATAACCGGCGTCTACGAGCCCGGCGAGATAATGGACCGCTTGAGGAGCCTGGGGGCCAGCGGCCTGATGACAAAGGGGCTCACTCCTGAGCAGATAATCTTCCGCGTGAACAGGCTCCTTTTCCCGGAGAAGACGGCGCAGGGCCAGCCGAGGACGAGGGTGCCTGTCTCCTTGCCAGTTGACTTCATGCTCGGCGACCTGACAAGGACAGGCTTTCTCCTCAATGTGAGCGAGACAGGGGCGTTCCTCCATACGAAGTTCGAGCTGCTGACAGGCTCGCTCCTGCGCCTCAAGTTTTCAGTGCCTGGTTCGACGCGCGTGATGGATACGAAGGTAATCGTCAAATGGTCTACGGTCGAGGTCGCCAAGAAGACGTTCTTCGGCGGCTACGGCCTGATGTTCACTTCTATCCAGGCGGAAGACCTCGAGGAGCTCCGGGCTTTCATCTCTTCTGAGGCGAGGAGGCTCGGTCTTGAGGAGGAGCACAGTTAGTCTGCGGCGAGCGTATTTTCTGGAATGAAAGAAGGGGGGCTACCTGTCCGGGCAGCCCCCCTTCGTGTTTCTGGCCTTTTATAGCCGGGTCAGTTTTTGGCTTTGCCTGAGTTGAAAAACGACAGGAGCGCGCACACGACGCCAATCGTTATGGCGGTGTCAGCCACATTGAAGGCGGGCCAGTGAAGGGTGCCCGCGTAGAAGTCGAGGAAGTCCACGACAGAGCCTTCCCTTGCCCTGTCTATGAGGTTGCCTGCCGCGCCCCCGGCTATGAGCGAGAGGCCGAGGGTGTAGAGAGAGTCTTTTGACGAGCGCGCAAGAGAAGCAATGATGACGAGCGCGCCAGCCGAGATGCCGAGCAGGATGAACTTGCCGGCGGCGCCTGCCTTGTTGAGTATGCCGAAGGCGGCCCCGGGGTTGCGGTAGTAGACGAGGTTGAAAAAGCCCGGGACAGCCTCTATCGCCTCATACGGGGCAAGAGAGGCCATCACGAGAAACTTGGTCAGCTGGTCGAGCGCTATGACAGCCGCGGCGATTAGCGCGAATATTTTCATGTTCCCTTTTATTTCAACGCCTCCGCGCACCTGTTGCATACGGCCGGGTGGTTGTGGTCTTTGCCGACTGAGTCGCTGTAATGCCAGCACCTCTCGCATTTCCCATCGATTGATTTGCGCACGGCTATCGTGAGCCCTTCTATCTCTGTCGAGGTGTATACGACCAGCCCGTCATCGCCGGAGGCGGCAGGCTGCTTGTCAGAGACCGAGAACTTCGAGATGATGAGCACCTCTTCGAGCGTCCGCTCCTCTTCCTTGAGCATCGGGCCGTCAGATGCCGGCGGGTATACGACGACCTCGGCGTCGAGCGGGTGTCCAATTATCCTCGCGCTCTGGCGGGCGACCTCGAGAGCCTTTGAGATTTCGGTCTTGTAGACGGCAAGCCTGGTCCACTTCTCTTCGAGGCTCGCGTTGAGCCATTCGGCCTTGGGGGATGGCATCGAGGCAAGGTGCACGCTCTCTTCCTTTTTCCCAGGCATGTAGCCCCAGGCCTCTTCCGTAGTGAATACGAGGACAGGCGCGGTGAGCCTCAGGAGGCTGCTTAATATCTCGTACATCGCGGTCTGCGCGGCCCGCCTGCTTTTCGAGTCGGCCCTGTTCGTGTAGAGCCTGTCCTTGACCACGTCGAGGTAGGAGGCCGACAGGTCGACCGTGCAGAAGTTATGGACCGAGTGATAGACGGCGTGGAACTCGAAGTCTTCGTAAGCCTGGCGGAGCTTTTCCGTGAGCTTGGTCAGCCTGTGCAGGGCGAGCTTGTCGAGCTCTTCCAATTCCTCGTACGCGACCGCGTCTTTGAGCGGGTCGAAGTCATAGAGGTTGCCGAGTATGAACCTGAAGGTGTTCCTTATCCTGCGGTAGGCTTCAGAGAGCCTCTTCAATATCTCTTCGGATATCCTTATGTCCTCGCGGTAGTCCTCGCCTGAGACCCAGAGCCTCAGGACCTCTGCACCGTATTTGCCTATGACCTCCTGCGGGGCTACGACATTGCCCAAAGACTTGCTCATCTTCCTTCCGGAGCCGTCGACGACGAAGCCGTGCGTCAGGACGGCTTCGTACGGCGGGACAGCGCGCGTGCCTATTGAAGCGAGCAAAGAGGAGTGGAACCACCCTCTGTGCTGGTCGCTCCCTTCGAGATAAAGGTCAGCCGGGAACTTCAAACCCTCTCTTTTTTCGAGGACAGCGGCAAAGGAGACGCCTGAGTCGAACCAGACGTCGAGTATGTCCTCTTCCTTGTTGAAGTCAGTTTCTGAGCACTTCAAGCACTTTGTACCGGGCTGTATGAACTCAGCCGCGTCCTTCTCAAACCATATGTCAGCGCCGTGAACTTCGACGAGGGCCGCGAGCTTCTCGATGAGCCCGGGGTCGAGGAGCGATTCCCCGCAGCCCTTGCACTTCAGGGCAGGGATGGGCACGCCCCAGACCCTCTGCCTGGATAAGCACCAGTCAGGCCTGCCGAGGATCATGTTGTAGATGCGGTCCTTGCCCCAGGCCGGGATCCATCTGACTTTGCTCTCTATGGCCTCCAGAGCCTTTTTCCTGAGGTTGCCGTTCTCCATCGAGGCGAACCACTGCTCTGTAGCCCTGAATATTATCGGGGACTTGCACCTCCAGCAGTGCGGGTACGAGTGCCTTATGTCCTCTTTCAGAAGAAGGGAGCCGTTAGACCTCAAGAGCTCGACTATCGCTTCGTTGGCCTTGAAGACATGCATGCCCGCGAACTCCGGGACGACCTGCATGAACTTGCCGCCGTTGTCGACCGGGTTGTAGATGTCGAGGCCGTACTTCAAGCCGAGCTCGTAGTCGTCCTGGCCGTGTCCCGGCGCTGTGTGTACGCAGCCTGTGCCGGCCTCGAGAGTTACATGCTCGCCGGGCAGGATGACGGAGTCCCTGTCTATGAACGGGTGGCGGGCTTTCATGCCCTCTATGGCGCCGTAGCGGAAGGTCTTCAATACCTTCGGGTCTTCCCACCCGAGCTTCTTCGATACCTCTTCGAGGAGGCCTTCGGCAATTATATGAGCGCCGTCTTTTACAGAGACAAGGACATAATCAAGTTCCGGGTGGAGCGCGACCGCCATGTTAGCGGGGATAGTCCAGGGGGTCGTCGTCCAGATAACTACATAGGCCTTGCCGGGGACCGCCACGCCGAGCCTTGAAGAGAGCTCTTTCGCGTCGAGCTCGAACCTGACATAGATCGAAGGCGAGGTCTTGTCAGCGTACTCGACCTCTGCTTCGGCCAGCGCGGTCGCGCACGACGAGCACCAGTGCACGGGCTTCTTGCCCTTGTAGATGAGCTTGTTGGAGGCGAATTTGCCGAGCTCGCGCAGGATTGAGGCCTGATAGCCGTAGTTCATCGTGAGGTAGGGGTTGGCCCAGTCGCCGAAGACGCCGAGGCGCTTGAAGTCCTCGCGCTGTATGTCGACGAACTTCGCGGCGTACTCCCTGCACCTTTTTCTTATCTCGCCCTTCGGGAGCTCGCTCTTTTGCTTGCCGAGCTCTTTTTCGACCTGAAGCTCGATGGGCAGGCCGTGGCAGTCCCATCCAGGCACATAGTCTATGGAGAAGCCTGACATGAAGCGGCTCTTTACTATGATGTCCTTCAGGATCTTGTTGAGGGCATGGCCTATGTGTATGTTGCCGTTGGCGTACGGCGGGCCGTCGTGCAAAGTGTACTTGGGCCTTCCTGCGCCGGTCTCTTTTATTTTCGAGTAAAGGCCCGTATCCTCCCAGTGCTTCAAGGTCTCGGGCTCTTTTTTGGTGAGCTCGGCCTTCATCTGGAAGTCTGTTTTGGGCAGGTTGAGAGTGTCCTTGTAGTCCATTTGAAGCAGGCTCCTTAAGTAGGCGTTGCCGGAAATTCGGAAATGATAAAAATAGCATAAAGAGGCAGGAAATTAAACAGATTTGTGGCCCTGGCCACTCTGGCGCCGTCGTCCGCCAGCCATTTTTCAAATACCCTCAGGCGTCTTTTTGTTATAGAATAAAACCGTTATGCCAGGCATGTTCAGGATAAAGAGCGAGTTCGAGCCAAAGGGCGACCAGCCAGCCGCGATAGCGGCCCTTGCGAAAGGCTTGCGGAGCGGCGAGAAGCACCAGGTGCTCCTCGGCGTCACAGGCTCGGGCAAGACCTTTACCATGGCCAAGGTCATTGAGGAGGTCGGCAGGCCCGCCCTCGTCATCGCCCCGAACAAGACGCTGGCGGCCCAGCTCTTTGCCGAGTTCCGCGACCTGTTCCCTGACAACGCGGTCGAGTACTTTGTCTCCTACTACGACTACTACCAGCCAGAAGCCTATGTGCCGACGACCGACACCTTCATCGAGAAGGACGCGGCGATAAACGAGGAGATAGACAAGCTGCGCCACTCGGCGACGCATTCGCTTCTTACGAGGAAGGACGTCATCATCGTCGCTTCCGTCTCGTGCATATACGGCATAGGCTCGCCAGAGGACTACGGCTCCATGCACGTCTACGTTGAAAGGGGCATGGAGACCGACAGGAACGTCATCCTGAAGAAGCTCGTGGAGATGCAGTACGCGCGCAACGACTATGACTTCCACAGGGGCACTTTCAGGGTCAGGGGCGACATCGTTGATGTATTCCCGGTCTACGAGGCAGAGGTCGCCTTGCGCTTCGAGTTCTTCGGGGACGTCATAGAGTCGATAACAGAGATAGACCCCTTGAGGGGAAAGCCCATACGCAAGGTCGAGAAGGCGCTCATCCACCCGGCGAGCCATTATGTCACAACCAGGGAGACGCTAAAGAGGGCGGTTGAGACGATAAGGGACGAGCTTCGAGGCCGCCTCCAGGAGTTCAAGGAGCAAAGGAAGCTCCTCGAGGCGCAGAGGATAGAGCAGAGGACGCTCTTCGACCTGGAGATGCTCCAGGAGATGGGTTACTGCCCAGGCATAGAGAACTACTCGCGCCATATAACCGGCAGGCTCCCGGGCGAGCCGCCGTACACGCTCATAGACTACTTCCCTGATGACTACATCCTCTTTCTCGACGAGAGCCATATAACTGTGCCGCAGGTCGGGGCCATGTACCACGGCGACATGTCGAGGAAAAAGAGCCTCGTCGAGTACGGCTTCAGGCTCCCTTCGGCAGTGGACAACAGGCCATTGAAGTTCGATGAGTTCGAGAAGAGGGCCGGCCAGACGATCTATGTCTCCGCTACCCCCGGGGATTACGAGCGCAAACTGGCCGGAGCGAATGTGGCCGAACAGATAATAAGGCCCACAGGCCTCATGGACCCTGAGATAGAGGTGAGGCCCGCCGGCGCGCAGGTCGATGATCTCCTTGGCGAGATACGAAAGAGGGTTAATAAAGGCGAGAGGGTGCTGGTCACGACCCTGACGAAGAGGATGGCCGAGGACCTTACGCAGTATTACGCCGAGCTCGGGATAAGGGTCAAGTACCTGCACTCTGACGTTGAGACGCTCGAGCGGGTCGAGATAATAAAGGAACTGCGCCTGGGCTCGTTCGACGTGCTCGTTGGCATAAACCTTTTAAGGGAAGGTCTCGACATACCCGAGGTCTCTCTTGTCGCCATACTCGACGCCGACAAGGAAGGTTTTTTGCGCTCCGCGCGCTCTCTCATACAGACCTGCGGCAGGGCCGCGAGGAACGTGAACGGAAGGGTCATCCTCTACGCCGATTCAGTGACCCGTTCAATGAAAGCCGCGATGGATGAAACCGAAAGAAGGCGTAAGATACAGGCGAAGTACAACAGGGACAACAACATCACGCCCGAGACCATAAAGAGCAGGATAAAGGATGTGTTGAGCTCCATCTACGAGGGGGACTACTACACTGTGCCTGTGGCCGCCGAGAAGCAGGCGAGTTATGTCCCGCCGCATGAGCTGCCGGCGCTCATAAAGTCGCTGAAAAAAGAAATGGAGAAGGCTTCGAAGAAGATGGATTTTGAAAAGGCGGCCGGATTGCGCGACAGGATCAGGGAGCTTGAGGAGCAGGAGATAAAGATAGGTTAGCAGGTTGCCTCAAGCGTCCCATCTGCTTTTTCGTCTTCAAAGCTCATCCGGCGTAGAGCTTGAGTGGCTCTCTTCCCGTTTTCCGACTCTTCGTATCCGGGGCTTGCCTGAAACCTGTCAGACAATCTTTTTTTCGCCCGGTCGTCGGTACAGGAACGGGTGGACCAGCTTCTCCCACGCGCGGCAGAAACGGATGGCAGATCTTTTGCTCATACCCATTGACCTCAGCCTGCAAAACAGGTGCAGGCTGTTGAAATAATGCTGCAATAACTTCAACTGGTGTGCCTTTCTTCGTTGCGCGCCGCTTCCCCTTTATTGCCTGCCCCGTACCGTGCCAGCGCTCTACGCCTCTTTTTTCTTTACTTCCGATATGAGCGAGATGAACTCGTCGAGCCTTTTTTTCGTATCAGTCTTGAGAGGGCCGAAGAGCAGCCCGAAGGCGACCCTGTCCGTGTCCTTGCTTATGTTCCTTATGGCCCCGGTGAGCTCGTAGCTCTCAAGCGCGCCCGGGAACTGGACGCGCAGGCTGGCTTCCCGGTTTATGTCCATCGACTGGTAGAATTTCTCGGCGTCCTCGAGGCTCGCCGCCTTCACTATGCACCTGCAGCCGTCCGCGCTTATGTCGATGACGACCGTCTCGGCTTCTATCCCCTCGACCGAGGTGACGGCCGGGAGTATGCACTCGTACCTGGGGGTGCTCCTTACGCGGAACTCTTCGATTTTCCTGGGATAGGATAGAAAGAGGAGCCTGTCCGGAGAATGTAGGAGGTTCAAAACGCTTGTCTTGAAGCCGTAGACAGAGCCCCTGTACAGGTAGCGGATTATGAGAGCGCTGTCCTTGAGCGTCTCTGGCCTTATCCCCGACATGTCGTGCTGCATGCCGATTATAAGGTACTGGCCGTACTTCATCCCTATGAGCTCGCTCTTGGTGCGCAGGGTGAAATCCTGGAATTCGACCAGAAGTTCGGTGCCGATGTTCACAGGCAGCTCTAAGGAGGCTCCAAGCGGGTTCATGCTCATTCGATGCAAATACCTTTCCGGGTGGATTATATCACTTTACTTTTTTTTGCAAAGCCATTTATCTGAAGTCGTCCGGCCGCGGCCTTCGCGCTTTTCTTTTAAAGTCCGCTTGCGGCAGAGGTTATAAAAGGTTACAATTGCCGCTTATCCCATTAAGGAGAACGCCTTACAAGATGCCTGACTTTCTTTCAGAATTGAACAAGAGACAGCTCGTATTCGACGGCGCGATGGGCACCATGCTCCAGCGCCTCGGCTTGAAGCCGGGCGGCTGCCCGGACGAGCTCTGTATCAAAGACCCTGAACTGGTAAAAAAAGTGCACAGGGCGTACGTCGAGGCCGGCTCGGACATAGTCACTACCAATACATTCGGAGCCAACAGGCCAAAACTTAAGGAATATTCGCTCGAAGGCGCTCTTCGCGACATAAATGTCGCGGCCGCGAGGTGCGCGCGAGAGGCGGCAGGCGAGAAAAGGTTCGTGGCCGGAGGGCTCGGGCCGACAGGCAGGTTCGTCGAGCCGGTCGGGGACATGCCCTTTGAAGAGACCTTGGCGGTATTCGCTGAGCAGGCCCAGGCCTTGAAAGAAGGCGGGGCAGACCTCATCATCATCGAGACGATGATGGACATAAAGGAGATGAAGGCCGCCATAATGGGCGCGAAGACGGCCCGTTTGCCGGTAGTCGCGACTATGACCTTTGACGAGACGATGAGGACTGTGCTCGGCACTCCTCCCGAGGCTTTCGCTATCATGGCCGCGGCCCTTGGCGCGGACTGCATAGGCGCCAACTGCTCTCTGGGCATAGAGGGCATATACAAGGCGGTGCTGGCCATGTCCAAAGTGGTCTCCATTCCGCTTATCGCGCAGCCCAACGCGGGCCTTCCCATGCTCAAGGGCACTGAGACCGTATTCCCGGCCTCCCCTGAGGAGATGGCGGCTTTCGTGCCGAAGCTCGTCGAAGCCGGAGTGCGGGTATTGGGCGGCTGCTGCGGCACGACCCCTGAGCACATAAGGAAGATGGGGGATGTATTCCGCGGTATCCAACCTGCCGGGAAGAGGCCTGTCGGCTTCACCGCGCTCGCCTCGAGGACTTCGTTTACCCTTTTTGGCGAGAGGCTCCCCGCCATAGTAATAGGCGAGAGGATAAACCCGACCGGCAGGAAGGCTTTTGCCGCGGAGATAAAAGAGGGCAAGACAACGGGCATAAGGAATGAAGCGAGGCTCCAGGAGACGGCAGGCGCGCACGCGCTCGATATAAATGTCGGCGTCCCCGGCATAGACGAAGTAGCCTCCATGAGGAGGGCTGTCTTTGCCGTCAATGAGAATTCCGTTCTTCCGGCCGTGATAGATTCGTCCAACCCTGAGGCCGTTCTCGCGGGCCTGCGCGCGGTGGACGGCAGGCCTCTCGTCAACTCCATAAGCGGGGAGGAAAAAAAGCTTGAGACGATCCTTCCGCTCGCGAAGGAATACGGCGCGGCTGTCCTCGGCCTTGCCCTCGACGACGACGGCATACCTGATACCGCGGAGGGCAGGTTCAAGGTGGTGGAGAGGATGCTGGGCAGGGTCATAAAGGCCGGCATGAGGAAAGAAGACCTCGTCGTCGACTGTCTTGCCATGACGGTCTCGGCCGCGCCCTTGAGCGCGATGGAGACCTTGAAGGCCATAAGGATGGTAAAGGAGAGGCTCGGCTTATCTACCGTCCTCGGCGTCTCCAACATCTCCTTCGGGCTTCCGGCAAGAGAGATAATAAACTCGAACTTTCTTACCATGGCCATAGAGGCCGGCCTCGACGCCGCGATCATCAACCCGAACAACAAGGCCATGATGGACGCTTATCACGCTTCCCTCGTCCTTCTTAACAGGGACCTGCGGGCTGAGAGGTACATAAAGAGGCACCAGGCTCTGACAGAAGCGGCGCCTGCCGTCGCTCCGAAGGACGCTTCAGGTTCATGCGCTCCGGCTGGCATCGGCGAGAGGCTCAAAAGCGCAATAATCAATGGCGACGAAGAGAATATAACCGCCCTCGTGGAAGAAGCGTTGAAAGAGGGCTGGGAGCCCTTGAAGATAAGCAACGAGGCTCTCGTGCCGGGCCTCGAAGAGGTAGGAAAGCTCTTCGCCTCTAACAGGTACTATCTGCCGCAGGTCATGCTCTCTGCCGAGACCATGAAAAAGGCCTTCGCCAGGCTCAAAGCGGAGATGAAGGGCAAAAAGGGCAAGACACTCGGCAAGGTGCTTCTCGCCACTGTCGAAGGCGACATACACGACATCGGCAAGAACATAGTGGCGACCCTCCTCGAGAACCACGGCTTCGAGGTCATAGACCTTGGCAAGAATGTCTCCGCCGACAGGATAGTCGAGGAGGCTGAAAAGAACAGGGTCGACATCGTCGGCCTCTCGGCCCTCATGACGACGACGGTCCTCGAGATGGACAAGGTCATACAGAGGCTCAAGGACAAGGGCATAAAGGCCCTCACCATAGTCGGCGGCGCGGTAGTGACTCAGGAATTCTCGGATAAGATAGGCGCCGACCAGTACGGCGGGGACGCTCTTTCTGCCATAGAGAAGATGAAGAAGATGGTCAGGGAGAACGCCTGAGCGCGCCTCAAGGAAGAGGCCGCTTCGTCTCGTAATTCGCTCGTTATTTCATACATGTATTGAAAAGATACGGGTTCAGCCCATGGGCCCGTATCTTTTTATTTGGAAGGATGGTAATGCAGACATCAATAATTGAAATAACCTCTCTCGTCTACGGCGGCAAGGGGCTCGGAAGGATAGACGGCAAGGTCGTCTTCGTCCCTTACGCGGCCCCGGGCGATATAGCCGAGGTTGAGATAACCGCGGACAAGGGCGGCTTTTCAGAAGCCGTCCTCAAAAAGCTCGTGAAGCCTTCTCCTTTGCGCGTCGAGCCTGCCTGCGGCTTTTACGGCAGGTGCGGCGGTTGCTCGCTCCAGCACATGAGCTATGAGGGTCAGCTCGAATGGAAGCTCAAGATACTCGAGGAGACATTGAGGCGCATCGGCAAACTTGAAGGCGCGCCGTTTGAAAGCCCGATAGCTTCCCCAAGCCCGTTCAATTACCGCTCGAGGGCCCGCTTCCATGTGGACGGGGTAAGGGCCGGGTTCTTTGAGGGCGGAACGCACCGGGTCGTTGACATGGACTCGTGTCCGCTCCTCGATCCTCTTGTAAACGAGACCTTCGCTGACTTCAAGAGGTCAGTCCTGAGCGTCAAGGGCAGGCCTGTCATATATTCTTTCGAGGTCGGGCTCAGCGAGGTCGACCAGAAGACCGTCATCTCCATACTCGCGGCCCCTTCAGGCGGCTTTGACTGGGGGGCTTTCCTGAAGCCGGTAAGTCACCTCAAGGGCTTCGAGGTGTGGGTCATGAAGGACAGGACGCGCAAGGGAAAGTTCGTCAGGGCTGAAAAGGATACCCGCCTCGTCTACGAGGCTGGCGGGGTAAGGTTCTCCGCCCAGATAAGCGTCTTTTCGCAGGTCAACCTCGGCCAGAACAGGTTTCTGGTCGAAAAGGTCGCCTCTTTTGCCGGGCTTTCCGGCAAGGAGCGCGTCCTCGACCTCTATTGCGGGGTAGGGAACCTGAGCCTGCCGATGGCAAAGAGGGCGGCCAGTGTGGTCGGGGTCGAGTCAAGCGGCCAGGCGGTTGAAGAGGCCAGGGCAAACGCCCAGAGAAACGCCATAAAAAACGCCGAGTTTTACGAGGGGGACGCGGCGGCTTGGCTTAAACAAGACCTTAAAAAACTTGAAAAAGATGGTATGGATGTGTTAATATTAGACCCTCCGAGGGGCGGAGAGCCTGACATAGCGCAAGCCCTTTCCAACGCGAGGCCAGACAGAGTAGTCTATGTCTCATGCAGCCCGCCCACTCTCGCGAGGGACATCCAGAAGCTCGCCGGGCTTGGCTACAGGGTCTCCAGCGCCGTCCTTGTCGACATGTTTCCCCAGACATATCATATAGAGAGCATATTGGGACTTGAGTTACGGTCGTAAATTTCATTTGGCAATATGATTCAGGAGAGAAAATGCTCGAGCTTCCAATCGTAAAACAGCTAAAGGAAGAGCTTCAGAAGGTCGAAAAGGAACTAAGGGTCGATGTTCCCAAGGAACTGCAGAAGGCCGCGGCCCACGGAGACCTCAGGGAGAACGCAGAGTACGAGGCGGCCAAGCACAGGCAGAGCTTTCTGCAGGCCAGAGGCGCGCACCTTTCGGCCAGGATAAATACGCTTACCTCGTTGAAGCTCGATGACATCCCGAAGACTTCGGTCGGTTTCGGCTCGAGGGTGCACCTCGAAGACCTCTCGACCGGAGATGAGTCAATATTCGAGCTGGTAACTCCCGAGGAGGTAGACCCGAGGAACGGCAAGATCTCGGTGAGCTCGCCCATCGGCAGGGCCCTCCTCAACAAGAATGTGGGGGACGAGGTAGTGATAGAGCTCCCGGCCGGCAAGAAGGAGTACGAGATCAAGGAGCTCTTTACGCTCCATGAGCTTTTTTTCAGAAAACCTGACAGGTAGGAGGTTTGATGGCGGTCATAATAGTCCTCGCGGCGATAGGCGTCATAATCATCTGGGCCATACTGGTCTACAACGGCCTCGTAGGGCTCAAGAACCAGGTGGAGAACTCCTGGCGCCAGATAGATGTCCAGCTTAAAAGGCGTTACGACCTCATACCGAACCTCGTTAACGCGGTCAAAGGCGCGATGGACTTCGAGAGGGACACTCTTACGAAGGTCATTGAAGCCAGGTCAAAGGCTCTCGCGGCGCAGGGCCCTCACGACAAGGCAGCCGCTGAAAGCGTGCTTTCCGGCGCGCTTGGCGGCCTGTTCGCCCTTTTCGAGAACTACCCTGATTTGAAGAGCAACCAGAACGTGCTCGAGCTCCAGGAAGAGCTCTCCTCTACCGAAAACCGCATAGGCTTCGCCCGCCAGTTTTATAACGACATCGTCGAGCAGTTCAACACAAGACAGTCAGTATTCCCGTCGATGATAATCGCCTCCCTCTTCGGTTTCAAGAAGGCCGAGTACTTCCAGGCCGAGGAAGCGGCCCACGCCGTGCCCAAAGTCGAACTTGGCATGAAGTAATAGTAAAAATTGCTCTTTTTCCCAATCTCTTTGTCAGGGCGGATGTAAAAATGCTCACATATTAGCGTATATGCTCCGCTTTTTACCTCCACCCTTCCTCGACCTTGGAAAAAATATCTAATTTTTAGAGGCACGCAAAAAAACAAGATGACAGACATCTACTCCCAGCAGAAGAGGAACAGGAGAATCACTTATTCCCTTATGCTGGGATTTTTTATTTTCGTCGTGGCCATCGGCCTCTCCGTCGATGTCTACACCTACGGCGATCTCAGCGCCATAGGGGCCGGAGGCTCTTTCAGGTTGCCTGTGGCGACGATCGCCGCCTTTGCCTTCGCCTCGATAAACGGCTTCACCTCTTATTTTTACGGCAGCTCTATCGTAATCAGGAGCCTTGGTGCTGAGGAGTTGAAATTCGAGGATCAGTCGCACAAGAGGTTTCGCAACACAGTCACCGAGATGGCCCTCGCCTCGGGCCTGCCCATGCCAAAGACCTATGTCATAGCTGACCCGGCCCCAAACGCCTTCGCTACCGGCAGGGACCCGGCCCATTCCGTCGTCGTCGTCACGCAGGGGCTACTCGATTCCATGACGAGGGAGGAGCTTCAGGCAGTCGTCGCCCACGAGATGGGACACATAAAGACATACGACATCCTCACCATGACGGTCGTGACGGTCCTTGTCGGCACGGTCTCCATATTATCTGACTGGGCAATGCGCACCTGGAGATACGGCGGCATCAGGCCAAGGCGCAACATAAAGGACAAGGGCGGCATACACCCGCTGATACTGCTTTTCATAGGCGTTTTTGTCCTTCTCTCCCCGATCTTCTCCAGGATAATAGCGATGTCCGTCTCCCGCAACAGGGAGTACGCGGCCGACGCTTCAGCCGCGCAGTTCACGAGAAACCCGCTTGCTCTGGCGAGCGCGCTCAAAAAGATAGACGCCTTTACCTCGCCCTTGAAGAGCGCGAGGAGGGCGACCGCCCACCTCTTCATCTCAGACCCTTTGCACAGGAAGCTTGATGACAAGGAAGGCTTTGTGGCCGATGTCTTCTCAACCCACCCTCCCATCAAGGAGAGGATAAGGCGGCTCGAGGCGATGGGCTACGCGAAGGCCGGAGGGGCAGGGTAACCATGACCGAAACCAGAAAACTCATATGCCCGGAATGCAACGGCCCACTTCACGAAGTATTCGCCGAGGCCAACTACGGCAGGGTATTGCTACTTGACCAGTGTAAGGTGTGCGGGGGCGTATGGTTCGACAGGTGGGAGCTGTACTTCGTGACCGACAGGTCGATAAAGGACCTCGAAGCTCTTGACGCGGCCTCTTTTGCCGCCCGGAACCCTGTTGACGGCGGCAAGGGCCTTTGCCCGAGGTGTGAAAAGGAGCTCGCTGTCTTCATCGACCCTAATTTGCCAAAGGACGCGCTCATCGAGCGCTGTAAGGGCTGCAACGGGTTGTGGCTCAACAGGGGCGAGCTTAAAAGGTTCGCGGCCCACAGAAAGACCTTCCGGGCGAGCCGTCCTGAATACAGCAATGCCGCCTCCGAGATTGGCGCGCTCAAAAACCTGCAGAAGGAATTGAAGCTCGGCAACCTGGCCGTGCCGACCACGCTGGAACTCGCGTCGAACCTGCAGAATGAACCTCCTGTAAACAGCAAGGAGGTCGCAAAAGACCTGGCCTTTCTTGCGCTCCAATCCCTCGTGAGACTCGTCTTTAAATTCTGAACGAAAATTGCTCTTTTTCCTGACCTCTGTGTCAGGGCGTAAATAAAAATGCTCACATATTGTCATATATGCTGCGCTTTTTATTTCCGCCCTTCCTTGATCTCAGAAAAAATAGCTAATTTTCAGGGCAGATTGAAGCTTTGTGCGTTGTAAAAATACTGTTAACGGAACTTTTAAGCAACCCGCTGTAAAAATTACTATTTTCAGAGGCAGTTTGAAGCCTTTTGTGTTATAAAAATCCTGTCATGACGGTCGCATTGTTCATAGCGTTGGGGCTTGCCGCGGGGCTCCTTTCCGGCCTCGTCGGTGTGGGCGGCGGCATAATCGTCGTGCCGGCTCTCGTCCTGTTTTTCGGCTTTACCCAGCACCAGGCCCAGGGCACGACCCTGGCCATGATGGTCCCTCCCATCGGCATACTCGCGGCCTGGGCGTACTACACTCAGGGCCATGTCGACATCAAGGCGGCAGGCCTTCTTTGCGCAGGGTTTGTTATCGGCGGGTATCTCGGCGGCAGGGCGGCGGTGTCGCTTTCGACCCCGGTCCTCACAAAGGCCTTCGGCGCCTTCCTCCTCCTCGTATCGCTCAAGATGCTTTTTTCCAAATAGGTTGCGTTCGGCCCCCCACACAATATATAATCTGTCCGGTTTCAGCAAACCCCCCTTACGAAAGGAGTTTGAAAGATGAGATTCGGAAAATCTGTTTTAGCAGCGACTTTTGCCATAGGACTCTCCCTTGCCGCGTTCAACGCCAGCGCGAGCTCAGGCGCCCATTGGGGCTATGAGGGCGAGCACGGCCCGGAGCACTGGGGCCACATGCAGGGCGAGTACAAGGCTTGTGCCGAGGGCAAGACCCAGTCGCCCATAGACTTGACTGGCGCGGCTGTAGAGGACCTCGCGGACATTACCTTCGACTACAAGGCCTCCAAACTTAATGTCGTCAATAACGGCCACACCGTGCAGGTCAATTATGACAGCGGCAGCTCGATATCGGTGAACGGCTCGCAGTACAATCTGGTGCAGTTCCATTTCCACACGCCCAGTGAGCACACGGTCAATGGCAAGTCCTTCGGCAACGAGATGCACCTCGTCCATAAGAACGACAAGGGCGAGCTGGCCGTCGTAGGTGTGCTCATAGACAAGGGCGCGGAGAACGCGGCTTACAAGGCCATCTGGTCGAACCTGCCGAAGAAGGCCAATGAGAAGAAATCGGTAGCCGTGGACATAAACGCTTCTGAACTCCTTCCCGTGGATAGGGAGTACTTCACCTACATGGGCTCTCTTACGACCCCTCCGTGCAGCGAGAATGTCAGGTGGATAGTCCTCCAGAGCCCCATCCAGATGTCTGAAGGGCAGATAGCCGAGATACAAAAGATTATGCACAAGAACAACAGGCCGGTCCAGAAGCTCCACGACAGGACCTTGAAGATGTCGAAGTAAGATTTTTATTTAAAAGCCCCTGCCGGAAGTTCCGGCAGGGGCTTTTTTTTGTTTTTCTCAGTTGGCCCGTTCAGGTTAAAATAAGGGTAACTGAACCAGAGGGGTTTTCTATATGGACAGATCATTTCTTTTCGCAATTCTGGCGGCAGTCATCTGGGGCTTCGCGCCAGCCCTTGAAAAGTTCGGGCTCAAGGGGGCTGGCATGGACCCTTTTCTTGGCGTATTCATAAGAACGATACCCATAGCCGTCTTCGCCATGCTCGGCGTCTTTTTTATGGGCAGGCTCGGCGAAGTGGCCTCGATAGACTTGAAGAGCGTACTCTTCGTCGCCGCGGGCGGCCTTGTAGCCGGACTCTTCGGCCAGTTGGCGTTCTATTCGGCGCTCAAATCAGGGGAGGCGTCCGTGGTGGTGCCTGTGGCGGCCACCTACCCGCTTGTCGCGCTCATCGTCTCGGTCCTTTTTCTGGGAGAGTCGTTCACGATGCAAAAGCTCGCTGGAATAGCGCTTGTCGTCGGAGGGGTCGCGCTCCTCAAGTAGAAGGCTTCTTGAGGCCTCCCTTGAACTCGAGCAGGTGCAGTATGTCGCGCCTCGAGATTATGCCGACAAGCTCGCCCGAAGCTACGACAGGGAACTTGCCGAGGTTGTCTGCCTGGCCGGACATCATCTTTGCCAGAGCGTCCATTGCGTTGTCCTCCGGCGACATCGTGTCTTCAAGGTCGAGCTTGTGGGCCGCTTCGCCGACCGGCGTAGTTGGCCAGTCGTCCTTTTTTACTCCCCTGACATTGGTGAGGGTGAGGAGGCCAGTGAGCCGTCCGTCAGTCATCACGGGGAAAGCGGCATGATGGAATTTGAAGAAAAACTCTTCGACCGCGTCGGCTAAGCTCATCGAGCTCTTGATCGTTATGACAGGTTTTGACATGAGGTCTTTTACTTTAAGCCCTTCAAGAGCCTTTTTTATGACCACCTGCTGGTAGCCGCCTTCAGCGGCCTGCTGGACGAATACGCCGATGAAGACGAACCAGAGCCCTCCGACGAAGTTCCCCATGAAGATCTGTATGAGCCCCATCGCTATGAGGAAAACGGCGAAGCCCTTGCCTATGGTGCTGGCTATCTTCGTCGCCCTGTCGATGTCGCCGGTCTTCATCCACCAGATGGCCCTGAATACCCTGCCGCCGTCGAGCGGAAAGCCGGGTATCATGTTGAAGGCAAGGAGCATGAAGTTTATGAAGGCGAGGTAGCTGAGGACAGATTTCAGCAGCGGGTAGGTTTCAGGGTCGATGGCGCGCGAGGCGCCGTAGAAAAGAGCCGCGAGGACGAGGCTCGCGATTGGCCCCGCTATGGCAATTTTGAGTTCAGTCGCTCCGTCCTCAGGCTCTTTTGTGAGGCGGGCCACACCGCCGAATATGAACAGTGTTATCTCGTGTATGTCCATGCCGAGCCTGTTCGCCGTATACGAGTGGGAGAGTTCGTGCGCGAGGACGCAGGCGAAGAGCAAAAGCGCGGAGATGATGCCCATGGCGAGGTAGGTTCCTGTGCCAAACCCGGGGTTTTTCATAGGGAAGTAGCCGTAGGCTAAAGACCAGGAAAAGAGCACCAGGACTATGAACCATGTATAATCAAGGGATATCTGTATGCCGAGCAACTTGAAGAGTTTTATTCCTTTTGCCATCGCGTCCCGCCGCGTTGATTATTAGAGGTAAATCAAAGTGTTATAAGCCCTATGGTTCAAGTCTATCAGATGGGGGATGGCGGCGCAAGGCGGCTTCCCTGCTTGTTTTTGGCCCGTCGAGGAGATAAAATCTCATTCGGCTGTATGATCCGAAAAGGAGGCCTTGTGAAAAAACCGCTTGTCCTTGTTTTTTTTGTCCAGTTCATTGTCATGATATTCGCTTCCACGGCTCTTGCCGCCCCTGAGCTCAAAATGATAGCGCCGGGCGTCTTTGCCCTGGTCGGCGGGGAAGGCAGGGCCAACTCGGGCTTTGTCGTGACCGATGACGGGGTGGTCGTCATCGACACCCAGGGGCCTCCCGAGCTGGCCATGCTCCTCCGTGAGAAGATAAAAGAGACTACGGACAAGCCGGTCACTCACGTCCTAAACACCCATTACCACGGGGACCATACCTTCGGGAACCAGTACTTTGCCGAAGCCGTCATAATAGCCCATGAGAACACGAGGAGGGCGCTCATCGACAAGGATGAGGCCCACAGGACCATGTTCAAAAAGTTCTTCGGGGAGGATAGCCTGAAGGGTTTTTCTCTTACGCTCCCGGCCGTGACTTTCAATGACAGGATGACTTTGAGGGTCGGCGGCAGGACGATAGAGCTTGTCCATCCCTGGCCCATAGCTCACACAGACGGCGACATATTCGTCTGGCTCCCGGCCGAGAGAGTAGTCTTTGCCGGAGACCTTCTGTACAACGGAAGGCTCCCGCTCCTCAATGACGGGGGTACTGCCGGCGCTTTGAAGGCGCTGGAACTGATCACCCTGACTGAAGCGTCCGTGCTCGTCCCGGGCCACGGCCCCGTGTCGGTCATGGGGGATGTCGCCGGGTACAGAGGCTTTATCGAGGCTTTGAGGACTGAGGCCGGAGCCCTCATCGACAGGGGCGCGCTCCGCGAAGAGGTCGTCTCGCAGGTGAAGGCGAGCGGGTATTCAGAGTGGTTAATGTACAAAGAGTGGCTCCCGGCAAACGCTGGGAAGGTCTTTGACGAGCTCATGGCTGAAAGGAAGAATAGAATTGAACAGGATCGTTGAGGTAAGCGGGCTTACCAAGGTCTTTGACAACCACAAGACGGCCGTTGACGCCATATCCTTCGAGATGTTCGAAGGGGAGATACTCGGGCTCATCGGCCCTAACGGCGCTGGCAAGACTACGACTCTGCAGATGCTCCTCGGGCTGACCACGCCGACCAGCGGGAAGGTGAGGATATTCGGCCTCGACATAGACACTGACAGGGAAGAGATATTGAGTCAGGTCAATTTTTCGTCCTCCTACATCTCACTTCCGTACTCCCTTACCGTAGAAGAGAACCTCACGGTCTTCTCGAGGCTATACAGCGTAAAGAACTATAAGGACAGGATAGCCGAACTGCTCCGTATCTTCGAGATAGAGGATATACGCCGCACGCCCACAAGGAGGCTCTCCTCCGGTCAGATAACGAGGGTGTGCCTGTGCAAGGCGCTCCTCAACAGCCCGAGGGTCTTATTTCTCGACGAGCCGACCGCGAGCCTCGACCCTGACATCGCGGACAAGACAAGGCGGCTTTTGAAACAGATAAGGGGCGAGCACGGGCTTTCGATATTGTACACGTCGCACAACATGAAGGAGATGGAGGAGATGTGCGACAGGGTCATATTCATGGACAGGGGGCGCATAATCGCGATGGGCGCGCCTGAGAGCGTCATGCGCGAGTGGAAGGGAAAGGACCTCGAAGAGGTCTTCTTGAAGATCGCGAGGCCCGGCGAGTGAAGAGCCTTCAGAGGATACTGGCGTACACGGTTCGCCACCTGTACCTTTACAGAAGGAGCATGCCGCGCCTCATGGAGGTCTTCTACTGGCCTGTATTAGACCTCCTGCTATGGGGCTTCGTGACTGTCTACCTCTCAAGGCAGTCGGGCGCTGTCCCGCATTTCGTCACGTTCTTCCTCGGCGCGCTCATCCTCTGGGACATACTTTTCAGGAGCCAGCAGGGCATATCGGTCTCTTTTCTGGAAGACGTCTGGTCAAGGAACCTCCTTAACATATTCGTGAGCCCCATGAGCGCTACCGAGTACATACTCTCGCTTCTGTTCCTCAGCGTGATAAAGCTCCTTCTCACCTCGGCCGTAATGGTGACCCTCGCGTGGCTCCTTTACAGCTTCAACATCTTCACGCTCGGCTTATCCCTCGTGCCGCTGATAATAAACCTCGTCGTCATGGGATGGGCGGTCGGCATAATAACGACCGCTCTCATACTGAGGTTCGGACAGGAGGCGGAGGTGCTGGCATGGGGCGTGGCGCTCTTTTTTCAGCCGGTCTCGGCAGTGTTCTACCCCGTAGCCGTATTGCCCTGGTATTTGAAGGTTGTGGCTGATTATGTGCCTGCGTCCCACGTCTTCGAGGGCATGCGCATGGTCGTTGCAGGCGAGGGTTTGCCAATGGATGAGCTCGCGTGGGCGGCCGGTCTCAACGTTGTCTACATGCTCCTGTCGATACTGTTCTTCTACTGGAACTTCAAGGTTGTCAAGAGGAAGGGTTTGCTGGTCAAGGTCGGCGAGTAGCCAGGACTGCCTCAAGCTCTCTATTTGCGTCGAGGCAAAAGCGGCGCACAGGCAAAGTACGCCTCACTCCTTGACGCCTGGAAGCTGAGACTTTTTGAGCAGTCTTGAATGTTTGGATTTGTCAGCGGTCCTGTAATCCGCTTCAGAGCGCGCCTTTGAGTGCGCGGCTGTAGATCTCAAGGTCCCTGTCAGAGAAGAGCACGAACCTGACGAGGTCGAGGCCGTCATTTTCCCTTATGAAGCCGATGACCGTTGAGACCGCTATTCTGGAGGCCTCTTCAACAGGGTAGCCGTAGGCCCCTGTGCTGATGGAAGGGAAGGCGAGAGATTTCAGATTTTTTTCCAGGGCGAGAGCGAGGCTCGAAAGGTACGCGCTGCGTAGCATGGAAGACTCGCCATGCTTGCCGTCTTTGTAGACCGGGCCGACGGTGTGTATTACATGCTTTGCCCTGAGAGCGCCGCCTGTCGTGATGACTGCGTGCCCTGTTGGGCAGTTTCCTATCTTTCTGCACTCCGACATTATCGCGGGGCCGCCGGATGAGTGTATTGCCCCGTCCACGCCGCTGCCGCCAGAGAGGGTCGTGTTCGCGGCGTTCACAATCGCGTCAGTCTCTTCGAGTGTGATATCCCCCCTGACAAGGGAGACCGTGGTGGCGTTGACCTTCGTTTCCATTGCGAGCCTCCGTGCTTGGAGCGCTTCGTTTCCGGCTTATCAGGCAGGCCTTCTCGCGATTATCCTGTAATGCGACTGGCTGAGCGGAGAGAGCTGGACAACGTCAAATCCCGCGTCCTCTACAAAGCTTCTTGCTTCCTTGTCGGATATTCTCTCTTCGAGAGGCGGGCCTTTTTCTTCGGCCTTCTTGGCCCAGTCGAGGAGAAGCAGGGTCGCCCCGGGCTTCATCACCCGTTTTATCTCCTGAAGGAGGCGGCCCTTGTCAGGTGTTTCGTGCAGTACGAAGGCCAGGAGTGTGAAATCAGCCTCATAGTCTGCGATAGGTATCTCGTACTCCTCGGACTTCATGAGTATGACATTGTCCGGAGGGTTTCTCTTGTCGCGAAGGTCCAGGAGCATCTCTTCTTGCGTGTCGACCGCGAAGGCAAGGCCCATGGGGCCGATTATCCTGGCCGCTGGTATGGTGAAAAACCCCGGGCCAGAGCCTATGTCCGCGAAGACCTGCCCCTGCTTGAGCCCGGCTTCTCTCAATAACTTTTCAGGGGAGAGTTCGCTGTGTCTCTCCTCGCTCATGAGGCGCTCTAAATGTCCCGGGTTGAATTTGTGCATTCAGATGCCTCCCGCCCTGATGAAGATCGCGAAGAGCGCTATGAAAAGGGCTATGATGAGGTTTGTCCTGCCGAAGATCCTGGCCATCTTGGCGTGCTTCGGCGAGTTCCTCGCTTTCGGGCCTATCCAGAAGTCGTGGACAAGGGCGCTTATGACGATTAAGGTCACGAGCGCTATCTTGCCTATGACCGCCTTGCCGAAGCCGGTAGAGTAGAAGGCCGGGTCAAAGAGGCTGGAAAAGCCCACGCCGTAGAGGGAGTAGAGCAGGAACGGGCCTGTTACAAGCAGGGTTATTATGGCTATCCATCCCCAGAACCTGTACTGTTTGCCCACGATCTGGAATATCTGGCTCTTGGCCTTGGGGTCGGGTATCGTCTTCAGGAACGGGGCGATGACGAGGACTAAAAAGAGCATGCCCCCTATCCAGAATATGGCTGAGATTATGTGGAGTAAAAGAGCTGCCTTGAGGACCATCCGGAAAGCCTCCTTATGGAATGAGTACGGGTATGATAATAACCCAATACGAGAGGTCTTTCCATGACCAAAATCAACCATTGCACAGGGCGTATCTTTCCGGACTGTCTTACTTTTTAACCTCTTTGCCGAGCCTCTTCTCGACGCTCTTCAGTTTTTCGGTTATCCTGTTCTGGGGTTTGCCCGGCCTTATGTCCAGATGTATGCTCGTCAGTACCCTCGGGGCGGTGTTTAATACCTCGTCCTGGCATTTCCTGATGACGGCCATTACCTTGTCCCAGTCGCCTTCGATGACTGTGGACATGGCGTTCGCCCTGTACGGCAGCCCGCTCTCCTCGACTATCTTCAGAACTACCGCTATGTGCTCTCCCATGCTCTCGCCAGAGCCTATCGGCACTACGCTGAATTCGGCAAGCATCTCTCTCTCCTTTTTGTCATCTCAGCAGTTGTTTTTCAGACTCTGAGCCTAAAGCTCGACGCCGTCTATCTTCGCGCCGCATGAAGGGCAATCAGAGTCGACGATCGAATTTTTTTTAACGACGAAGCCGCGCCTTTCAATAAGCATTGAATGGCAGTTCCAGCAGTAGGTCGATTCTCCCTTGATGCCTGGGATGTTGCCGGTGTATACATAGCGGAGCCCCTCTTCGAGCCCTATTTGCCTGGCCATCTCGAGCGTAGAGGCCGGGGTCGGGTCGACATCCATCATCTTGTAGGACGGGTGGAAGGCGCTCAGGTGCCAGGGCATGCTCTTGTCTGTCTTGTATATCCACTTCGCGAGAGCCCGGAGCTCGTCAATGCTGTCGTTCATGCCCGGTATGACAAGGGTCGTCAACTCGACCCATATGCCCATTTGCCGCATCGTCTCGACGCTCTCTAAAACCGGCGCGAGGGTGGCTCCGCAGACCTTCTTGTAAAAGGATTCGCTGAAGGCCTTTATGTCGACGTTCGCGGCATCGAGGAGCCCGTCGAGGGCGCTGAGGCACTCTCGAGTCATGTAGCCGTTGGTCACGAATATGTTCTTGAGCCCCCTTTCCTTCGCTATCGCCATTGTGTCACAGGCATACTCGAAGAATATCGTCGGCTCGGTATAAGTGTAGGATATTGAGGAGCAGCCGGTCTCATACGCCTCGGCGGCAATCTCTTCCGGGGTGACCTCGCTTCCGTCGACCTCCCCTCTCTCCCTCGGCATCTGGGATATCTCCGAGTTCTGGCAGTGGAGGCACCTGAAATTGCAGCCAGCCGTCGCGATGGAGTAGGAGCGGGACGCGGGCTGGAAATGAAAGAGCGGCTTTTTTTCTATGGGGTCGATGTTCTCGGCCACGAGGCGGCCCCACGTGTGCGTGAAGAGGGTGCCGTCAATGTTCTCGCGCACCCCGCATATGCCCCTTCTGCCTTCCCTGATGTGGCAGCGGAAAGAGCACAGGGCGCACTTGACGCTGTTTTTTTCCTCTTTGCTGTAGAGCCTTGCTTCCATCATCTTGCCGGAGAGTCCTTTCAGAATATGAGTATGGATTAAGGGCCGCCTCTTCATGCGGCCCGTCTTGAGCGTTGGTCTTTACCGCGGCTGTCAGTCCCTTGTCCAGACGACCCTGGCGAGCTTGGTGTCGCCGCTCCATTTGTACGCGATATCTCCGCTGAACGTCTTATGAAGGAACTGTCCGATCCTCTGCGCCAGCTTGTCGGTAGTCGTCTGCACCTCTATGCGCCCTTCAAAGCGCCTTATCTCGATGATCTGCTCAAGGGGGTTCATGCGGAACTGCCTGTCCTCCTTGTTGTCGATGAGGCTCAGTATCTCGTCGGCGTGTTCCTTGACAAAGCGCCCCTCGATAGTCAGGTACCCTTCGGCGTATTTGTCTTTTATCTTCTGGCAAGCCGGGCATAAGACCAGCCCGCTGTTGCGCGCCCCTGAGAGACTGCCGGGCAGGTCCGCCCTTTCATACCAGTGTTTTTCATGGTACACGGCGCCGCATTTTTTGCATAAGGCCATGTCATCCGGCGCTTCCTTGTTCATGTAAGGGTCATCTCCCGCCGTGTCGAGGCCCTTGCGCCGCACCATGTGTGTGGCGTTCTCCAACGGTCCTTTTCCGCTTTTTTTTGACATGATGTGCCTCCATGGTTGTACTACCATTATACCAATATTCTCGTAAGTTCGTCCCTTTCGAAGTGTTTTAATTTTTTTGTCTTGCCGTCAACAATTATCCTGACAGAGCGGCCCTTGCCCTCGACCCGGCCTATGACCGCGGATTTTATTGACGCCGCCCTGAGCCCTTCAATCACCTTTCCTGCCCGTGAAAGAGGCGCTGAGATGAGGAGCGCGCCGGAAGATATCGCGCCCAACGGGTCTATGCCGAAATAATCGCACAGCGCTCTCGATTCAGGCAGGACCTCTATGAGATCCTTTTCAACGGTGATCGAGCAGCCGCAGGCAATCGAGAGCTCGTGAAGGGCCGCTGACAGGCCCCCTTCCGTCGGGTCGTGCATGGCGTTAATCGGGCCGCTTTTCATGGCCTCTGCCGCGTCCTTCACAACGCTTATGCCAGGGTCTTTGAAGTACCTGGCGCACCGGTTGATGAATGTCTGTGAAAACGCTTTTGAGAGCTCTTCCGGGAGTTCCCTGGCGATGACGGAGGTCGCCTCAATCGCTATCCCCTTTGTAAGAATCAGCGCGTCTCCTTTTTTCGCCCCGGCAGAGGTGATGATCTTCCTGCCCTTGAATGTGCCAAGCATGTGGCCGGTCACGATCGGCCTCGAGACCCCGGGGGTGACCTCTGTGTGCCCTCCGCACAGCACGGCCCCGACCTCACTGCAGGCTGAGTTCAGCTGCCTGAATATATTAGCTGCAGTCCGGGCCGTGGCTTTGCCCTCAGGCAGCAGGACAGAGGCTAAAAACCACCTCGGAGCGCCTCCCATGACGGCGATGTCGTTGGCGTTGACGTAGACAGCGTACTCGCCGGAGTTATCCGAGACAAAAGTTACGGGGTCTGACTTGGCCGCGATGAGCGTGCCGTTGATCTCGAGGACGGCCGCGTCCATGCCGATGGAGGGGCCGACTACGAGGCCTCGGGCGCTCCCTGCGTATTTTTTCAGGAGGCGTCCGAGCAGCTTTACCGGAAGCTTGCCGGTTTTCAGCGGCTCTCCATCGCCGTCTTTCCCTGTGGCGCCGCTACGGACCGTCATCCATTGCCTCTCAGAGTTTTTTGAACCTGTTTTTTATTTTGTCGTAGGCCGCCGGCGCGCATCCCGCAATGGCGGACGCAGGGAGTCCCTGCGCCTGGAACGGGCCGTGACGCCTCAGGTAGTCGGTCACGGTGTTGGCGGTCCTTCTGGCTTCGTCGAATCCCGGGTCGTCGAACATGTCGTGAGGGCCGATTAGGTGCCTGTCTGTTATCTGGAATCCGGCGGAGATGACGCGCGGCGGGCCGTCAAGGCGCGTGGGGTTGGCTTCGTAGAATGGCACCGGCATCAGCGGGCCGGCGTGGGACGAGGCATCAGGGCCGGAGACGAGGTGCGGGAACGAGAACGCCTCCATCACCTCTCCGACGGCCGGGAAGCCCGCCTGGCACCGCACGATGAGGGCAGGCTCGTTTTTGCAGGCCGCCTCCAACGTGTTAAATTCTTTCTTGCAGTTTGATATGACGGCCGCCTTGTCTCCGCCGGTTTTTGAAACAGAGGTTATGACGTACCTGGAGGCAAAACAGGCGAGGGAGATGATGAGGTGCGCTTCCGCCGGGGTCTTGAGCTCGATCTCCCTGTTCTCAAAAGTGTCCATGATAGTGAAGGTGAAGCCGTTGAACATGGCTTCGTCCCCGATGAGCCCTGCCGTGTTGAACGGGTCTGCGAATATCCTGTATAAGGGGAGGTTCCACGCGCCTCCTCCGGTCTTGTTAGCGAGGAAGACTACTATCGGCTCGCTCGCTCGTTCGATAAACTCTATCTCTGCCGCTCCGGGACCGAGCCCCCGGATGTTGCCGTCGAACCTGCTGGTGAGGGCTTCGGAAGAGCCATAGAGCTTCAACTCCCTGGCTATGCCCCTGCACGAGACAAAGGTGTTCCACGCGAGCTTGTGGACTTCGCTGTCGTCGACGCCGCCCCCGTGGGTTATGAGCAGCTCGAGGTCGTCGCCGCACCTCAGGACATGGTAGTCATCGATATGCCCCTTGTCCTTGGCCGTCCCGAGCCTTTCTCTCGCGTTGTCAACCACCCCTGGGTGGCTGCTTACGTCGCCCACAAGCCCGCCCACGTCAGCTGTAAAGACGCTCAAAGTGGTGGTTTTTTCAGCCATTGACAGGCTCCTTGTATCTTGCGCTGACTTCTTTGGGCAGGCCTTCTGGAAGCCTGTTTGCGGCAAACGGAGGTTTTGGTGCAAGCAGGTAAGGCAGGCTTCAATGGAATTAAAACGCGAATTGGAACACGGCCCGGCAAGTGAGTATCCTGGCGTAACGTTCTTTTCTTAAGGGGCTCTCAAGCACACATGCCCTTGCATGACGCGGCCCTCAAGACGGCCGCGTCCCGGCTGCGGATGAGTCTGCCGGCTGATCAGGACTCGCCGGAGAGCCTTTCCTTGCCCCTGCTGTAAGCCTCTTTGCCGGCTTCAAACGCGCTGTGCAGGTCTTCTCTTTTTTCGCTTACAAAGGCTTTTACCTTGCCGGTGCTCTCGGAGACTTTGCCCCTGGCGTCCTGGTAGGTATCCTTTGCCCAGTCCCCGGCGTCATCGATGCCGTCTTTCAGTTTTTTCCTCGTCTCAGTGCCTGAGGCGGGGGCGAGAATGAGGGCCAGCCCGGCGCCTATGGCCCCGCCGAGAAGAAACGCGAACGCAACGCCTTTAGTGTTACTCATCTTTCCCTCCTTCTTCCTTTTTGTTCTTGTGAAAGAACCTTCTGAGGCCTTCCTCAGCCCCGAAAAGGAAGCTGATGAAGCTTATGACAGGCCCTTTCACGTTATCGACGACTATGTCGCCGAGCCCTGTGACCTTTAATCCCAGGTCCTTTACCCTTGTGACAAGCTCCTCTATGTCAGAGACCTGGTCTTGCGCCTTCTTCGCGATGAAATTGACGGTCTCGACCGTTTTTTTCGTCTCGACAGTAAGCTCTTCTACTGCCTTGAATGTCCTTTTAAGCTGGAGGAGCGCCGGTATCAGCGCGATAACGAAGATAAAAACTCCAAGTCCCATCAGAAGAATAGCCAGGTCGTACATGTCCGCTGTTATAGTCATCTCCCCTCCCTGTTCGTAGTATATCCTGTAACACCGGGCTGTCAAGGCGCCCCGCGTGCCGGATTTTGGCCTGAATCATTGAAAAACCGGCGTTTAATCTTCGCCTAATGCGCCGTTGTATAAGATGACTTACAGAAATCAGTCTTGTGCGGATTATAACATTTTTTCGGATTAATGACCCAGGCTCTTGACAAAAATCAGCATTTCTTTTACTATGAACTTAGCAGCAAAAATTGCATCAAATCCTTAAGAGAGAGCCATGAGAATGGAAAAGCTGAGGAAAATTGCGGTTTTGGCAATGGTTTTCACTTTCCTTACCGTTTCAACGGCTTGCGCTCAGGATGCGATGAACCGCACCTTGAGGGACTCGCTCTACGGCGGCCTCATCGGCGCCCTTCTTGGAACAGCCGTAATGCTCCTGACCGACAACCCTGATGATCATCTGTCCTACATCCCGACAGGCGCGGCCGTCGGCGTGCTCTTCGGAGCGGCTTACGGGGTCGCAACAAGCGGCATGCTTTCGACAGCCGCCGCCGAGATAGACACAAGGGAAGGCTCGGTAAGCCTCGCCATGCCGACCATCTCGACCGAGCAGCTCTACGATGAGAAGACCAACGAGGTAGAAGAGATCGAAAGGATAGAGCTCGTCAGGCTGACCTTCTGATACCAGATAAAAGATTTTTTATGCCCCGCGCGCTTTTTGGCCGCGGGGTTTTTTATTTTCAGTTGTCCGGTTTGAGGTTTTTCCGGAATGCAGTAAGCCGCTGGGCCTTTCGGCCCAGCGGCTTACTGTGAACCGGCTTTCTTGCCGAGCGTTTGCTTGCTGTTCAGATTGAAAGAGGCGGGGTGAAAAGGGCGGCGGTCTCGTCGAGCCCGAACATGATGTTCATGTTCTGCACGGCCTGGCCTGAGGCCCCTTTGACGAGGTTGTCTATTGCCGAGACTATCGTCACCCGGCTGCCTTCGATGAAAAGGCCGATGTCGCAGAAGTTCGAGCCCCTGACCTGGCTTATGTCAGGGAACGACCCTTCGGGCAGGAGGCGCACGAACCTCTCGTTCGAGTAGGCCTCGGTATAGATGTCCCTGAGTTCCGCTTGCGTCAGTCCGTCCTTGAGCTCGGCGTAGGCCGTAGTCAATATGCCCCTTGAAACAGGTATGAGGTGAGGGGTGAACCTTACCTTGAGCCCGTCTCCCGCCGCCGCCGTGAGCTCCTGCTCTATCTCAGGCGTGTGCCTGTGGCTGCCGATCTTGTAGGCTTTGAAGCCTGAGGTGACCTCCACGAAAGAGGTGGCGATCGACGCTCCTCTGCCTGCGCCTGATACTCCGCTTTTGGAGTCTATTATGACAGAGCCTGCCTTTATAAGCCCTTTCCCGGCGAGCGGGGTGAGGGCAAGTATGGCGCTCGTCGGGTAGCAGCCGGGGTTAGCGATAAGGCGGCCGCCTTTTATATGTTTGCGGTAAAGCTCCGGGAGGCCGTAGACGGCTTCGCTCAGGAGGTGGGCCGCCTTGTGCTCGCCGTACCAGGTCTTGTAGGTCTCCTTGTCGCGGAGCCTGAAGTCGGCGCTCAGGTCTATGACCTTGCTCTTCTTGAGAAGTTCGGGCACTACGTCCTGGGACGCCCCGTGAGGCAGCGCGCTGAAGGCTACGTCAGCCTTTGCCGCCGAGCCCAGGTCTTCGGGGTCGCTGAATATGAGCTCATCGTAAAAGCCGCGGAGGGCGGGGAACACCTCGGAGACCGGCGTGCCCTTGTACTGGCGGCTCGTCGCTTCGACGACTTCTGCCTGCGGGTGTATGGCGAGTATGCGGAGCAGTTCGAGGCCGGTGTAGCCGCTCGCGCCGAAAATTGCAGCTTTAATCATTGGCGACTCCTTTGTTTAGATTCAGATTCGCTTGAGTCGATCAGTCTGTTCAAAAAGCTCCATATGCAAGGCGTCGAGGAGCAAGGCGCGAGGCGTACTTTGCATGTACGTCGCAGAGGCGAGCTTTGATGCCAACGACGCAGATGGACTTTTTGAGCGGACTGAATAAAAAAAGGGGAAGGCCAATCGGCCTTCCCCTTGAGAGATTCAATGATAAAAAGGGATTACCTCTTGGAGAACTGGAACCTCTTCCTGGCGCCCTTCTGTCCGTACTTCTTTCTTTCCTTCATTCTCGGGTCCCTGGTCATGAGACCGGCCTTCTTGAGAACGCCCCTGAAAGACTCGTCGATGAGGACGAGGCACCTGGCGATCCCGTGCCTTACCGCTCCGGCCTGGCCGCTCTCGCCGCCGCCGTTAACGTTGGCCGTAACGCTGTACTTGCCGGTCGTGCTGGTAAGCTCGAGGGGCTGCTTTACTATGCTTCTCAGGGTGTCGCGGCTGAAGAAATCGGCCACGCCCTTCTTGTTTACGGTTATCTCTCCGGTGCCGGGCGTAAGCCTTACCCTCGCTACCGATGTCTTGCGTCTTCCTACCGCGCTGAATACCTCTGCCATTTACCTACTCTCCGGTCTTATTATTTGTTTACGGCCATGCTCACAGGCGACTGCGCCTGGTGCGGGTGGTTCTCGCCGGCGTATACCTTGAGCTTCTTGAACATGTCCCTGCCGAGAGGTCCCTTGGGGAGCATGCCCCATACGGCCTTCTTTATGACTTCCTCGGGCTTCTTGGTAAGGAGCTTGCCGATGGGTACGGACTTGAGCCCGCCCGGATACATGCTGTGGTGGTAGTAGATCTTGTCGGTCAGCTTGTTGGTGCCCGTGAGCGCGATCTTCTCGGCGTTGACGACTACTACGAAGTCGCCCATGTCGATGCTCGGGGTGAACGTGGGCTTGTGCTTGCCGCGCAGGACCGTAGCTAAGCGGACCGCAAGACGGCCCAGGGTCTGACCCTTGGCGTCCACGAGGAACCACTGTTTTGCATTTGCGTCTACTTTCGGAAGAAAAGTCTTCATCTTAAATCCCCAGACTAAAGATTTGAATTTTAAAATTTAGAATATTTCACGACTCTTGTCAAGGAATAAATTCCTGACAAGACAGGTCCTTCCATAAAGGAGGGTCTTACTTTATACCCCATCCAGGGGCAGAGGTCAAGGTAAAATTGGGACAGGCCTCCTTCGTTGACCTTGGGAAGGGGCTGTGCTAAATATAACCTCATGGGAAAAAATGAGGCCGCAAAAGAGATATCGCGCCTGAGAGGCGAGATAAACCGCCACAACTACCGCTATTACGTCCTCGACAGTCCGGAGGTGCCGGACGCCGAGTATGACAGGCTCCTCCGCCGTCTCGAAGAGCTCGAGGCCGCTTTTCCCGGCCTTGTTACGCCTGACTCGCCAACACAGAGGGTAGGCGCCCGGCCGGCGGCCGCTTTCGGCACGATAAAGCATACCATACCCATGATATCCCTTGCCAACGCTCTTTCAAGGGACGAGGCCCTGGACTTCGACGCGAGGGTCAAAAAGATACTGGGGCTTGCCCCTGAGGAAAAGGTCGACTATGTCGGCGAGCCCAAGATGGACGGGCTCGCGGTCGAGCTCGTCTACGAGGACGGAGTCCTTGTAAGGGGCTCCACAAGGGGGGACGGCGAGGTAGGAGAGGACGTCACCCAGAACCTCCGCACTGTCCGCTCCATCCCGTTGAGGCTCACCGGAGCGTTTCCTAAGCTCCTTGAGGCAAGGGGCGAGGTCTTCCTGCCGCTCGACGCTTTCAGGAAGCTCAACCGTGAGAGGGAGGAGCGGGGAGAGGCTCTGTTCGCCAACCCGAGGAACGCCGCGGCCGGTTCCATAAGGCAGCTCGACCCGAAAGTCACCGCAGGCCGTCCGCTTGACATATTCTGCTACGGGGTCGGCGTTGTCCAGGGCGCGACCCCTTCGACCCATCTCGAGACGCTCGAGCTCCTGAAGAGATCCGGCCTCAAGATAAACCCCTTCGTCAAGCTCCTCCACGGCATAGAGGCCGCGATCGATTACCACGACCAGATGGAGGCAAGGCGGGATTCCCTTGATTACGAGCTTGACGGCGCGGTCTTGAAGGTCAACAGCCTGGAGCAACAGAGGCGGCTTGGCGTCATAACGAGGAGCCCTCGATGGGCCATAGCCTACAAGTTCGCCCCAAAGCAGGAGATGACCAGGGTCATAAGGATAGAGGTCGGCGTTGGAAGGACAGGCGCGCTCACGCCGGTCGCCATACTCGAGCCGGTCTTTGTCGGCGGGGTGACTATCGAGAGGGCGACACTCCATAACCTCGACGAGGTCGAAAGAAAAGATGTCCGGGTCGGGGACACCGTAATAGTACAGAGGGCCGGGGACGTCATTCCGGAGGTGCTCGAAGTAATAATGGCAAAGAGGCCTGTCGGGGCCGAGCCTTTCCGCATGCCGTCAGTATGCCCTGTATGCGGCTCTGTTGTCGACAGGGTCAAGGCCATACATTACTGCACCGGCGGCCTGTCTTGTCCTGCCCAGCTCAAGGAGAGCATACGGCACTTTGCCTCCAAGCGCGCCATCGACATAGAAGGGCTCGGGGACAGGCACGTGGAGCAGTTCGTCGACGCGGGGCTCGTGAAAGATGTAGCCGACATATACTCGAAGCTTAAGCCGGAAAGCCTCAAGATTCTGGACAAGTGGAAGGAGAAATCGATCTCCAACCTCCTCGAGGCCATAGAAAAGAGCAAGCGCCCGTCGCTCGAGCGTCTCATCTTCGCTCTCGGCATCAAGGGCGTGGGCGAACACATGGCAAGGGTGCTCGCCAGGAGGTTCGGGAGCGTCGAGAGGCTTATGGAAGCCGGTGAGGAAGAGCTCCTCGGCGTCCATGAGGTCGGCCCTGAGACTGCGAGGTCTGTCGTTGATTTTTTCAGGGAGAGGCGCAACATCAGGGTCATTGAAAAGCTCAAGGCCGCCGGGGTCGTCTTTCCGAAAGAGGAGGGCGCGCCAGCGAGCGGCCCGCTCACAGGCAAGGTCTTCCTCTTTACCGGTTCCCTTTCATCCTTTACGAGGGACGAGGCAAAGGAGCTTGTGGAATCCCTCGGCGGAAGCTGCGCTTCGTCTGTTGGCAAAAAGGTCGACTTCGTCGTCGCCGGCGAGGAGGCCGGGTCAAAGTACGCGAAAGCAAAGGAGCTCGGCCTCAGCATAATAAGCGAGGACGAGTTCAAGAGCATGGTCGGCAGGTAAGCCCCTCTTTCCGGTCACCCTTTTAATGGTATCAGCTCTTCTCCTGACTTGTCAGCGGCCGTTCTCAACGCGATCTCTAAAAAACAAATAAAAACAAAAAGTTGGCTGCGGCCCCCTCTGGGGCCGTTTTTTTTTGCCTTGGCCCGGCTCAACCCTTTTCCTCCCAATCGTTCAACCTTTATCCCTACTGATAAATCAACCTGTTCCACTTTCAAGATTAGCCCTTGTTACCTATGTAGCGGCTCTGTCACGGGGCGATATATCGTAAGTGCAAGGCGTCAATTTCCTTTCGAGGTAGAAAATGGAAAAGGCTCAGAGTCAACTGGACAGGTTCATCGTGACCGGGGAAGGCGGGGCGCTTGTGCCCTTCGCGCTCGCCGGCGCGGCTTCCGTTATTTTACTTGTCGTAGAGATGTATACGGGCGCGGCTCTCGTGAAGGCGCTCCTTCTGGCGGCCCTTGTCCTCGCGGCCGGCCTTGTCCCGGTCCATGTCTTCAGGCGCCGTTCAATCAGGCTCTCTGAAGTGGACAACGAGGAGATAATAAGGGAGCTTGCCGAAAGGACGCGCCATTACACCTCCCGCAGGGAGAGGCTCGAGAGGTTTTTGAGCGCGCAGCATGAGGTGAACAGGCTGATAGACGGACACCTCAAGGACGTCATCGGCCAGACAGGGGAAGCCGCCTCGCGGATAATAGGCAAATCCCAGGACATTGACTCTTCGATGAACATGATGCGCTCGACCATAAACGCGCTCCAGAGACAGACCGAGGAGCTCGCCGAGTCGTCGAGCAGGACGATCGAGGACAACGAGAAGAGCATCAACGGCCTCAGGGACTACATAGACAAGAGAAGGGCCGACGTTGACAACGACTACAAGACAGTCCTCGCCCTTGCCGAGGACGCCAGATCCATGACAAGCCTCGTCGAGCTTTTAAAGGAGATAAGCGACCAGACGAACCTCCTTGCCCTGAACGCGGCGATAGAGGCCGCGCGGGCCGGAGAGCACGGCAGGGGATTCGCGATAGTGGCCGACGAGGTAAGAAAGCTATCGAAGCATTCAGAGCAGGCCGCAGGCAAGATAGGACAGGCAATGATACGGATGGCGGACGAGATAGAGGGCAAGTTCGCGTTGAAGCTCAACCAGGACAGGAACAGCCAGGAGTCGGGCCTCCTTGAGAGCCTCGAAGGCCAGCTCGAAAGCCTGGGGACGAGCTACCGCAGCCTCGACGGCCTCAACAGGCAGGTGCTCGACGAGGTAGGCTCTTCCAGCGAGAGGGTGGCCTCTGAAGTGCTCGAGCTCCTCGCCGGGGTGCAGTTTCAGGACATAGTCCGCCAGCAGGTCGAGCTCGTCATGAAGGCAGTGGACGAATGCGACGGGTTTGCGGCTTCTTTGCAGTCGTGCCTGAAGGACGAAAACCTCTGTACCGGGGAGTGCAGGATAACGGAGTTCGACCCCGAGGACATAAGGAAGCACTATGTAATGGAAAAGCAGAGGGAGACGCACGCGTCGGTAGTCGTGCCCTTTCCAGGCAGGCATGCCGCTCAGGAGACGAGGCAGGCCGCGAACAGCGAGATAACTTTCTTTTAAAGGATTCATTCAACCGGAGGACGGACAAGATGGCAAAGACGGTAATGGTAATAGACGATTCGGCGTCGATAAGGCAGGTCATGAGCCTTACCCTGAGCAAGGCCGGTTATGACGTTACCGAGGCGTGCGACGGCTCGGACGCTCTCGGAAAGCTCACCGGCCAGAAAGTAAACCTCATCGTCTGCGACGTGAACATGCCGAACATGGACGGCATAACCTTCCTGAAGTCCCTGAAGGACAAGCCTGGCTACAAGTTCACGCCGGTCATAATGCTCACGACCGAATCCCAGGAGTCCAAGAAGCAGGAAGGAAAGGCCGCTGGCGCGAAGGCGTGGGTCGTCAAGCCCTTCAAGCCCGAGCAGATGCTCGACGCGGTCTCAAAACTCATTGCGCCTTGAACGGAGATGACATGGAAATAAGGGTACAGGATAACAATGGTCTCTCGACTGTCGCGATAGAAGGCGAGATGAACATCTATCACGCCATGGAATTGAAGTCTGTTGTCATGAAGGCTCTCGACGAGGCCGAGGCAGTAGAGCTCGACCTCTCCGGCGTGAGCGAGTTCGACTCGTCCGGGCTCCAGATAGTCCTGCTTGCTTGCAGGGAGGCGGAAAAAAACAACAGGAAGCTGAGCGTGAAAGCGTCGAGCGCGCCGGTTGATTCGGTCATTGAACTTTTCTGTCTTGGCGGGCTCCTCGGCAGGCGCGAAAGGAAGGCTTAGATGGACCTTGAACTAGGACAGGCAAGGCAGACTTTCATAACGGAGAGCAGGGAGCTGCTTCAGGAGATGGAGAGCGCCCTTCTTACGCTCGAGGCGGACCCTGAGGACCAGGCCGCGATAAACTCGCTTTTCCGCTCGGCGCATACCATAAAGGGCTCTTCCGGCGTCCTCGGCATTGAGGCCGTCGAGAAGTTTACGCACTTCGTCGAGAACCTCCTGTCACAGATGAGGGATGGGGAGATAAAGGCGAGGAAGGAGAACATCGACCTCCTTCTTGAATGCAGGGACCACATATCGACCCTTACGGCCCTCGCGGCAAGCGGCATAGAGGAGCTTTCACCCGAGGTGGAGGCGAATGGAGCGGCCCTGACAAGCCGCCTCGGAGAGTTGCTCGGCGCGCAGGAAGCGAAGCCTGAGGCAAAAGGGGCCGCGAAGGAAGAAGAGAGGCTTGACGGGCCGTCTTCCGCGGCCGACGCATGGCACATATCCATAAGGTTCGGCCAGGACGTACTGCGCTCCGGCATGGACCCTGTCTCGTTTCTGACCTATCTCGCGAAGCTCGGCGAGGTCGTAAGCTGCACGACCCTCTTCGATTCCATGCCCCCGGTTGAGGATATGGACCCTGAGAGCTGCTATCTGGGTTTTGAGATAGACCTCAAGAGCGCCTCTGACAAGGCCGCCATAGAGGGCGTCTTCGAGTTTGTCAGGGAGGACGCGGCAATCCGCATACTGCCGCCTTTCAGCCGGGTGGCCTCATACGTCGAGCTCATAAGCGAGCTTCCGGAGGACACTCTTCTTCTCGGAGAGATACTCGTCAAGGGAGGAGCGCTCACAAGCAGGGAGCTCGAAGACGCGCTCGCGAAACAGCGCGCTACGGCCCCGGGAGAGGAGAAGCCCCGCATAGGCGACCTCCTCATAGAGGGCGGGTCTGTCCACGCCGAGACGGTCGCCGCGGCGGCGGAGAAACAGAAGAAAAACCAGTCGGCAGGCGCGAAAGAGGCCTCGACCGTGAGGATAGACGCGGCAAAGCTGGACGCGCTCGTCGACCTCGTGGGAGAGCTCGTGATATCCGGGGCGAACATAGAGCAGCATTCGGCGCGCATCGCTGACGCTGGCCTGAGCGAGTCTGCCTCCGTCATGCTCCGGCTCGTAGAGGAGATACGCGAGTCGACCATGAAGATAAGGATGGTCCCCATAGGCGAGACCTTTACGAGGTTCAGGAGAGTGGTGAGGGACATAAGCCGCGAGCTCGGTAAGGACGTCGACCTCGTCATATCTGGCGGGGATACGGAACTCGACAAGACGGTCATAGAAAAAATCGGCGACCCGCTCATGCACCTCGTGAGGAACTCGGCTGACCATGGCATAGAGGGGCCTGAGGAAAGAAAGGCCGCGGGAAAGAACGCTAAAGGCACCGTGCGCCTAAACGCTTTCCATGACGCTGGCTCCATAATAATAGAGGTCGCAGACGACGGCAAGGGGCTCGACAGGGAGAGGATCGCGGCCAAGGCTTTGTCAGCCGGGCTCATCCAGCACGGGGCGCAGCTCACTGACCAGGAGGTCTTCAGGCTCATATTCGAGCCGGGCTTCTCGACCGCCGAGGCAATCACCAAGTTCTCCGGCAGGGGAGTGGGCATGGACGTAGTCAAGCGCAACATCGAGGCGCTGCGCGGGACGATATACATAGAGAGCGCTCAGGGCACGGGTACGACGATAAGGATAAGGCTTCCCCTTACGATGGCGATAATCGACGGCTTCATGGTCGGGGTCGGAGGTTCTCCGTACATCATCCCGCTCGACATGGTGATGGAGTGCGTCGAGCTCTCCGAGGCAGAAAGGAGCGCGGCCGACAGGAGGAGCTACATAAACCTGCGCGGCGAGGTCCTCCCGTATGTGCGCCTCAAAAACTTCTTCAACGAGGGCGGCCTTACGGCCGGCCACGAGAACATAGTCATAGTCCAGTATGGCGGGCACAAAATAGGCCTCGTGGTCGACGAGCTCTTCGGAGAGGTGCAGACGGTAATAAAGTCCTTGGGCAGGGTTTACAGGGACATAAAGGGCATCTCCGGGGCTACCATCCTGGGCAACGGCCAGGTGGCGCTCATCCTCGACGTCCCGAGGCTCATGCAGTCTGTAGAGACAAGCTTCATGGCCAGGAGTGCCTGAGGCTCATCCAGTCCCCGCGCCCGGCATGAGGCCAGGGCGGTACGGGTTAAAGATAAAAAAATAAACATGGGAATACAAAAAAAGGAGGATTTTCTGAAATGGATTTCTTAAGGAATCTCAAAACCCGGTCCAAGCTGTTTTTGAGTTTCACCGTGCTCATCGTTTTCGTGCTCGGGCTCGGAGTGCTCAGCATCAACAGGATAGGCGAGATGCGCTCCATGATTCAGACGCTCTACGCAGACAGGTTCGTCCCGGCGGTCGACCTTGGCAAGATAAACAACCATCTTGCCTTCATCAGGATAGGCGCCCTCCAGATAATGAACGAGACTGACAAGGTCAGGAAGCAGGAAATATGGAACAAGGCGGCCGAGTCTGCAGAGGAGACGGACAAGCTCATAACCAAGTACGGCGCCACCGAGATGGTTGAAGAAGAGCAGAAGGTCTTCGACGCGCTCAAATCCTCCTGGGCGAGCTACAACGCTTCGCGCCTTGCGACCTACAAATTGGCGCTTGACGGCGAGAACGTGAAGGCCAAGGAGAACGCGATAACCGACGCAGGCCCCAAGTTCAAGGTCCTTGACGGGAACGTGGTAAGGCTCATCGAGATACAGGACGAAGTGGGGCAGGCCCTCAACAAGGAAGCTGACAACGATTACGCCTTCACAAGGAACGTCGTCATAGCCGCAACCGTGGTCTCTGTTGGCATAGGCGCCGCGCTCGCGCTCATCCTTACCACACTGATCGCCAGGCCTCTGGTCGAGGTGACGGGAGTCGCCAACAGGCTCGCCGATGGAGACCTCAGCGTGGACATCGACGCGAAGGGCAAGGACGAGATAGGCGAGCTCACCACCGCGTT
Organism: Deltaproteobacteria bacterium; assembly: GCA_020846435.1. Lineage (GTDB taxonomy): Bacteria > Desulfobacterota > GWC2-55-46 > GWC2-55-46 > GWC2-55-46 > GWA2-54-12. The sequence goes on from JADLDY010000031.1 coordinate 55,326, forward strand.
CAAAAACATGGTCGGCAAGCTGCGCGAAGTCGTCTCTGACGTAAGGGCGGTCTCCGACAACGTCGCCTCAGGCGCGCAGGAATTGAGCTCAGGAGCCCAGCAGATCTCCCAGGGCGCGACCGAGCAGGCGGCCTCTATTGAGGAGACCTCCTCGTCGATGGAGCAGATGACCGCCAACATCAGGCAGAACTCGGACAACGCGCAGCAGACGGAAAAGATTGCGCATAAGTCCGCGACCGACGCCAAAGAGAGCGGCCAGGCCGTGACCGAGACGGTAGTCGCGATGAAGGAGATAGCTTCGAAGATATCCATAATAGAAGAGATAGCGAGGCAGACGAACCTCCTCGCCCTGAACGCCGCGATAGAGGCCGCGAGGGCCGGAGAGCACGGCAAGGGCTTCGCGGTTGTCGCTTCCGAAGTAAGAAAGCTCGCGGAAAGAAGCCAGACGGCTGCCGGAGAGATAAGCCACCTGTCAGCCTCCAGCGTGCAGATAGCCGAGAAGGCCGGAGAGATGCTCGCCAGGCTCGTCCCGGACATCCAGAAGACCTCAGAGCTCGTGCAGGAGATAACCGCGGCGAGCGCAGAGCAGAACTCAGGCGCCGACCAGATAAACAGGGCGCTCCAGCAGCTCGACCAGGTCATCCAGCAGAACGCCTCAGGCGCCGAAGAGCTCGCGTCTACCTCGGAAGAGCTCTCCGGGCAGTCTGAACAGCTCCAGAGGTCCATCGCCTTCTTCAGGGCCACGGGCGCTTCAGCTCCCGCCGCCAATGTAGTGCAAATAAACAGGGCGAAGCCCGCGCACAAGGCAAAACCGTCGCATCAGGCCCATCAGGCACGCAAGAGCGCGCCGCAGGCCGCGAACGGCGGGGTCGTCCTGAACCTCGGGACAGGCAGGGATGAAGAAGACGGCGAGTTCGTCAAATACTGAGCGGAGGGAAAAAGCGTGGACAACATAACTGAAACGGCGCAGTACCTTACGTTCAGGCTCGAGGAGGAGGTATTCGCCCTTGACATATCGCAGGTGAGGGAGGTCCTCGACTTAACGTCCATCACCAAGGTGCCGAGGACCCCGGAGTTCATGCGGGGGGTCATAAACCTTCGCGGCTCTGTCGTGCCGGTAGTCGACATGAGGCTCAAGTTCTCCATGACGAGGACCGAGCAGACCCTCAACACCTGCATAATAATAGTCGAGATAAGCGTCGAGGGCGAGAGGCTCGTGCTCGGCGCGCTGGCGGACTCGGTCCAGGAGGTCATCGAGCTCGGCCCCGGTCAGATAGAGCCAGCGCCAAGGATTGGCGCGAGGTTTGACACCGAGTTCATAAAGGGCATGGGCAAGAGGGACGATGAGTTCATAATCATCCTCGACATAGACAGGATATTCTCGGCCGGCGAGCTCGCCGCGACGGCACTAGCAGAGGCGTGCTGACATGGAAGCTCTAAGCACGCCGGTTAGCCTCAAGAGGCTTTCCGAGGACGAGTTCAAAAAACTCAGCTCCCTTGTCAACGGAGAGCTCGGCATAAAGATGCCTCCGGCAAAGAGGACATTGCTGGAATCGCGCCTGCAAAAGCGTCTCCGCGCTCTCGGGCTCGCCTCCTACGCCGAGTACTGCGACCTGCTCTTCAACAGGGGCGGCATGAAGACCGAGCTCGTCCACATGCTCGACCTCGTGACGACCAACAAGACCGATTTCTTCAGGGAGGCGCACCACTTCGAGTACCTCGTCTCGACGGCTGTTCCCGCCCTTCTTGGAGGCCGGTCGCAGAGGGTGAGCCTCTGGAGCGCGGGCTGCTCCTCAGGAGAAGAGCCGTACACACTGGCCATGGTCCTCAGCGAGTACGCTCGGCTTAACCAGGGGGCAGGTTTTGACTTCACGATAGCCGCGACCGACATATCTACGAGGGTGCTGGAGGCCGCGTGCAGGGGCGTCTACAATGAAGAGAGGGTCGCCCCGGTGCCTATGGAGCTGAGGAGGAGGTACTTCCTCAAGAGCAAGGACGCTTCAAGGTCGCTTGTCCGGGTCACGCCGGAACTCAGGAGCAAGATAGCCTTCTCGCGCGTCAACCTCATGGACGAAGAGTACGCCATCGACGCGCCGGTCGACATAATATTCTGCAGGAACGTCATCATCTACTTTGACAAGCCCACGCAGGAGCGGCTCTTCAGCAGGTTCTGCGAGTACATGAGCCCGGGCGGTTTCCTCTTCATCGGGCATTCGGAGACGCTCAGCGGCTTTGACCTGCCGCTCAAAAAAGTGGGCGCGTCAGTCTACATGAGACAGTGAAAAGGAGAAGAGCATGAAGGCACTCCAGGACCATGAGCTTGTGGACGAGCTCAGAGAAAGGCTCGCCGCCAAGGACAGGGCGTATCAGGACCTGGCCGCGGTGACGGCCAAGCTCGAGGAGCTCAACCGCAGGCTGGTCGAGTCCGAAAAGTTGAAGTCAAGCTTCCTCTCGAACATAAGGAACGAGATAAACAACCCCCTGACTTCGGTCATGGCCCTCTCAGAGCTCCTTTCAGGCGGGGAGAGCGCACCTGACGAGCAGACGGTGAAGTCTATTGCCGGGCTCATACACAGGGACGCCTTCAGTTTGAACTTTCAGCTGAGGAACGTCTTTGCCGCGGCCGAGCTGGAGGCTGGGGAGGCCGAGCCCTCGTTCATGAACACGGATGTCGAGTCAGTGCTCAGCGACTCCATAGCGTCGCTTTCAGGGCGCGCCGCCGAAAAAAAGGTAAGGGTCACATTCGAGATCCCGGCGGAGCTCAAGGCGAGCCCGTTCAGGACTGACGCGGAAAAACTGCACAGGGTCTTTTTGAACCTCCTTGCCAACGCCATAGAATTCAGCCCTGAGGGAGCAGAGGTGCGCGCTTCAGCAGCGCTCGAGGAAGGGACGCTTCTCCTGAGAGTGAGGGACTGCGGCCCAGGCATAGATAAAAAAGATCATGCCGCGGTCTTCGAGCGCTTCCGCCAGCTCGAGAACGGCGCCACTAAACATCACGCGGGCCACGGCCTGGGCCTGAGCATCGTGAAGGCGTCGGTCGAGCTCCTCGGAGGCTCGATCGCGCTCGAGAGCGCGCCTGGCAGGGGCTCCGTCTTCATCGTCAGATTGCCTGAGGCGCCGGAGTGCCAGTCAGGGGATTTTCTGAGCGGCGGGGCCGAGTTCTTCGATACTGCTGAAGGCGAGAGGTTCTGAGAGTGCGCACAGCGGCGCTGAACAGCGAGGCCAGGTACCTGTACCCCGGCATGCTCTTTGCCGAGCCAGGCGACTTCGGCGTGACGACCGTGCTCGGCTCATGCGTCTCCGTCTGCCTCTGGGATGCGGCCGCCAGAGTAGGCGGCATCAACCATTACCTCCTGCCTCTGTGGAACGGGGACGGCCTCAGGACGCCCAAGTACGGCAATATCGCCATCCCGATGCTCGTCGAGAAGCTTTTGCAGTCAGGCTGCACCAGGGCGGGGCTCAAGGCCAAGATCTTCGGCGGCGGCAGCGTACTTGAGAACACAAGCGGCCTCCTGAACGTCGGCGAGAGGAACATAAAATACGCTGAGAGCGCGCTCGATGAGGCGCGAATCCCGATAATAGGAAGAGACGTGGGCGGCAATTCCGGAAGGAAGCTCCTGTTCGTAACCGGCACGGGAGACGTCTTCGTCAGAAAGCTGAATAAACAGTGAACGCCAGAAAAAAGGTCCTCATAGTGGACGACTCGGCCGTTGTGCGCCGTGTCCTGACGAACATCATCTCATCTGACGACGGGCTCGAGGTCATGGCGACCGCCTCTGACCCTTTCGTCGCGGCCGAGAAGATAGCTGCCGAGGTGCCGGATGTCATGACGCTCGACATTGAGATGCCGAGGATGGACGGGCTTACCTTCCTCCAGAAGATAATGGAGCAGCACCCGATACCCGTCGTCATAATATCGAGCCTCGCTGGCAGCGGCACAGAGACGGCGATGAAGGCACTCGAGAGCGGGGCTGTCGAGATAATAGAGAAGCCGCAGTTAGGGACAAAGGAGTATCTGGAAGAGGCGTCGGTCTTCATCTGCGACGCTGTAAAGGCGGCTTCCCAGGTAAAGCCAAATCATGTGCGCCCCCCTTTGCCGGTGACTGCCAAGCTCACCGCCGACGCCGTTCTCCAGAAGAGCGGGGCTAAGGCCATGCTCAAGACGACCGAGAAGGTCATAGTCGTCGGGGCCTCTACCGGAGGGACAGAGGCGATAGCTGAGTTCCTCACAAACATGCCGCCTGATTCTCCCGGGATCGTCATCGTCCAGCACATGCCTGAGAGGTTTACAGCCGCCTTCGCGAAGAGGCTTGATTCGATATGCGCGATATCGGTCAAGGAGGCCGAGGATAACGACACTGTCATAAGGGGGAGGGCGCTCATCGCCCCTGGCAACAGGCACATGCTCCTTAAAAGAAGCGGGGCGAGATATTACGTCGAGATAAAAGACGGCCCGCTTGTCGCGCGCCACAGGCCTTCGGTAGACGTGCTCTTCCGTTCGGCGGCTTCCTACGCAGGCAAGAACGCCGTAGGAGTCATTTTGACCGGCATGGGGGACGACGGAGCGCTTGGCATGAAGGAGATGAAGGACGCCGGGGCAATAAACATCGCGCAGGACGAACATTCGTGCGTTGTGTACGGCATGCCTAAAGAGGCTATAAAGGCGGGCGGGGTGGATTTTGTGCTGCCGCTGAAGGCTATCTCCTCAAAAGTCCTCGCCGAGTGTTAGCGGGCCTCTTTAAAAATCCCATCTGCTTTGTCGTCTTCGTCGCGGCAAAAGCGGCGTACAAAAAAGTACGCCTCACTCCTTGCTCCTCGTCTCCTCGCATCTGGAACTTTTAAAGAGGCCCGCCTGATGCTGATTTTATTGACGCCTGTCGTGTCAGAAAACCAATCTGCTTATGCAGTCAGCGTCGCGGTAAAAGCGGCGTACAAAAGAGCACGCATCAGCTGAAAAAAGTGTTCCTGTCGTAGATGAGCGGGACCCCGTTCTCCCTTCTGACGCCGCCGTCCAATACTTCGCCGATGAATATCGTGTGGTCACCTGCTTCATGCGAGGAGACTACCCTGCAGTCGAGCCACGCGAGGCAGTCCTTGAGTATCGGAGAGCCGGTAACGCTCGTCTCATAGTCCACGCCCTCGAACTTGTCCGTCTTCCTGCCGGTCTTGAGGCCGAAGCGTTTGCCTGCCTCAATGTCCTCGGGGCCGAGGACATTGACGGCAAATACGCCGGAGCCCATTATCATGTCGTGCGAAAAGCGCGTCTTGCCGATGGAGATGGTGATGAGCGGCGGGACGAACGAAGCCCTCGCGACCCAGGCCGCGGTAAGCGCGTTCACCCGGCCCTCAAATGCCGTGCTTATGACGTAGACGCCGTGAGACAGAAAATTCTTGGCTTTCGAGATGTTCTCTTTCGCGCCGGTCATCATGCCTCCTCGCGCCTGGAAGCGCGTCATGCGCCAACCAGATTCACGTTGTGATCAAATTATACCGATTTCATGGAAGGTATCAAGTACGGGGGAGAAGGGCGTTACTTCGAGTGGCGGTCAGCGACCTTGCTCGCGCCGAAGGAGGCTGGCTTTGTCCTTGCGGCGTACCCGGAGCCGGTCACCATGCCGACGAGCTCCTTTATTATCTCTCTTGTCTCGCCCTTGTCTCCGACGTCGAGGTGTATCTCGACGTCGAGCTTGCTGAGGGAGCTCCTGTCGAGGCGGTCCTTCAGCAGGGAGGCGAGCTCGATGCTCATGGTGGCCTCAAAGAAGATGCGCTGCCTGAGGCTGTCCATCTTGCGCCTCGGGTTCTTCCGGTAGAAGTACCTGCCGCCGTGCCCGACCCTGTGGATTATGACCGCGCTCACGAAGAGCGTTTCGCTGTTGAGGAATGAGTCAGTGCCCACGATGAGGTTGTAGACATCAGCCGGGGCCTGGTTGATGTAGTCGACTATTACGCTGAACATGGCGTCAAAGGAAATCGTGCCGCTGGTAGGGCTTATGAACTCGGGGAAGTTATGGGAGGGGTGCTTGTCCACGTGATAATTTTAAGACAATGTCCCTTGCAAAACAAGGATTTTGAAGCCGGGCGGTCTTGCCGCCCGGCTTCTCAGAATTTGAACATCAGGCCGACGAAGTTCCAGCCGTCGTTGTTCCTCGCGCGTCCGTTGGAAAAATGAGAGAACTGCACTCTGGCGTGTTTCCAGAGGTTGACGCCGAGGCTGATGGAGTAGTTGAGGTGGGTTCCGTTTATATTGTGTATCTCGGTAATGTATACGCCGCCGAGGTTCAGGTCCAGTGTCTCTGAGGGGAGAAGGTCGTAGTCTATCCCGAATGACATGTTCTCGCCGTCTGAGCCGTCCCAGTACATGGCCTGGCCGCCGAGCCTCGTGGCGTCATGGTCGTACCTTGCGATGGCCGCTTTAGTGCCTGGCGCGTGTATGACGTCCTGGGCGTAGCCTAACGAAAACCCGGCTGAAGCCGGCGAGCTCAGACAGGCGAGGAAGGCTGAGATAAAAAAGATGAGCGACAGGGTCTTGAGTTTCATATTCATCCACTCCGTGTCCGGCTGAGTTGACTGCTGGCAGGGCTTTTACGTTTGTTTCAAATCATTATAGCGGAAAAAACAAATATGTGAAGGTCCGGAATATTTTTATGACGCGTCTCGCCTTGACAACTTTGACTGTTGGTGTTATTCAAAGGGGGACTGTCATAAAAACCGCAAAGCCCATTGACAAGGATCTGAGATGAGATTTTTTCTGGTCATAGCGATCATCCTCGTGGCGCTCGCCGCCAGCTTCGCGCTCCAGAACGCCCAGCCGGTGAGCGTGAAGTTCATCAAGTGGTCGTTCGAGGCCTCTTTGGTCATAGTCCTGATACTGACATTCGCAGCCGGGGCTCTCGCGGCTTTTCTCATCTCGGTGCCGTGGCGGATACGGGTTTTAAGGGAACTCAGCGGCCTCAAGAAGACGAACAAAGACAAGTCGCCGCAGTAAGGTTGCCGTTGCCATTTAACTGTACAGGCAAAGGATGGAACAAATAAGAAAAAGGGTCAGACAAAAGTCTGACCCTTTTTTCATAAGTTGGTGGAGGCGGTGGGAATCGAACCCACGTCCGGAAACGCTTACCCGTTTCTTCTACATGCTTAGCCCGCAGATTTAGTCTCGCTCCCCTGCTCTCTGCAGGCAAGTTTCAGGAAAGCCAGTCCGGTTGTGTCTCGCCCCCAGGTCCTTCGGACAGAGCCCCGGGGGCCATCCTGCTTATTGTCGTCCTGCAAACCCCGCAGGAAAAGGTCTGCCGGACGCTGGCGGTTTCTTAGGCAGCCAGAGCGTATTCGTAGTCGTTGCCGACTGTGTTTGCCTACCTTTTTTTACGAGAAGATAGTTAACTCGGCATGCTTCACCCGGACTCAGACCGTCCCGTCGAAGCCAGTCGCCCCCGATTGTCAAAGAACTTCTTACCACAATCATTATAGCACAGGAGCCCTTGCCTGAAAAGCCCCTTTTGTCAGGCTCCCTCAGCCGTCTACTCCCTCTTGCGCTGCTTTACCGTCTTTTCTATCTCACGTTTGACTTCGCGCGCCTTTATCGAGTCCCGCTTGTCGTAAGAGGTCTTGCCTTTTGCGAGCCCAATCTCGACCTTGGCCTTGCCGCCCTTGAAGTATATCTTCGTGGGGATGAGGGTGTAGCCCTTTTCCCTGGTCTTGCCGATGAGCTTTAAGATCTCCTTTTTATGGAGGAGGAGCTTTCTGGTTCTTTCAGGCTCATGCTGCCTGAAGCTGTCGGCCTGTGTGTACGGGCTGATGTGCGTGTTGAGGAGGTATATCTCCCCGTCCTTGATGCGCGCGTAGCTGTCCTTGAGGTTCGCCTTGCCGGCGCGCAGGGATTTCACCTCGGTGCCGGTGAGCATTATACCGGCCTCGAAGGTCTCCTCGATGAAGTAGTCGTGAAAGGCCTTCCTGTTCTGCGTTACTATCTCTATCGCCAATTATTCCACCCTGAGGACTCTGGGTCTTAAAGACCCTTTGCGCTCCGACAGGGAGCCGTAGACTTTGAGGCCCAGGAACGCCAGCGCGAGGAAGACCACACCCGTTACCCCTGTTACAAGGTCGGCGTTGTAGCCGGGGAGAATTCCGGCCAATACAGTCTGTCCGAGCACGACCCCGCCTATGAAAAAGGCTATCGGAAGGAGGTACAAAAGAACGCCGGCCTTAAGGACAGACCCTGCGCTTACCGAGAACGTCACATGGTCTCCGGCCTTCACGCCGATCGGGTCTTCTGCTTCTATCAGCACTTCATTGTCAGCCGCACGCGGGCTGTGGCAGGACTTTTTCGAGGCGCAGTTGTCGCACGACGTGGTCCTCTCGGCCCTTATTACCGCGATGCGACCCTTTTTTTCTATTACTAAGCCGTGCTCTTCCATAGCTTAAATCGTAACATGAAAAAGGCCGGTTTATCAAGGAAGGACGGGCGAAAAAAGGCCCTGCCCAGGAACGGGGCAGGGCTTTTTGATGCGTTGGAAGCCTCAGGCGGCTTTTTTGCTCTTTTTGAGGTGAAGAACCTTTGTCTGGACAAGGCGGGCTTCTTCTGTCTGCCTGCCCGTAATCCTGAAGACCTCGACGGTCGCCTTGAGGTTTGTGGCGAGTTCGGCCATCTCCTGGCTCGCCTTCGCTATCTGCTGGGCGCTGGCTGATGTCTCGTTTATAACGTCAGCGACGGCAGATATGTCGCCGCTTATCTGCTCGGTGGCGGCGGACTGCTGTTCTGTCGCGGTAGTCACCTGGTGGACCATCGAGGTGACGACGTCGACCTTGTTGACTATCTCGCTCAAAGCATCCCCTGCTTCCTGTGCGAGCCTGACGCCCTTTTCAACTGCGTATACCTCTTCCTGCATCGAGGAGATGGCCTTGCCGGTCTCGTCCTGCATGGCCTTTATCATCTCGCCGATCTCCTTTGTCGCCATCATGGTCTTTTCTGCGAGTTTTCTTACCTCGTCGGCTACCACGGCGAATCCTCTGCCCTGCTCTCCGGCCCTTGCCGCCTCTATCGCCGCGTTCAAGGCAAGCAGGTTGGTCTGGTCGGCGATGTCGTCTATGACGTTCACTATGTTGCCAATCTGGTTTGAGCGTTCGCCGAGGGCCGAGATTATCGCGCTCGATTCCTTCGCGGTTCCGGCTATCCCGTGCATCGAGGTTATGGTCTCGGAGACTATGCGCCCGCCCTTTACGGCAACAGAGCTTGCTTCCCTGGCGGCGTCGGCCGCGCTCGAGACGTTCCTGGCGACCTCGATGATCGTCGCGCTCATCTCCTGGGTCGCGGTCGAGACCTGTGCGGCCCTCGAGCTCTGCGACTGCGAGCCTCCAGCTATCTGCACAGCGGAGGCCGAGAGCTCCTCAGAGGACGACGCGAGGTGCTCGATCGACGAGTGAAGGTCTTTCACTATGCCGTGGAATTTGCCTATCATGCTGTTGAAGGACGATGCCATCTGGCCGTTCTCGTCCTTGGAGGCCACATCGATCGAGAGTGTGAGGTCGTTGGTTTTTTCTATGTTGGACATGGCCTCGTTCATGCGCGTGAGAGGCTGTACGACCTTGCTGCTTACCACGATCATGCTGAATATGCCGAGGCCGATGATCGCGAGCGTGAAGACGAAGGCGATGACCATGTTGCGTTTGGAAGCCGCGAGGTCAGCCATCACGGGCGCGTCGACCATGGCTCCGACCGCCGCCGAGACCGCAAGGATCGAGTCTATGGCCTCTGAGCTCTTCTCTATCCACTCCTTGCCTGTGATCGGGTACTGTCCTGTCGAGGCGGCTTCCATCACGGATTTGCGCACCGCTTCAAAGCTGCCCAGGTATATCGACTCCATCTTCGAGAGGGCTTCGAGCACCTCCCTGTTGATGCCGTTCATGTTCTTGACGCGAAGGACGGGCTTTAAGTTTATATCGACTACCGCCTTGAATGTGTTGAGCTTCTGCATGCCTTCCGCGTCGACTGGCGTGCCGGACGAGACGAACTTGGCGAGCGCGGCCCGCTCCCTTCCGGCGTACTCGCTCACGAGCCACAGGGCCTGCTTGAGCTCGAGGTTCATGCGCAGCGCCTGCTGGTTCGTATCCTTGCTGGCGCTGGAGGAGAAGGCCGCGAGCCTTGTTTCGGAAGCGGCGTCGATAAGCGTTGTCGTGAACTTTATCCATTCCTGCGGAGAGTAGCTCTTCTGGGCTTTTTCAACTTCGTTGTCGACGGTGCGCCTGAGCGTCGTGAGCTCTCCCTGGAGCCGTTCAAGCTCCCTTACGGAGGAGTTGAAAAGCTTGTTCTCATTGTCAGTCTCCTGAAATTCTTTTGAGAGCTCGAAGGACTTCTTGAGGGATTCGTCAAGTCTGGAGCGTACGTCCTGGATCTTCTGGAGCAGCGTCCCTTCGGCAGGCTTGTCTGAGGAAAGGGCGGTCGCTGTAAATCCTCTTTCCTTGGCCGCGAACCCGGCGGCGGCTAACAGGTTGTCTGCCAACTCGTTGGCTATGTCGACCCTGCCGGTCTCCTTGTAGCTGCGCCATGTGTCGAGCGCGATCGATGCTGACAGCCCAGCCAGAACCAGCACGAGCGTGCCGATAACCGCCAGCATGAAATTCCTGATGCTGATTCGCTGCAAAAAACGCATAGAACCTCCTGAGTAGTGCATAACTTTTATTGCGGGGATAAATTGATTATCGGCCTTAAAGGGCCGGACTTTAGCCCTTTGTCCAAAAAACGGCTTGAGTTCATCTTGAGTGCCGCTTGATGCCCTGGCATGTCAAACAGGCTTGAATTGAGCCGCCGCCGTGATAAACTCTCTTCAAAACACGGCAGGGTGAAGATGGAAGGGAAACGAAAAGGGGCGAGACAGACGGCTTTCAATGTCTTGAACAGGGTCGAAGGCGGCGACGCGTTCGCCGACATCCTGCTGATGAAAGAGACAGAGGGGCTCTCAGCTCTCGACGCGGGGCTTTCAACCGAGATCGTCTACGGCGTTCTCAGGTGGAAGATGAGGCTCGACAACGCGATAGACCTCTTCGCCTCCATCAGGACGAAAAAGCTCGAGCACAGGGTTCTGAACGCTTTGAGGATAGGGACCTACCAGCTGCTTTTTCTAGACAGGGTCCCTTCTTCAGCGGCGATAAACGAATCAGTTAAGCTTCTGAGGAAGGACGGGGCCAGGAAATCGGGCTTTGTAAACGCTCTCTTGCGCAAGATAGACTCTGAGAGGCCGTCCGTCCGTCTTCCAGAGGACGCGGCCCCTGAAAAGCGGATCTCCGTCGAGTTCTCTCACCCTGAATGGCTCGTCAGGAGGTGGGCCTTGAGGTACGGGCTCGCTGAGGCTGAGGCGCTCTGCAAAGCCAACCAGGAGCCGCCCCCAAGGGTCGTCCGGGTAAACACCCTCGTGACTGCGAGGACCGAACTCATGGAATCTCTCGCGGCCGCGGGCTTCAAGGCCGCCGCGTCGGTATATTCACCTTTTGCCGTAGAGGTCATTGGCGGCGGGCCGCTTGACGCTCTTGACAGGAGGTATTACATACAGGACGAAGCCTCCCAGCTCGTATCAACGCTTCTTTCGCCTGAGCCGGGCTCGAAGGTGCTCGACGCGTGCTCCGCGCCGGGCGGCAAGACCACTCACCTTGCCCAGCTCATGGAAAACAGGGGCTCCATCCTGGCCCTCGACAAGAGCATCTCAAGGCTCAAGTCGGTTGAGAGCACGGCCTTGAGGCTCGGGGTGGGTATAATCAGGACTGAGGCCGTAGACGCGTCTTCCCCTCTTGCCTTTGCGAAAGAAGGTTCCTTTGATTACATCCTCGTTGACGCGCCCTGTACGGGCCTCGGGGTCGTGCGCAGGTCGCCGGACATAAAATACAGGAGAAGGGAAGATGATATCGCCTCTGCCGCCCTCATCCAGAGCGCGCTCCTTATGAACCTTTCCTGTTACCTGAAAAAAGGCGGAGTCCTCGTCTATTCGACATGCACCTTCGAGCCTGAGGAGACTGAGGAGGTCGTAGGCGGCTTTCTCGAAAGAAACCCGGGTTTTTGCCTCGAGGACGCGGCAAAAGCGCTGCCAGACGGGTGCGCCCCGCTCGTCGATGAAAAGGGTTTTTTCAGGCCCCTCCCGCATAAACATGGAATGGACGGATTTTTCGGCGCGAGGCTGAGAAAGCTTTGAGAGAGGGCGGATTTTCCTGGGATTCAGCGGGCTGTCAACGGAGCGTCAAAGTCAGTCCGGGATTATCCTGAACGAGGAGAAGAAGTTGTCGAAGTCGGCTGCGTGCTGCTTGAAATAGATGCGCATCGGCGCCGAGTAGCTTACGCCATAGTACAGCTCTTCGGTCATGAAGCCGTAGTAGGTGAAGCCGTAATCAAGCCCGTCGTTGTTCTCGTAAGTCCCGTCCATTTTGAATCCCTGGTAGCCGAGTATCTGCCCCGTTGACAGGTCTTTCACCTTGAGCCCGGTCATGCGTTTGTCGAGGGCGTTGTTCTCGAGGAAGTATTCGGCCATCTCGATGCCCTTCATGCCGGCGTGCAGCGGCTTTCGCGATAATATGAGCGGCTTGCCGAGCGGCTGCGTCTGGATGAAGATGTACTGGAGCTCAGGGCCGTTCTTCGTGAGGAACAGGTCTGAGTTTGACCTGTTCATGAACCAGCCGTCCGGAAGGACGACCGAGTAATGCCTGCTCCTGTCCTCGTACAGCCCGCTCGACGGCGTCCAGGCGGCGCACCCGGGCGCTATGAGCGCGAGGAAGAGAAGCGGCGCTGTCAAAAGCCTGCCGGAGAAAAGGCGTCTTAACGAGGAAAGCGCGATAGGAGCCCCCTTATGAGCCTTCTGGTGTTTTCCCTGTCCATGAAGTTCTCTCTCAAGCTCACTGATTCATCCCTGAAGCTCGCCCATATTATATTTCCGCTGTGGTCTGACATGGAGACGCAGGCCCTTGACCTGTTCTGCCTGGGGAGCGCCGAGGGGCCGTAGAGCGTGCCTACCGCGAAGGTGGCCAGTTTTTTTGACAGAGGCGCTTTTTCCCTCTTATGCACTTCGAAGCCGTCCATGAAGATGAACGCCTCTACGCCGTATAGATCCGCGAGAGTCTCGAGGCTGCCCAACGACGGCGGCGCGGTCTTTTCAACCGGGTTCCAGAACTCCTGCAGATGCTTGTGCACAGCCTTGCTCAGGGCCCGCACCTCCTGGAGCTCCTTCCTTGACTTCAGTGTCGGCTCTATGAGCTTCACCCTGAGGCGGGTGCCCTTGAAAAACGCGGCTATCTCGTCAGCCGAGCTCCTGGCGGCCGCATCCGAGACCTCGTTCATGACGGCTACTCCGTCTTCCGTGAGTTCAAATATTTTTATGTCAGGCTGGACGATGCCGATGGTCCTTATCGACCCTATCTGCTCGGCCGCGTCGTGCACGGAATAGTGCGCTGGAGCGCACCCTCCGGCGAGCAGCAGGACAACGGCTATGAGGAATGTCTTGAAGGCTCTCGATGGCATATTTTTAAAATATCCCGGAGGAAGGGATCTCGCCCTCCCTTATAAGTACGAGCTTTTCGCCGGTAGCGTCCACGATGGTCGAGCCTTTTTTGCTTTCGAGAGAGCCGCCGTCGATGAGCGCACCAATGGAGCCGTTGAAGTATTCTATCACCTCTTCGGCAGAGACCGCGGGCTTTTCCCCTGACGGGTTGGCGCTCGTCGAAGTTATCGGGAAGCCGAGAGTATTGGAAAACCTTCTCGCGTTGGGACAGCCGGGCAGCCTTACGCCTATCGTCCCGGTGCCTGCCGTGACAGAATCTGGCAGCGAGTCAGCCGCCTTGAGCACGATCGTAAGAGGGCCGGGCCAGAAACGTTTCATGAGCTGTACAGCTTGAGGCGGCAGTTCCTTCGCGACGAAGCGGATCATCGAGATGCCGCCTATTATGAGCGGCATCGGGCTCGATGAAGGCCTTCCCTTGAGCCTGTAGAGCGCTTGTACCGCGTCAGCGTTGAACGGGTTTACGCACAGGCCGTAGAATGTCTCGGTCGGGTAAGCGATTATGCCGCCAGCCATGAATATCTCAATGGCGGGCAGATAGTCGGCGTCAGCGTCGATTATGAGCGGTCCGTCATTCAATTCAGGCCTTCAGTTTCTCCGCTTTGGCCTCGACCTGAGAGGCCATCTCTTTGCGGTGGGTCTTCAAAGCCTCGCGGAGCTTTGGGTCGGACACGGCCAGTATCTGGGCCGCGAAAATCCCGGCGTTCTTTGCCCCGGCCTTGCCTATGGCCATTGACGCGACAGGTACTCCTCCGGGCATCTGCACGGTTGAAAGGAGAGAGTCCAGTCCGTTCAACGGGCTTGAGTCGATGGGTACGCCTATGATTGGCAGGGTCGTCTCAGCGGCTATGAAACCCGCGAGGTGGGCGGCGCTCCCTGCTCCGGCTATTATCACCCTTATGCCGCGGCCTTCCGCGCTCTGCGCGTACTCGGAGGTCCTCTTGGGGGTCCTGTGCGCCGAGGAGACGGTCATCTCGTAGGGTATTCCGAAGTCTTTCAATATTTTCGCGGCTTCTTCCATCACGGGGAGGTCAGAGTCGCTCCCCATCAATATGCCAACAAGCGGTTTCTCAGACATCATTTCCTCCGGCTATTAATTCATCATGCCCTATTTCAGGGCTTTCTTCCCTATGTCTGTCCTGTACTGCGCGCCTTCCCAGGAGATCTTATCGACAGCCCTGTAGGCGTTCTCAATGGCTTTTCTTATGTCTGCCCCGAGGGCCGTTACTCCGAGGACCCTGCCGCCTGAGGTCACGACCTTGCCGTCGCGGCTCTTTGTGCCAGCGTGGAAGACAACGGTGTCAGGCAGGAGGGCGGCTTCATTCAGGCCTTTTATCTCGCTTCCCTTGAGATAATCTCCGGGGTAGCCTTTTGCCGCCATGACGACGCAGACTGCCGCTTCTTTTTTCCATTCAAGAGTAACTTCATGGAGGTTGCCTCTGGCAGAGGCCAGGAGCGCTTCCAGAAGGTCGGAAGCGAGCCTCATTAGTATGGGCTGTGTCTCCGGGTCACCGAACCTGCAGTTGAACTCCAATACTTTAGGCCCGGCGTCTGTCATCATGAGCCCGGCGTAGAGTATTCCTTTGTAGGGCCTGCCCTCTTTTTCCATGCCGCGGACGGCCGGGTACATGACCGTTTCCATGACCTCTTTTTGCAGCTCTCCGGTCAGGACCGGGGCAGGCGAATATGCGCCCATGCCGCCAGTGTTCGGCCCTTTGTCATTGTCGAATATTGCCTTGTGGTCCTGCGCTGGCGCGAGCGGCAGCACGGTCTTGCCGTCGGTGATGGCGAGGAAAGAAGCCTCTTCGCCGATGAGGAACTCTTCTATTATTATTTTTTTTCCGGCGGAGCCGAAGGCCTTCTCGGTCATGATGAGATCGACAGCCTCGAGAGCTTCCTGCCTCGTCTGGCAGATGACGACTCCCTTGCCGGCCGCCAGGCCGTCAGCCTTGACTACCATCGGCGGCTTGTGCGTCTCGATATAAGCCTTTGCCTCGGAGGCGTCCTCGAACTTCTTGTAAAAAGCCGTCGGGATGTTGTGGCGGTACATCAGCTCCTTGCTGAAGGCCTTGCTGCCCTCGAGCTCGGCCCCGGCCTTTGACGGGCCGAAGACAAGGAGGCCCGCGGCGGCGAAAACGTCGACTATGCCGAGGGTCAAAGGCAGCTCGGGGCCGACGACCGTGAAGTCTATTTTTTCGGCCAGAGCAAAGGCTTTCAACTCTTCTATCTCTTCGGCCGCGATGTTGATATTCTCGCCGTGCATGGCGGTGCCTGGATTGCCAGGCGCGATGAAGAGCTTCGTTATCTTTTTACTCTGGGAAAGCTTCCATGCGAGGGCGTGCTCCCTGCCTCCGCCGCCGACTATCAGTACCTTCATTACGGCTCCTTGAAAAATTGCTCTTTTTCCCGATCTCTTCGTTAGGGCGGAAGTTAAAAATGCTCACATATAAATATATATGCTCCGCTTTTTACTTCCACCCTGCCTCGACCTCGGAAAAAATATCTAATTTTTAGAGCTACAACAGATCAGTGCCTGAAATGCCTCACGCCGGTAAATACCATGGCTATGCCGTGCTCGTTGGCGGCCTTTATGACCTCTTCGTCCCTTATCGACCCGCCCGGCTGTATTATGGCCGTGACGCCGTGGCTGGCGGCCGCGTCGACGTTGTCCCTGAACGGGAAGAAGGCGTCAGAGGCCATGACAGAGCCCTTCACCGAAAGCCCGGCGTCAGAGGCTTTCTGCGCCGCTATCCTCGTCGAATCGATCCTCGACATCTGGCCTGCGCCGACTCCGACAGTACGGGTGTCGGCCGCGAATATTATGGCGTTGCTCTTTACATGCTTGCATACGCTCCAGGCGAAAAGAAGGTCCGCGAGCTCTTTTTCGTTAGGGCCCCTTTCGGTCACGGTCTTGAGGTCGGCCGCGCTCTCCAGATCGAGCGTCTGGACAAGGAGGCCTCCCGAGACCCTCTTTATGTCGAGGTCTGTGGGCCCGAAGTAGAGAGCTTCAGGCTTCATGCTTCCTATCTCGAGGAGCCTGAGGTTCTTTTTCGCCGAGAGCACTTCGAGCGCCCCCTTGTCAAAGCCCGGCGCTATGACGGCTTCGAGGAATATCTTGCCGAGCTCTTCGGCCATCTCTTTCGTCACGGGCCTGTTGAGCCCGACGATGCCGCCGAAGGCCGAGGTCTTGTCGCACTCGTAAGCGAGCTTGTAGGCTTCGAGCAGGCCTTTCTTGGAAATCGCGGTGCCGCACGGGTTGTTGTGCTTCACTATGACTGCCGCCGGTTCGTTGAACTCTGCGACGAGGCCCAAAGCGGCGTTGAGGTCGAGTATGTTGTTGTAGGAGAGCTCCTTGCCCTGCAGGCACTTCGCGTCGGCGAGCCCGGCGGGTCCCTTTACGCGCTTTTTGTAGAAGGCCGCCTTCTGGTGCGGGTTCTCGCCGTAGCGCAGGTCCATTATCTTTTCGTACTGCTCGGTGTAGGTGTCGGAGAAAGTCTTTTTCTGCTCGAGCTCCGGGGAGTCCGGCACCGTGCCGAGGTAGTTGGATATCGCGGCATCGTACCTGGCCGTCGTTTGGAAGACCTTCCTGGCGAGCTTGAAGCGTGTCTCCCTGCCGAGGCAGTTCTTCTTGTCTGCCATCTCTTTTATTATTCCGGCGTAGTCGGCCGGGTCGACGACGACGGCTACATCGTTCCAGTTCTTCGCGGCCGCCCTCAGCATGGTTGGGCCGCCTATGTCGATGTTCTCTATCGCGTCCTCGAGGGGGCAACCCTTGGCAATCGTCTCTTCAAAGGCGTAGAGGTTGACGACGACCATGTCGATGGGCAGTATGCCGTTGGTCTCCATCTCTTTTGCGTGGGTCGCGTTGTCCCTCATGCCGAGTATGCCGCCGTGTATCTTCGGGTGGAGGGTTTTAAGCCTGCCGTCGAGCATCTCCGGGAAGCCGGTGTAGGAAGATATCGGTATCACGTTGACGCCCGTCTTTTTTATGAGGTCGGCGGTCCCGCCGGTTGATATTATCTCCACGCCTGCCGCCGAGAGCTCTTTGGCGAATTCGGCTACGCCGGTCTTGTCAGTCACGCTGATTATTGCCCTTCTTATCCTTCTCATTTGAAACCTTTCCTCCTTACGGATTGAGGCTGCTGAAAAAGTCCCGTCTGGAACTTTTTGAGCCGCCTTCGCTGATTTATGAAGTAGCCTGATTAAAAGTTCATGTTTCTTAAAAAATCCCGTTCAAAATGCGCGCTGCCTGAAAGCGGGACATAACGGGCCTCCGCAGCAATTGTCCCGGCCTCTTTTTTTCCGTTGTCGTAGAGGGCCATTACAGCGCCTTCGAGGGCCGCGTCTCCGACTGTGCGTATGTCGGTCCAGGCGTCGTCAAGGAGGCCTATCGTCCTCAGGCCGTCCTCTTTCAAATGGCTGCCAAAGGCCCCGGCAATGTAGACCGTCTCGACCTCTTCAGGCCTGATCCCGGCCTTCATGAGCAGCATCGATATTCCGGCCCTTGTCGCCGACTTGGCTGTCTGGAGCGCGCGTATGTCAGACTGCGCGAGGGATATCTCCTTTTTCGGCCCCCTGTAAAGCGTGAAGGAGTTGCCCGCAGGGCTCTCCTTTATCCTCGAAGAGAGGTTGCTCGCGACCTCGTCCTTGTCCCTTATCCTGCCGGTCCGGTCGATGACCCCGGCCTTGAGAAGCATTGATACGGCTTCTATCAGCCCGGAGCCGCAGATGCCTTTCGGGGCAACGCCGCCTATTACGTCGAGGCTCACACTGTCGTCTTCTATGGTTACGCCCTGGATGGCCCCCAAGGCTGCCGTCATGCCGTATTCGACCTCTCCGCCCTCGAAGGCCGGGCCTGCCGCGGCAGATGTCGCGTAAAGCACACCGCCCGAGGACAGGAGTATCTCGCTGTTTGTGCCGATGTCTATCGCGAGGACCGGCCGTCCCTTGCCCGGCATGCCGAGCGAGAGGGCCGCGGCCACCGCGTCCCCTCCGACAAAGCCCCCGATGAGCGGGAAGAGATACATCCCGCAGCCAGCAAGGAGCCCCGCGTCAGAGGCCGCTATTGTCACGGCCTCCCTGAACGCTGGCTTGTACGGCACTTTTGAGAGCGGTTCTGGCGAGATGCCAAGGAACAGGTGCTCCATGACGCTGTTCCCGGCCGCCGCAAGCGCCGTGACCTCGCCTATCCTGCCGCCCGCCACTGAGGCGAGAAGGCCTGAGAGAGCCTCTCTTATGGCGGCCGTAAGTTCGCCAAGGGCCCCATCGGGGCCAACTGCCGCTTCCATGCGGGCGATTACGTCGCGCCCCCATCTTGACTGCGGGTTAGGCAGGCTTTCGGTCGAGAGGACGGCTCTGTTCTCGAGGTCCACGAGGGCGCACACGAGCGTCGTCGTCCCGATGTCGAACGCTGCGCCAAGGCCAGAGCCCTTCTTTTTTTCAAGGGTTTCCCGCAAGGGTTCCTAAGAGGCTTTCCGGCCGCGAAAAACAGGCCCTCAGGCCCTGGGGCCTGAGGAGTATATTTTTATCTTTTTTTGAGGTTTAAATCAAGGTTTTCCGAGCGTCAGAAGGAAAGAGGCGGCGCGCTGGAGATGAGGTACTTCAAGTCCTCGTCCTGGAACTGGAGCCCGAGGCCTATGTAGGCCGAGCGCAGGCCGACCTTGCTTATGAAGTCGTCGTAGCCGGCGGTGAGGAAGAAGAACTTGCCGAGGTTCCATGAGGCGCCCGCCTTGAGGTGCGGGTTGCCCTCTGCCCCGAAGTCAAAGGCCTCGAGCGTCCACTTGAGCCTGTCACTGAACATGTAGTAGTCGGCTCCGGCGCCTCCGGTCGACTCGATGATGCCGCCCCTTACTACGAGGTTTTTAAGCCTCTTGGCTATCTGCGCGGAGAACTTTATCTGCTCGGTCGTCTTGACCTCCTCGGTGTTCGAGACGACCCCGTCGGTCGTTACTGTCCGTCTCTCGACCGACCTCTTGCCCCTCGGGTCGTCTACTATCTCGAGGAGGTAGTACTTGTCGGATTTGGGCTGTATGCGCAGCGTCAGGTAGCTTTTGGTATCCCTGGCGTCGAAGAGGTACTCGCCGCGGTAGCCGATGAAGGTGTGGAAGTTCTCGGTGCGCTCTATGTAGCTGTTTATGCCGGCGACGGTCTTGTTTATGTTCTCGTGCAGGCTCTTGTCGTTCACGAGCTTGCCGATAGTGCCTTCCCCGTCGTCGATCTTTTTCGCTATGCTGCTGACCGAGTTCATGGTGTTGGTGACCCCGGGCCCGACTTCACTGGTCACCTTGTTGACGGTCTCCATGGCCTGCTGGAGGCTCAAGGACGCGGTCCTGAGGTTGTCGATGCCTTCCTTGAGGTTGCCCCTGTTCTCGTCGATCATGCCGTTGAGGTTGCCGGTCGTCTTGACGAGAGATTCGTTGAGGTTCTGTATTGCCGTGCGGAGGCCGCCGGTTATGGCCGGGCCTTCCTCGTTGAGGAGCGTGGTGAACGAGTCGAGGTTTCGCATGACGCTCTCGAACTGCTCGTCGTTCTTGGCGACTATCCTGTTCAGGCGGCTGGTGAGCTCTTCGATGTTGCGGACGATGTTGCCGACTGTCTGCTCTCCGTCGTCGCCGCCAAGGACGGTGCTGAGCGATTCGGTGATCTCCTTGACGTCGTCGGCGACCCCGGTCAGGGTGCGAATGAGCCTGTCGATGTCGGCATAGCTCCTCGTGCGCGTGATCGTTTCGCCTTCGTTAAGAGGAGGAGCGCCGGGCTGCCCAGGGACGAGCTCGAGGTACTTCTCGCCAAGGAGTCCCTTGGTCGTGAGCACGGCCGTGAAGTCCTTGCCTATCTTGATGCCGGGCTGTATGAGCAGCTCGAGGTGAGCCTTCGAGTCCTTGAGCGTGATGGTCTTGATCCTGCCGACTTCGACTCCGGCGACCCGCACCGAGGCGTTGGGGTCGAGGCCCGCGGCCGAGTCGAACTCGACGAACAGGGGATAGCCCTTCTCCTTGCCGATGTTTATGCCGCCGAGCCTCATCGACATGTAGACAAGGAGCGCTATCCCGAGGAGGACGAAGAGTCCGACCTTGGCTTCTGAACTCAGTTTTGGTAAAGCCATAATGGTATGTCCCTGCCGGAAAGTGTAGTCGAAGAACTCCGGCTTTCACATGACAAATATCGTAAATCCCTGGCGGCCGTCAATATACCTTTATCGGCCCTTCGGCCCGCCCCTCCAGAAACTGCCTTACTACGGGGTTCTGGTTCTTTTTCATCTCGTCGATAGTGCCCTGTTCTATTATCCTGCCTTCATGGAGCATGGCTATCTTGTCGGCTATCTTGTAGGTAAAGGGTATGTCATGGGTGATGAGTATGTAAGTCGTCTTAAGGCTCCGTTGAGTGTCCAGGACGAGGTCCGCGATTGAGTCCGACATGATTGGGTCGAGCCCGGTCGTCGGTTCGTCGAAGAGGACTATCTCCGGGTCCATTACAATGGCCCTGGCGAGCCCCACCCTTTTTTTCATTCCGCCGGAGAGCTCGGAAGGCATCATGTCCTCTACGCCTACGAGCCCGACCCTCTTGAGCTTCTCGCTCACGACCTTCATTATGTCCGCGTCGGCGAGGTCAGTGTGTTCTTTGAGCGGGAAGCCGACGTTGCCCCCGACGGTCATCGAGTCGAACAGGGCCGCGCCCTGGAAGAGCATGCCGAAGCGCTTCCTGACCTCGTTGAAGTCGCGCTCGCTCATGGAGCTTATCTCCTGGCCGTCGAGTAATATGCGCCCCTCGTCAGGCCGCAGGAGCCCTATTATGTGCTTGAGGAGTACGCTCTTGCCCTCGCCGCTGCGCCCCAGGATGACGGTTATCTTCCCTTTTTCGATCTCGAGGTTGACCCCGTCGAGCACCTGCTTGCGGCCGAAGGCCTTCTTCAGACCTGAAATTTTTATCATACCCATGGCGGACAATCAACCTTCATACCATGAAAGAGCTCATGAGGTAGTCTGAGACTAGTATCATGACGCTCGCCATGACGACCGAGCTGGTCGCGGCCTTGCCGACCCCTTCGGCTCCTCCAGATGCGTAAAACCCGTTGAAGCACGCGACAAGCGCGGTTATGAGCCCGAAGACGGTAGCCTTGTATAATCCGGCGAATATGTCGTCTATCTGCACGAAGTCTATTGTCCTGCCTATGTACACGCCGGAGTTTATGCCGAGGAGTTTTACGCCAACGAGGTAGCCGCCGACGACCCCGACAAAGTCGGTGATGATCGCCAGCAGCGGGAACATGAGGACCCCGGCTATGACCCTCGGGACGACCAGGTACTTCACCGGGTTCACCGCCATGGTGACCATGGCGTCTATCTGCTCGGTGACGCGCATGGTGCCGAGCTCGGTCGCCATGGCGCTTCCGGCCCTGCCGGTTACCATGAGGCCCGCGAGCACCGGGCCGAGCTCCCTGGCCATGCTGAGCGCTACCGTCGGGCCGACGAGGCTTTCCGCGCCGAACCTTTTCAATGCGTTGAAGCTCTGGAGCGCGAGGACCATGCCCGTGAACGCGCCGGTGAGGATGACGACAAAGAGGCTCTGGACGCCGACGAACTCCATCTGCTTGAATATGTTACGGAACTTCACAGGCGGGGTGAAGGCGAGGACCACCGTCTGGAAGAGCATCAGGGATATGAGCCCGGCCGTGTCGACGAACTCGCCGGCCGAGCGTCCAAGTTTTTCGAGGTAGCCTTTTAGCATCTTGTATAGATCCTCGGGACCCGTCCGGATATGCGGCAGAATATCTCGTAGCTTATGGTGCCTGCCTTTTCAGCGATCTCTTCGGCCGTGATGGTCTCATTGCCCTGTGTTCCGATGAGGACTGCCTCGTCGCCCTGTCTTACTCCAGGTATGCCGGTCACGTCGAGCATCAGGAGGTCCATGCATACCGTGCCCGCATACGGCGCGCGCATGCCTCCAACGAGTGCTTCCCCTGTGTTGCCGAGACTCCTTGGCACGCCGTCGGCGTAGCCTATTGGGAGGGTTGCTATGACGCTCGGCTTCTTTGCAGTAAATCTTCTCGAGTAGCTTACCGTGAACCCGGCCGGGACTTCCTTGAGGTGTAGTATCCTTGTCTTGAGCGTCATGACCGGCTTGAGCAACACCTTCGCCCTGAGGCGCGCGTCCGGGTATGACCCGTAGAGCATTATGCCCGGGCGCGCCATGTCGAGCCTTGAGGGCGCGAAGTCAACGAGAGCCGCGCTGTTCGCCGTCTCCAGGGAGCCCGGGTCTGCGCCGGCGTTTTTTATCGCCTCGGCTGTCCTGTGGAAGGCCGAGAGCTGTTCCCGTGAGAACTTTTTATCAGCAGACTCGGATTCAGCGAAGTGTGTGATGAGAGATTCGACCCTCAAGTTCCCGAGCCCCTTCAATTCGTTGAAGAACAATGTAGCGTCCGCTGGCTGTATGCCGAGCCTGCCCATGCCGGTGTCGACCTTGACATGGATGTTGAGCGTCATGCCGCGGCCTTTGGCCGCCCTGTCAAGGGCCTTTGCTGCCGTCATGTCAAAGACGACCGGGGTAAGGCCGAGCTCGACTATGTCAGGGGCCTGATCTGCGAATATGCCGCCGAGGACGGCTATCGGCCCGGTTATCCCCGCGCCCCTGAGCTCGGCGCCCTCTTCAGGGATGGCCACGCCGAAAAAGGGGCACCCCAGGGCTTCCAGTCTTTTCGCTACCTCGACAGCGCCGTGCCCGTAGGCATTGGCCTTGACTACCGCCATCAGGGCTGTTTCAGGCGCTACCCCGCGGAGCTCAAGGTAGTTATGCTCAAGCGCCCTTAAATCGATGTGGGCTTCGGTCGGCCTTTTGTGCAAAACGCGCTGCTCCGGTCGTAAGAAAAAAGCGGTCAAATCAACTATTTTATAGCATTAATGGTGGGCTGTGTGAAGCGAAAAACAGAATTGTGAGCAACTGCTCACCTCCGGCGCGCGTCCCTGTCTGAAGACTATACCACAAACGCGTTTTTTTGGACATCCGTGGCGGGTTACGGTTTTGCTTTAGAATGCTGAAAAAGCCTTCCCTGGACTTTTTCAGCCACGGCTTGCCCGAAGTGAATTCGTGCAAGCCTTGCAAATTGCTCGCCTTTTGAGTCTCGCAATTTGGCAATACATCCTGTATTGCTTGGAAGGTTGCGTTTTCGCAACCTTCTAATTCCCCCTTTAACAAGGGGGAATGATAATGTATAATGCTCAAGGTCGGTTCCGGCCCTGACCCGTTGTTTTTTTTGGATAAAGTAGCAAGGCTGTTCTCCCGATAATATGTGTTGTGTCAAAAGCCCCACGGCAGGAAAATCGGGGCTGACGGAGGCGCGCGAACCGATGTTGAAAATCGCCATAATCGGATACGGCTACTGGGGTCCGAACCTTTTGAGGAACTTCTCTCTCGTCGACGGCTGCGAGGTTGCGGCCGTCGTTGACAGGAGAGAGGAGAGGCTCAGGGCCGTAAAGCGCCTCTACCCAGCGGTCGACGTCTACACCTCGGCCGAGGAGGTCATGAAAGACCCGTCGATAGACGCTCTCGTCGTGGCTACCCCTGTGTTCTCCCATTACCCGCTGGCGTCAGAGGCCCTCTCAAAAGGCAAGCACGTGCTCATAGAGAAGCCCATGACCACTTCGAGCGCGGACGCAACAGAGCTCATCGAGCTGGCGCAGAAAAAAGGGCGCGTCCTCATGGTCGACCACACATTCCTTTATACCGGCGCGGTAAAGAAGATAAAGGATATCGTCGACATGGGCGTCATCGGACGCCTCCAGTACTTCGACTCGGTCAGGATAAACCTGGGCCTTTTCAACCCCGAGGTCAATGTCGTCTGGGACCTCGCCCCGCACGACATCTCCATACTGCTGCACATAAACAACGAGATGCCCGAGAGCGTAATAGCGACCGGCATATCCCACACGCACAACTCGATAGAGAACATCGCCTACATAACGCTCAACTACCAGTCGAACCTCATAGCCCATTTCCACTGCTCGTGGTCCTCTCCCGTGAAGATAAGGAAGATCCTCATCGGCGGGACGAACAAGATGATAATGTTCGACGACGTAGAGCCCACGGAAAAGCTCCGCGTGTACGACACGAGCTACAAGGTGAGCCCGGTATCGGATGAGGACAAGTACAACATCCTCGTCGACTACCGCCTCGGCGATATATTCCTGCCGAGGGTCAGCCAGGAGGAGGCCCTCTCAGGGGTGGCCAAAGACTTCATATCGGCCATATCAAAGGGCACGGAGCCGGTGTCCAACTGGAAGAACGGGCTCGGCGTGGTAAAGGTTCTGGAAGCGGCGCAGAAGTCAATAAAGTCGAGGGGCAGGGAAGTCAAAATTTGAAGATACCGTTTTTCGACCTTAAGAGGCAGCACGCAAGGCTTAAAAAAGAGATAACAGAGGCGATCACCGTTGTCATGGACGACACCGCCTTCTCGGGCGGGCCGTACGCCGATGAGTTCGAGAAGAGCTTCGCCAAGTACTGCTCCACGCGCCACGCCGTTGGAGTCGGCAGCGGCACCGACGCGCTGCACCTTGTAATGCGGGCCCTTGACATCGGCCCCGGAGACGAAGTCATACTGCCCGCCAATACCTTCATAGCGACAGCCTGGGGCATATCCTACGTTGGCGCGAAGCCGGTTTTCGTCGACTGCGACCCTGACACATGGAACATTGACCCATCTAAAATCGAAGCGAAGATAACCGAGAGGACAAAGGCGATAATCGGGGTGCACCTCTACGGCCAGCCCTTTGACATCGACGCTGTACAGGCCATAGCGCAAAAACACCTTTTAAAGCTTGTCGAGGACTGCGCGCAGGCCCAGGGCGCTCTGTACAACGGCAGGAAGGTCGGCGGCTTTGGAGTGGCCGGATGTTTCAGCTTCTATCCGGGCAAGAACCTCGGGGCATACGGCGAAGCCGGGGGCGTCGTCACGAACGACCCGTCTATCGACGCCCGCTTGAGGGCGCTCAGGAACCACGGCTCGACAGCGAAGTACTACCACGACGAGCTCGGATTTAACATGAGGCTCGACGGCATTCAGGCCGCGGTCTTATCGGTCAAGCTCAGGTATCTCGACGAGTGGAACGCGAGGCGCCGCGCTATCGCCCGCATGTACCTCGAAGGCATAAGAAATAAGAAGATAAGGACGCAGAAACCAGAGCCCGGAGCTGAGTCTGTCTATCACCTCTTCGTCGTGGCCACAAAGGACAGGGACGGGCTTAAAAAGCACCTTGAGGCCAACGATGTCTGGCCGGGCATACACTACCCGGTTCCTTGCCATCTGCAGAAGGCCTACAGCCACCTCGGATACAAGAAAGGGGACTTCCCTCAGTCGGAAGCCCTGGCCGATGGATGCCTCTCTCTCCCCATGTTCCCTGAGCTTACCGACGAAGAGGCGTTAAGGGTAATAGAAGTGATAAACCGTTATTGAGGCCAGCATGAGCGAACAGGAAAAAAATATGCTCGAGGAGAACTCGAGCCTTTATCTCGCGCCAGACCCTGGCAGGGTGGTCGACCAGAAGGTCTCGAAATATATGGTCGAAAAGATGTTCGGACGCCTCAAGGGCCCAAAGATCCTCGAGATGGGCTTTGGCGACAACTACTGGACAGCCCATATCATTGAGAAGTTCGGGCAGGCCTACATTGTCGACGCTTCCGAGAGCCTCCTCGAGAAGGCAAAAGAGATATACGGCAGCAAGGTCACGACCTTCGTCTCGCTCTTTGAGACCTTCGAGGCAAAAGAGAAGTTCGACACGGTTCTGGCGACCTTTGTCCTCGACCATGTCGCAGACCACATGGCCGTCCTGAAGCAGGCCCGCACCTGGCTTGCCGAAGACGGAGTCCTCATAATCATGGTGCCGCACGCTCTCTCCCTGCACAGGCGGCTCGCCGTGTGCATGGGCATGCAGAAGGAAGAGACCGACCTCGGCGAGACAGACCTGCAGCTTGTCCACAGGAGAGTCTTCACGATAGAGCGTCTTGAAAAAGACCTCTCAAGCCTCGGCTACAGGGTCGTCAGAAAGGGCGGCATGCTCTCAAAGGCGCTCCCCCAGGGCATGATGACGGAGTACAGCGACGAGATACTCAAGGGGCTCGTCGAGCTAGGCTCGGTACTGCCGATGGAGTACGCGGCGGTGCTTGTCTATGAATGCGCAAAAGCCTGACAGGCGGCTGAAAACCCATAGCGAGCGAATCCCCGCAGCTAAAGCTGCGGGGTAAGCGAGCGAATAGAAAATCGAAACTTCCTTAGGTTTCGAAGCTCTCCTCGCTTGCCGAGGGAAGCTTCAAAAAGGCCCATCTGCATCGTTGTCAGCGTCACTCGTAACTGCGGCGTACAAGAAGAGTACGCCTCGTTTCTCGCTCCTTGACGCCTTGCATCTGGACCTTTTTGAGCCGCCTGTAAAAAAAACTAACCTGTCAGTCCAGGGACGGATTAATGATAAAAGATTCGATACAGGTGGTGGCCCTCGCTTACAATGAGGAGGACACGATAGGTGAGGTCCTCAAGAGGACCCATGAAGTGCTCAGCAGGAACTGCGAGAGGTTCGAGGTCGTCGCCTTTGACGACGGCTCGACCGACCGCACCTCCGACATTTGCGACGAGTTCGCCTCTAACCACCCGCACACGAAGGTCATCCGCAACAAAGAGAATAAGGGGATAGGATATCTCCTGCGTGAGACCTATTTGCGCGCCAGCTGCGAGTGGACCGTAATAGTCTGCTCTGACATGCAGTTCGACCCTTATGACCTCGAGAAGTTCTTTCCGTATCTCAAGGACAACGACATCATCATCTCCGCGAGGGCGAAGCGCCAGGACAGGGCCATAAGGAAGTACATCTCGTCAATCGACAAGCTCCTTTTGAAGCTCCTTTTTTCGGCTTCCTTTCAGGACCTCCACTGGATAAAGTTCGTGCGCAAAAACTTCCTCGATAAGGGGTCGATAACGGCCTCTTCCCCGTTCGTCGAGACCGAGATACTAATAAGGGCGAAAAAAAAAGGGGCGAGGATAAAAGAGTTTACAGTCCCGCATTATCCGAGGATGCACGGTGTGGCAAAGGGCGCGCGCCTCTCGAACATCATAAAGTCGGTGAGGGACCTGGTCGTTCTTTTTTTCAAGATATGATCCACTGAGATTAGACAGGTTGCCCAAAAGGTTCCAGATGCGAGGAGTCGAGGGGCGAGGAATGAGGCGTACTTTGCTTGTACGCCGCTTTTGACGAGCTTTGAAGACGACAATGCAGATGGGGCTTTTGAGCGGCCTGTTAGAGATCTTTGACCCAGTAGGCGCGCACAGCGCCATGTCCGCCGAAGCTCTCCTTGAAGCGGAAGAGCCCCCAGTTCACGACCGTGCCGCCGTGTTCTGTCGAGATGCCGAAGTTGACGAATTTGAGCTTCCTTGAGACGCCGAATTCCAGAAGGCGCAGTACGGCGAGGTTCAAGCCTCTTTTTTCCTGATGAGCGTAAAGGCTTCCGAAGTAAAAGACATGAGCCGCGTTCCTGTTCACAACGAATGTCACTATCCCTGCTATGATCTCCCCGCTGTCAAAGACCCCGACAAGCTGAACGTCATCCGGAAATCTCTTCTTCAAATCCAGAAGCTCTTCCTTAGTGTGAGTCGGCTTTGCCCCGTGTTTCAGGAGGTTCTCCGCGAGCACATCCCAGAAGGCGCTGAAGTGGGCTTCTTCCTGCGTTATACGCGCGTCTACGCAAGAAGAAAGGGCCTTTCTCGTCGAGCGTCTGCACGCCTCATTGAAGGTCTTTATGATGTCTTCTTCCGTTGGGGAAGGCCCGAACTTCTCCAACGGCACGCATGTGGCAAGCTCTACTGCCCGCACCTCAAAGCCGTTCAGGCGGAAGGCGAAGTCGAGCTCGTCGGTCGGGTAGATGTTGTATATCTTCGGGGCTATCCTGAATTCTATCCTCGAGCAGCCCTGGGCCCTGGCGTAATCGATAAGGTCGGCTGCCATCTGGTTCGCTTCGAGCACTCCCGGAGGGGTGTCTACGACGATACAGCCGAAAGACGACCCAGGGTGGGATTTCAATACCTTTACGCCGTGGTCATCGATGATGGCCGCCGGGAAGACGGCCTTCAGGGTGTTCTTCGAGAAGAA
This sequence comes from Deltaproteobacteria bacterium, assembly GCA_020846435.1. Taxonomy (GTDB): domain Bacteria; phylum Desulfobacterota; class GWC2-55-46; order GWC2-55-46; family GWC2-55-46; genus GWA2-54-12. The sequence goes on from JADLDY010000031.1 coordinate 83,974, forward strand.
CATCAGCGACGAGTCGATAAAGCGGGCGGCGGGGTGGTAGCCCAGAAACTTTTTCCTGTGGAAGATGGTGCCGTTTATCGAGCGTTCGACGAACTCGTCCCATATGAGAGAGTCTGACTCTTCAAAGGGCTTGACGGTCATCTTCGCCGTAAGGTTTCGTGGTTCCATGTCTGGTGTCCCGGCTGTTTTTGTGGCCGGAGGCTTGATCTCTCCGGGAAAACGCAGGATATGTTACTTCTTCCGGCCTGTTTGGTCAACAGGAGAAAACCGGTCTGGAAACGGGTGTTTACAGGCCGGAAAAACCTGTGCTAAACTCATCCCTGAAAAAACTCCGCTCATTACGCCGGGACAGGATGCGTGACAGGAAAGAACTTATCTTGAGGATTGTTTTCCCGCTTATCCTCGTCGCGGCGGCGCTCTTTTTTATCTCGCCTGTATTCCACGATATCAACAATGTCGGGGTCTCTGACTGGGACAGCCACTTTTTCTTCCACGCCGTCCCCTTGAGGACCATTGCCGAGTTCGGCCAGTTCCCGCTGTGGAACCCGTACTACTGCGGCGGCAACGCCATGCTCGCGAGCCCGGAGTCGAACTTTCTTGCCCCTTCCTTCATCTTCGTTCTCCTTTTTGGAGAGGTCGTCGGCGTAAAACTCATAATAGCCTTCTACGCCGTCATGGGCTTTATCGGCATGTACCTCCTTTCGCGCGTCCTGGGGATGAAGCGGGCTTCTTCGCTTGTCCCGGCGGTGATTTTCATGACGAGCAGCTGGTTTGCCTTGAGGATAAGCGAGGGGCACTCCTCTTTCCTGCCGTTTGGCCTCATGCCGTTCGTCGCGGCGATGTACATAAAGGCTCTGGATGAGAAGAACTGGCTGAAGTGGGCGGCGGCCGCGTCATTTTTCTACGCGTGGATGATTCTTGGCGGCGGGGTATACCCGTTCACCGTGACGAGCATGTTCCTTGGCGCTTATTGCCTGCTTTCGATTATAAGGACGAGGTCGATAAAGCCCGTCATCGCGCTCATCTCCATAGTCGTCATGGCTTTTCTTTTGAGCGCGGTCAAGGCCATACCCCAGTACGAGTTCATGAGCTCCTTCCCGAGGAAGACAGAGGCTGTCGAGTACCATTCAATAGAGCTTCTCGGCAAGTCGCTCTTCAGCCGCAACCAGCGCGTGGTGACGCAGACAGAAGATTTCTACCTCAAGGCAGGCGAGACTAAAGAGGAGTACAATAAGACCTTCTGGTCAGGGGCCAGACCCTGGGGCTGGCACGAGTATGGCGCGTTCACGGGCTTTGCGGCGTTTGTCCTGTTTGTGGCTTCCATTGTTTCCATAAGAAGAGCGTGGCCGTGGATATTGATCTCTGTCGGCGCGCTCCTGATGTCGCTCGGCGAGTTCTCGCCAATCGATATCTGGTCAATCCTCCACAGACTGCCTGTCGTCAGCTCTCTTCACGGCTCGTCGAGGGTCATGCCTCTTTTCGTATTCGCTTTCGCCATAGCCGCGGGGTTCGCTCTTTCAAGGTTTGAAGAGGCCGTGGGAAAAAAGAGTAAGCTGGCCGGAAGCCTCCTTGCGGTGGCCGTCGTTGCGATCGTCTTCGTCGAGATGTTCACAGTCTCACAGAGTGTCCTGAAAGACGCTTTCATTGAGAGGGCGCCGGTTGTCGTGAAAAATGATTCGTTCAGGCAGATAGTCGTGGCCGAGCCCACGAAGGTCAACTACCGGAGCTTTCTTTCCAACACCGGCGTACTGAACTGCTACGACACGATGAGGCCGCCCATCAAGGCTGTGCCTTTTGGGGACGACACTGGCAGGAAGAACCCGGGTTACATGGGAGAGGCGTTTTTATCTTCAGGCAAGGGGACTGCGACGGTGGCGTATTTTTCGCCGAACCTCGTTGTAGTCGAAGCCGACCCGGTAGCCAAAGACACGCTTGTTTTAAACCAGAACTATTTCAAGGGCTGGAAGGCCGACGGCGCGGATGCCCTCGACCATTGGGGGCTGGTTGCCGCAAAGGTGGAAGCTGGCAAAAAACAGGTGGTTTTCAGATACTCGCCGTCGAGTTTCAAGGTTGGCCTCGTGATATCCGCTATCTCGTTCATCATAGATGGTTTTCTCGCCATAAGGCCCTCTAAGCGCCGCTGACAGGCCCCTGTTAATCCGTCTCTGATATACTTCCTGATATTGCCGTCACTCAACCGCTAACAGGAGGTAATGCCATGAAGAGGATCGTTGCCGCTTTATTGCTCGCTATGGCTTTTGCTGTTGCTCCGGCTATCGCTGCTGAGCCGCACGCGGAGCAGGGCATAAAGCACACGGAAGTCGGGATAAAGCACATAAAAGAGGGGATAGGGCATTTGGAAGAGTCGCTTAAAGCGACCGGCAACACCCATGCAAAAGAGGCGATAATGCACGCCAAAGAAGCGGTCAAGCACGCCGAGGAAGCGATAGTCCACGCGAAAGAGGCGGCCAAGTAGAAATGGGCGCAAGAACATGCCTTAAATAAAAAAGGCCGGGGGCTTCCCCCGGCCTTTTTGTTTTTTTACGTTTTATATTACGCCTCTAATGCGAATCCGGCTTCCTTCACGCTGGCAAGAGACCTGCCGAGCTTTTTCAATGCCTGGCTCTCTATCTGGCGGACCCTTTCTCTGGTCACGCCGAGCTTGTCTCCGAGCTCTTGCAAACTCTCCGGCTCATCACTCATGACCCGGTTCTCTATGACAACGCGTTCCTTTTCGTTCAGGCTCTCAAGCGCGCGTGTTACTTCCTTTTTAACGAGCGCGGCCGTCTGCTTGCCTTCGAAAGTACAGAGCGGGCCCGGCCCTTCGTCTTTAAGTAGCTCCAAGTGGGTCGTCGTCTTGTCGGCTATCGCAGAGTTAAGCGAGAGGTCGTCGCAGAATACCTCGGCCGCGTCAAGGTCATCCGCTTCTTTCCCTGAGCCGAGCTCAGGCTGGTTCCTGTAGAAGAGCTTTTTCTTCAGGTCCCTCGTGGCGTGCCTTACGAGGCCCTTTGATTTGAGTATGAATTCCTGTATGTAGGACTTTATCCACCAAGTTGCGTAGGTGATGAGCCTGAAGCCCTTGAAGGGGTTGAACTTCTTTACGGCCATCATCAGGCCGATGTTCCCCTCCTGGATGAGGTCGGCGAGGCGCACGCCGTAGTTGCGGAATTCCAGCGCGATCTTAACGACATAGCGGAGGTTCGAGGTGACGAGCTTGTGCGCGTCCTCGATCGACTTCGTCTTGAAATAGCGCTCAGCTACGCTCCTCTCCTCTTCAGGGGTGAGGAGCTTGTAGCGGTTGACTTCGGCAAGATAGCTCTGAATTGAATCTGATACTATCGGAAGACCCATTCCTGACCTGCCTCCATTGGCACTCTTGATTTCCGAGTGCTAATATTATAGGGAAAATCCCGGGGTGTGTCAAGGGAGGCGAGGTTCGGGGGAAACTCGCCTTAAACTGTCCCCTTTTAAAGGGGGAATGAGGGGATTATTGGTTTTGAGGTTAATCTCCCCTATTCCCTCTTTTCTTTAGAAAATAGGGGGACTTGCGATGACAGGGCTGAAAAACAAAAGGCCCGGCAGGGTGTCCTGCCGGGCCTTTTGTTACTGCCTGTTGCCTGAGCCGTTCTTACATGAACGGGTTGGCGAAAAGGAGTATCAGGGCTATGACCAGCGCGTAGATCGCGAGAGACTCGATCATGGCCAGACCGACGAGCATGGTGGTCATGATCTTGCCTGAAGCGCCGGGGTTCCTGGCTATGCCTTCGACAGCGCCCTTGACGGCGTTGCCCTGGCCGATCCCAGGTCCGAGAGCTCCAAGGCCCATGCCTACGCCAGCCGCGATGAACAGGGCCGCGAGGACTATGCCGCCCTTGTCGCCTGCCGCCGCCGCTCCGGCTTCCTCAGCGAAAGCAACCGAGCCGGTGGCGAGGATTGCGAGCGCTATTGCCGCGCTCATGAATTTCTTCTTCATCTGTACTGCACCTCCTGTGTAATTGAGCCTGTCATCCGTTTGCGGAGAGTTTCTGCAAGGCAGGGTTTCGCCATCTTCCCCGGCTGAATCCAGCCTGCGTCCACAATCCGTCAAAGGGTTTGGGCCCTTGAAAAAACTCTTTTAGTGGGCCTCTTCCAGCGCCCCGCCTATATACATCATCGAAAGGAGCGCGAAGATAAAGGCCTGTATGAACACGACCAGGACTCCCAATACGGTCGAAAGGGCCAGGAGCGGATAGGCTATCGGCATGAGTATGAGGAGAACGCCGACTATCTGCTCGTGTCCCATTATGTTTCCGAAAAGACGAAGCGAGAGGGATACCGGCCTCGCGAGGTGCCCGATTATCTCTATAGGGAGCATCAAGGGCGCGAGCCACCAGACAGGGCCGGTGAAGTGCTTGAAGTAAGAGAGCCCGTGCTCCTTGACGCCTATAACATGGGTCGCGAGGAAGACGATGAGCGCGAGGGCCAGCGTCGTGTTGAGGTTGGCGGTCGGCGGCAGAAGCCCCGGTATGAGGCCTAAGAGGTTCGAGACAAAGATGAAGACCGCGAAGGTGAGGACGAATGGGAAGTACTTCCTGCCCTTGTGGCCCATCGTCTCGTCAACGAGGTTGCTGAAGGCCGTTATGACGAGCTCCAGTATCGACTGAGTCGCTCCCGGGACAAGCCTCAATCTCCTGGCCATCATCATGGAGAATATCGAGAGGCCTATGATGATGTATATCATGAAGGCCGTATGCGCCTGCAGCCCGAATGTCGGGATTATCGTGTCATGCATTGAAGCTTTCCTCCCTTGCGAAGTAGATCATTGTGCAGACCGCGGTCGCTATCGAGAGCGCGAACCCGGCAACCAGCGGCCAGGGGCTGATGAGGCCCTTGACTATGAACAGAGCGAACAGGGCGGCGACCAGAGCGAACCTTACGGGGTAGGCAAGGGTTACGAACCTGCCTGCCTTCTCTGGGCTCATGGTGACTGACCTGCGCGCTATCTTTAAAAGCCAGTGTATGTTCAGAGCGCCGGTCGCGAAACCTGCCGCGAACCCCGGCACGATGGAACTGTCGAAAAAGGCTATGAGCCCGGCTATTGCGGCGCACGCGCAAGCGTTTACAAGCGCCACTCTCGAAGAGACGCGCTTTGAAAGCGCTTCGAGCTCTTGAGAGTTCATAGGCCGTATTTCCTGGTCAGCCCGTATATGTTTTTAAAGCCCGCGGCGATGCCGAAAATCAGGAATATTATTGTCAGCCAGGGCTTTGTGTCAAAGTACTTGTCGAGATATATGCCGATGATAAGCCCGATGAATGTCGAGACCACCATGGCGATGCCCATTGAGGCGAGCATCGCTAATCCCTTGAAAAAACCCCTGTCTCTGTTGTCTTCAGGCATGGCTGCCCCCACCTTGAAAGGCGCGTTTCATTAAAGTTGTCCGGGGGGGCCTTTACAATCGAGGTTTATTACCATATGCGCCGAGACAAAGTCAAACTATATTTGCGCGGCCTTTCGGCCGAAAGCCGCCGGACAAGGCATTTTTTTTAAGCGCCAGACGCCCTCCGGCCTTCCTTGACTGGGGGTGATTTTGTGGTAGAATCATTTTTCCTTACAATTCTTTTATGAGTTTTGCCTGTCCCTGGGTGGACGTCCGCTTTGAACGGGCACCCGGGGCTTGAGTCCGGCTTGACAAATTGTCCCCACAAGGAGATGAAACCGTGAAGAGCATCATTATGGCAGGGGGCTTCGGCACGAGGCTCCGCCCGCTTACCAACAACCTTCCGAAGCCGATGGTGCCTATGGTGAACAGGCCCATGATGGAGCATATAATAGAGCTCCTGAAGAAGAACTCGATAACCGACCTGACCGCTCTATTATACTTCCAGCCTGAGATGATAAGCGAGAAGCTCGGGGACGGCTCGGCCTTCGGCGTAAAGCTCGGCTACACAACCCTCACGGTCGACCTCGGCACAGCAGGGGCCGTGGGCAGCGCCATGAGAAGGTTCGAAGGGGACGAGACGACCCTCATCATAAGCGGCGACGTCTTGACCGACATCGACCTTAACAAGGCCGTCCAGTTCCACAAGGAAAAGGGCTCTGTCGCGACGATTGTCCTGACGAGGGTAGAAAACCCGCTGCCTTTCGGCATAGTCATAACCGACGAGGACGGCAGGATAATGAGGTTTCTGGAGAAGCCGAGCTGGGGCGAGGTCTTCAGCGACACCATCAACACCGGCATATACATACTCGAAAAGAAGGTCCTGGACTTCATCCCTGTCGACAAGGAATTCGACTTCAGCAAGGACCTCTTTCCGGCCCTGCTGGAAAAGGGCGAGCCCATTTACGGCTACACGGCCAAGGGCTACTGGAAGGATGTCGGCAGCCTCGAAGAGTACAGGATAGCCAACATGGACATATTGCAGGGGCTCGTCACCGTTGACATACACGGCGAACAGATAGAGGGCAGGCGGTTGTGGGTAGGCAAGGACTCGCGCATCGATTTCACCGCCAAGTTCGAAGGCTCGGTAGTCATAGGGGAGAACTGCAGGGTAGGGGCTGACGCGAGGATATCCAATTCGATCATCGGCCCGAACTCGGTCGTCGAGGAGGGCGCCTACATAAGAGACTCTGTCCTCTGGGACAACACGAGGGCCGCGCGCGGCGCGTCGATGCACGAGGATGTCATCGGCAGCCACAGCGAAATCCTTGAGCAGGCCCACCTCGCAGAGGGCGTCATCGTAAGCGACCACTGCTCGATAGGGCGGCATGCCACAGTCAAGGCCAATGTAAAGGTATGGCCGTACAAGATAGTCGAGGACGACGCCACTCTGGCCTCTTCGCTTATCTGGGGCGAGAAGTGGAGCAGGAACATCTTCTCGACTTACGGAGTAACCGGTCTGGCCAACATAGAGATATCCCCTGAGTTCGCGGCCAAGCTCGGCGCTTCCTACGGTGCGTCATTGAAGAAGGGGTCTGCCGTTTCTACCTCGAGGGACGCACACAAGACTTCGCGCATGATAAACCGGGCCATCATGACCGGCATACTCTCAACAGGCGTCAATGTCCACGACTACGGGGTGACGCCGATGCCTGTCGTCAGGTTCCTTTCGAGGAGCGGCACCGAGGCCGGAGGCATACACACCCGCCGCTCTCCTTTTGACACGCAGCTCATTGATCTCAAGTTCTTCGACAACAAGGGCCTCGACCTGCATCCCGGGTATGAAAAGACCATTGAGAAACTCTTTTTCAGGGAGGATTTTCCGAGGGTCTCGATGGACGAAACAGGCGAGATGGTCTTCCCGATACACGCCTTCGAATCTTACCAGGACAGCTTCATGTCAATGATAGACTCATCTACCGTGAGGAAGGCGAAGTTCAAGTTCATCCTCGACTACTCGTACGGTTCTTCTTCGAGGCTCTTCCCGTCGATACTCGGCAAGCTCAACTGCGAGGTCATAGCCTTGAACGCGAACCTCGACGGCTCCAAGATGACCAAGACCGCCGAAGAGTTCCAGAGGTCGATGGACCAGATATCCTCCATCGTCCGCTCGCTCGACGCTGACATGGGCTTTTACCTGGACGCTGGCGGAGAGAAGGTCTTTTTCTTCGACGAGACCGGAGAGGCCCTCGACGGAGACACGGCCCTCAACATCGTCACCCTCCTTACGCTCAAGTACTGCAAGGAAACGGGCAGGAAGGGGCACATAGCGGTCCCCATAACGGCTTCGCGCGCCATTGACAGGATGGCCGAGACCTACGGCTTTGCCGTCAAGAGGACCAAGACGACCGGCAGGGGGCTGATGGAAGCGGCCGCCGAAGAGGGCACTCTTTTCGTCGGAGAACAGCTTGGCGGCTACATATTCCCCGAGTTCCAGCCGAACTTCGACGGCATGTACGCGATAGCCAAGGTCCTCGAGATGCTCGCCCGCCACGGCGCGCGCCTTCACAAGCTCATGCGCGAGATCCCTCCTTCCATCATCATGAAGGAGAAGGTCTCCTGCTCGTTCGAGAGCAAGGGCATGATAATGAGGCGGCTCGCCGAGGAATCGAGGAATCTCGAAACTGTACTTCTCGACGGGATAAAGATAAAATTCGGCGATGACTGGCTTGTCGCGTACCCGAGCCAGGACATGCCGTACTTCCACCTCGTTGCCGAGGCCTCCACCGATGAGGCGGCGACAGCCCTAATAAACCAGTACTCAGAGAAGATAAGAGAATGGCAGAGATAATAGCGATACCGGTAGGCGCCCTTGAAGTCAACTGTTACATAGTCTGGGACAGGGCGACACTTGATGGCGTGATAATCGACCCCGGCGCCGACGCCGGCGAGATAGAGGCGGCTGTGAAGGAAAACGGCGTAAAGGTCAGGTGCGTGCTCAACACGCACGGCCACTTCGACCATGTAGGGGCGAACAAAGCGATGAAGGCCGCCTTCAAGGTGCCAGTGGCCATACACCCTGATGACGCCCCCTTGATGGCCGACGCGCACGAGCACGGCATCTTCTTCGGTGTCGAGACGCCAAAGCAGGCCGCCCCGGACATACTCCTCGAAGACGGGCAATCAATGGAGTTCGGCCCCTTGAAGTTCAAGGTCATTCATACTCCGGGACATACCAGAGGCGGCGTATGCCTTTATCTGGAGGGCGCGAAGGCCCTGTTCACAGGGGACACGCTTTTCGCGGGCTCTGTCGGACGGACTGATTTTGAGGGCGGCTCGATGGATGAACTGATGTCGTCGATTTCCCGGAAGCTCCTTTCCCTCGACGACAAGGTGATGGTGCTGCCGGGACACGGCCCTTCGTCGACCATAGGCGAAGAGAGAATGACGAACCCGTATCTCGCCGGGATAAAGAGGTAAGACGGTGATCCTCAAAAACAAGAGAATAACTCTCGGAGTCACCGGCGCCATCTCTGCCTACAAGGCCCTTGAGCTCACGAGGCTCCTCGTAAAGGAAGGCGCTGAAGTCTGTCCTGTCATGACGCGCTCGGCAACCGAGTTCATAACGCCGTTGAGCCTCTCGACCCTTTCGAAAAACCCGGTCTCAACGGAATTGTTCGACCTTACCGGCGAGACGAAGATAAGCCACATAGACCTGGCCCAGGCCTGTGACCTCATAATCGTCGCCCCGGCGACCGCCAACATCATCGGCAAGGCCGCGAACGGACTTGCCGACGACCTGCTCTCAACGATACTCATGGCGGCCAAGGCTCCGGTCCTTTTCGCGCCGTCGATGAACTCTCAGATGTGGGCGAACGGGGCTCTTCAGGAGAACGTCAGGAAGCTTAAGTCGAGGGGCTGCCTTTTCGTCGGCCCTTCTGAGGGCGACCTTGCCTGCGGCTACGCTGGCACCGGCAGGCTAGCGCCAATTGATGAGATACTCGAAGCGGCCAAAGAGGCTTTGACTCCTCAGGACTTGAAAGGCGAGAAGGTGCTGGTCACCGCCGGCCCAACGAGAGAGCCTATCGACCCTGTCCGGTATGTGTCGAACGCCTCTTCCGGCAAGATGGGGTATGCTATTGCGAAAGCCGCCAGGAGAAGGGGCGCAGAGGTCGTGCTCGTCTCAGGCCCTTCGTTCCTGCCGAGGCCGGAAGGCGTGACCTTCGTGCCGGTGCGCAGCGCCGAAGAGATGCTGGACGCGTGCGTCAGGCACTTTCCGCAGTCGACGCTCGTCATCATGGCCGCGGCTGTCGCTGATTACAGGCCGACCATAAGCTACCCGAGCAAGGTCAAGAAGGACGCCAGAGTTTTATCGATCGAGATGGAGCGGACGGAAGACGTATTGAAGAAGCTCGGCACGCTCAAGAAAAAAGGGCAGACCCTCATTGGCTTTGCCCTCGAGACCGACAGCCTCGAGGAGAACGCGAAAAAGAAGCTAAAGGATAAAGGGCTCGATCTTGTGGTCGCCAACACCCCGGCAGGACTCGACAGCGATACCAACCAGGTGACGATACTCGGGAGAGACGGCCTTGTCGACAGGCTCACTCCTTTGCCAAAGGATGAAGTGGCTGACATGATACTGGATAAGGCCTTGCGGTAAGAAGGCGCAATCTGCGGATAATAGAGAAGGGGCGGCACAATTATGTGTGCCGCCCCTTCTTTTATTTCATCAGGAACAGTTCTTTAAATCCTTACCCACTTGAGCGCGTTCTCCATCGCTGTCTCCCAGTCCTTGCCGTTCTTCCGGACTGTATTGAGCTTCTTCCGTATGAACTTGGCGGCGTTCAGGCTGTGCTTGCCTGTCGGGTCTTTTCTCAGGCAGTGGGCCTTGTGCGTGAAGGTCAGGAGGTCTATTATGCTGTCGATGGATATGGCGAAGTACCTGTCCTTTTCTTCGCGGCTCAACGCCCATTTCGACGACGAGGAGAGGAGGGTCAGCATCCTGTGCCACTGGTCGACCCTCTGGATGGACATGACCGACGAGAAGATCGTCTTGTTTGTCCGGAACGACAGGGGCGTGTCCTCGATGGTCGCGTCAAGGAGCCTGTCGTTGTCCCGGTGGACTTCCTTTACAAGTTTTTTAGGGATCTGCCAGACCTTCTTGTCGGCAAGGGCGTCAAAGCGCATCTCCCAGTAAATGTGGCGAAGAGTCCTCGACGAGAACGAGCGTATCATCATCTCGGGGATGAAGTGGTTGTGGGCTATTGTGTCGGCGGCCAGATGGCTAAGGTAGCCGTAGACGAAAGCCCGTTGTGAGTCGGTCTCCGCTCTCTTGAGGAGCTTGAAGCCTATCTTCCAGTTGTGGCAGTGCTTCAATTCCTCGCACAGGTTCTTGCCGACGACTATGTCCGCGCTGATGTTGCCGTAGAGGAAGTCGTAGGGGTAGGCCTCCAAAAGGGCCCTTGCTGGAGGAATCAGCAGTCTCGTATTCTCCAGCATCGTCTTGCCGAGTTCGAGGTGGGTGGCCGGGCCCCAGGCAAAGGCCGCGTCCGGCAGCCCGAGGAGTATGATGAGGGTGATGGAAGCGATAATGAACATATATATAATGGTATGAGAAAGGATTAGCTGTTGTAAAGGGAAAAAAAAGGTAGTAGATATAATCCATGGACCCCCGCGAGATAAAAGACGTTGCCGAAGCCCTTATCCGGCGCATCGAGTTCCTGCAGGACGCTGGAATAACAGGGCTCTCCAGGGCCAGCGCCTTGAAGCCGGCTGTTCCGGCCATTGAAGGAGAACCCGCTGAATGGGTCGTATTCAAGGGCGCGCTCAAGGACGCGGCAAACTTCAGCGCCTGCGCTCATCAGGACTGGAAGGGCGTGCTCTTCGGTGTGTGGCCTCTCGGGAAAGCGGTCGTTCTCTGGGGCGTGCCAGTCGGCGCGCAGACCATTCAAAGCGGCCCTTTCGGGGCGGAGCCCCTTTCCCAGCTCGAAAGCATGCTCGTATGGCTCGCCGGAGAACTCAAGAGCCCTGTTCCGCTGGCCGCAAACCCTGAGACAATCCTTGTCGCCAGATGCCCTCAAGACGGAGGATATACGGATACCGGGGCCGCTGTGGCCTGCCTCGGCTCTCTTGAGCCTTATCTCAAAGGCGCGCAAGGCGTGCTCCTCATGGGCTCTCTGGCGGCCTGGGCCTTTCTTCAGTCGGCCGACCTTGACGGCGCGAGGGGCAGGGCGCACAAGGCATCCGGCCGCTCGCTTTTCGTGACATACCCGCCTGATGATTGGATAACTGATCAGGCCAGCAAGAAGGCGGCCCATAACGACCTGAAGCTCCTGATCAGGGAGATCGCGAGCTGAGGACGGGCTCAAGGGGTTGTTGAAAAGAGCCATCTTCCCTGATAGAATCATCTCATGAAAACTTACGGCAGGCGAGCTCCCGGAGGCATCCCCCGCGTCAGAGCGAGCGGACAAAAGCCGGTTTTCCGTTCATCTTCCGAAGGCTTCCTTGAGCGCTCTGCCGGGGTCTTTAAAAGACCCTTTTTGTGCCTGCTTTTCCTGATAGTATTCCTCTTCCCCCAATTGCCGTCTTTTTCAGTTGCCAGCGAGATACTTTTCGTGACCATCGACGGAGTCATAAACCCCGTTACAGCCGAGTTCCTCGACGACGCGATAAGAAAGGCGCATTTCAGGAAGGCCGGCGCTCTGGTCGTAGAGCTCGACACGCCCGGCGGCCTCGACCTCTCGATGCGCGAGATGATAAAGGATATCCTCTCCTCCGAAGTCCCGGTCGTAGTTTTCGTCGCTCCTGCCGGGTCGAGGGCGGCCTCGGCCGGGGTATTCATAGCCTACGCCGCGTCTGTCGCGGCGATGGCCCCCGGCACGAATATCGGCTCGGCCCACCCCGTCTCAATGGCCGGGAAGATGGACGAGGTCATGTCGAAGAAGGTCGAGAACGACGCGGTAGCCTACCTGAAGGGCATAGCGCTCAAGCGTGGCAGGAACGCCGAGTGGGCTGAGAAGGCGGTGCGCGAGTCCGTCAATGTCACGGCTGAAGAGGCCTTGAAGCTTGGAGTGATAAACATGCTCGCCTCCACGAGGGAAGAACTCCTTGGGAAGCTCGACGGCATGAAGGCCCCGGTCGCGTCAGGCTCTGTTGTGCTCTCGACCAAAGGCGCGGCAGTTTCCGAGATGAAGATGAGCCTCAAGTACAGGGTCCTGTCCGCGATCTCGAACCCGAATGTCGCCTACATACTCATGATAGTCGGGATGATGGGCATATACTTCGAGCTTGCCAACCCAGGGGCCGTATTCCCGGGCGTAATAGGCGCCGTCAGCCTCGTGCTCGCGTTCTACGCATTCCAGAGCCTTCCCATCAACTACGCCGGGCTCCTTCTCATAGCCCTGGGCGTGATATTCTTCATAGTGGAGCTGATGGTCGTAAGCTACGGACTTTTAACGGTCGCCGGAATAGTCTCTCTTCTGCTGGGGTCTCTCATGCTCTTTGATTCGCCTGCTCCGTACTTCAATGTTTCGATATGGGTGATACTCCCGGCGATTATCCTCATGGCGGCAGTGATACTCGTGGCCATGTTCTTCGCCGTGAAGATACACCGCAAGAAGCCGGTGAGCGGCGCTGAAGAGCTCACCGGGGCAACCGGGGCCGCGGTCGACGCCTTTGGCGGGCAGAGAGAAGGCAGGGTCTTCATAGAAGGGGAGTACTGGAACGCGGTCTCTGACGGGCAGATCGAAAAAGGCGACAAGGTAGCGGTCCTTGAGGTGAAGGGGCTTCTTCTCAAGGTAAGGAAGGCTTCATAAAACAGGGAGGAAGGATATGCAATTCGGCATCGGCACCGGCACTCTTGTTCTCATAGGGCTCGCGGTACTTTTTTTATGGAGCGCGGTCAAGATACTCCCGGAATATGAAAGGGGCGTAATATTCTTTCTGGGCAGGTTCCAGGCTGTAAAGGGGCCCGGCCTCATATTCATCATACCCGGCGTCCAGAAGATGGTGAAAGTGAGCCTCAGGACGGTCACTATGGACGTCCCTCCTCAGGAAGTCATCACGAGGGACAACGTCTCGGTCAAGGTCAACGCGGTCGTCTACTTCAGGGTCATGTCGCCTGACAAGGCGATAATATCAATCGAGAATTATCTTTACGCCGCCAGCCAGCTCTCGCAGACGACCTTGAGAAGCGTATGCGGCCAGGCTGAGCTCGATGAGCTCCTGACCGAGAGGGACAAGATAAACAAGGCCATACAGGAGATACTCGACAAGCAGACAGACCCCTGGGGCATAAAGGTCAGCCTCGTAGAGGTCAAGGCAATAGACCTGCCCGAAGAGATGAAGAGGGCGATGGCCAAGCAGGCTGAGGCCGAAAGGGAGAAGAGGGCCAAGATAATACACGCAGAGGGCGAGCTCATGGCCTCCTACAAGATACTCGAGGCCGCGGACCTCCTGTCGAAGAATGCGGTCTCTCTCCAGCTCCGTTACCTCCAGACCCTCACGGAGATAGCGGCAGAGAAGAACTCCACGATAATCTTCCCGCTGCCCATGGACCTCGTCAAACCTTTTTTGAATATGCCCTTGAAGAAGGAGTAGACTGAGAAAAAATTATGCCGGCAGCTCAGAGCGGTTCACCTGGACACAGAAAAAGGCTGAGGGAGAGGTTTTTAAGGTCGTCCCTTGAAGGGTTCCACGACTACGAAGTCGTGGAACTCCTGTTGACCTACGCCATACCAAGGCGGGACGTTAAGCCTGTTGCCAAGGCGCTCATAAAGAGGTTCAAGGGTCTCAGGGGGATATGCGAGGCTTCGCCTGAAGAGATGCTTGAGGTCTCAGGGTGCGGGGCGAGGAGCGCGGAGCTCTTCTGGCTCCTTAAAGAGGCGGCATCCGTTTACGTCAATGAGAAGGCGGCATCCCGCCCTCCTGTAAAGTCTGCGGCCGACGTCATCTGCTTTGTCAACGACCACGCTAAAGCGTATGAGGACAACGGCGAGAGGCTCTTCGCGCTTTTCTTGAACTCCAAGAACGAGATACTCGGCATAGAGCTTTTGCACGAGGGGGATGTGAACAAGGCGTTTGTGCACCCCAGGTCGGTAATGGAAAAGGCCTTCGGCTACAACGCCCGCTCGATAATATTCGTGCACAAGGCTATCGGGCAGGCCGCGCCTTCGGCCGGAGAGAAGGCGCTCGCTCAGGTGCTGGAAGCGGCGGCCCGGTCGATAGACATACTCGTCCATGACCACATCATAGTCGGCAACAGGAGCTTCCTGAGCGCGAGGGACCTGGGCTGGCTCAGGCCCTGACTCTGCTTTTGAATTCCTCTTCGAGAAACCGTTTGGCCTCTTTTACCGATTTTTTCACAGAAAAGCCCTTCGCGAGGCAGGCCGCTATCGCCGCGGATAGCACGCACCCAGTGCCGTGGAACGCGGCCTTTGGCCCTTTTATCCTGGAGCCCTTGAACAGCGTAACCTCTTTTCCGTCGTAGAGGAGGTCTGCCGGCTCTCCTTTGAGGTGGCCGCCTTTTACGAGGACGTTTGCCGCGCCCATCGAAAAGAGGGCTTTCGCGGCCTTCTCCATGCCTTTGATGCCTGTGATTTTTATGCCGGTAAGCGCGGCAGCCTCAATCAGGTTGGGAGTGGCGACTACGGCGTAAGGCAGGAGAGAGGCAAGCTCTTTCGCCCCGGCCTTATCGAGAAGAGGCTTGCCGCCTGTCGAGCGAAGGACAGTGTCCACGACGAGGTTTCTGAGCCTGCCCGCCTTCATGAGCCTTTTGATGACGCTGAGGTTCTCGAGGCTCCCGATCATTCCGGTCTTTGCCGCGTCTATCGTAAACTCTTCAAGGAGCGTTTCTATCTGCTCCCTGAGGAGTCTGCCCGGCACGGCCATGACAGATTTTACGGCAGAGCTGTTCTGCGCGGTCACGGCCGTAACCGCCGAGAGCCCTCTCGTGCCGAAGGCCGCGAAGGTGCGAAGATCTGACTGGAGGCCCGCGCCTCCTGATGGGTCTGAGCCGGCTATGGTAAGGACGGTCTTCATCGTCACCACCCGAAAGCGAGGGTCAGGATAGACTGGAAGAGGCCGATTATAAAGCCCATGACTCCGCCGAGGTATTCGAGGTGCTTCAGTTCCCTCGCGATGAAGTCGGTGAGGAGTTTTTCGAACTTCTTGAGGTCGAGCTTGTCGATCTTCGTCACGAGGAGTTCCTGGACGTCGATGCTCTCTTTCACCTTCGCGGCCAGAGAGTCTTTTTTCCTGTCGAGGTGCGAGATTATCTCTTTTGTCAGGACGAGCTTGACCTGGCCCTTGAGGTTTTCCGAGACGAGGCCGACGATGGGGAGTTTGAGGTATTTGGAAGAGAACCTGTGCTCTACGGCCTCTTCCACTGTGCTCTCGATCTCTTTTTCCCAATCGAGGCCTGAGAGGGCTTTGGCGAAGTCGCCGGAGGAGAGCAGGTCCTTTTCGATAGCCTTTGCCATGGAGCGGGCTATCTCTTTTCTCCTTTTCGGGATTACGCCCTGTACCTGGTATCCGAGGATGCTGAATGGAATATGCGGTCTGAAAAGGAGTTTTATGGCTACGTAGTTGGTGACCCAGCCGATTATCGCCCCGGCTACTGGCGGGATGAGTTGCTCAAGCTGCATTTTTTATGCGCTCCGGTTTATGGGGAATGCTCGGCCGGGAATTTTCTGGCGGGTGGTCCTTGAAGAGAGCTTTTTTCAGAAGCCGAAGCCCTTTTTAGAGACCTCTTCCTCGAAGTACTTCTTGTAGAGGATGTCCCACTCGCGGCTGCCCTCCGGGACTCCGCGCGAAAGAGAGCGTATCTTGTCCCTGGCCGCTGAGTCGGCGTCGTCCTCGACCCTCAGGAAGCCGGTGATGACCTTTTTTATCTCGAGGAGGGCTTTGTTCTCGTCGGTGAAGTCGACGAGGTCATCCTTCCATACTGCGTCGAATATGAGGTGGGCTATGTGGGAGATTCTGTCGTCTGAAAGCCTCAAAGGATTATCCCCCTTTCCCTGGCGAGCTTGCCCTTGACGATGTTGAACATCTTGCGGTAGTCGAGCCGCTGGCTGTCTATCTCGCCTGAGTGCCCCTTCAATATCTCCTCGACCTCCCGGTCGAGGCTGTCTTCGGCTCGCAGGTCGGCTAAAAAGGCCTCGGTCATGCGCTCGAGGATCTTTGCCTCAGAGGATTTCATCTCGACAAGCTCTTTTTCCTTGAGCTTCTCGATGACGGTCCTCATTATCTTCTCGACCTGTTCTTTTGTCAGTTTCATCCTGCGAAAATATCACAGTATACCCGTGTTTGCAAGGGAGTTGACAGATAGGGCTTTTTGGAATATAAATTAACTCAAAGCGCGCGCATGAGCTGAGAGCGCGCGGTGTTAAAAAAATATATAAAGGGGAGTGCGGGATGAAATTGGTCAAAAGCTGGTATTTCAGGCAGATAGCGCTGGTGCTCGCGTTCACGATGCTCGCCATAGGGGCTATCCCAGCGAAGAGCATGGCTTATGTAGTAGGGTCTGAGGCGGTAGTCGCCGAGCATTCGAGGGAGGCGGACCTCGCCAGGATTCAGAGGGTGCTCGAGTCAAAGCTGGTTTCCGACAAGCTCTCTGAGTCCGGTCTCAGCCAGGACGAGATAAACGGCAGGCTGTCGCAGCTCTCCGACGAGGACGTCCACTCTTTCGCCTCACAGCTCGAGAGCGTTAATCCGGGCGGGGACGGCGTCGGGGTAGTCATAGGCCTTCTCGTAATAGTGATACTCGTGATCATCATCCTGAGGCTCATGGACAGGAAGATAATCATAAGGTAGTTTTTTTCTTTCAATGGCCCGGGGTCTTCAAGGCCCCGGGCCTGTTTTTTTTGAGGTTTGATGAAATCATTTAAAAAGGCTCTGCTCGCGCTCGTTGCCGTGTTCGTCATTGGATGCGCGCATCAAGGCGGCCCGGCGCGGCCGTTATCCGGGCCGTTCATCGAGGGCGTGCCGTTTTTCGCGCAGGACGAGTACATGTGCGGCCCGGCGGCGCTCGCGTCTGTCATCGGGTTTTACGGGGCGTCCGAAGGCATGGACGAGGTGGCCTCTGAAGTCTACGCCGAAAAGCTCAAGGGCACTCTCCCGATGGACCTCCTCATATACGCCAGGGAAAAGGGCTTTGACGCTAAGTACTTCAAGGGCGGCATGGAAAGCCTCAGGGAGAGCCTTGTCAGGGGCGAGCCGCTGATACTCTTTTTAAACCTCGGGTACGAGTCCTACCCTGTCGGCCACTATGTCGTGGCTGTCGGCATGGACGAAAAAGCCGGATTTGTCTATGCGCATTCAGGCATGAAAAAAGAAGAGCGTTTCACGATGAAGGAGCTTGAGAGGTCGTGGTCGAAAACAGGCTACTCGACACTTCTCGTGAAGCCGAAAGCGGGGCAAAAATGAGATACCTGTGGCTTGCTGTCATTGTCTTCGCCCTGCTTGGCGCGTCGTCCTGCGGGGTCGTCGAGGTGCGGGACCCGAATGTCCTGAGTTACAACGAGCACATGAAGTTGGGCGCCATATACGAGTCAAAGGGCGAGTATGAGCTGGCCCTGCGCGAGTATGAAGGCGCGCTGGCCATCGATAAAAAAGAGCCCGGAGCGCGCTTTGCCATGGGCAATGTCCGCCTCAAGATGAAAGATTATTCCAGGGCAGAAGAAGAGTTCCTGAAATCGATAGACGAGAGCCCTTCGCCGGACGCCTACAACAACCTGAGCTGGGTCTACATGGAGCAGGGCAGAGTTGAAGATGCCAGAAAATTCGCTGTCAAGGCCGTTGGCGCGGCGGAGCCTGAGAAGGGCTACATATATCTCGACACGCTCGGGGTTGCGCTGACGGCCGCTGGGGAGTACGAAGAGGCTGAGGAGAGTTTCATGAAGGCCGCAGACGGTGTGACAGGAAAGAAAAAGGAAGCCTATATAGCCATCTACGGCCACCTCATCGAACTCTACAAGAAGGAAGGCCAGACAGAGAAGGCATCTGTCGTGGAGGAGAAGTTGAAGCTCTTTGAGGCCGTGCCTGTAAATGGCCCGGGGCCTGTCCGTTGAGGACCATATACGGCATAAACCCGGTGACAGAGGCTATCCGCGCGGGCAAGAACATCGACCATGTCATCGTCAGCGCCGCGAGGAACGACAAGACCGCCGCGGCGATAATGAAGGCCGCAACTGACGCGGACATCGAGGTGAGAAGGGCGCCTGAGGAAGAGCTCCGCCGCCTCACGAAAACGGACAAGCATCAGGGCGTGGCCGCGGTCCTCGCCGAAGAGTTCAGGTACAGCGCTTTTGAAGACCTCATTGCCGCGTGGAAGGAAAGCGGCGAGCAGGCCTTCTTTCTCATACTCGATTCAATTCAGGACCCGCAGAACCTCGGCTCTCTCGTGCGCACCGCCAACGCCGCCGGGGTACACGGCGTCATCATCCCGAAGGACAGGGCAAGCGAGGTCACCTCGACCGTCGTGAAGACCTCGGCCGGGGCGACGGAAGTGACGCCTGTCGCCAGAGAGACGAACCTCACCCGGGCGATAGAGAGGCTCAAGGAAGAGGGCGTCTGGGTCGCGGCGGTAGAGGGCGGGTCTTCTGAGACGGTCTACAGCGCGGACCTCGACAGGGATATCGCCATCGTCATAGGGAGCGAGGGGCGCGGCATCAGGAGGCTCGTCAAAGAGAGCTGTGATTTTTGCGTCTCCATACCGATGTACGGCGAGATAGGCTCTCTGAACGCGGCGCAGGCAGGCGCGGTCGCGCTCTTCGAGGCGAGACGCCAGAGGCTCAAGGCGAAGTAAGACGGCTGGGCCGTGCCGTCATCCTGCCAGATGTCATCTTAATCGAAGCGAAGGATCTCGCCTGGACGAAAGCCCTGGCGCGCCGGGCCAGACGCGCTTCGATGGTTTACTGGTCCTTCCACCTCTTCAGAAGCTTCATCATGTTGCCGGCCATCTTCCTGGCCTCTTCGTCAGTCATTTTCTTTCCGAGCTTCATCGCGTTGGCGATGTTCGTGAGCATCTCTTCTTTCGTGATGTTCTCCGTGAACTGCCCCTTCCAGTAGCAGTGCCTGCAGTACGAGATGTTCATGACGGTCATGTTCGCCTCGCACCCGAAGTCGTCCTTTTTAGTGATAGCCATGCCGCAGCTGTGGCAGACAGGGCCCGGTAGTATGTCAGCCATTATTTTCTCCTTTATAAGAAATGCTGTTTTTTCTGCATTGCACTGAAAACTCTCAACCCATCCGGCCCGCGAGAGCGCGTCCGGCCATGAAGTGCATGTGCAGATGAAAGACGGTCTGGCCGCCCTCCGCGTTCGTGTTGATCACCGTGCGAAAGCCACGTTCGCTCAGGCCCAGCTCTTTTGCGATTTCCCGCGCGGTCTGAAGGAGCTCGCCAAGGAGCTCCTTATCCTCGCAGTCCATGATCGTCGCGTAGTGCTTCTTCGGGATTATGAGAAGGTGCGTCGGAGACTGCGGGCTGATGTCCTTTATTACCATGACACTGCCGCTCTCGCGCACTATCGCCGCGGGTATCTTCTTTTCCGCTATCTTGCAGAAGATGCAGTCGATCATTTTTTCCCTCTCGAGTTTTTCTCTTCTATCCCGGAAGTGCCGAACCTTCTGGCAAGCTCGGCAAAGACCTGGTCTATGGCAATGCCCTTGTGCGCAAGAAGAGCCATCGAATGGAACAGGAGGTCGCAGAACTCGTATAGGACCTGGTCGTTCTCCTTTATGCCTGCCGCCTCGACGAGCTCGCCCGTCTCCTCTTCTATCTTGGCCAGTATCCTGGGGAGCCCCTTTGCGTAAAGGGACGCCACATAAGAGCTCTTGGGGTCGGCGTTCTTCCTCTCTTCGAGTATCTGCGCGAGCATCGAAATCACGGCCGGGCCGGAAGGCTTCGCCGTGTCTTCACCGATAGACCTGTAAAAGCAGGTCCTCTCGCCTGTGTGGCAGGCCGGGCCTTTGGGCTCGACGATGAGGAGGAGAGTGTCGCCGTCGCAGTCGTACCTGATGGACTTCACCTCCTGAAAGTTGCCGGAAGTCTCGCCCTTGAGCCACAGGGAGTTTCTTGACCTGCTGAAGTAATGGGCCTTCCCAGTTGAGATGGTCTTTTCAATGGACTCGGCGTTCATCCACGCCATCATCAGGACTTCGCCTGTGGATGAGTCCTGGGCTATGGCAGGGACGAGTCCCTTGTCGTCGAATTTTATGGAGCTTATTTTGTTTGGCATGATTGAAGACCGCGCTGTTTTTTTGGAAAGCTATTATACCTTGCACTCAGGTGTCAATGCCAGCGTTTTCACAGGTTTTCGCGCTCAAGGGCGCCTTGACTGCTTCAGGTTTGGCTGGTAGACTTGCGCTATGCCAATGACGACGATAGAGACATCCGAGACGCGCTACCTTCAGGTAATAAACGAGAAAGGCGAAGAAGACCCCTCTGTCATGCCCGCCCTTTTTGAGGCTGACTTCAGGAGGTTCTTCGAGACGATAGTCCTTGCCCGGACTTTCAACCAGAGGGCGCTCTCTTTGCAGAGGGAGGGGCGCATAGGGACCTACGCTTCCATTTGGGGGCAGGAGGCTTCCCAGACAGGCTCGGCTCTCGCCCTCTCAGCCGAAGACTGGATATTCCCGTCGTTCAGGGAATCCGGCGTGCTCGTCGCGCGAGGCTATCCCATGTGGATGCTCTACCGCTACTGGGCAGGCGACGAGCGCGGCATGAGCGCGCCCGAGGGCATGAACATCTTTCCGATGAGCGTGCCGGTTGGCACGCAGATCCCTCACGCCACAGGAGCCGCGTGGGCAATGAAGTTGAAGGGCCACAAGAAGGTCGCTGCCGTCTACTTTGGCGACGGCGGGTCTTCAAAGGGCGACTTCCACGAGGGGCTCAACTTCGCCGGGGTCTTCAAGGCCCCGTGCGTATTCCTGTGCCAGAACAACCAGTGGGCCATCTCGGTTCCGAGGTCTTCGCAGACCGCGGCGAAGACGATAGCCCAGAAGGCGTTTGCCTACGGCTTCGAGGGCATACAGGTCGACGGCAACGACGTCGTGGCTGTCTACAAGGCCGTAAAAGAGGCTTCTGACAAAGCCCGCTCAGGCGGCGGGCCGACCCTCATCGAGTGCTTTACCTACAGGCTCGACGACCATACGACGGCAGACGACGCATCGAGGTACAGGAGCGGGGCCGAGGTCGAGGAGTGGAAGGCGAAAGAGCCTCTCATACGGCTCAGGCTCTTCATGGAGAAAAAGGGCTGGTGGACGAAGGAGTATGAGGATGCCTTCATGAAGAAGGCGCAGGATACAGTCGACGCCGAGATAAAAAAGGCTGAAAGCTACGGCGCCCCTGACCCGGCCGACATGCTTAAATTTACATACAAGGAACTCTCTGCCCGCCAGGCAAAAGAGCTCAAGGAGCGTGGATGGTGAAACTGAATATCGTCCAGGCCATAAACCAGGCGCTCGGCCAGGAGATGGAAAAAGACCCGGATGTCATCGTCATCGGCGAGGACGTAGCAAAGGACGGCGGCGTCTTCAGGGTAACGCAGGGTCTCCTCGAGAAGTTCGGGGCAGATAGGGTCATTGACACGCCCCTTGCGGAGCTTGGCATAATCGGCGCGGCAGTGGGCCTGGCCGCTTACGGCATGAAGCCGGTGGCCGAGATTCAGTTCATGGGCTTTACATACGCGGGATTAGAGCAGCTCTTCTCGCACGCCTCGCGAATAAGATCGAGGTCAAGGGGCGCTTTCTCCTGCCCCATGGTCGTGCGCACGCCTTACGGCATAGGCATAAAGCCGCCGGAATTACATTCAGAGTCTCCAGAGGCGCTCTTTGCCCACATGCCCGGCCTCAAGGTCGTCATCCCCTCCAACCCCTACAACGCCAAGGGCCTTCTCATCTCGGCCATAAGGGACCCTGACCCTGTGCTCTTCATGGAGCCCTCGCGCCTTTACAGGTCGATAAAATCAGAGGTGCCGGAGGAGGCTTACTCGATCCCCCTTGGAAAGGCCGCGGTTTTTCAGGAAGGCTCGGAGATAACGGTCGTGGCGTGGGGCACGATGCTCCACAAGGCTGCCGAGGCGTCAGAGGGCTTTGACGCCGAGATAATAGATCTGCAGACGATAAGGCCTTTTGACGAGGAGGCTGTCGTCAACTCGGTCAAGAAGACCGGCAGGCTCGTCGTGGTGCACGAAGCGCCCGGAATGTGCGGCTTCGGGGCTGAGGTCGCGGCGTTAGTCGCTGACGAGGCCTTCGGCTATCTTAAGGCGCCTGTCGTGAGGGTGACGGCTCCTGACGCTGTCGTGCCGATGGCAAGGCTCGAGGACTATTACATGCCGGAGATCGACATGATTAAGAAGGCTTTTGAGAGGGTCATGCAGTACTGACCGCAGGCTGTCAAAAAGTCCATCTGTTTGTTGTCATCGCCGCGTTTCATTGCGGCGTAAAAGAAAAGTACGCCTTTGCCCGCCGTAGAGGAGTTCTCTCAAACCCGTTTTTCCGGAGGCATCAATGGAATTTGATTTCAAACTGCCCGATCTCGGCGAGGGCATAACCGAAGGCGAGCTCGTCAAGTGGCGCGTCAAGGAAGGCGAGGCCGTCGTGGAGCATCAGGTGGTCCTCGAGATAGAGACTGACAAGGCCATAGTCGAAGTGCCTTCCCCGAAGAGCGGAGTTGTCTCCCGGATAAGCGTGAAAGAGGGGCAGGTGGTCAACGTCGGGGCGACCCTCATGAAGATTGAGACAGGAGAGGCGGCGCCATCCCCTGAGAAGAAGGACGAAGAGAAAAAACAGAGGCCGCCTTCCCTGTCGATCGTAGGCACGCTTCCTGATAAAGAAGTGGCTATGGCTTCTCCAAAGGCAAGGGCTCTTGCCAGAGAGCTCGGAGTAGACCTCTCAACTGTCGCTGGCACCGGCCCGGGCTCCCTTGTGACCGAGAACGACGTCCGGGCTGCCTCCACAGGGCCACAGGCGAAAGTCGAGAAGGCGAAGGCGGATGAGCCGGGAGAGGCAAGGCCCCCTGGCCAGGACAAGTACGGCGCTATCGAGGTCGTGCCGATACGGGGCGTGAGGCGCGCCATCGCCAAAAACCTCATGGCGAGCATCAGGAACACCGCCTCTGTAACCGGCATGGACGACGCCGACGTCACGGAGCTGTGGAACCTCAGGAAAAAAGAGGCTGTCGTCGCGAAGGAGAAGAACATCCACCTCACTTTCCTCCCGTTTTTCATGAAGGCCGCGCAGCACGCCCTTGCCATGCACCCGATGATAAACGCTTCCGTTGACGAATCAGCGGAGCAGATAGTCGTGAAAAAGTACTACAACATAGGCGTGGCCGTCGACACCCCTGAGGGGCTCATGGTATCGGTCGTGAAGAACGTCGAGAAAAAGACCATACTCGAGCTCGCTGTCGAGCTCCAGGAGCTTTCAGTAAAGGCGAAGGAAAGAAAGATTACTCTCGATGAGCTCAAGGGCTCGACCTTCACCATAACCAATTACGGCACATTCGGCGCTACCTACGCGACCCCCATAATCAACAAGGGCGACATAGCTATACTCGGCACCGGCAGGATAGCGGACAGACCCTGGGTGGTCGACGGCAGGATAGCGGTAAGGAAGATCCTGCCCATATCCTTCACCTTTGATCACAGGATAATAGACGGGGCTGAGGCGTCGAGGTTCGTCAACAGGATAAAGGCCTTTCTCGAAGACCCGGGCAGGATATTCATAGAGAGCGCGTAGATGAGCCTGAGGCCGTGAACTTTCGGCTTGAAAACAAAGAGCCAGCTTTTGCAAGCGGGCTCTTTGTTTTCTAATCAGTTTAGTTTAGGTCAGGTCAGCTCGCGGCTTCTTTCTGCACCTGCTCGAGGTTTACCTTGTCGAGCCTCTTCGAGCAGACGGCCCAGTTTATGTTCTTCATGAAGACTTCTATGTACGGGGCCCTTTTTGCTCCGTAGTCCATGAAGTAGGCGTGCTCGTAGACGTCCATCACGAGAATAGGGAGCGCGTTTACCGGGACTTTATCGTTATGCGAGTCGAGGCAGTAGTTGTGGAGCTTGCCGTCGTAGAGGCTCAAGGCCAGCATTACCCAGCCCCTTGCCGCCATGCCGCACGCCTTGAACTCATCAAACCACTTTTCAAACGAGCCCCACTCTCCTGTGATGAGGTCTGAGAGCTTGCCTGTGGGTTTGCCGCCCTTGCCAGTTAGGTTCTCGAAGTAGTACTCGTGGAGCACGACGCCGTTGTAGGCGAATGACTCCTCTATCTTCACTGCTCTCCAGTCTGAGAAGGCCTGGTTCGCGGTGGCGAGGTCGGTTTTTTTCTGCCGCTCCTCTATCTCGTTGAGCTTGTTTACATAGCCGACGTAGAGCGTGTCCCTGTGGGCCGCGATCAACGCGTCCGAGAGACCCTCCGGCTTGAGGTCGAACTTCTTTGGCTGGTGCTGTGGCATAAACTCCTCCTTTTCGCTGATAGGGCGTTATTGCGCGGTTATGCGATGTCAGAGCTCCGGGCGTACGCCCTGATACATGACTTAATTAAACCAGTAAACCGGATTCTGTCAAGAACAGGGGGAGGGAGAAGGCGCTTTTAGGAGGCTCTTTGAATATGAAATTATTTTTTCAGTAATTCGCCTAAGTGTAATTCGCTTGGATATTTAAAGATTGGTTCAATTTTAAATGGCAGGTCATCATTTTTATCGTCTGTGCGTGTTAGCATCCCTCCCCACCCTTCTGGAGTTCGAATCTTACTAAATCCAACTCCTTGACCCTCAGAATCATATAGCTTTGCTTGAAATTGTATTCTATCTTCAACCAGTTTGACTTGTAAAACAATATCACCTTGACTATCTTTTACCTCTAAAGCATTTGGGGAGTAGTTGCGGTCCCAAGAACCGCTTGGGTTCACCTTCCATTCGTTTTTTACAATCTCTGCAATAACCTTTCCAGTCTTATCGCGTATGACAATCGATATTTTTATATGACCATCTTCTGTAACGACAGTCAAGTCAGTATCTTCAAAAATTTTGAAAAGGGGTTGACCTGGTTTACCAGCGAATTTTAAAATGCTCCCAGAATCTCCAAATTCAAGTTGAGGAAAAATTTGCTGATGTGCAGATAGTTTTAATTTTGTCTCGGGTTCAAGCTTGCCAACATAGGCTTGTTTTTCACCTTTTTCTTGTTCAATCCTCTGATTGAAAAAATAATGTCCGAAAGTGCCGAAAGCTACAAAGATCGCACCAATAAAAATTACAATATTGCTGATTGTTACAAATGTCAGATTAGTCATAATATGCGAGGTTTCTTTCTAGGAGCAAGTTCTTCGTCTTTGCTCCTATTAGTGATGAACTAATTAGAGTTTCTTCAAATAAATCTGTTCAGGACGATGCTGAGGACGCTTATGACGATGGCGCCAAGGAGGGCCGGGAAAAAGCCAGCCACGACGAAGCCTGTGATTGCGTAGCCGACGAACCAGAGTATGATTGCGTTGAGTATGAAGGTGAAGAGGCCGAGCGTGAGTATGTTTATCGGCAGCGTCAGGATCAGGAGGACGGGCTTCGCCAGGAGGTTCATGACCCCGAGGAGAAGGGCCGCCTTTATGGCCGGGCCATAGCCGTCGACCGTGACCCCCGGGACGAGGTACGAGGCGAGGAATATGCCTGCCGTAAGGACTATGAGTCTGAGAAGGATAGTGAGCATGTATTTGATTTACCTTCTGGAAAGTATTCGCGTCATCTCTTCATGTATGAGGCTGTTTGACGCGAGGCATTCTTTGCCGTATATCGAAAAAGGGCCGCCTGAGAAGCCGGTTATCTTCCCGCCTGACTCGCTCACGATGAGGGAGCCAGCCGCGACATCCCAGGGCTTGAGCTTCATCTCCCAGTACCCGTCAAAACGGCCTGAGGCTATGTAGCACAGGTCGAGGGCGGCCGAGCCCGCCCTTCTTATGGCCTGCGCCCTGAGCGAGAACTCCGAGAAAAAATCGAGGTTATTGTCCGCTGACGACCTGAGGTCGTACGGGAAGCCGGTCGCAAGCAGGCTTTTGCCAAGTTCGCCTATCGCTGAGACCGCTATCTTCTTTCCGTTGAGCGTCGCGCCTTTTCCTTTTTCAGCCGTGAAGAGCTCGTCCATCATCGGGTCGTAGACAACTCCGAAGACTACCTCTCCTGATATCTCCAAGCCGATAGAGACGCAAAAGAACGGGAAGCCGTGTGAGTAGTTGGTCGTCCCGTCGAGCGGGTCTATTATCCATTTAAATGGAGAGTCCTGCTTGAGTTCAGGGCTCTCCTCGGCGAGTATGCCGTGGCTTGGGAAGGCCTTTTTGATTGCGTCGATTATGAGCGCTTCGGATTTTCTGTCGACATCAGTTACGATGTCGACGGCTCCCTTGAATTCTATTGAGCCTATCCTGCCGACGTTGTCCTTTAAAAGGGCGCCGGCTTTCCGGGCCGTATCAATGGCGAATTCCTGTATGCCTTTTTCCATCAGGTCAAAAGCCCTTTAAAGTTCTGTGGAGCGCGGTTTATCGCCGAGGCGCTCATGTTAACCGATTACGCCGGCGAGGGCCAGATAAAAACCTTGAAAAGAGAGTTGGAAAGGCCGGAAAATCCAAAGCCCGGGTCGCCCCGGGCCTTAAAAAAAGAGTCTGATTTTTATCCGGGCCTGTCTTCAGCAGTTGGGGCAGGAAGCGCAACCCGGCGGGGTATCTTTTTTGTCTTTCTTGTCCTTTTTGGCGTTCGACGAGCTGCCTGAGTAGTCGTCCTTGTACCAGCCGGAGCCCTTGAGATGGAAAGAGGACGAGGAGATCTTCTTTTCCACCGGCCCGTTGCAGTGCTCGCATTTGCTGACCGGCTTGTCCGAGAACTTCTGGAGAACCTCGAACTCCTTGCCGCATTTCGTGCATATATATTCGTAAATAGGCATTGCGTACCTCCCGTTATTTTCCACTTATATTGTAGGTACATGGGGTTCTGTTGTCAATTTTAAAGTGAGCAGGACCCCTTTGGCGCGAGACAGGGGCTGGCTAAGGTGCTGATTTTATGGTAAAATATTAGAAATTACGTGTCCTGCCCCTTCTTCGCTGTGACGTTTTTTGTCACTGCAACTGATATTGCCGCGTTGTATCATCGTTGAAAGATATGAGCCCAGAGGAATCAAAAAAAGAGCAAAGCCTCCGATACTCCATCAGGGACGGGGTATTCGTGAGCATGATGAACGGGTTTACCCTCGACTACTTCACTCCGTTCCTCATCCTCCTGGGCGGCACCATGAAGCACGTCGGCATATTGAGCGCCCTTCCGAACCTCTTCGCCTCCTTTGTACAGCTCAAGAGCCCTGACATAACCGACAGGCTCCTCTCAAGGAAAAAGGTCGTGAGCCTGTGCATCCTCTTTCAGGCCGTGATGCTCCCGCCGATGGTCCTGAGCTGGTTCCTCGAATGGAGGGTCGGCGTATTCATCGCCATTGTCACCCTCTTTACCGTCGCGGGAGCCGTCCTGATGCCCGCGTGGGGCTCTCTCATGGCCGATCTTGTAAAGGAAGAGCAGAGGGGGGAGTACTTCGGCTGGAGGAGCAAGACCCTCGGCATAATAAGCGTGCTGGCGACCTTCGCGGCCGGGTTCATCCTGCACAGGGCAGAGAAGTCGAGCGCCATGCTCGGTTTCGCCATAATCTTCGGGCTCGCCTTTGTCTTCAGGCTCGTCTCCTGGCGCTACATGAACAAGATGCACGAGCCTCCGATGGTAAAAAAAGAGGGCGACTACTTTTCTCTGCGCGACTTTGTCTCGCGCTACCGGACGAGCAACTTCGTGAGGTTCGTGGTCTTCGTCTCGCTCCTCAAGTTCACGGTCTACATCGCCTCTCCGTTCTTCGCGGTCCTGATGCTAAAAGACTTAGGCTTCGGTTACATGGCCTTCACCATGGTCACTCTGGCGGCGACCATCTCGGCCATAGTCAGCATAAGGCGCTGGGGGAGGCACGCCGACAGGGTGGGAAACCTCAAGGTGGCGCGCTCCACCTCGATGCTGGTCGCCCTCATCCCCATGTTCTGGCTGGTGAACCAGAACCCGGTCTACCTCTTTTTCGTTCAGTTGTTTTCCGGCTTTGCCTGGGCTGGCTTCAACCTTTCGGCCTCGAACTTCGTCTTTGACGCGTCGAGCCCGGGCAAGAGGGCGAGGTGCATAGCCTACTTCAACTTCTTCAGCGGCATTGCCATGAGCCTCGGCGCGCTCGCCGGAGGGTGGCTCGCCATGAACCTTCCAGCCGGTTTTCTGGCATCGAGCGCGATGAACCTCATCCTCATCTCCGCTGTCCTGAGGCTCATAATGTCCTGGCTGCTGCCTTTCAACCTCAAGGAGGTGCGCGAGGTCGACCCAGTGAGGACGCACGAGCTCTTCTGGTCGATGCTCCGGTTCAAGCCGGTCTTTGTAAAGGGTGGAGAGGGTAAGTAGGCTCTGGCAGGGTTACTTCACGAGGTATGAGCCGAGCGTCTCGCTCGTGCCCTCGAAGGTCGCGACAGTCTTCGCGCTCCATTCCGGGCGCACCCGGTAGGCTTTCATGTCGGCGCAGCACGAGTCAACGGCGCCCCTCAGGACTCCTGTCATAGCCGCTACATAGGTCTTTGTCCTCTGGCGGCCCTCGATTTTGAGCGCCGCGACCCCGGCGTCGACGAGGGCCGGGAGTATCTGGAGGACGTTCAATGACTCCGGGTCCTCGAAGACATAGGCGTATTCCCCGTCAGGCTTGGTGTAGCGCCCCTTGCAGCAGGTAGGGTAGGGCGACGACTCGTTCCTGCCGAGCCTGTTGAGAGTCATGTTGTTGAGGGTTATCGACATGCCGCCGGAGGGGTCTGATATGAACCTGACGAACCTCGACGGTGAGCACGCGCCCTCGGTGTTTGTCGAGGCCCCTGTGACGTAGGACGAAAGGTAGCATCTGCCCTCGACGTTTATGCAAAGGCCGCCGAGCGCGAAGACCTCTATCTCGACGTCGGTATGCTCCCTGAGGCGTTTTATCTCTTCTACCGTCACCACCCTCGGAAGTACGACTCTTTTTATCCCGAAGTGCTTCCTGTAAAAGTTTATCGACTCGTAGTTCGACGAGCTTGCCTGCGTTGAAAGGTGCAAATTCGCGTCAGGGTATTTTTTCCTGGCGTAATCCAGCACGCCGATGTTGGCGATTATGACGGCGTCGGCTTTGAGCTCGATTGCCGTGTCAACGGCCTTCTGCCATTTCGGAAAGGCATCTGCCTGCGGGAAGGTGTTGATGGCGACGAAGAACTTTTTTCCCCTGGAGCGGACATATTTTATCCCGTCCTCGAGCTCTTCTGTCGTGAAGTTCAGTCCCTCGAAGTTCCTGGCGTTGGTCGAGTCGCTGAAACCCAGATAGACAGCGTCAGCGCCGTTGTCGACTGCGGCTTTCAGGGAGGCGAGGTTCCCGGCCGGGGCTATTACTTCGGGTTTTCTCATGGGTATAAATATACAATTTTAAAGGGGGCATAGTCAACCAGCCGGTGCTTAAGGCCTGTTGAGGAGCATCGGCTCTATGAGGGCCGCCTTCTGCGGCCTGCTGAAAAGGAAGCCCTGGGCTGATCCGCAGCCCAGGTCGTTTAAAATGGCGAGCTGCTCTTCGGTCTCGATGCCTTCGGCCACGACGTCGAGCCCCAGACTGTTGGCTATGGCTATTATGCCCATGGCCATTGACAGGCTGCTCGAGTCGGTCGCGATGTCGCGGATGAACGAGCGGTCGATTTTCAGCGTGTCTATGGGCAGCTCCTTCAAATAGCTCAGGGAAGAGTAGCCTGTGCCGAAGTCGTCGATATAGACCAGAAGGCCGAGCTTGCGCACTTCTTTCAAGGTGCCGACGAATATCTCCATGTTGTTCATGAGCTCGCTTTCGGTCACTTCCATCGCGAGCTTCACTGAGCGGGAGCCGAAGTCAAAGCCGAGGATGCGCTGGAGTCGCTCGAAAAAATCAGGGTGGCGTATCTGCCTCACCGAGACGTTCACGCCGAGCCTCAGGTCCCTTATACCGCGCTTCTCCCACTCGAGGGCCTGCGCAACGGCTGTTTTCAATACCCATTCGCCAATGGGCACAATAAGGCCCGTCTCCTCGGCCACTGGGATGAACTTGTCGGGCGGCACGTGGCCGAGCTTGGCGTTAGTCCACCTTAGAAGGGCCTCGACGCCTGTGACCGAGCGGTCTTCGCAGTTGACTATCGGCTGGTAGAAGAGCTCGAATTCCTTCTTCTCGAGCGCGTGTCTCAGCTCCTGGGCTATCCTTCTCCTTTCCCTGGCCCTGAGGTTAATCTCCTGCGAGTAGTACTGGGCGCTTCCGGCACTGGAGGCGTCAGTCGCGTGCATGGCGAGCTCGGTGTTCCTCATCAGGTCCTGCGTGGAAGCGCCGTCGTCAGGGTATATGGCGATGCCTGAGTAGACTTTTATGAAGATATCCTCGCCATTGATGGTCACTGACGCCGGCAGGTCGCCCATCATCTTTTCCACGACCATGACAGCGTCCTCCCTGCTGGCCAAATCCAGGAGTATGACGCCGAAGTTGTCGTTGCCGAGCCGGGCGACAGTGTCGCCCTCCCTTACAGAGGCCGCCAGATAATTGGCAAGTTTTTTCAGGACCTCGTCGCCCGCCCTGTGGCCGAGCGTGTCGTTTATGCCGCTGAAGTCCTCTATGTCGAGCATGGCGACCGCGACGACCCTCTGGTTGTACTTGGCGCGCAGCAATCCCTGGTTCAGGTGGTCTTCGAAGACCCACCTGTTGACGAGCCCGGTGAGCATGTCGTATCTGGAGAGGTAGTCTAGGAGCTTTTCCTTTTCTATGTTTTCGAGTCCCAAAGAGGTGTTGGCCGCGAGGTCGAGGAGGAGCTTGAGTTCGTCCCTGTCCCTGAAGCAGCCCTGCTCGGTTGAATAAAGGGCGAGCGCGCCGACGCTCTTCTCCCCTATCCTGAGCGGAAAGGCTGCGGCAGACCCGTAGCCGTATTCGTCGATGAGGTCTCTGAGGGGGGCAGTACTCTCGTCGTGTTCAAAGTCGCCGGCTATTATTTCCCTGTTCTCCCTGAATGCCCTGAGGGCAAGGGGGACCGCCTCCCTGTCGAGCGCAGAGCGCTCCATGAGCCTGTCTATGTACCTCTTGTCCTTCCCGGCCCAGGCCGTTGGTACAAGCTTTCCCGTGCCGTCGTCGAGGGCCGCCCACGCGAGCGAAAAACAGCCGTGCTCGACGGCTATGCGGCAGGCCTCCTTCAGGAGCCCGTCTTTTTCCAGGCCGCGTATTATCGCCCCGTTTATCGCGCTCAGGACGGCGTATATCCTGTTGAGGCGGGTAAAGCGCGCGAGGTTTCGCTCCGCGTCCTCCTCGCGCTCTTCGAGGGAGTCGGCCATCTCGTTGAGGCTCACGGCCAGAGAGTTGAACTCGGCGCTGCCCATGTCGGGCAGCGCCCTGGCCCCGCGTTTGCCAGCGCCGAGCTCCTCTGTCACGACGATGAGCTTCTGTACGCTCTTCATTATGAGTTTTTCCGAGGCAAGGAACGCGACAAGGAGGACGACGGTTATTATGAGGACCGTCGTCAGAAGGTTCCTCGCCAGAAGCGTGTCGGCTTTGGAGTAGACTACCGAGGCGGGTATGCCGGATATGACGAAGATGCTGCTGTCGCGCGAGAGGTGGAACCTGATGAAGGCGTAGACGCGCAGAGTCATGTCCGCGCCGACGAGGCTGGCGTACCCCTCGGCCTCACCGCTCTCAAGGAGAGAGGCGAGCTCCGAGTCCTTAAGGCTGCTGCCTATCCATTTTTTATCATAAGGGTACCTGGCGAGCACCGTTCCAGCGCTGTCCGCGATTATGATGAACTGCCCCTGCTGGGTCGGAAGCGAGGAGAGTTTTTTGTCGAGCACGGTTATGGGGAGGGCCGCGAATAGAACGCCTTTTAGAGAGCCACTCTCGATGACCGGGTATCCGAAGTTGATGGTCGCCACTCCCGTGATCGCCCCTATCTGATAGTCTCCCATGGAGAATTTAAGGGTCTTGGCCGCCCGCTTGAAATACGGCCTGCCCCCAGCATAGACAGGGGCCTTGAATGGAAC
The DNA here is from genome assembly GCA_020846435.1 of Deltaproteobacteria bacterium. Classification (GTDB taxonomy): domain Bacteria; phylum Desulfobacterota; class GWC2-55-46; order GWC2-55-46; family GWC2-55-46; genus GWA2-54-12. The sequence continues at coordinate 116,413 of JADLDY010000031.1, forward strand.
GGCGCTTGCCAGGACCATCCCGTCAGGGCTTATGAAGCCGATGTTCGAGTAGGCGGTCTGCCTGTTGAGGAGTTCGTTGAAGAGCGCGGTCATGGCAGCCGTGTCTTCCACGTTTACAGTGTGGGCGAGCACTGAAAGAAGGGTCTTCGTGTCCTGCACGAGGCCCGCGTGGTCGGTCGAGACCCTGCGGACCGCCGCGAGGGCTTCGTTCCTGGCCTCGGCCGATTCATGGCGGCGCTGTTCGATGTTGTTGTAGACGATGAGGGTGAGGGCCGGCAGGGAGGCCAGCAGCACGAGGGCTATGAGGCGCGCCCTCAGCGTTGAAAGCAGCCTCCTTGGCGGCCTGAGGCGCTTTTGTGCGGTCTTTTCCATCGTGCGAATCACCCGTTAAAAAGTGAGCGCGCCCCTCCCTGGCATGCATCGGGCGGAGCGCTTGTTAAGGGGATTCGTTCGTGATGGGGGCGTACTGGATGAGGGAACCCCTGTGCGGGGAAGGGAAAAACCGGTCTCCAAGAGCTGGAGCTCTCCGGCCCTTAGAACGGCACGTCGTCTATGTCGCTCGACGGGATGTTGTCAACCGAGACGTCTGAAGCGGAATGAGCCGCGCCTTCGCCCTTTGCCCCGAGCATCTGCATCGAGTTGGCGACTATCTCGGTCATGTACTTCTTGTTGCCTTCCTTGTCTTCCCAGTTTCTGGTCTGTATCTTGCCTTCTATGTAGACCTGCTTGCCCTTTGACAGGTACTGGCCGCATATCTCGGCAAGCTTGCCGAAGGCCACTATCTTGTGCCACTCGGTCTTGGTCTGCTTCTGGCCGTCCTTTGAGAAGGTTTCGCTCGTGGCCAGAGAGAAGTTCGCGACCGCCATGCCGCCCGGCGAGTACCTTATCTCGGGGTCGGCTCCGAGGTTGCCGACGAGGATGACTTTGTTGATTCCTGCCATTTGTTGGTCTCCTTTGAGAGTGTCGCTACATTATATCTGCCTGCGAGTGCGCTTTGCAAGTCCAATCGAGATGTTTTTTGGTGATATTTCATCTCTTTGCGTGATATATTCCTCAATTAATCGGTAGAAAAGGAGCTTCAGGGCCGCTAATCATGATAATTTTCAGGACTGTCGCCGTATGGGTCCTCGGGATCATATCCACGGTAACGGCGTTTTTATTCATAGCCCTGGTTTGGCCTTTTGACAGGAGAGGCGCTCTCAAGCATTACTTTTGCGTCCTGTGGGCAAGGTCGATCATCGCCGTCTCGGGCGTCAAGGTCTCTGTAACCGGCCTCGAGAACGTACCCAGGGACAGGGCCGTACTCTTCCTTTCAAACCACCAGGGCGCGTTCGACATACCGGCTATCCAGTCGGTCCTGCCGGTCCATTTCCTCTGGGTCGCCAAAAAGAGCCTCTTCAAGGTGCCTGTGGTGGGCTGGTCGATGAGTCTTACCGGGTACATATCCATAGACAGGGATAACCCGGCCGAGGCCGTAAAGAGCATGGAAGAGGCCTCCGGGAGGATGGGCGAGGGCATCTCTGTCGTCATCTTCCCCGAGGGGACGAGGTCTGAAACAGGCGCTCTCCTGCCGTTCAAGAGAGGGGCCTTCATGCTCGCGAAAAAAAGCGGCGTGCCCATCGTGCCGGTCGCTATCCAGGGCACCAACAGGATAAAGAAAAAAGGGAGCTTTCTGGTTAACCCCGCCAAAGTCAGAATATCAATAGGCCGCCCGATACCGATCGGGGCGTCCGATGAAAAGGAACTGAGGAATATGACAAAGAGGCAGATAGAGGAGATGATAGCGGCGCCGGGGGTACTTTCGTGATCGCCCCAGCCACAACTGAAGGGGCGCTGAGGATTGTTCCTCTCGGCGGGCTCGGCGAGATAGGACTTAACATGATGGCGCTTGAATACGGAGACACGATAATCGTCGTCGACTGCGGCCTCATGTTCCCGGAAGACTACATGCTGGGCATCGACCTGGTCATTCCGGATATCTCGTATCTCATCAGGAACCGCGAGAAGGTCAAGGCGTTCATAATAACCCACGGTCACGAGGACCACACCGGGGCCCTGCCGTTCGTCTTGAGAGAGATAGACGCGCCGATATACGGAACCGCCCTCACGATAGGCCTCATAAAAGAAAAGCTCGAGGAGCACGGTCTGACCTCTTCGACCATGTTCGAGACCGTGCGCCCGAGGGATGTCGTCTCCATAGGCTCCTTTGACATCGAGTTCATAAGGGTGTGCCACTCCATCGTCGACGGCTGCGGCCTGGCCATAAAGACCCCTGTTGGCACGGTCGTGCACACGGGAGATTTCAAGATGGACCAGACCCCGGTCGACGGCGAGGTCATGGACTACGCGAGGTTCTCCGAGTACGGGGAATCAGGCGTCCTTCTTTTCATGTCTGATTCGACCAATGTCGAGAAGGAAGGGTACACGCTCTCGGAGAGGGAGATAGGCTATAACCTCGAGGAGATATTCAGGAAGTGCACTGGCAGGATAATCGTCGCGGCCTTCTCCTCCAACATACACCGCGTCCAGCAGGTCATGGACGCGGCCGAGAAGTTCGGCCGCAAGGTGGTATTGAACGGCAGGAGCATGGTCGCCAACTCGAGGATAGCCAAGGCGCTGGGGTACCTGAAGGTCTCAGACGACCTCCTCGTCGACCTGCGCGACCTTGACTCGCTGGCGCACGACAAGGTCGTCCTCCTCACCACAGGCTCTCAGGGCGAGCCCATGAGCGCGCTCACCCGCATGGCCATGGACAACCACAAGCAGATAAAGGTCACGAAGGGAGATACCGTAATACTCTCCTCGAAGTTCATACCCGGACACGAGAAGGCCATCTCCACGATGATGAACCACCTGTACAGGAGAGGGGCCGACGTAATATACGAGAAGGTCTCTGAAGTCCATGTCTCCGGGCACGCGAGCCGTGAAGAGTTGAAGATCATCCTGAACATGGTAAAGCCGAAGTTCTTCATGCCGGTCCACGGCGAGTACAGGCACCTTGTCTTGCACGGCAGGCTCGCGCAGACTGTCGGCATTCCCGAGGCGAACATCATGCTGGCCGAGGACGGGGACGCCGTTGAGCTTACGCCAGAGAGCATCACGAAGGCCGGCAAGGTCGAGTACGGCAGGGTCTTTGTCGACGGCAAGGGCGTTGGAGACGTCGGCGAGATGGTCTTGAAGGACAGGGGACACCTTGCCGAGGGCGGCATGGTGCTGGCTGTCGTCGCCATGAACAGCTCGACAGGCGAGATAGTCTACGGCCCTGAGATAATCACAAGGGGGCTCATGCTCGAGGAGGACAGGCCAGGGCTCCTCGAAGGGGCAAGGGCTGTCGTGGTTGAGGCGCTCGGGGGCGTCAGCATGGAAGCCAAGATGGAGCAGCTCGAGGTAAAAGAAGAGGTCAGGCGCTCTCTCAGGCGGTTTTTCAACAAGGCGCTCGAGAGAAGGCCGGTCATACTGCCGGTCATAATAGAGATATGAAGCTCTCAGCGCTTTTGATTAGCCTGGACAGGCGCGAGGCCTGAAAAAAACAAAGAGAAGGACCTATGGCGGTAAAAAAGATAGGCGAGCTACTGGTAGAGTCAGGTCTTATCACTGAGGGGCAGCTCCATGAGTCGCTCCAGGCGTCGAAGGAAGGCAGGCAGAGGCTCGGCGCGGTTATAGTGCACAAGGGTTACGCGACCGAGATGGACATAGCCCAGACGCTCGCTTTCCAGCTCGGCATCCCGTTCGTCGATATCTCCAAGGCGCAGGTCGACCCTGAGGCCGTGGGGCTTGTCCCGGAGAGGCTCGCCAAGCAGCACGTGCTCATGCCGCTCACCCAAGAGCACAGGGTCCTTAGAGTGGCTATGGCAGACCCGCTGAACCTGCGCGCCATAGACGATCTGCGTTTTTCGACAGAGATGGAGATCCAGCCGTCGGTCGCCACCCTCTCGGACATAGACGCCGCCATAAACACCCATTACCACTTAAACGAGCCCATAGAGGACCTCCTCGGAGACCTCAAGAGGGACAGGCTCGTCGAGCTGGTGAGAGAGCCCGAGCCTGACAGGGACATAGCCGAGAACGCGAGGAAGTCGGCGGCCCCGCCGATAATAAAGATGGTCGACTCCGTCCTTATACACGGCTACGAGAACAGGGCGAGCGACATACACATAGAGCCGCAGGAGCTCTCGGTAAAGCTGCGCATCAGGGTCGACGGCATAATGCGCGAGACAATGAAGCTCCCGAAATGGGTACAGGGGCCGGTAGTCTCGAGGATAAAGCTGATGAGCCGGATGGACATAGCGGAAAGAAGGGTTTCCCAGGACGGCAGGTTCAAGGTCAAGCTGGGGGACAAGGCCATGGACGTCAGGGTCTCGACCCTGCCGACGCAGTACGGCGAGACGGTCGTCATGAGGCTCCTGGACCCCAAGTCCTCGACGCTCGAGCTGAACTCGGTCGGCCTTCTTGCCGACGACCTCGCCAGGGTGAAGAACATCATAGAGAGGCCGCAGGGCGTCGTCCTCGTGACAGGGCCTACCGGGAGCGGCAAGACCTCGACCCTCTACTCCATGATAGGGTCCATCAAGAGCGAGCGCATAAACATAATAACGATAGAAGACCCCATAGAATACGAGCTCCGTGACGTAAACCAGGTGGCTGTGAACGAAAAGACGGGCCTTACCTTTTCGTACACCTTGAGGAGCGTCCTGAGGCAGGACCCGGACGTCATACTCGTCGGAGAGATGAGGGACGCTGAGACCGCCATAATAGCCCATCAGGCCTCGATGACCGGACACCTCGTCTTCTCCACGCTCCACACCAACGACGCTGTCTCGTCGGTCGTAAGGCTCAGGAACCTGGGCATACCGTCCTACATGATAGGGTCGGCCCTGAACGGGGTCCTTGCGCAGAGGCTCGTAAGGAAGATCTGCAGCCACTGCAAGGAGGCCTACAACCCGTCTGATGAAGAGCTCAGGAAGGGCGGGGTCAAGTGGAGCGGAAAGAAGCTCTACAGGGGGGCCGGATGCAAGTCGTGCTCAGGGAGCGGATACTCCGGGCGCGTCGGCATATTCGAAGTCCTCACGGTCAACCAGAAGGTCAAGAACCTCATCAGCTCAGACGGCTCTGAGCAGGACATATTCAGGGCCGCGGTCGACGCTGGCATGACGCCCATGCACATGGACGGGCTCAAGAAGGTGGCTGCCGGCATGACCACCCTCGATGAGTTGACCAGGGTCATATACCTCGGCAAGGAGGACGACGGAGCAAGGTGCGCGGTATGCTTCGAGAGCCTGCCCGAAGGCGCGCCCAGATGCCCGAGCTGCGGGGCTTCCCACGCCAGGAACTGCCCGTCGTGTTCAAAGGACAGCGAAGCGGGCTGGAAGGTCTGCCCGTGGTGCGGCCAGAAGCTTGCCAAAGCCTGAGCCCCCTTTACGGGCAATTTCCTTTTGACTCAGGCTGTGAAATCATGTAGATTACGGTTACATGTGCGATATTTTGGCCTGCGGCTCTTGAGCGGGCCCTTTGCGGTTTGCGGAGCGGTTCTATTTGTGATAATATGCTCCTGTTTTGATGACTTTTATCTTGAATAGAATCCGCCGTGAAATGCTGACTTCAAGACTTAGAGCTTTGCTGATAGCCGGATTTGTCCTCTTCGGCGCCGCTCAAGCGGCAGACGCTGTAGCTGCCATGGACCCGGCGCCAGCCGACTGGCCGAGTTTCGAGTACAACAGGGTCCCCGGCGAGTTCAAGCGCAACAAGTACGGGGTAATCGACCCGAGCCCTGACGTCGTCTCGCTCCAGCAGCTGCCTGTTGACTCCTACGGCTTTGTCGACTGGGTAAAGGCGATCAACGACGGCATCATAGACCCCAGGGAGTCCATAAGCGGCAATAAGCCGAAGCTTGGCCCTGAGGATTCTGAGGTATTCAGCGGGGATGTGCTCATCAGGTCCAAGATGAAGTTCATGCCCGACGTCATTTTCCCCCACTCCGCTCATACGGAGTGGCTCAAGTGCTCAACCTGTCATCCCAGGATATTCAAGAAAAAGGCTGGAGCAACCCCCATCACCATGGCCGGAATCTGGAAGGGGCAGTTCTGCGGCAGGTGCCACGACAAGGTGGCCTTCCCCACGAGGAACTGCTTCAAATGCCACTCGGTCCCGAGAGAGTCAGGCAAATAGGACCGTCTTCCGCGGAGCAGCCCGATGCCTTTTGACGACCTTGAAAAAAAAGAACTCATAAGCATACTCGAGCTCATCGAACAGGCGCAGCGTTCTCAAAGCGCGCCTGACGTGCAAAAGCTCATACTGCGGGCCGCGGGCTTCCTTGACGCCGATTTCGCGGTCTGCGGGCTCGCGCGCGCCAGCTCCGGCGGGGCGCCTGTGCTGACCTCGTTCGTGAACGGCAATTACCCGGAAGAATGGGCAAGGCGCTACATGTCTGGAGCCTACTACCGGAAGGACCCGGTCGTGCGCTTCCACACGAGGTACGCCCTTACCAGGACCTGGTCAGAGGTCTTCAGGGAGTTTAAGGACGACGGGGCGAGAGAGGTCGTTGCCGAGGCTTCTGATTTCGGCATGAAGTTCGGGGTCACCGGCGCGCTCTATGTGCCTGAGATAGACAACGTCGCCCTCTTTGCTTTTTCCGGAGGGCGCGATAAATTCGGAGAGAGGCACAAGAGGCTCGCCGACATACTTGCCACGCATTTCGTCAGGGCGCTGGCCAGGTGCTCAAGGGAGTCTCTCATCGCGCCGGGCGCCGGTTTTGCCGGGGAAGGATGCCCAGAGGGGCTGGAGGGGAAGGCATGACGATCTACAACGACCTTACCAAAAAGGAGCTCTCTGAGATCCTCGACGTCATCCAGTCTTCCATCCAATGCAGGGCGGAAGAGGATATAAGGGTCCTTCTTGACCGGATAAGGGGTCTTGTCTGCGGTGACTTCGGCATCTGCGGCATAGGCAAAGGCAAGGACAGCGGCGAGGAAGGCCTGAGCGCCCCGCCACATATAATAAACCTGAACTACCCGATGGAGTGGCTCCAGATATACGGCGCCAACCAGCTCTACTACCAGGACCCGATAGTAATAAGGAACCTTTCAAACCCCGGCTCCCAGCTCTGGGACGAGACCTACTCGATGTACGACGGCAAGCTCTCGAAGCTTTTTCTCACCTCGCGGGACTTCGGGTTGAATCACGGCGTCTCCGGCGGCATGTACAACCAGGACAGCAACACAACTACCCTGTTCTCGTTCTCCGGCAGCGGGGACTGGTTCAAGTCCCATCAGAAGAAGATCCTCGGCATACTCGCCCCGCATCTTCATCAGGCGCTCTCCCGCATATACAAGACCGCCCAGACCAACTCGCGCCTCGGCAGTCTTTCAAAGCGCGAGCGCGAGATAGTCTCCTGGGTAAAGGCGGGCAAGACCAACTGGGAGATCTCCATGATACTCAACATAAGCGAGCGGACCGTGAAGTTCCACGTCCAGAACATCGAGAGGAAGCTCGAGGCCGTCAACAAGGCCCATGCAGTCGCGATCCTGATGGAACAAGGCCGCCTCGATTAGACATCCACTCGAGGAAGCCCGGCCTTTTCGCGGCCGCGGACTCTTCGAACTCACGCCAGTCAAGGAGCGCTATCCCTGACATCACCCCTTCGCCGAGAGGCTTGAAGTCTGCCAGGGGCACGAACGGAAAGAACCTCTTGAGGTAGATGAAGTACCTCTGCTCGATGATGGTGACAAGGTAGCGCGAGTCGTTCTGCAGTGACCAGTGGTATATGGCCTTGTAGAGAAGGTGCGCGAGGCTCAATGAAGCGACCGTGTCCTTGCGCCGCTCCTTCCTGACGCATATCCTCGTAGACTCTGACATGCCTTCGACCTTGCGCAGCCCCCCGGCTGGCAGGAGGCAGGAGAACTCTTTTTCGATCATGTACGGCAGGGGCGCCCGGATGAGGCGCACGTGCCCCACGAGCTCTCCTGTGAGCTCGAAGACGCCGATGGCTTCAGCGAAGTCGTCGTAGGCGTCCCTGTCCAGTCCGTCCGGCGACGGCGGCACCCACCGGAGCTCGTCCCGGAAAACGTCGTGCCTCAATTTCAGCGCGGAGTTTATTTCCTCCGGGGCGGAGATGGTCTTGACCAGGTAGTTTTCCTCTTGGAATATCAGTTCCATGCCAGCACCTCCTTTTGCCTGCTTTTTAACAGGTAAGGGGCAGTGGATGTAACTGGCAGGGATTGCAGTTTAAAAAGTCTTGTAAATAGCTTAAAATAAAAGGTTTTGCTTACTGTACTTTGGTACAGGGGTTTCTTGCGCCGCCATGTAATACAATCGCCGTTACAGCGAAAAAGTTTAATCCGGCGGGGGGTGGCATGGAAAACGGCGTTGGCAGGGGAGACGGGAGCAGAGGGCGCTCTCTCTCAGAAAAGGGCTATCTGCCGCCTTCAAGGGGGCTCAAGCCTCTCGAGGCGCTCGAGCGGCTTTTGTCCTACGCGGTAAGGGAAAAAGAGCTGCCTGAGGTCTCAAGCTCTCTGATGAAGAAGTTCAAGGGGCTCCGTGGCGTGCTTGACGCGAGCCATGAGGAGCTCCGTGCAACGGGCTCTCTTGACGAGAGGGGCGCGGCCTTCCTGAAGCTCGCTAAGGACGCGGCAGGAGTCTACCTTAAAGAGCGGATGATGGGTTCTGACGCGGTGAGGGATAAAAAGCGGGTCCTTGATTACCTGAACCTGACGCTCTCCGGCGAGAGGATAGAGAAGTTTCTGGCCATATATCTGAACTCGAAGAACGAGGTGCTCTCGGTCGACGTCCTGCACGAAGGCACCATAAACCAGACTGTCGTATACCCGAGGAAGGCCATAGAGAGGGCTTTCATGCACAAGGCCGCGGGGGTCATATTCGTGCACAACCACCCGAGCGGGGACGCTACCCCCTCAGGCATGGACAGGCAGCTTGCGAGGACCCTTGAGAGCGCGGCCGGGGCCGTGGACCTCGTGGTCGTTGACCATGTGATAATAGGCAAGAACAGGCACTTCAGCTCATCCGAGAGCGGCTGGCTCTCAGGCCCGAGTATGCACAAGGCGTAGCCGGACGCTTACTTGTTTCTCATCGCGTACTCAAGGCATCTGGATAGTATCGGAAAAGTCCTGCTGTTCACCTTTGTCACGAACATTATCCCTGCCCCGAACCTTGCCCCCACGCTCTGGACCCAGCGCACAACCCCTGGCACCTGTTCCGTTTCGACCGGTTTTTCTCCGTCCATGCAGGTTATCATGACAGAGACTTTTCCGTGGTTTCTGAGAGGCTCAGAGGCGTAAAGGCCGATGCCGCCCCTGTTTATGTTGAGTATCACGGCGTCTATCCACGCCTCCGACTCCGAATGCCTGACCTTCACCCCGGCGAGCAGGTACCTGCGCCTGAGCTTTCTTTTCTCCTCCATGCTCTCTCCCTGGAAGGAATATCTGCCTCGAATGCCCCTGACGGACAGCGTCGGCCCGAGCCTATCATTTTCAACCCGGAGGACGGAAAAAACAATATCTTTTTGCCGGGGCGCCTTGAAAAAAAGAGGGTGTCAGCCCGCGGCCGCGCTTTCATTTTTTTCAGCCATGGCCGGGAAGTATATGTTGAAGGTCGCGCCGCGGCCTTCTTCGCTCTCGACGGTTATCCAGCCGTTGTGCTGCTTTACGATGCTGTAAACCACGGCGAGCCCGAAGCCTGTGCCCTTGCCAGCTTCCTTGGTCGTGAAAAAAGGCTCGAATATGCGCGAGATGAGCTCACGGCTCATGCCCACCCCTGTGTCGGTGACGCTCAGGCGCACGGCGTCGCCGGCCCTCGCGTCCGGCATCGAGGCGGCTTTTTTCGCGTCGATGACGGCGTTGCCGGTCTTTATGGTGAGGCTGCCGCCTGAGGGCATGGCGTCCCTCGCGTTCACGGCGAGGTTCATTATGACCTGCTCGATGTTGCCTTCGTCCGCCTCTATCGTCCAGACGTCGGGCGAAAGGTCCGCCGTGACGGTTATCTCTTCTCCGATGAGGCGGCTTATCATGAGGAGCAGATCGCCGACGACCCTGTTTATGTCGAGCGGGACGAGTTCGAAAGGCTGCCCCCGGCTGAAGAGCAGGAGCTGCCTGGTGAGCCGGGAGGCCAGCGAGACAGAGGTTATGATGCCGTCGAGCCTCGAGTAAATCGGGTTATTTCTGTCGATCTCCTCTATGCCGAGCTCGGCGTTGCCCTTTATCGCTGTCAGTATGTTGTTGAAGTCGTGGGCTATGCCGCCTGCGAAGCGGCCTATTGCCTCCATCTTCTGCGACTGGCTGAGGCGCGCCTGTATGAGCTCGCGTTCGCGCTCGGACCTCTTGCGGTCGGTTATGTCCCGTATCATGGCGGTGAAGTGGACCGTGCCGCCCAGGGTGAAGTTGTTGAGAGCGAGCTCGAGCGGGAAGACCTCTCCGGATTTCCGGAGCCCCTCGTACTCGGCTATCTGCCCCTGTATCCTGCTCTCGCCGGTCTCGAGGAACCTTTTGAGCCCCCTGGCGTGGGCCTCGCGGTATTTTTCCGGCAGCACGATGACAACAGGCTGTCCGATGAGCTCGTCTCTGGAAAAGCCGAATATACGGGCGGCGCTCTCGTTGCAGTCGATTATCCGGTCATGGAAGTCGGCGATGATGATGCCGTCGAAGGCCGTGTTGTGCACGAGGCGGTATCTGGCCTCGCTCTCCTTGAGAGCCTTTTCCGTGACCTTCCTTTCAGTTATGTCCTCTCCCGAGCTCAAAGTGCCGATGGCGCGGCCTCCCTCCTTGAGGACAGAGTTGTGCCAGAGTATGGTCCTCTCGCCGCCCCCGCGTGTGAGGACGGGGTTTTCATAGTAGCCATCGGAGTCCTCAGAGCCCCCAGAGCTGGTCATGAGCATCGAGAAGATCATGCCGGTTTCGCCCCTTACCCGCTCAGGGAGAAAGGACGCGAACCAGTTTTTCCCGAGTATCTCGCTTTCGCGGTAGCCGAGCACCTCGGCGCCCTTGCGGTTTATGAGCTCGACCCGGCCTTCACTGTCGAGGGCGACTACCATGACGCCGGCCACGTCGAGATACTTCCTCAGCTTGTTGTTCGCGCGCAGCATGGCAAGTTCGGCCTGCCTGCGTTCTTCGACAATGGCCATGAGCGGCCTGAAAAGGAAAAAATAGAGGACAGGGGAGAGGATGAGTACAAGAAGGGGCGCGTCGATAAGGATTATGGCCAGCGGGTGGAGCGTGTCCTTGAGAAAATAAAGCGCCACCATGACGCCTAACTCGGCTGAAAAGACCGAGAGCGCGAGTATCGCGAGGAGCCTGGCCGGGGAACCGGGGGTTGACGGGCGACCCTTGCCGGAGTCCATGTCCTGTTCTTTTTTTCCGCTTTTGTCAGATGGCATTGTTTTGCCGGTATTTATCACGAGTATATCCCATATGGGGCCGGGCCGGTGGCCTCAGAGAGTAACTATTCTTCATTTTTCACCGGTAGTCAAGGCGGACGGCTTGACACGTGCTGCCTCATTGGGTAGAGTCACAGATATCCCGGTCATGTTTTTATGCGGAAGTTTTTTCAACCATCGCGCTGGAGGTGCGGATATGAAAAGAGCGGCAGGTCTTCTTCTGTTCATGCTTGCCCCGGTTGTGGCCTTTGCCTACCCTAACGGCACACAGCAGTACGTGACCGACACCGGGCCGTTTTGCGCCTCATGCCATTCCGTTGTGAGGGCCGAGTACATGCCAGAGCTCCCCTCGGACATGGCCAGACGCGAGGTGGCCGAGATAAAGCACTACGGGCTCGTGCGCATGCCTTCTCCGCCTTCTCCGTACATGGAGCTTGCAAACGAGGAAAAAGAGGAGCTGATAAGGAAGGCCAAGCTGATAGACGCCAACTCGTCGGTCACTCTCTCGGTCCCTGAGAAGCTCAAGGCTGGGCAGGAGGCGACCGTAACTGTCAAAGCGAGGGGAGGGAACGGCCCGGTCATCTGCGTGATGCTCGTTGACGGCGCGTCCAGGTTCCAGGCAAGGCCGGTCTCTTCGAACGGCTGGCTTATCGCCGGGGCCCCTGAGGTCAGGGGGCAGGACGGGAAGACTCAGAGCGTCTGGCTCGACAAAAGGGCCGAAGGCGCGGCAAAAAACCTCAACTTCATAACAATATTCGACCAGAAGTTCGACCTCGAAAAAAAGCTCTTCCCTGAGGGGACCGTTACTTACAGGGTGAAGGCGCCGTCAGCGCCCGGCACCTACAAGATGGCGGCGGCATTCCTCTATGGCACGGAGAACGCCTCGGCCTCGTCATTTTTCCAGAGGCCGTCCGGGCGCATCCTGTTTTCGTCAGAGGTGACGATCGTGGTCGAGTAAGCCCGCGCCCTCTCCGGAAAGAATTTTTTTCCGGCCTGAAAAAATTTGTTTACAAGCAGGTGGAAATCGATTAGATTATTGAACTTATATCATCTATCGCGGTAATAAGTGCTGTCTTGGTGCCGGGCGCCGTTGCTTCTGGCCCTCCGGAGGGATTGAAAACTGGTTCCAAAAGAATTGTTGTTGTAAGCCGTTGCCATTAAACTCCTGAAATGAATTGAGCCTTCATCGCGCCTGGTCGCCGGGTTTCGAGAACCCGCAGTCTGACAACTCAGGTCCGTGGGAGGCTATTTTTTCAGAACTTTTTTAAATCCCGGCGTCTTCGCGAGGGATGTTCGAAGGGAAGGTATGAGCCAGCACGGGCGTACAAAGACAGGAGAAGTGCCCTTGGAAAGGAGGCTGATCTATCCTTTCAGGGGGGTTTGAAAAACCGGTTGAGTTTTGTTTGAAGTCTTGTAATACAAAAAAACGCGTAACACAAAACAGGAGGATGTAAAAAATGAAGAAGTTCGGATTCGCTATGCTCGTAGCTCTCTTTGGTCTTTCGACTCTCGTGGCCTGCAAGAAGCAGGAAGCCCCGGCCCCGGCTCCGGCCCCGGTCGAGCAGGCTGCCCCGGCTGCCACCACTGAAGCGGCTCCCGCTGCTGCCCCTGAAGCGGCCCCGGCTGCCGAGCCCCACAAGTAATATCTGAGAGCAGCAAGGAACTGAAAAAGGCCGCCTGAAAAGGCGGCCTTTTTGTTTTGCGGCCAGGCAGTGGGTGATTTGATGAATGTCAGAGGCTGCTTGATTGCTTTGGCGGCCGGTCCCCCCGCGCGGACAGGGATGTTTTCTGCTGTCAAAATTATTTTCTCTATGGCGGAGGGTCTTGATAGATGTAAGAATGATAGGGAAGCGCCAGGCGCCAGGTCAGGTGCGCGCGAAATCTCAAGGGCCCCGGGAGTTTTACTCCCGGGGCCCTTTGTTTCTCAGGCGTTGCCGGTCTTTTCTTTGGCCTTCTCCAGGTTGGTGACCATGTCCGTGAACATGTCGCCCTTGATGGTCGTCTTCTCGCCGCACTTGGGGCACTGGATGGTCGTGCCGTCTTTCAAGTCCCTGGCCTTTTTCTTGAAAACCGTCGTGCAGACCGGGCAGGTGATGTCTATCGTCAACTCTGACATTGGAAAACCCTCCGTTATTGTTTTGCCTTGTGGCTGTCTGATATTTCTATCACAAAAGCGGGGGGATTGGCAAGGGAGGGGAAGCCGCCGGCCTGACGCCATGAGCCGAAATAAAAAAAAGGCCAGGCTTTTTCAGCCCGGCCCCTTGATTTTAGTGGTGGCCAGGGAGGGAGTTGAACCCCCGACACGGGGATTTTCAG
>JADLDY010000032.1 GCA_020846435.1 Deltaproteobacteria bacterium
AGCTCGGGGAGCGCACCCTTTTCCATGTCCTGCCGTCGTACTCATCGAGAGTCGCGCCCTTGAAATAGACTGTCCTCTCAGGCCTGCCGCCGGGGAACTCGGCGCGCATGACTATTGTCGAGTCCTCTTTTACAGGGCCGAGGGAGCCGAGGTCTACCGTGTCTGAAAAGCCGGTGGTCTTGACCGTGTTTAGCGCCTTTCTCTGGAAGACTCCGATGCCGACCCTCGGTATCGTGAAAAACAGGGCCAGCGTCATCACGAGGCTCACGGCTGATATGGCCGCGATCACAACAAAAAAACGCGGCCCGAAGAGTCCGGAGACTCTCTTTTTTTCGTATGAGGCATCCGTCATGTCACGCTCGACGCTGAAGAGTATCATGGCCCAGATGGAGGCAATAACATAGATGCCGAGCATGACGAAGAAAGAGAAGCTTACGGTCGAGACCGCGGCGGCGAGTATCTGGAAGAAAACGAGGGCGTAGGTGAAGAGATAGTCTCTGCCCTTTTTCAGGCCGAAAAGTTTTAACGCGAGGAGGACCGCGAGGAGCCTTGACCCGGCGGTGATTATCTCCCTTGAAAATGATAGATAGTCCGCGATGAAAAAAGCGAAGACGACAACGGCCGCGATGTTCCACGCGAAGTCCGGCACTCGGAGCCTGTTCCTGAAGCTTAAGTACAGGCCTGCGCCGTAAGAGACGCCAATGGCCGCGATGAAGAGGGGACTTAAGTCAGAGGCGATCGACGCGGCCCATAGGCCGAGGAAGGCCATGAAGGAGGTGAGGCTGAGGACCTGCGCTGTCATAAGCGCACCACTTTGACAGATGGGCTGCCCTCTTGAGCCGCCGGGCTTATGAGCGCGAGCTCGCTAAGGAGCCTCATGAGATGGGCGCGCCCTGATGCCGGAGCTATCTCTGTTGAGAGAGTTTTGAGCCCGACTGAGAAGCCTTTTTCAATGTACGCGTTTATTGTCCCGGCCGCCCTGTCGACGAGCTCTTCGAAGAGCTCGTTTGACGGCCCTCTGTTCTCAAAGACAACGACGGCTTTCGCCATGCTTTCGCTTTCAAACTCTTTCAAGAGGAGCTTTTGGGCCCGGGCCGCAGACTTCCAGTGTATGTGGCGCGCGTCATCCGCGAGAGAGTATTCGCGCAGTCCGTAGAGCCCGCCGCCAGAGCCTTTTACAGACCGGGAGAGCTCGCCATGCGCTCCATTCGTCTCTTCCTCTGGGCCGAGGGCGCCGTCTTGCACTGACGGCAGGACGAGGATCTCATCCCTGACGAATTCTTTTTTGCCCTTGGTGAAAAGGCCGAAAGGGAATCTCGTCGTTATCCTCACTCCGGTGAGGGTGGTGAGCCCGCGCCTCTGGAATGTGTATTCAACCGGTATGTCCGCGGCCTCACCGGGCCCGAGCTTGAGGACATACGCGCTTGTCCCTGATGAATCCATCTCAACAGCCAGGAAAGAATACGAAGGTACGCGCTTTTTTGTGTTGGAGATCCTCAAAGTGGCCCTTGCCGGCGAGCCCTTGAAAGCGATTTGAGGCAGACGGCGTTCGACTTTGACGCCGCGCAGGGTCGATTCAGACAATATGCCGGAGATGATGATGAGCGAAAGGAGGGTTGCGACGACGAGGTAAATGAGGTTGTTGCCGGTGTTTATGGCGCCTACCCCGATGATGAGGAGTATGCCGATGTACCACTTGCCCTCCTTCGTGACTGAAAGGGAGCGCGGGAACTTCATCTTGCCGCGCTTTTTTCCGTTCACATCCTGCCCGCCTTTAAGGAGCCTTCCTGCGAGCATCGTGAGCCAGGGCAAAGGCGCGGATATAGCCGGCCTGAGACTCATTTTTTTATACCGGTACTTCTATCTTGGAGAGCACCTCTTCCAGAAGGGCCCTGGATGCGTCCATCCCGTGCTCGATCGACCGGGAGGCCGCCACTATCCTGTGGGCGAATACCGGGTATGAGAGGCTCTTGATGTCGTCCGGTATGCAGTAGTCCCTGCCGGAGGTGAGGGCAAACGCCTGGGCCGCCCTGTAAAGGGTCATGGTAGCCCTCGGGCTCACGCCGAGCCTTATTGCGCTGTTGTTCCTCGTGGCCCTTGAGATGGCGAGTATGTAGCTGACGAGGTCTTCGTCTACCCGCACTTTCCCGGCAAGCGACTGGAGGGATTCGACGTCGGCGGTCGAGAGGACCGGGCCGAGAGAGGCCATCGCATCCGGGGTGTTGAGCGACTGGATTATCATCCGCTCGTCATCGATGTCAGGGTAGCCCATCTTCAGGCACATGGTGAACCTGTCGAGCTGGGATTCAGGCAAAGGAAAGGTGCCTGAGAACTCCAGCGGGTTCTGGGTGGCAAGCAGCATGAACGGGCTGGGCAGATCGTGCGTTCTCTTGTCTATCGAGACCTGCCTGTCGTTCATGGCCTCCAGAAGAGCGCTCTGGGTCTTTGGCGTGGCCCTGTTTATCTCGTCAGCGAGGACTATGTTGGCGAAGAGCGGGCCGGGCCTGAACTCGAATGAATGGTCTGCCTGGTTATAGAC
>JADLDY010000033.1 GCA_020846435.1 Deltaproteobacteria bacterium
CGGGGTTCACGAGGCGTCTCAGGTTTGTCATGAGCGCCGGGACGCCCCTTCCTGACGCTGTTTCAAGGGCGTTCGAGACGCTCTATGACAGGCCCGTACTCGACTACTACGGCCTTACAGAGACGGCCGGCCTTTGCGTCGGGGTCCCTCCTGGCATGCAGGAGGTTTATCGTGGCGCTATCGGTGTGCCGATCGGAGCTGAGGCCCGCATAATAGGCGAGGACGGCATTGATGCGGCCGGTGGTGAGCCGGGAGAGCTTCTCATCAGGTCGGGAAACCTCATGAGCCGCTACCATCTGGACCCGGATGCGACTGAGAAGGCATTTATCGACGGATGGTACAGGACGAGGGATTTGTGCTTCAGGAGGCCTGACGGGTCCATAGAGCTCCTCGGCCGGGTCGATGACGCTTTCAAGGATTTGAGGGGCGAGCTTACCTATCCGTATGAGATCGAAAGGGCCTTGGAGCGCACCGGCCTTGTGCTTGAGGCGGCGGTCTGCGGCTTTGTGGGCGATGACGGACGGCCCGGGGCGGCGGCCTTTGTTGTCTCGAGGGATGGCGTGGACAAAAACACGCTTGAATCAGAGCTCAAAAGGAGCGTCCTCGCCTGTCTCGGCCTGTACAGGACCCCCACGATATTCAGGTTCGTTGACGCGCTCCCGCGCTGCACCAACGGGAAGATACTCAGAAGAAAACTGCGGGAGGCTCTTCTTTGAAAAGCGAGATCGTATCGGTGTTCGAGGCCGCGAAGGCCGTAAAGCCGGGCAAGCCGCTGCTTGCAGCATCCGGCGGGACTCTCACCTATGGGGGCCTTATCGAGCGCGTTGGAAGGATCGCCGCGCTACTTGAAATAAACGGCGTCTCAGCAGGCGACAGGGCGATCGTCTCAAGCGAGGACAATATCGAGGCTGTGGCCGCGTTCCTCGGCTGCCTGCGCTGCGGGGTCGCCGCTGTAATGCTTGATTCGCGTCTCCCGGAGCGCGAGGCGAGGGCGCTTGTATCGGCGGCCTCTGCCGCGGCCGCTTTCGTTGACCCGGATAAAAGGGGCTGGGTAGAGAGCGTCCCCCATGTGTTCGGCCTGGGCAAGGCCGCCACAAAGGCAGGCATGCTTGGCAGGCTCCTTAAAAAGGGCGGCGGCGAGCTCCCGGCCTCCCTTGAAGGCGTCGAGCCCATCGACCCTCCGCAAGAGATAGATGACAATTCAGATGCCTACATAATGTTCACCTCAGGGACGACCTCGAAGCCCAAGGGCGTCAGGATAAGCCACAGGGCGCTTTTCTCTCATCTTGGAACGCTCTCCAGACAGTTCGGCATAGATGAGACTTCAAGGATATTGAATGTCCTGCCACTTAGCCACGCGGACGGCATCATCCAGGGGCCGTTGTCCGCCCTCTATAACCGTGCCGCTGTTTACAGGCCGTTCGATTTCAGCCTGCAGCGCCTCACAGACCTTCTTGACGCCATTTACAGGGAACGGATAACGCATTTCATAGCCGTCCCGTCGATCCTTGCGATAATCAGCAGGCTCGGGTCAGGCCGCGAAGACAGTTTTTCGACCGGCGACCTGAAAGCCGTCATCTCTACCGCCGGGTACCTTGAGAAGGGGCTATGGGAGGGCTTTGAAAAAAAGTTCAGTGTCAGGGTCTCGAATATCTACGGGCTGACTGAGACCGTGGCAGGGGGTCTTTTCAGCGGCCCCGGGGACTCTGACCACCGCGTGGGCACCGTCGGAAAGCCGGTTGACTGCGAGGCGGCGATAGCCTTAGAAGACGGCTCCATCGCCACTGACTTCGAGCCTGGTGAGCTCCTCCTGAGGGGCCCGAATCTCATGACAGGCTACTTCGAGGACGACGAGGCGACCGGGGAGGCGCTCAGAGGCGGCTGGCTCCATACAGGAGATCTGGCTGTCAGGGACAGGGACGGTTTTTTTACCATAGCAGGCAGGAAGAAGAACATCATCATATCAGGCGGGCTCAATATCCAGCCAGAGGAGGTGACGGATATCCTCGTGGAGAACCCGGCTGTAGCGGAAGCGGTCACCTTCGGCTTGGAGGACCCTGTCTTCGGAGAGGTCGTTGTCTCGTGCGTAGCGCTCGCGTCTGGCTCTTGTACCGGCCCTGCCGAGCTTGCGCAGTGGTGCCGAGAGAGGCTCGCCCACTACAAGGTGCCGCAGCGGGTGTACATATTCCCTGAGCTCCCGAAGGGACGTTCCGGCAAGGTCACCCTCGATACGGCCAGAAAGATGGCCATTGAGGCGAGTTCCGCCGAGAAGAAGGCTGACGGCGGAGTGCGTGAGAGGGTATTGTCAGCCGCCGCGGAGACCTTCAGGACATCCGCCTCCGAGCTGTCCGAGTTTTCGACCCCGGCCGATGTGGCCGGATGGGATTCCCTTGCCCACCTTCAGTTCATCGTCGCCCTCGAGGAGGCCTTCGGCGTGACCCTTGCCCCGGCTGACATAATAAAGATAGATTCAATAGGCGAGGCCGAAAGGATAGTGCGTGAGAAGCTACCTGCCTGAGAAAGGCCGCCTGTCTTCTCCTCCTGTTGCCGTATGGCTTATCGTGGCGGCCTTCTCGGCCGCCCTTTTTCTGTCAAGCCTTTCTGCGTTCAACCGGTATAGAGTGGCTGAAAGGACGCTTTACGATGCCTCGGTCCTAAGGCTCGCCTCATTTGGTAAGCGTGAGAGCGGCCAGAGGCAGTCCCTGAGGGTCATCGCCATCGGCAGTTCGGTCATGGGCAAGGCTGTCTTCATGGACAAGGACATGGAGGCGCTGGCTTTCAGGCACGGGCTCGAAAGGCTCGAATTCATGCGCCTTACCCGTCCGGCCGGAAGCGTCAAGGACTTCATGCCGCTTCTGGACAGCATATGCTCTGCGGCCCCTGACATCATCCTTTTAGAGGCCAGCAGCGTTTTCCATGACATACACAGGGTCAGGAACGCGTTCGCGAGAAAGTACGCGGAGTTTCTCAAGGCCATGCTCATGAAGAGCCTCAAGGCCGGAAGATTTACGCTCCCTGAGCCTCAAGAGGCGCATACTGAGGAAGCGTTCGAGCGTCCGCTGCTGGGCAACCGGGCCCCGTCGCTCGCCTCGCTTATCATCCACTGGAAGGAGAGGTCGCCCATAGGTATCAGTGAGTTGGCCCCTTTTTTCAGCGAGGCGGCCAAAAGGGGCATACGGGTCGTGCTGGTCGGCATACCGAGGCACCCTGAGTTCGAAAAGCTCATTGGGCCACCCGGACCTGAAGAGAGAGAGCTCAGAGAGAGGCTTGAAGAGGACTACGGCGTGGAGTCGATCGAATTCCCGAGCAGGACAGGGGCTGCGTCCTATTCGGACTTCGTGCACCTGAACGGGGAAGGGCGCCTTGAGTTCTCGCTCTGGCTTATAGAAGTGCTGAAAGGGGCGGCGGACAGGATATGAACCCGGTCTCAGCCCTCTGCCTCGCGTGGGTAGCCGCGACTGTTGCCCTCTACTGGGCCGCTCCGCGCGCCATTCGCCATTACCTGGTGTCAGCGTCAACGGCCCTTTTTCTCCTTGTCCTCTCGCCGGTGTCGTTCGTTGTGCTCGCCGTCTTCACGCTTCTGGCCTATGTCCCGGTCAGATACAATCGCCAGTCAATGGCAGGGGCGCTTTTTGCCGCGGGGGGTGTCGCGGCCGTTTTCGTCTGGTTCAAGTCGGGCATCTCCCTTGGCGGCCCGCTTGTGCCAACAGGGTTCGGCTACTATACTCTGCGCGCCCTCCATTACACATTCGATTCAATGAAGCGCTCTCTGCCTGCTCATACATTTGCGCAGTTCCTGAGCTACATGTTCTTTCTGCCGACGCTCGTGACAGGTCCCATAAACAGGTTCCAGGAATTCCACAGGAACCTTTCGCGTTACAGGTTTGATTCGGAGCTTTTTTCAAAGGGGCTGGAGAGGCTCCTGTACGGGGCCGTAAAGATCGTGGTGCTCGCCAACTACGAGGTCTCGCACATACTTCGCCTTCGCGTGGAGTCGCTCTCAGGGAGCCACGAGGTGCTCGCCGCGTACCTTGAATGCGTAAGGTGGGGGCTCAATCTGTACTTCCAGTTCTCCGGGTACTCTGACATCGCGGTAGGCTTTGCCATGCTCCTGGGCTTCAGGATAGCCGAGAACTTCAATTACCCGTTCCTCGCCACCAACATCGGCGATTTCTGGCGCAGGTGGCACATCTCCCTGTCTGACTGGTGCAGGGATTACATCTACAAGCTGGTTCTTTCCGTGGGCAGGCGGCCCTGGGCAGCTGTTATCGCCTCGATGCTCGTCCTCGGCGTGTGGCACGAACTCTCTTTCAGGTATCTCGTCTGGGGCGTCTATCACGGCGCTGGCATAGCTCTCTGGCAGGGCTTCCAGAGGGTGAAGCCTCTCCTTCCGAGCGTGAATTTCGCCGGAAGC
>JADLDY010000034.1 GCA_020846435.1 Deltaproteobacteria bacterium
AACATGACCAAGAACCTCTGGGCCGTCAAGGGCTATGTTGATGCCACCGCGACCATCGCTGACCTCCTCAGGGACGGCAAGGTCGAGTGCTCCAGCTGCCACGACCCCCACTTCAACAACAAGTCCTTTAACGAAGTCGATTACACCTACGAAGCCGATACCGCTCTTCAGGAGCCTGAGAACAACGGTCTGTTCCTCAGAAGGGTCGGCGGTAACTCCGGTTCCGGCCTCTGCAGAACCTGCCACAACAAGTAAGCCGCTTCTGGCTTGACTTGGCAACAGACATGAAGACCGCGGGCCGGAGTTTCTCCGGCCCGCGTCTTTATGAGTACGGTTCTTCTCCTTCCCTGGGCTTTACGCGGACGCGTCAGGCTGGCCAGGGCCGGGCCATGGGTGCAGATGGGGTTTTTATGACAAAAGTCCCAGTGAAAAAGGGTGATGAAATGATCGACGAGCCTTCAAACCAGAGTACCTGTGATTCTCTCTGCAAGCCTATCATCGAGCTTACCGGCGAATTGGAGAGCCTGAAGAACGAACTGAGGGAGCGCCAGCTTATTGAAAAGGCAAAGGGCGTGCTCATCAGATCAAAGGGCGTAAGCGAGCAGGAGGCGTCAGCCATGCTCCAGTCCTTCATGGTCCAGCAGAACAAGAGCCTCTCTGAGGCCGCGAATATCGTCCTTCTCGGCGAGAAGATGCTTAACCAGGCTCCTCAGAAGTAAAGGCCTCGGGCAGGGCGGTTGTAAAAAGGCCTCTCAAAGGCTTTTCCTCATCAACGCGTAAACGCTGGCAGCTTCCTGTTGCCTGCGGCGATGCTATTCTTTTTCTACCCTAAAAAAATCTGAGATTTCTGTTGATTGGCAGCAGGGGCTTTTTTTTAGAGGCCGCGCGCAGTCTTGTTTTTATATCTGAGGCCTTCTCTGTTGGTCTCTGTCGCGCTTTCAGGGGTGGGGTCTTTGTTTTGAGCGGGCTTTAAGTATTCTTCCTATCCCTCCGTAATCTTTTAGTATTTCAATCTTTTCATATTCGCCAGAACTCTCAGCGAGCTCGAGGACAGCCTTTGACTGGTCATAGCCTATTTCCATGAGGAGAAGGCCGCCAGCGGCGAGGTACTCATGCGCCGAATCCAGTATCCGCCTGATTATGTCGAGGCCGTCCACGCCGCCGTAAAGAGCCTCCTTTGGCTCAAAGTCAGCTACCTCTGGGGCGAGCGCAGCCATGTCCTTTTCGGTTATGTACGGGGGGTTGGTCAGGACCATGTGCGTCTTTGCCTTGAGCTCCGCGGGAACAGGGCCAAAGAGGTCGCCAGGGAGGAATGTTATTTTTCCGGCGGCTGATAGCCTTCCGGCGTTCTCTTTCGCTATGATAAGGGCCTTATCCGAGATGTCGGTTGCGTAGACGTGCGAGTTTTTTATTTCGAGGGCGGTCGATACTGCTATGCAGCCGCTTCCAGTGCAAAGGTCTATTATCGTCAGGTCGCCTGGGCCGAAGGAGGGGGCCTCTTTTATCGCTTCTTCGACAAGGAGCTCTGTTTCAGGCCTCGGTATGAGGACGCCGCGGCTCACCTTGAAGGCGCGCCCCATGAACTCGGCCTCTCCGAAGATGTACTGGGCAGGCTCGCGAAGGAGCCTCCTCGCTGTCGCTTCTTCCAGACAGGCCGCCTCTTCAGGCGTGAGGGGCCGCTTCGCGTTTATGAAGAGCTCGTGCCTCCTGCATTTGAGGACATGCATGAGGATGAATTCAGCTTCGTCCCTCGCGTAAGGGATAAGCGCGCCTGAGAGCGCCGTGAAGGTCTTATGCAGAGCCTCTCCCGCGCTGAGAGTTTTTTCTTCCATAGAAAGGCAAATTATAGCAAAACCACCTTGTTGTCAAAGGGTTCTGTTTGGTGAGGCTTTTGTATGTATTTTTTCGGAGGGATGCGGGCAGTGGCAGTCTGCTCATGAATGTGAAAAGCCCCGGCAGAGAGTTTGCCGGGGCTTTTGTGTCAAAGGCTGAAAAGGCTCTTCAGGCGGCCTGCGCCTTCTTTATTATCTGCGCCCGTTCCGGATCGGTGATAAAGGCGTCTGACTCAGGGTACAGGATGTGCTCTTCCTTCATGTTGTGGTCGGTGAGTATGCCGATGAGTATGCCGGTTGCTTCCGAGGCCGCGTTGAAGTCGTGCTTGCCGGTCGAAGAGAGGATCCTGTCGAGAAGCTCGTTTATCTCCTTGTGCTCCATCTTCATGACAAAGGTCGGGCCTGCGTCTGTCATGCCGGTCTTCTCCTCGAATACGGGGAAGAGGATCTCTTCCTCGACGCGTATGTGCCTTCTGAGCCCCAGGACGAATTCATTGAAGCCGCTTGACGCCTCATCCCACCTGTCTTCCTTGAGGGCCCTCTGGAATTCCTCCATTATGGCGTCAAGCCTCCTGTGGTCTGTCTGCAGATAGTCGGTCACTGTCCTGTTGTGCCACTTCTCAGCCCGCTTGACTATGCTGACGCGCCAGACCTGGGGCCCCTGCTCCAGAGTCCACCAGTCGAACTCCCCGTCGTGCTCGGCCTGGAACTGGTAGAGAAGCGGCTTTGGTTCGTGGTCGTTCACGAGCACGAAAGAGCCGCCCGGCTCCAGGTTCCTGAATGTCTCGAATATCGTTGAGTGCCTGTCTTTGGGCGCCATTGCCCTTACGTCGAGTATCTTAGACATCTATCGCGCGTGCCTCCTGATTTTTTTCAAGCGTTTCAGACGCGGCCTCGATGTCCGCGCCAATTGTCCACAGCGCTATTCTCTACTGTATCAGCCCTGAATAAAATGACATAAATCAATATGGACGAACAGGTTGATTCAACAGGCTCTCCTGTCATCTGCCTTTGTAGTATTTGAGCGCCTCTGGCAGAAAGCCCTTGAGCTCGTCGATCCTCTTCTGGTCGCTCGGGTGGGTCGAGAGGAACGACAGGGAGGACGAGCCGTTCTTGTTGGCGAGCATCCTTTCCCAGAAAGAGACCGCGTGCCTCGGGTCGTAGCCTGCCTTTGCCATGAGTATCATCCCGATCCTGTCGGCTTCGAGCTCGTGGCTCCTGCTGTAAGGAAGGAGCACGCCGACCTGCGCTCCGACGCCGTACGCCTGCATCACGCCCTCCTTTACGACCGGGCTCGAGCCTGAGACCGCGGCCATCAGCGCGACAGACCCGATTGAGAGCGCCTGCTGCTGGGACATCCTTTCGGAGCCGTGTCTGGCGAGCACATGGGCGACCTCGTGGCCCATGACCGCGGCGACGCCTGATTCGTCCTGGCATATCGGCATTATGCCGGTGTGGAATGCGACTTTGCCGCCGGGCAGGGCGAACGCGTTGACGGTCTTGTCCTCAACGACCACGAACTCCCATTTATACTCGGGCCTGTCTGCCGCCGCCGCGATCCTCCTGCCGACGGATGAGACCATCGAGTTCATGGTGGCGTCCGTGCTTACCTTGGAGCTCTTCTTCACGTCTGTGAACAGTGTCGCGCCAAGCTGTGATTCCTCTTCAGCAGAGACCATCATTATCTGCTGGCGGTCGGTGTACGGCACTGTGGCGCAGCCGCTGAGCGCTAAAAAGAGCGCCGGGAGCACGAATATAAGCCTTTTCATGAGGAAACCCCCTTATTGCTGATTGCTATGATTTTATCCTAAAAAGCCCTGCCTGTGAACGGCGCCAGAGCATTCAGGCCTTTATATTCAACGCAGATAATGTCATATCGACCGGCCGAATTCAAACGATATCCCGGGGGAGAGTCTGTCTGCTTGACAGAAGGCTTATAAATATGTGAAAAATAATGGAAACCTGTTTAACGCGAGGGAAAATGGACAAGGAAAAGCTGGGAGTAAGGCAGCAGCTCGCGATCTCGGTATTTCTTTCCATATCAATCGCCGCTCTACTCATATCCCTTACCCTCTACTTTTTGAACAAGGACCGTGCTTACAATGACGCGGTGCGCCAGTCTGAAGAGATGATACAGGCGTCGGCCCTCGCGTTCTCGCAGTCCATGGACGCCGGAGACGACGTGCTCCTCGACGCGCTCGTCCACGAGCTCCAGAGCAAAGAGCAGCTCCATATAACCGAGCTCTACGTCATAAGGCCTGACGGCAGGATAGCGGCCCACTCGAAGCCTGAAGAGTACGGCAAGAGATACGCTGTGCCGGCCCTCCTACTTGAAAGGAAGCCTGAGAGCCTTTCGTCGGTAATCGACTCGAATGGGGGCGCGTACTCGGTCGTGAGCCTTCTGCAGGCCAGGGGCAAGACGATAGGCGCGCTCGTTGTGAGTTTCTCGTCGGCGCATATCAACAGGAAGGCCCTCTCCGAGGTCCTTCTGGCCGCCCTCATCACTATACCCGTCCTCATCGTATCCGGCTTTTTTGTCCTTGCCTGGGGCAAGCGCATGACCAAAAGGCTCGACGCCCTGAAGGGGAGAGTCCTTGCCATAGGGCAGGGGCAGTGGGGAGAGCCGATGGAGGTGGCGGGGAGCGACGAGATAAGCACTCTTACCGTCGCCTTCAACCAGATGCGCTCCGACATCATCGGCTTCATGGAAAAGGACAGGCGCTCAGCCGGGACGATAACCGCCTTGAACCGCGACCTCACGGCTCAGCTCGAGATGGTAAAACGCCTGAAAGAGCAGCTCGCTGAGGAGAACGCGGCCCTGAGGGAAGAGATAAGGAGCAGGCACAACCCGGGGCAGATAATAGGCTCGAAGGGGTCGCTCGCCCGCCTCATGGAGCAGGCCTCCCAGCTCGCCTCCCTCCCTGTGACGGTCCTCATAACCGGCGAGAGCGGCACCGGCAAGGAGCTCCTCGCGAGGTATCTGCACGAGGCTGGCTCGCGCGCGAATGGGCCGTTCATAACTGTCAACTGCGCGGCTCTTCCAGCGGCCCTCTTTGAAAGCGAGCTCTTCGGCCATGAGAAGGGCTCCTTCACAGGAGCGCTCAACCAGAAAAAAGGCAAATTCGAGATAGCGGACGGCGGCACGCTTTTCCTTGACGAGGTCGGAGAGATACCGATAGAGGCGCAGGCAAAGCTTCTTCGCGCCCTCCAGCTCGGGGAGGTCAGCAGGGTTGGCTCGGAGACGTCTCTTCATGTCGACGTCAGGGTCGTCGCCGCGACCAACAGGAACCTCATCGACGAGGTCAGGACGAAGAGGTTCAGGGACGACCTTTATTACAGGCTCAAGGTCGTCGAGCTCAGGTGTCCGAGGCTAAGGGAGCGCATAGAGGACCTGCCGGCCCTTGTGCAGCACTTCATAGAACAGTACAGCCGCAAGCTCGGCAAGGAGGTCCTGGGAGTCTCTCCCTCGGCGCTTGAGCTCCTTGGCGCGTACAAGTGGCCGGGGAACATCCGCGAACTCGAGAACATGGTGGCAAGGGCCGTCGCCCTTGCCACTTCAAAGGTGCTCGGCCCATCTGACTTTACCCTGCAGGAGGAGGCGCACGGCTTCACCGGCACGGAAGCGGGCCTCTCCGAGGGGCCCGCAGACTTTCATAAGCTCTTGAGGATTTGCGGTATAACTGAAGATGAGCTTGCAACCAAGGGGCTCGAGGGGCTCCTCGAGAAGTTCGAGGCCATTTTCCTGGAAGCCAAGCTCTCTGAGTCAAAGAGCCAGAAGGAGGCTGCCGAGGCGCTTGGGCTGACGCAGACAAAACTTCACAGGCTTTTAAAGAAGTACGGGATCGCAAAGCACAGGAGCGATGCATAATTGGGATTTTGAGTTTCAGAAATAGAATAATTTCAGAAATGAAATCGAGCTTCATGCGGTAATTGTTGAAAAAACAAGGATTTACAGGAAGTAAACATTAAAAAAGCCTCCTTTACAGGCTGGCACGGGGTATGCAAATGAATATGGGTGAAGGCTTGACGCAATACCAGGGCAGGCGGTCAAAAATGAAGAAGGGGGGGCCGACGGACAATAGATGGGCGTTGGAGGCGGGCGCAAGGGCGCTCATCCTCAGAACGCTCGCCAGGATCTCGGGGCTGGCGCTGGTCTTCGGGTTGCTCCTTTACTTGACGCCACAGGTTGAGGCCGGGCAGGGCGCGTCATGGCAGATAGGCAGGGGAGTCATTCAGAAGGCATCAGGCGGCCAGGCACTTGTTCTGAAGCTGAGTTTGAGGAACGACGGGGCGCCCTCGAAGGCCAATGTGAGAATATTGGCCCGCTGGTCGCAGGGGACGCCTGGTAAAAGGAGTTTTTCTTCGGGAGAGCTCGGGACATTCAGCGAGCTCGGCACCTTCGCGAAGGAGGTGGAGTTGAAGAGCACGGCCATACTGGAGGTCTCTTTAGCCCCTCTCGGGACTCCCCAGCCAGGCAGACAGACACTTGAGGTAGCGGTAGTAACGGACAGGGAACTGACTGACGGACAGGCTATACAATAACACACAGTAATTCAAGGAGGCTTTATATGAAGAGGATGATAGCGGGAGCTTTGATGGTATTGGCGCTTGGTTCAATGAGCATGGCAGAAGCTGGCGACGGATCGGCCACCTACAAGGCGAAGTGCCTGCCTTGTCACGGCGCGGACGGCAAGGGCACGGCGATGGCCCCGGCGTTCGCCGGAAACGAGTACATCAAGACAGCTGCCGATGCTGACATAACTGACGTCATTGTAAAGGGACGCCAGGGAGCTGACAAGAAGTACAAGCAGTTCGCCATAGGCATGCCGGCGCAAAAGCTCTCGGCTGACGAGGCAAAGGACGTGGTAGCGTACCTGAAGACACTGGCCGGTAAATAACGCCGGTTTATTGAAAAGTTTTCAGCGGGAGTTTTGATAAAAGGGCTGCCTTGCTGGCAGCCCTTTTATTATTTTCATGTGTATTCTGTACCCATGCCAGGCCGCGGCAGTGCGCACAAGGCAAGCCGTGCCGGTCTGCCGGAGATGCGGAACGCGGCCGTGGACATTGTCAGGCTTTTTAAGTACAATCGTGTGCATGAGCCAGATATCAGACCTCTTGTCCAGGGTCAGGCAGGCCGAGCAGAAAAAGGGTGTGCCTCCAGGACTTACCGCAGCTATTGATTCATCAAGGAAACGTTCTTCCGGCAGACGGCGCGCCCTTCTCCTGATCTCGTGCGTCGTTTTCGCCGTCGCGCTCGGCGTGTTCACGCTTTTTGTCGCCGGGAGCTTCAAAGACCGCCAGCCGCAAGTTCAGGCTCTGCCTGCGACGCAGCCTGCTGCCGCTTTAATGGACAAGCCTCAGAGCCCTGCTGTCAGAGAGAGAGCCGCATCTTCAGCCCGCCAGGAAAAAGTAGTTACGCCTCCGGCTCAAGCCTTTGCAACGGCCCCGGCCGCAGTGAAAGCTGAGAAGGCGCAGGCCGCACCGGCCTCAGACAGGCAGGCCCCTGAGAAGGTCAGGGAAGAGGCGGTCAAAGCCGACAGGCAGCCTGATGTTGAGGAGCGTTCCTCCTCAAGGTCAGACAGAGTAGCGCATGAGCTCTATCTTGCCAGTAATTACGAGAGGGCGGGGGATGACTCTAACGCTATCGCGAGTTACAGGAAGGCGGTTGAGCTGGACCCCGGCAACTACAAGGCTATGAACAACATCGCCTCGATCCTCCTCAAGGCGGGCTCGACCGACGAGGCTGTCCCGTACATCAAAGACTCTCTTGGCGTACAGGGCAGCTATGTACCCGCGCTCGTGAACATGGGGATAGCCTTTGCGAGGCAGGGGGCGCTTCCGGAAGCCGAGGACTACTTCAGCAAGGCCCTTTCAATAGAGCCATCGAGCGTGGCGGCCCTTCTCAATATGGCGGTATTGTGCGAGAGGAGCGGCAGGAAGGAACTTGCCGCCGTGTATTACGGGAAGCTCAGGAGCTTCGGCCACCCTGAGGGGACTGCCGGTCTCAACAGGCTTCGCTGAGAAGACTTCAAACGCGCTTGAGCGCGCCATTTTTTCTGTAAATCAATCAACCAACTGTTTTTTTGCTTTCCCTTTAGCTGGCGCAGGCCCTTTCTCGCCCTGATCAGCGGGATTTATTTCCGCTGAAACAGAGGCCGGAGCATTATTGCTTGCCGCCTCATCGTCTTTGGGCTGCGTGAGCATGTAGCCGATGAGGAGCGTAAGCGCGAACGCCGCCCCGATTATGGAGGCGTACAGGGCGAATGACCTGCGCCTGAGAGTCCCTTCCTGTTCAGAGCCGTCCAGATGGTCCATCGCGTATTTCACGTGCTTCGGCGTGACGGTGTTCTGCCCTTCGAGGTAGGCCGACATGAGCGTCCTCGAGGCGATGACGTTTATGAGGCGCGGGATGCCCTGCGAGAACTTGAAGACGAGGTTGACTATCCTGTCGTCGAGCCGCAGGTGCCCTTTGCCCGCCATTATGAGCCTGTGGTTTATGTAGCCGACGATCTCGTCGTGCGTGAGGGGCTTGAGCCTGGCCCTTACCATGATCCTCTGGTCGAGCTGTTTGAGGTGTTCCTTTTTCAGCTTCTGTTCGATCTCAGGCTGTCCGACGAGGATTATCTGGAGGAGCTTTTCCTTCTCCGTCTCGAAGTTCGAAAGAAGCCTCAATTCCTCGAGCGTCTCGTCTGGCATGTTCTGCGCCTCGTCCACTATGATGACGACAGGCCGCCTCGCACCAGATTTCTCGAGAAGGAAGTCCCTGAAAGCCTTGAGGTGATGGACCTTGCCTGTCCCGGCGCTCTCCACGTTCAGCTCGTCGAGGACCGCCATCAGGAACTCTTCAGGGGAGAGGCGCGGCGTCAATATCAGCGCTATCTCGGCCTTCTCCCGCCATTTGTCCATGAATACTTTGAGCACGGTGGTCTTTCCCGTGCCCGGCTCGCCGTAGACGAGGCAGAAGCCTTCCTTGTGCTCGACCGCGTAGTCGAGGCTGTCGGAGGCGACCCTGTGGCAGGCCGTGGGGTAGAAGTACGAAGGGTCTGGCGAGAGCTTGAATGGGTCTTCCTTCAACCCGTAGAATTCGAGAAAGTTCATCAGGAGCCAACCTTTGACACGAGGTCGTAGATGGGGAGCAGGAGCCCCATTATGATTATTGCGAAAAGCCCGCCGATGACGCCTATGACTATGGGCTCGATTATCTTGCCCATCTTCTGCGATATGTCGTCGAGCCTTGTCAGGTATATGTCTGAGAGATAGGCGAACTGGGCGTCGAGGCTGCCGCTGGACTCCCCTATGTCTATCATCTTCGTGAGCGTCGACGGGAAGACCGGCTGCTTTCCTATGGCGTCGGATATCCTGCTGCCGAGGGCGATCTCCTCGCGCACGTTATGGAGCGCCCTCCTGAAGACCTCGTTGCCGATGACGTCGGAGACTATGGCGAGAGACCTGTCTATGGTGATGCCGGCGACAGTCAATATCCTCATCTGCTCGGCGAAGAGGGCCAGGAGCCTGTTATAGACGATGAGCCTTATGACCGGGAGCTTTATCTTGGCGTAGTCGTAGTAATAGCGCACACGCTGGTCCCTGATCAGGACTTTTATGAGGACGACCGCCGCGATAGGCATGATCAGGATGAGATACCAGTACGAGGTGCAAAAGTTGGACGCGTACAGGAGTATCCTTGTCGGAAGCGGGAGAGCGAGGTTGTTCTGGTAGAATATCTCCATGACCTTCGGCAGTACGTACATCAGCCAGAAGAGGAGGGCCCCGAGTGTGGAGACTATGGCGAAGACCGGGTACATGAGGGCCCTTTTTATCGAGGCCACGAGGTTTTCTATCTTCTGGAGGTGCTCGGCGACGTCGAATAGGCTCTTTTCAAGGTTGCCTGTCTGCTCGCCTACCATTGTTATGCGGATGAAGATGTCGGGGAAGACCTTGCCGCAGGCCGCGGCCGCTTCAGAGAAGCCCGCGCCGAGCTCTATCCTGCGGCGCATGCTGTTTATCGCTTCCCTGAAGTACTTGTTTTCTGTCGTGCTGGCGATATCGGAAAAACTCAGGAGTATCGGCACGCCTGCCTTGAGCATGACGGCGAGGTTCTTGGAAAAGTCTATTATATCGGAGCGCCTGACGCGCTTTGAGAACAGGGTTTTGCGTACGGCTGAGAACCTGTCGGCGGACTGGCTTACCTTGAGCACGTAAAGGCCGGAGGAGGCAATACTGTCGGTTACAGCCGCGGCGTCGCTCCCCTCGAGGGAGCCCCTGACCACGCCGCCGTCCTGGTTTACGGCCTTGTAGGTGAAGTGCGGCATTATCCGACTACCCTCAATACCTCTTCAAACGTTATGATGCCTTCGAGGACCTTCCTTATGCCGTTGTCACGCATCGTCTTCATGCCGTGCTTCACGGCGGCTTCCTTTATGGAGTGCACGGATCCGCCTGAGTATATGAGCTCTTTTATCTCGTCGTTCACGACGAGTATCTCTCCTATGACCGTCCGTCCGAGGTAGCCTGTCTGGTTGCAGACGCTGCAGCCCTTGCCCTTGAATGTCTGTTTTCCCGCGTCAATGCAGGCCTCGAAGCCCATTGCCGCGAGCTCTTCCGGCGTATAGTTGTACTCTTCCCTGCACTGGGAGCATATCTTCCTCACGAGCCTCTGGGCGATTATCGCGAGGAGCGCGGAGGAAAGGAGGAACCTGTCGACGTCGAGGTCGAGGAGTCTCGGTATGGCGGTCGGGGCGTCGTTGGTGTGGATGGTGCTGAGTACGAGGTGGCCTGTTATAGAAGCCCTTATAGCCATCCTCGCGGTCTCTTCATCCCTTATCTCGCCTATGAGCATGGCGTCAGGGTCCTGCCTCATGAAGCTTTTTCCGGCTCTGGCGAAGTCGTAGCCGGTCTTGAGCGAGACTTGAGTCTGCTTGATCATGCTGAGCTTGTACTCTACCGGGTCCTCGACCGTGA
>JADLDY010000035.1 GCA_020846435.1 Deltaproteobacteria bacterium
ACCGAGAACTCGTAAGGCGATTTCGGGTAATAGAGGTTCTCTATGATGTGCTTCAATGCCTTGTCGTCTATGGCAAGGGAATGGCTGAGGCGGTCTGACTTGAAGTCAAAAAGGCCGGAGTTGTACTTGTCGTCCGCCTTGTAGAAAAGCTCAAGGAGGCGCGAATAGGCGTTCTCGCCATTCAAAATGGACTGGAGCCTGCCGTAATCCTCAATGCCCCTGTCCTCGCAGATTCGGAGGAAGATGATGCGGTCGATGGTGTGTTGGACGGCGAAGTTCAGCTCGTCAACGGAAAGGCCCTGGTTCCTTAACGCGATGTTCCTCGCTAACAAGTCCCGCCAGGACTCTATCTCGCCGAGGAACGCGCTGTCCACCGCCGCTGTCCCCTTCTTGAGCTTCGTCGACTCGCTATAGCGGTCAAAGCTGCCCTTGAGGACGGCGTCGATCGAGAGTATCCCGTATATCTCGTCGAATTTTTCGAGATACTGCTCAAAGTTGTAATAGGCTACGCGGCCTGCGCTTACCTTGTCTTTTTCGTTAGGCTGTACGCGGCAGTCATAGATGGCAAGCTCTTCAAAATCGGTGAGGACGGACAATGGCAGTTTCGCGCTCCAGGCGTAACGCCTGAGCTGGTAGGCTGGAGCGGAATCTTCCTTGATACTGACGAAGGGTTTTTTGGCCTCGAGAAAAAACTTCCTCTGGCCCCCTATCCTGAAGGAGTAGTCAGGGGCCTTCAGAGTGACGCCGACTTTTAGGGAGTCCTCGTGGACGACATCTTTGTACTGCTCGGCGTGCCCTTTTTTATTGTGGATGTCCCAGCCGAGGGCCTCGAAAAACGGATCGATGAACTCGACCCTGACCTGAGTCTCGTTATAAGAACCGGCCTTGTACACATCGAGGTTTTGCCTGAAACGCTCGACAAGCCCGGCTATCCTGTTTTTCGCTTCCTCTATATTCATCGCGCCTCAATATACAATTTTTCATTGTTCCTTACAACCCCCCTCCCCTTGACACCTCCCTTAATAAAGCCGACAATCTGGGTATGGGAAAAATAAACAAAACTCAAGAGGAATGGAAAAAGGAGCTGACGCCGGAGCAGTACAGGGTGACGAGGGAGAAAGGGACCGAGAGGCCGTTTACCGGCGAGTATGTCCACACCAAAGACCCCGGCGTATACAGGTGCGTCGCGTGCGGTGAGCCCCTTTTCAGCTCTTCGGCCAAGTTCGACTCAGGCACAGGCTGGCCGAGTTTTTATGAGCCTCTCTCGGAGGATAATGTCTCGACAGAAGAGGACACGAGCCTTTTCATGCGCCGGACCGAGGTGCTCTGCTCAAAGTGCGGCGCACACCTCGGCCACCTCTTCGAGGACGGCCCAATGCCCACGGGCAAGAGGTACTGCGTAAACTCGGCGTCCCTGAAGTTCGAGAAGAAGGACAAGGGTTGATTCAGAACTTTCTTAAGGGCGGGCTACTGCGCGTTTTGAGCCGGGATCCTGGCGCGGCCCTTGAGGTAGTCAAGGTATTCCACGGCCTTGCGAAAGCCAAGCTCTGACGCCTTTTGCGCGCTCCTCATGGCTCCGTCCATGTCTCCGGCTTCCTCAAGCACCAGCGCAAGGTTAAAGTATGTCTCCGGCCTCTGCTCGAGCTCCAGAGAGCTGCGGTAGTCAGAGACCGCCCCATTGAGGTCGCCGAGCCTTTTCTTTACGTTACCCCTGTTGTTGTAGTAATCGGTCATTGGCTTAATGGAGATCGCCGCGTCAAGGTCAGCGAGCGCCTCAGCGTATCTGCCCATGGTCTTCAACGCGAGAGCCCTGTTGTAGAGCGCGCTCCTTGAGAACCGGTTGAGCTCAACAGCCCTGTCCAGGTCCTTCATGCCCTTCTCGAAATCTCCAGCCCTGACAAAGGCTACCCCCCTGTTTATGTGCGGTATGTACGCATCAGGGTAGCGCTCTATACCATAGTCCCATAGCGCGACGGAGTCCTTCCATATGGCGGCCTGCGTGACCGTGGCGTAGGAAAGAGCGACTGTCGCGATCGAGACAAAACCCAGGAATATCGCGAGCAGGGGCTTCAATTCCTTCTCGATTATCAACGCCGCGCCAGCGCCGAGGAGCACGAGGAGGCTCAGGCTCGGCAGATACATGTACCTGTCGGCCGCGGACTGCATGCCGACCTGCACCAGCCCGATGACAGGCAGGAGCGTGCCGAGAAAATAGAGCCATGTCACGATGAAGACCCTGTAACGGATGGCCGCGAGGCATATCAGGGTTATTCCACCGAGCACCCCGTAGGTAACGAGGTAGTCGGCGCTCAGCGGGTCGATATCAGCCGGGTACGGGTAGAACGGGGCGAGACCTATCGGGACGAAAAGTTTTTCAAGATAGAAGGCGTAAGAGCGCAAGGCGGAAAAGAGCCGAATGTCAAAGGGTATTGCCTCGAGGGACGCCATTGCAGAAGACTGGGAATAAACTGCCATTATGGAGGCAAAGGCGCATATCGCGAAAAAAGGCAGTTTTTCCGCGACTGCCGTCAAAACCCCTTTGAGGCTGGAGAGCCTCTTTAAAGGATAAAAATCAATGAGCAGGAGCACCGCTGGCAGTGTAACAGCCATTGATTTGCTCATGATGGCCAGGGCGAAAGAGACAAGCGAGAGCGCGTAGCAGAGCTTTTTTTTCTGCTGGGCGTACCTGAGGTAAAAAATTACGCTCCCTATGAAAAACAGTGCGCACAGCACGTCCTTTCTCTCCGATACCCAGGCAACAGACTCCACGTGCAGCGGGTGTATCCCGAACAGGAGCGCCGGGACAAAGCCCGCCACAAAGACAGAAGGCGGCGAAAGTGGGCGCGCGACAGAGATGAGCCTTATCGTAAGGACCGCCACAAGGGCGGTGTTGACTGAGTGGATGACGTTGTTCAAAAGGTGGTAGCCGAGCGGGTTGAGCCCCCAGATGGCATAGTCGACCGCGTAGGATATCATCGTCAAAGGGTGCCAGTTGGCGAAATACACCTCGGTGAAGGCCCTTTTCAAGAAGGCGAGATCAAGCTTTTGTATCCACGGATTCTCGAAAACATACCTGGGATCGTCCCAGTTTACAAAGCCGTTCACGAGAGCCGGCAGGTAGATTATGAAGGTTATAAGGGCTGAAAGGATGGCGGCGGCAATTAGCGCCCTGCGGTTGTCCTGCATCTTGCTCCCTCAGAAAACTGCTTCAAAAAAAGATAGTTACGGCGGTCATTATCCCTGAATCAGCAGGCAAGGTCAACGGGTTTTTCCCTCGGGCAACAGCCTTTTCAATTGACATCAGGAGCCTTATTTTGTCATAATCAAGGTGTTAAAAATTACACTTTTCAGGTGTTTGCGCCATGCTGCACGGAAAAAAAGTCGTCGTCGTGATGCCCGCGTACCATGCCGAGAAGACCCTCGTCATGACCTATAATGACATCCCCTTTGACGTGGTAGACGACGTGGTGCTTGTAGACGACTGCAGCTCGGACAACACCGTTGCCGTGGGAAAAAAGCTCGGCATAAAGAACATCGTCGTCCACGAGAAGAACACGGGCTACGGCGGCAACCAGAAGACATGCTATACCCAGGCGTTGAAACTCGGGGCGGACATCGTCGTGATGGTCCACCCAGACTACCAGTACGCGCCCAGGCTCATAACGGCGATGGCCTCGATGATAGCCTCGGAAGAGTACGACTGCGTGCTCGCCTCCCGCGTGCTCGGCACAGGCGCGCTCAAGGGCGGCATGCCCTTCTACAAATACATCTCAAACAGGTTTCTGACGCTGGCGGAAAACCTCCTGCTTGGCGAGAAGATATCCGAATACCATACCGGTTACAGGGCTTTTTCAAAGAAGGTGCTCGAGACCCTGCCCCTTAACGAGAACTCCGACGACTTTGTCTTCGACAACCAGATGCTCGCCCAGACAGCATGGTTCGGCTTTAAAATCGGCGAGATAAGCTGCCCCACGAAGTATTTTGAGGACGCTTCGTCGATCAACTTCAAAAGAAGCGTCATCTACGGCTTTGGCGTCTTAGGGACAGCCATGAAGTTCAAGCTCCAGAAACTCGGCCTCAAGCGCTACCCCATCTTCAACAGCAACGGAAGCAAATTAAAGCTCTAAAGTTCGACAATTCCAGCCCCTCTGACGCTTTGTCCAGCATCCAGCCTTCACAATCATTTTTTGTTTAAAAACTCACCTGTTACTTTCAATTTGAATGCAAAGTGGTTTTATGATACATTTTTTACCCACGCTGCCGATAAGTATTATAGTCAACAATCAACTCAGGGGCTAAATGAGGATTAAGGTCATCCTTGCGTTCAGCAACACTCTTTTTGCCGAGGGTATCGGGAAGCTGTTTGAGAACGACCCGGACCTTGAGGTGTGCTCTGTCATCGAGCCGGGAGAGGCATGCTCCGCGGCCGAGCTGGACAAGCTCCCCTCCGGCGTAATCCTCTGCGATTTCACGTCATTGTACAACAGCCTGCCGGAGGCCGAGGAGACGGGCAAGAAGCACCACGTGCTGCTGCTCGACACGTACTGCGGACGCGAGAACCTCGTCTCGGCGGTGCTGCGCAAGAAAGTAAGCGGAATAATAATGAGCAAGTCGGAGACGGCCCAGCTCAAGAAGGCCGTAAAGGCCGTGCATAAAGGAGAGGTCTGGCTCGACAAGAACACCTTCAAGTCCATACTCCACGGCATAAACGCCATGAACGGCGACAAGAACTCTCTTTTATCCGTCAGGGAAAGGGAGATAGTCTCGCTCATCGGAAAAGGATTGAGAAACAAGGAAATAGCGAGCAGGCTCAACATAACCGAGACGACAGTAAAGACGCACCTTACAAGGATCTTCCAGAAGCTCAACATAAAGGCAAGAAGCGAGCTCATCAGCTACGCCATAAAGACCGACGACCTTAATCCCAGCCAGGTCAGGACCAGCCACGATTTCTAACGGCATATCCTCCTTTCAAAACCTCCATTAATACCATGGTAGTAATGCCTCTGGAGCGGGAATGCGCGCGGCAAACGCGCGCCAACAGCGCAGTATTGCTCAAATCCTCCGATGGTATTAATACCAAAGTAGTAATCGGCTGGCGGGTTTTCTGAAGCACGATATACTGAATCGGTGTAATACGTTTATCATTGATTTCATACCAGTGAAGGATTGTTATTAAAGCAGGCTGGATGTAACATAAGGCACTTCAAAATTCAGGATTATAAAAATAAATGGCCCAATTCAACGACTGCCAGGACAATAAAGTAGCCATCAGGGTCTGCCCCAAGTGCGCCAGGGCTTTTTACGCGCTCGGGGGAGACTCAGTCGCCTGCAATTTCTGCGGAGCCCCTGTCGTCGACAGAAGAGGCGGCGACAGAGTTAGGACGAAGGTCAGGTTTCTTGTGAACATGATCGACCACCTTGTGCCGGCGAAAGTCGAGGACTACTCAAGCAGAGGCGTGATGCTGGCATACAGCGGGAAGCCTCTCGACATCGACTCCATAGTGGACCTGGACATAAGCGAGCTTGCCATAAAGGTAAAAGCGCGCGCTGTCTGGAGCCGCGCAATGAAAGGCAATGTCTCATACACCGGGTTCAAGTTCATCCAATTTGAGAAAGAGAGGTTCTTCGCGCAATGAGATCAAGCATAATCAGGACAATAGCGCTCTTCATATGCCTTTTCAGCCTTACGACGTTCTCCTTCGCCGCTGACGCGCAGCCGCAGAAAAAGGAAGCCCCCCAGGCGCCTCCTCCTGACTATGTGGTCGGCGCAGAGGACATACTGGACATATCGGTCTGGAAGAACGCGGACCTCTCGAGGGTCGTGACAGTCAGACCGGACGGCATGATCTCACTTCCGCTTATCGGGGACGTAAAAGCTTCGGGGCTTACCCCTGAACAGCTCAAGGCCGCTATCGAGAAGAAGCTGCGCGAGTACTCGGAGACGGCGGTAGTCTCGGTCATAGTCCAGGCGGTCAACAGCTACAAGGTCTTCGTGCTCGGAGAGGTCAGGAACCCGGGAGTGCAGAGCTACAAGACGAACACGAGCGTACTGCAGGCCATAACCCTGGCAGGCGGGTTTACGGAGTACGCTTCAAGAAACAGCCTGGTGCTCATACGCAAGGGCAAGGACGGCTCGGAAGAAAAGGTCAAGCTGCGCTTCAAGGACCTGATTTCGCCCGATAAAGACAACAAGAACATGATCCTCAAACCGGGAGACACTCTCTTTGTACCGTAAACTCCTTATAGCCGGAGCTTTCGCCTCGCTTCTTGTGCTTCCGGAGTTGGCGGCAGCCGGCCTCACGCTCAGGCAGACGGTCATGAGTGAACTGAGGTACGACACGAACGCCATGATCACTCCCGACGGAGAGCAGGACAGCAGCGATATCGTTCTGCAGCTGGGGCCGGACTTCGAGGTGACCAGAGACTCGGAAAAGCTCACCCTGATGGCGGTATACAGGCCTTCGTTCTATTATTATTTCAGGAGGCCGGAGCTGAACACTCTGAGCCATTCAGCCTCGGCATCGATGGACTACAAATACTCGGTGAGCACGTCTTTCCGGGTGGAAGACACATTGAACTACGCGAAGGAATCACTCGAGACGACCATCATCGGAATCCAGAACAGAAGGCAGGCCATACTGATGAACACGGCTATTTTCTCGATGAGTCACAGGCTTACGCCGCGGATGGGGTCAGGCCTTTCCTTCTCTG
The DNA here is from genome assembly GCA_020846435.1 of Deltaproteobacteria bacterium. Lineage (GTDB taxonomy): Bacteria > Desulfobacterota > GWC2-55-46 > GWC2-55-46 > GWC2-55-46 > GWA2-54-12. The sequence continues at coordinate 6,715 of JADLDY010000035.1, forward strand.
ACAACATCGTGGAATTCGAAGACCCGATAGCCGTCGACAGCAGAAACGACGCTGCCTCGATTTCCCTGAACTACCAGGTCGTCCCCGACACCCAGATATTCACGTCGTATTCTTTTTCCCGCACTGAATTCGACAGCCCTGGCGACACGATCGACCCGCCGATGGAGACCCAGTCAGTGCAGGCGGGATTTTCGACACACTACAAGAACAACCTGCATTTTACGCTCTCAGGCGGCGTGGGACACGGCAGCGCGAACGACCAGAACTTCGTGACGGCCAGCACTGAACTGAGCAAGGACTTTGAGAATTCATCCGCAAGCATCAGCTATAACAGACAGGCTACCACTGCAACCGGACTTACCAACCAGCTCGCGCTCAACGAGACGTACTACGCTGCATGGAACTACGCGCTGACGAGGAACATCTCGGCAAACCTTTTCGGGAGCTACGCGCGAAACCAAACGCTTAACGACAACAGCGTTGACGTGAGGTCGTTATATTACGGCCTGTCAGGGGAGTGGCAGCTGTACTCATGGCTCAGCTTCGGGGCCGGCTACAACCACTTCAAGCAGAACTCGGAGGGCCTCACCGGAGACGATCTGAAAAGGGACCATTTTTTTGTTAACGTCAGGATAACCACTTACGAAAAGAGGCTGTGACCGTGGACGCGCTGAAAAAGATCTTATATTACCTTGAGCTGGCACGGGCGAACAAATGGATCATAATAGTCCCTACCGTGCTGCTGACCATCGTAAGCACGCTGATAGCCTGGGGCTTGCCTTCATATTACAAGTCAGAGACGCTCATCCTGGTGGAAAAGCAGCAGATACCGGAGTCCTATGTCACCCCGACCGACAGGACGCCTTTCAGCCAGAGGCTAAACACGATAAGCCAGCAGATTCTGAGCCGTCAGAACATCGAGAAGATAGCGAACGACTTTCAGCTGTACAGGTCCCAGGATACCTCGAACCCGCTGCTCGCCTTCATAAACAGGTTCAGGGAAGTGCCGCCGACCTCAAAAGAAGAAATCGTTGAGCAGATGAACAAGGACGTCCAGATAAACGTCATCGGCGACCGCAGGGCCGGAGACGCCTTCAGTGTCTCGTACATCGGCACGAACCCAGAGGTCACGATGCACGTGACCAACACGCTCGCCTCGCTTTTCATTGAGGAAAACCTCAAATCGCGCGAGCAATACGCCGAGGGCGCCTCGGATTTCATATCAACCGAGCTTGAGAACGCCAAGGCTGAGCTGGAAGCGCAGGAAGCGGCCCTCAGGAACTTCAAGGAAAGGAACATGGGGAGCCTCCCGCAGCAGCTGGACGCCAATTTGCGCACCCTCGACCGCCTGCAAAGCGATCTCCAGTCTGTAAAGAACGAGATCAAGAGCACCGAAGAGAGAAAGATGATGTTCGAAGCCCAGCTTGGAAGGGTCACCTCGACCGGAGCCAGGGGCGCGGTATCGGTAATAGGCGTCCCAGTCTCGCCTCTGCAGGTAGAGCTTGAGAACCTGCAAAGGGAGCTTGGCTCACTTCTGTCGCGGTACAAGGAAAATTATCCCGACGTCATAATAACCAAGAACAAGATAGCCGACATCAAGGCCCAGCTCGCGTCCCAGAGACGCGCGGCCGCAGAGCCCCGTCAGGAAGCGCAACAAGCGCCGGATGACGTCAACCCGGAAGTCTACAACGAACTCATGCTGCTCAAATCCAGGCTCGAGACGCTCAACAACAGGTCCTCTGAGATCCGCAAGCAGATACAGCAGTTCGAGAGAAGGGTCGAGACCACTCCGGCGAGCGAGCAGAGGTTCACCGACCTCAGGCGCGACTACGACATCTCCCTGGCCAACTACCAGGCCCTGCTCGAGAAGAAGATGAACGCCAAGCTCTCCGAGAACCTCGAAAAGAGACAAAAAGGAGAGCGCTTCAAGGTCATAGACTCGGCCAACCTGCCGGAGAAGCCCTTCAAGCCCAACAAGCCCGTGATAGCCCTGACCGGCACCGCGCTGGGAGTGGGACTCGGCATGGGAATCATACTGATCATCGAGCTCTTTAACCCGGCTTTCAGGACAAAGGAAGAGCTCATAGAGGAGCTGAAACTGCCGGTGCTCGCGACCGTGCCGACCTTCGCGTCGGCAAAACCGGTCAAAGGCAAGAAGATATCCCTGAGGTCTCTGAAGAGGTCAAATGGACATACTTAACTGGTTCCGGCAGAAACCCAAGCCAGCGGAAAGGCCGTTATTGAGGGCCGCTGACAGCCGGCCCTACGGCTTGAAGGCTCTTCCGTCCAGACCCATGATATGGGCCATAGGCGGAGGCAAGGGCGGAGTTGGGAAAAGCCTTGTCACCTCGAGCCTGGGCATCCTCTTGGCTGGAAGCGGAAAAAGGGTGCTCATAGTCGACGCGGACTTCGGAGCGGCCAACCTGCACACTTTTTTCGGCGTCCAGGGCTCCAAATCCTCACTTTCGAACTTCTTCAAGGGCGAGGTGCTGGACTTCAGCAGGCTCATCATCGACTCCGGCGTCCACAATCTTTCCCTGGCGTGCGGCGAAAAGGACTCCCTCGACGTCGCTGACTTCAATGAGCGGAGCGTCGCGATGCTGAAAGCGGCTCTGAGGACCGCCCCTTACGATTACGTGCTCCTGGATATCGGTCCCGGCACCGGGGGAAGCCACCTGGATTTGTTCCTCATGGCCCAAACCGGAATCATCGTGACTTCCGCCGAGCCGACCTCGGTTGAAAACTCATACAGGTTCCTCAAATGCCTGTTTTTACGCAAGATGAAAAACGCCGTGAACAGCTCTTCAGACAGCGCCCTCAAAGAGGCGCTCCAGCGACTGTTTTCGAACAACTGGTCACAGCGCGTTAAGACAATATCCGATATACTTCATCAATTGAAACAGATGGACCCGCAGAAGGGCGAACTCCTTGACGAACTCATGGGAGGCATGAAGGTGGGCATAATCGTAAACAACGCCAACGGGCTCTCCAACCCCGGCTTCGGCGCTTCCATGGAAAGGGCCTGCGCCGATTATTTCGGCATCGGCATAAAGCACATGGGAGACATCGACCGCGACGAGAAAGTACCCGAGTCCGTGAGGCTCAGAAAGCCCTTCATGCTTCACGCGCCGGAATCAAACGCGGCCAGGGCATTGAGAGCGTGCTTCGCGAAACTCACCACCCCTGACGAACAGGCGAGCGAACCGGAATCAAAAGGTATGGTGATATGAGCTTTTTCCTGAAGAGGAACTACTACGAAGCGCTCGGCGTCAGCTTCGACGCCTCCGCGGTGGAGATAGAGCAGGCCTATGACCGCTCAAAGCGCCTCCTGTCGGACGGGTCTGAGGCGGTCTACTCCCTTTATTCGGAGGAAGAGAAGCGCGAGCGGCTCCAGACCATAGAAGAAGCCCACAGGACGCTTTCCGACCTGAAGCTCAAAAAAGAGTACGACGCGGCGCTCTCGAGCAACGCGAACGCGGACGGCACCTACGAAGTCGACCTCGGCTACATATTCGGGGGGCAGGGCAAGGAAGCCTCAGCCCATGCGGCGCCAGTCATGAACACGCGCAAGTACAGACAGGTCAAGTTCGCCAGGACCATAGCCGCCGTCGACAAGAACGAGTCGGTCGCCAACGAGCAGTTCAAGCTCCTCAGCTCAAAACTTGAGATCGTCAACAAGAAAATCGGGCAGAAGGTGGTCGCCTTCACCAGCGCGATCAAGAGCGAGGGGAAATCAACGGTCTCCTTCAATACGGCCTTCGTCCTCGCGACCGCTTTCAGCAAAAACGTGCTTTTCGTGGAGTGCGACCTGAGGAAGCCTTCCGGCCTTCAGGAATTCGTCTCCGCCGACGGCCCCGGCCTTCTTGAAGTCTTGAAGGGAGAAGCGCAGATAGACGAAGCGATCTGCGAGGTCGAGGAAACAGGGCTGCACGTCCTGTATTCAGGCGCGTACGACAAGTACTCAGCCGACCTCATAGGCTCGTCAAACACGGCTTCCGTCCTCGACAGCCTCAGACAGAGGTTTGACTTCATCCTGCTTGACTGCCCGCCCGTCATACCGCTGGCGGACATGAGCATACTCGAGAAGCTCGTGGACGGCATAGTGCTCGTCGTAAGGGCAGGCGAGACGTCCAAGGAACTCGTCAAAAACGCGACTGAGTCGCTTGAAAAGAAGAAGTTCATCGGGACCGTACTTAACGGAGCCGAGACCAAACTGGACAAATACTACTACTGATCTATCCGGGGGATCTACTGCCATGCCATTCATATTCAAAAGATACGGCTCGAGAAAATTCATACTCTACTGGCTATCCGAGTTCATACTGATGTTCGTCATAGGCCTCGTGGCCGCGCACATACGCCTCAAGTTCGACAACGGCGGCGTATTCGCCTACGACCCGACGTTCCTCAAGACGATAGTATTGAGCCTCGCGTACATGACCGCCTTCTATTACTTCGACCTGTACATGCCTGACATGTACCGCCCGGGAAGGAACATGTTCATGCGGCTCATCAGCGCGACCTTTGTCGCCACGATCGCGCTCTTTGCCATATTCTACATAATGCCTTCACTCAAGACCTGGAGAGGCATACTGCTTCTGAACATCATCCTGATGCCGCTCTCGGTCCTCATCTGGAGGACCATTCTCACCAAGATCAAGATGAAAGAGCTGCCCAGGAAGAACGTCCTCGTCATCGGCACAGGCGACCTGGCCAAGAAGATCGGCAAGGACATATACTCGACGCCTGACAGCGGCTTGAAGCTCGTGGGCTTCATTGACGACGACCCCTCCATGCTCGGAGTATCAATCGTAAACCCCGGCGTCGTCGGCGGCTACGGCGACATCGGCTCCATAGCCCAGACCAAAGGCATAGACCTTATCATCGTGGCCCTCGCCGACAGGAGGGCCAAGCTCCCGATGTACGCGCTACTGGACTGCAAGCTCAAGGGCGTACAGGTGGAAGAGGGCGAGACCTTCAACGAAAGGCAGCACGGCAACATACCGCTGAACCAGCTGAAGCCGAGCTGGATGGTCTTCTCCGACGGATTCAAGTCCCTGAGGTCCAGAAAACTGGTCAAGAGGGCCCTTGACCTCGTCTTCGCGGCCTTCCTGTTCGTCTTAACCGCGCCTCTCATGCTGCTGGCGGCGCTCGCCATAAAACTCGAGTCAAAGGGACCGGTCATCTTCAAGCAGGTGAGGGTCGGCGAGAATGGCAAGGATTTCAACATATACAAGTTCCGCTCCATGAGCCAGGACGCCGAAGCCAAGAGCGGCCCTGTCTGGGCCGGCGCGCAGGACAACAGGGTGACCAGGGTCGGAAAATTCATGAGAAAAACAAGGATCGACGAACTGCCCCAGCTCGTCAACGTCCTCAAGGGCGACATGAGCTTCGTCGGCCCGAGGCCTGAGCGCCCGTTCTTCGTCGCCAAGCTCAAGGAGGAGATCCCCTACTACAACATAAGGACCGTTGTGAAACCGGGCCTCACGGGATGGGCCCAGGTCAGGTACCCTTACGGCGCGACCGTCGAGGACGCGGTCGAAAAACTCCAGTACGACATCTACTACATCAAGAACATGTCGCCGCTGCTGGACATGATGATTTTCTTCTCGACCATAAAGGTCGTGCTCACTGGCCAGGGCGCCAGGTAAGGATTCTGCTGAGGATCTGCCGTACATCCAAACCGGCCTTGAGGATTTCCAGCGTGGCGAGAGAGCCCGAAAGGGATTAATCCCGGGTTATTCGCAGGCCCCTTCCAGATTTTGTCTGACCAGCCATGACGCCCGATCCACCTTACCGAGCAAAACGGAAAACAGGGCGGCCGCACAAAGGCCGTCTCCCTCAAGAAAAAGGCCTTTACGGCCGATATATGGACTAAGTAAATCATGTGCGGAATAGCTGGCATATATAACTTTCGCGGGACACAGGCGCAGTCCGTCGAGACGGTATCGAGGATGCTCTCCTCCATTTCCCACAGGGGGCCCGACGGGTTCGGCGCGTACCATGACGGGGGCGTCTGCCTTGGCCACGCCAGGCTCAGCATCATCGACCTCTCAGGCGGGGGCCAGCCCATGTCCAACGAGGACGGCTCGGTCTGGATAACCTTCAACGGAGAGATATTCAACTTCGAGGAGCTCCGTGCCGGGCTCGAAGAGCGCGGCCACAGGTTCAGGACGAACTCCGACACCGAGGTCATCGTCCACCTCTACGAGGACCTGGGTCACGGCTGCCTCGAGCGCCTCAACGGCCAGTTCGCCTTCGCGATATGGGACACGGCCAAAAGAGAGCTCTTCATCGCCCGGGACAGGATGGGGATAAGGCCTATTTTCTACGCCGAGCAGAACGGGGCGTTCTACTTCGCTTCAGAGGCCAAAGCCCTTTTCGCGACAGGACACATGGAGCGCAAACTCGACCCGCTGGCCATCGACGAGATATTCACCTTCTGGCACACTGTGGCCCCGAGGACGTCGTTCGAAGGCGTACATGAGCTGCCTGCGGGCTACTACCTGGTCCTTAAATCCGGCGCGCTCGAAAGGCACAAGTACTGGGAGCTCGAGTTCCCGGAAGAGTTCTCGAATATAAGCTTCGAGGACGCGATGGACGAGCTCAAAAGGCTCCTCATCGACTCAACGAGGCTCCAGCTCAAAGCCGACGTGCCGGTCGGTGCCTACCTCTCCGGCGGCCTCGACTCTTCGGTCACGACGGCGCTCATAAGGAACTACACCGGCTCGAAGCTTCAGACCTTCTCGGTCGCCTTCGAGGATGGAGACTACGACGAGAGCCCTTTCCAGAAGGAGATGGCAAAGGCGCTCGGCACCGAGCACAACGAGATAAGGTGCAGCTACAAGGACATACGCGACAACTTCGAGAAGGTCATCTGGCACACGGAAAAACCGGTCCTGCGGACAGCGCCCTCCCCGCTCTTCCTTCTCGCCGGGCTTGCGCGCAAGACCGGTTTCAAGGTGGTGCTCACCGGAGAAGGCGCGGACGAGGTCCTGGGCGGGTACGACATATTCAAGGAAGCGAAGATAAGGGAGTTCTGGGCGAGGATGCCGGAGTCAAACCTGAGGCCGCTCCTTTTGAAAAAACTCTACCCGTATCTGCCAGCCTTCCAGGGCCAGTCGCGTTTTTACAGGGAGGCCTTCTTCAACAGCGGACTTACCGCCGCCTCTGACGAGTTTTTCTCGCACAGGCCGAGGTGGGCGACGACAGCGAAGAACAAGATGTTCTTCTCCGAAGCGCTCAGGAACGAGATAAAGAGCGCCTCCCCGGAGTCGATGATGAGGCTCACTCTCCCGGCCTCGTTCAAGTCATGGCCAGTCGTCGCCAGGGCGCAGTTCCTTGAGACGAGGGGCCTTCTTGCCGGGTATATCCTCTCTTCCCAGGGGGACAGGATGCTGATGGGCAACTCGATAGAGGGCAGGTTCCCGTTCCTCGACCACAGGATCGTGGAGTTCGCGGCGACCCTGCCGCTCCATTACAAGATACGCGGCATAAACGAGAAGTACATACTGAAAAAATGCATGGCCCCTCACCTGCCGCCGAATATCGTGAAAAGGACGAAGCAGCCGTATCTCGCGCCTGACAGCAAGAGCTTTTTCGAGGGGGGCAAGTCGGCCGGCTACGCCGAAGAGCTTCTTTCAGAAAAAAAAGTGGCCGAGTACGGGTACTTCAACCCGAGGCCGGTTGCCATGCTCGTGAACAAATGCAAAAAAGGCGGCGCCATAGGCTTCAAGGACAACATGGCCCTCGTGGGTATCCTCTCAACCCAGATACTACACCGGCAGTTCGTGGAAGACTTCACCGGAGCGCTGCCGCTTGACAGGGAAAAACTCAAGATAGTGAACGAGCCCGTACGGGCTTGATAATGGGAGCGTGCCATGCGTGACGAGGTAAGAGACTTCATATTCAAGAACTTCCTGTTCGACGATTCCGGCGATTCCCTGAACGACAGCGACTCGTTCCTGGAAAAAGGGATAATCGACTCCACCGGGATGCTCGAGCTGGTGGCCTTCCTTGAAGAGAAGTACGGCATCAGGATTGAGGACGATGAGCTGGTGCCTGAGAACCTCGATTCCGTAGAGCGGCTCGTGCAGTTCATATCGAGGAAAAAAGTACCGTCCTGACATGCTGATAGACAGACTCTTAACGCATTCGGCCGAAAGGCGGCCGTCGGCCGTCGCGTTCATCCAGGGCGAAAAACGCGCAACCTACGGCGAGCTCCATGACATGGCGAGCCGGATGTCGCGCGCATTGAGAGATCTCGGGGTGCGGCGCGGGGACCGCGTGGCAATAGCCCTTGAGAACTCCATCGAGTACCTGGCCGCGCACTTCGGGGTCCTGATGACCGGAGGCGTCTCGGTCCCGGTATACCACGGCCTGCCGCCCGCCTCGTTCAACAGGATAGCGGCGGACTGCAAGCCTTTTGCCGTGATATCGAGGCCGCCGTTTTTCAGAAGCCTCCTGAAATCTCCGGTGGTTGCCGGAGGCGCGAAGCACATAATAGCCGGGCCTGTCTCTGATGAAGAAAAGGCCGGAGGGGCTCTCTCCTTTGCGGACTGCCTCTCCTCGCCGCTGTCTGCTGACAGGGAAGCAGGAACGCACGACGACCTCGCGACAATAATCTACACCTCCGGGACGACCGGAGACCCCAAAGGGGTGATGCTCTCTCACCGCAACCTTGCGGCGAACACCAGCTCCATCGTCAGCTACCTCGGCCTTACGGCTGAAGACAGCGTCATGGTCGTTCTGCCTTTTTATTATTCATACGGGAACTCTGTTCTGCTCTCGCACGTCATGCAGGGCGCGACCCTTGTCGCTGACAACAGGTTCATGTACCCGAACAAGGTCCTGGAGGCGATAGCGGCTGAAAAGGTCACAGGCTTCGCCGGAGTCCCATCGACCTTCGCGATAATGTGCCACAGGTCAAGCTTCAGGAACATGTCCTTCCCCGCGCTCAGATACATGACGCAGGCGGGAGGTGCCATGCCGCACGAGATGGCCTTCGAACTAATGAAAGTCGTTCCGCACGCGAAGATATACATCATGTACGGCCAGACAGAGGCCTCGGCAAGACTTTCGTACCTGCCTCCTGAGGACATATACAAGAAGGCGGGCTCGGTCGGCAAGGCGATACCCGGCGTCAAGCTCGAGGTCCTCGGCGAGGACGGACAGCCGGTGAAGCCCGGGGAGACCGGCGAGATAATCGCCTCCGGCGAGAACATAATGATGGGCTACTGGGGCAGACCGGCCGAGACAGAGGCCGTCCTCAAGGACGGGAGGCTTCGCACCGGGGACATGGCGACAGTCGACGAAGACGGCTACATCTACATAATGAGCCGCAAGACGGACATGATAAAGAGCGGCGCGCACAGGATAGCCCCCAGGGAGATAGAAGAGGCCCTGCTCAAGGACCCGGACGTCTTCGAGGCGGCTGTCGTAGGCAGGCCGGACAGCATACTCGGAGAGTCCATCTGCGCGTTCGTCGTCCTCAAGGACAATCAGATCTCTTCGGCAGACACGCTCCTCAGGGTCTGCCGCGAGCACCTTCCGGCCTACAAGATACCGAAGAAGATCTTTTTCATGAAGTCCCTCCCGAAAACAGAGAACATGAAGGTAAAGAAGTCCGAGCTCAAAAAAATCCTGCAGACCAATGCCGAGGTGTAAAAGTGAAAATCTGCTCAAGATGCATACTGCCTGACACCTTTCCGGGCATAAAATTCGACGAACACGGCGTCTGCAGTCACTGCGCCGACTTCAAGGGAATAGAGGCTCTCAACGAGCACAAGAGGGAGTACGAAAAAAAGTTCCTCGACCTTGTAGGCCAGTCCCGCGAAAAGGGCGCTTACGACTGCATGATAGCGTACAGCGGCGGCAAGGACTCCACCTACACGCTCAAGGTATTGAAAGAGCGCTACAACCTGCGCATCCTCGCCCTCACCATAGACAACGGGTTTATCTCGGAGAGGGCTTTCAAGAACATGTGCTCGGTCTCGGAAAACCTCGGGGTCGACCACCTCATATTCCGTCCAAGGTTCGACCTGATGAAAAAGGTCTTTCTCAAGTCCTCTGAGAACGACATCTACTCGAAAAAAACACTCGAGAGGGCGTCAACGATCTGCACCTCGTGCATCGGCATAGTGAAGTTCGTGACACTGAAGACCGCGATAGAAAAATCGGTCCCGCTCATCGCCTACGGCTGGTCTCCGGGACAGGCCCCTGTGCAGTCTTCGGTCATGAAGGTGAACCCGCAGCTCATAAGGGCGACCCAGGCGGCGACCCTCGGCCCGCTTTCGAAGCTCGTCGGCGACGAGGTCAACGCGTACTTTCTGACCGAGGATCACTTCGCGCTTGCCGACAGGTTCCCGCACAACGTGCATCCGCTGGCCTTCCTCGACTATAACGAGGAGCGGATAATAAAAGAAATAGGCCAGATAGGCTGGGAAGAGCCGGACGACACGGACTCCAATTCGACCAACTGCCTCCTGAACGCCTACGCCAACGACGTGCACATAAAGAGGTTCGGCTTCCACCCCTATGTCTGGGAGATAGCGAACATGGTGCGCTCCGGCGTGATGGACAGGGAGGACGGCTACAAGAAGATTTACGGAGAACAACCGTCCGGGTTGCTCACCGTGGCAAAAAAAAGACTCGGCATTTAGGCGTCTGCCTTGCCTCCACAACCCCGGCATGACGGAATACCGCGCCGGAATTGAAGAGGCGGCAGGCCGCTGATGAAAAACAACTTTAAAATGCCATCCTTTTGAGTGCGGCTTAATGAATGAAATAAACGACAAAATATGCGTCCCGTACACAGCCGAGCGCCAGAGATCGGACTTGATCAGGCTCGCGCTCATATTGGCCGCCTTCGCCGCCTTATATGCCCCTACAATACCGCTCCTGCTGTCTACATGGAAGTCCCCGGACTTTTCGCACGGCATAATTGTGCCGTTCGTAAGCGCGTACCTGATATGGCACAGGCGCGAGACGCTCAAGACGCTGCCGTTCGAACCGAGTTGGGTCCCCGGAATCATTGTAACGCTGGCCGGGCTCATAATACTCTTACTGGGCGTCACCGGAAGCGTCGTTGTAGTGGAAGAGGCCTCCATCATAGTGATGGTCCCCGGACTCATACTGCTGCTGCTTGGCACAAGGCACCTGAAGGCCATGGCGCTCCCGATCGGCTATCTTATCCTCATGGTCCCTGTCTTAACGCCGTTCCTTGATGCGATATACTGGCCGCTCCAGCTCATCACGGCCAAACTGGCCGGCCTGATGCTGTCGGCCATCGGTGTTCCGGTTTTCCACAACAATCAGTTCCTCGAGCTGCCAAACATATCCCTTGAGGTGGCAAAGGAATGCAGCGGCGCGCAATTCCTCATCTCGGTGTTCGCCATAGCAATACCCCTTGCCTACCTCTCCCTTCGGAGAAGGAACGCAAAAATAGCGCTTTTTGCGCTGGCTTTCCTCATAACCATCTTCTCCAACTCCCTGAGAGTCACGCTTATCGGCTCTCTGGCCTATATCTACGACAAAAAATCCGCCCTGCACGGGCCTTATCACATACTGACCGGCTATTTCGTTTTTATGGTCGGGTTTGTTTTTCTGTTCCTGAGCACCTGGGTCATTGGCAGGTTTTCAAACAAGGCGCCCGATGAAAAACGCACCAAGGAGGCGTCTTGCGTCTCTGTCCAGGGAAGCGCCAACAGCGAAAGGAGCTTCCGGAAAGCCTGGGCCGCGGCTCTTGTAATCCTCATTGGCGCCGGTCTCTTCGTCTATACATACAAAGCCACGCCTGTTTTGCTGGAAAAGCCGCTCTCTGAACTCCCCATGTCAATCGGCAGATGGAACGGGAATAATAATGTCGCGCCCCATGAAACGCTCAGAGTCCCTGGAGCCGACTACGAGGCGACCAGGACTTACAGGAATTCGGACGGCAAAACAGTAGATCTGTATATCGCTTATTTTACGTCTCAAACCCAGGGCCGGGAGCTGATAAACGCGCAATTTTCCGACCTTTACCGTAAAATAGAGCAAGTTGACCTGCCCCTGGACACAGGGGCCCGCATGAGCATAAATAAGGCCGTCATAAGGGATGGTTCCAGAGACTTTCTCGTCCTGTTCTGGTACGACTTGAACGGCAGGGTCATTGCCAACAGGAACATCGCCAAGCTCCAGACTGCGGTAGGCGGACTCATACACCGCCGCACAAACGGCGCCGTCGTCATGCTGGTGAGCCTCATGACGGCCGCCGATCAATCTCAGAGGGTTCTTGATGACGAAAAAGAGTTCATAAGCCATCTTCAACCTGTTTTAAGGGACTGGCTGCATCAGGATTAACATTAACGGCATAGCGTGGAGCCGGTTGACGGGGCGCTCAGCGGCTTGAGAATGAAGGGCCTGACACGGCAAGCCGCCTCATGCATGGGTCACCAAAATTCTGACCTACGGCGACAGGACGGACAAACAATATGATAGGCGCGATCATCAGAAGGTTTAACAGGATCTTCAGGCTCAGGAAGTACGACAGGTTCACCATAGCCGAGTACTTCCGCGAGCAGGGAGCGCAGATAGGCGAGGGCTGCAGCATCATACCCCGTATGCTCGGCACCGAGCCCTACCTCGTCAAAATAGGCAACCATGTGACCATAGCCTCCGGCGTGGTCTTCATAACACACGACGGAGGGTGCTGGATATTCAGGGAAGAGGTGCCTGACATCCAGGTCTTCGGCCCGATAATAATCGAGGACAACTGCGTGGTAGGGCAGAACGCCGTCCTCTTCCCAAACATACGCATAGGGAAAAATTCAATAGTCGGCGCCGGGTCGGTCGTCATCTCTGACGTCCCGCCAGACACGATAGTCATGGGCATCCCGGCAAGGCCTTTCGGCTCGATAGCCAAGTACAAGGAAAAGTGCCTCGAGAGATGGGCCGAGCAAAGGCCGCCTGACGTTGTACTGCGGCCCGGTGAGACATGGTGGAACTCGCCTGACGCATTGGAACACAGGGAAAAACTCAGAAAACACCTTTTGAAATTGTTCAAGAACGCGCTTGGGAGGTAAAGACCTTATGAAAAACATCGCATATCAGCTCAACCCTCTTCTCGTGCTCCTCATGTCGGCGGTCTTTCTCGCGTTTGCGGGAGCCACGGCACTGGCCGCGGACCAGGCAGGAAAGACAAGAGTTCTCCTTCTCGGGGCATCGGTCGGCCAGGACTGGGGTGTGGAAGGCCTGCCCAAGCGCCTCGGCAACGACCGCTTCGAGTTCGAAGCGGTACAGGCCTGGCAGTTCGACAAAACCGGGATGCTCGACGAAGTGCTCATGCGCCCCAAGAGAAAGTTCAAGGCCACGAAGTCATACTTCAAGGGGTTCCTGGAGCCTTCTCCTGTGAAGCCTGACATCATAGTCATAAAGGAGTGCGCGGCCTACTTCCCAGGAGACCTCGCGAGCTACAAGAGCATGGTCAAAAAATGGGTCGCCACCATACGGGCCGCGGGCAGGAAGCCGGCAATAGCCACCGTCTCGCCGATTACCAGGGTGCGCACCCTCACCCACCCCGGCAGAATAGAGTCGATAAGGGCATTCAACGACTGGGTAAGGGAGTACGCCGAGAGCGAAAATTTGCCGCTTATCGACATCGAGGCCGCGATGAGGACCGACACCAAGGAAAGGCTCCTCAGGGAGGAATACTCGACAGACGGGCTCCACCTGAACAGGAAGGCCTATGACGTACTCGACAAGGTACTGCTTGAGGCATCGGTAAAAGCCGTTTCACAGGGAAAACCCTAAAACATGGACATGATCAAGCGGTCGTTGAAAAAAATCCTGTACAGCTCCGTGTCGAACGAGCTGGTACTGGGAGCCGCGAGAAAAAAGATGCTCGGAAAAAAGGTGGCCGTCCTCATGTACCATGAACTCGCCGGGGACGACGACGCGATTGAAGCGTGGACCATCGTCAGAAGACAGGACTTTGTCCGGCAGATGGAGTACCTCAAGGCGCACTTTGATGTCGTCAGCATCGACGAGGCTATTCGAGCGAAAGAGAACGCCGGGAGGCAAAAGCCCCTGGCCGTAGTCACCTTTGACGACGGCTACGCCGGCAACAGGCGCTTCCTTCTGCCGCTCGTCAAGTCAATGGACCTGCCGGTCGCGATATTCGTTTCGACAGGCGCCGTCATAAGCCGCGAGCTGTACTGGTACGACAGGATAATATCGGCCTCGCAGTCAGAGCGCGAGATAACCCTCGACCTCAAATACATGGGGCTTGGCAGCTATTACCTCAACAGGACGCAAGGGGCGGCAAACTGGGCCCAGACGCAAAAACTGCTGGCCGACCTCAAGGAGATGCAACCGCTCGAAAGGAAGACCGCGGTCAAGCAGATACTCGAGACGCTGAAAGAACATACCGGCAAAGCCGGATACAGAATAAGCCACCTCACGGAACAGGAGATACGGGAGATGGCCGAATGCCCACTCGTGACATTCGGGGCGCACTCGCACTGCCACAGCATGCTGCCGCAGCTCAAGCAGGAGGCGATAGCAGAAAGCGTCATTAAATCCAAAAAGCTTCTGGAAAAATGGACCGGCAGACAGGTAAGGCACTTCGCCTACCCGAGCGGAGCCTACGACCTGAAGGTGATAGGCGTTTTAAAGGACGCCGGTTTTGATTCCAGCTTCACCACAAAAAGCAGGCCATGGGGCAAAGAGCCTCTTCTGGAGATACCGAGGATAGGCGTGGGCAGGTACGACCCGTTTGATTTTTTCAAAGTAAGGGTATCAGACGCGCTCAGTTTCCTGGACAGGTAAAAAAGGACTATGGAAATCAGAATACTGGACATAAACGAGATAGAGGCGAGAGAGACCGAATGGGAAAAACTGCTCTTGTCCATGAAGACCCCTTCGCCGTTCTGCTCTCTTGACCTCATCCTGCCATGGATGAGGCATTTCAAGGACGAATACAGCCCTCAGTGCGTCGGGTTCTTCGAAGGAGACGCGGCCAAAGGCTTCATGCCTCTGGCCATAAGCAACAGAAGCCTCGTTGAGGGCCGTGTCCTGACGTTCTGCGGAAGCACGGAGCTCTACTCCGATTATCTGGACATAGTCTCGGCCGAGGGCGACTCTGCCAGATGCCTCTCGGCGCTATGGGATTTTTTATCCGGCGAGGGGCTTTCCTGGGACCTTATCGACCTTTCGCTCATCTCAAAGGAAAGCGGCCTTATGAGCCAGATAACCGGCTCAAGCCCGCTTGAATGGGAGCTCAAAGAGAAGTCGACCGCCCCGTTCATCGACCTGACGCAGGGGTTCGAGGGGTTTTTGTCCGGGTTCAACGGCAAGCACAGGTACACCCTCAGGAAGAAAGTGAACAAGCTCGCTGAGCAGGGTTTTTCATTCAATACCTGCGCCGAAGAGCTGATCCCGGAAGGGATCGAATCGCTCTTCAAGCTCCACGCCTTGAGGGCCACGAGCAAGGGCATTGAGAGCACTTTTTGCGGGGACAAACTCCTTGCCTTTCACAAGGACGCGGCCCGGCGCCTTAGCTCCAGCGGCAGGCTCTGGCTGAGGTTCCTCGAGAAAGAGGACAAGAGGATAGGGGCCTTCTACGGCTTTGAGCTGGGCGGAAAGCTCTTCTACTACCAGTTCGGCATCGACCCGGAATGGGAGCCGTTCAGCCCCGGCACGGTGCTCATGTACAAGGTCATAGAGGAAGCGTTCACAAAAGGATTGACCGAGTTTGATTTCCTGCGCGGCAATGAATCCTACAAATATGGATGGACAAAGGCCGAACGGCCTCTCTTCGAGGCCCGCGCGTACAGGAGGAGCCTCAGAGGCAATTTATCCAAAACAGTATCCCATTCCAGGGACTTTTTGAAAAAACGCCTGAAGCGGCTCGCGGGCCAGGAATGAAGGTGCTTCAGCTTATCAGCAGCCGCGGCTTTTTCGGCGCGGAAAACGTCGTTGCCGAACTCGCGTGCTCTCTCGAAGCCTCAGGCGACTCGGTTATCGTCGGCGTCTTCAACAACCGGCACACTGGAGATGCCGGCTCCTCAGAGCTCGCTGAACAGGCCGCGAAGAGGGGGCTAAGGACGAAGTCGTTCGAATGCGGAGGGCGCATTGACCTCAAGACGGTCGGCGCAATACGCCGGTTCTGCCGGGAGAACGGGGTGGAAGTCATCCACTCCCACGGCTACAAGTCGAACATATACTCGTACCTCGCGAACAGGTCGCTGAAAAAAAGACTCGTCACGACCTGCCACAACTGGATAAACGCCAGCTCGAGGATGAGCATATACACGAAGCTCGACAAGTTTTTTCTAAAGCGCTTCGACATCGTCGCCGCTGTCTCGGACGACGTAAAAAACCAGCTCCTCAAGGCCGGAATCGACCCTGAAAAGCTCCGGCTCATAGGCAACGGGATAAACCTTGAGAAGTTCAGAGGAGCGGGAAGCGCCCGCCAGAGGACAAGAGAGAGCCTCGGCATCCCCGGCAACGCCGTTGTCGTCGGCACGGTCGGCAGACTCTCGCCGGAGAAGGGCTACGGCTTTCTTCTCGAGGCCGCAAAAGAGGTGCTTGCTAAAAGAAAGGACTGTTTTTTTCTTTTCGTCGGGGACGGAGAGATCAGGGACTCCCTCGAGGAAAAAGCGGCCTCGCTCGGCATCAGCGGGCAAGTGGTCTTCGCTGGCAAACGCTCCGACATACCCGAGGCGCTCTCGGCAATGGACGTCTTCGTCCTCTCTTCGTTGACAGAGGGGCAGCCAATGGCCCTCCTTGAGGCTATGGCGGCAGGCGTCCCTTCTGTCTGCACAGCCGTAGGGGACGTGCCCAAGATATTAAGGGGCGGAGAGGCAGGCATCATCGTGCCGCCCTCAGAGAGCGGGAAGCTCGCCGAAGGTATACTGCGCCTCCTCAAAGACAGAGAGCTCGGCGCGTCTCTTTCCGCAAGGGCGGCCGCGACTGTTGCAGAGCTTTACTCATCAGGAAGGATGGCGGCCGAGTACAGGGCCTGCTACAAAGGATAGCTTATGGCTGAGATAATTTTCTGGTGCGCGGTATTCCTGGTCTTTTACACCTACGGAGGCTATTCGATCCTCGTAATAGCACTCTCGCGTTTTTTTCACAACGACGTCAAAAAACAGGATATCACCCCGAAGGTGAACTTCCTCATAACGGCTTACAACGAGGAAAAGAACATCGCGCAAAAGCTCGACAACACCCTCTCGCTCGACTACCCGAAGGACAGGCTCGAGATACTCGTCGCCTCTGACGGGTCGACCGACAGGACGGAAGAGATTGTACGGGGCTACGCTGACAAGGGCGTCAGGCTCCTCCGCGTGGAAGGGCGCGTCGGAAAGACAGGTACGCAGAACGCCGCGGTTAAAGCGGCAACCGGCGAGATCATAATATTCTCGGATGCCACGACCACCTACGAAAAGATGAACATACGGAACCTCGTCAGGAACTACGCTGACCCGGAAGTAGGCGCGGTAAGCGGCAGGTACGAATACTTCAACCCGACAGGGGCCGCCATCGGCACTGGCAACATCCTGTTCTGGAAGTACGAGAACCTCATAAAGAGCTCGCAGACGAGGATAAAGACCATCTCCGGGTGCTGCGGCTGCATCTACTCTGTAAGAAAAAACGCGTACGAGCCTCTGCCGCCGGACATAATAAGCGACCTGTGCGAGCCATTGAAGATCCTCGAGAAGGGGTACAGGATAGTCTTCGAAGCGGACGCTGTCGCGTACGAGGAGACGACCGAGAAAGCCTCCGAAGAGTTCAACATGCGCATACGCGTCATCTCAAGGGGCATGAGGGGCCTTCTGTACATGAAAAAACTCTTCAACCCGTTCAGGTTCCCGTTCGTCGCTTTCCAGCTCTTCTCGCACAAGGTGCTCCGCTGGCTTGTCCCGTTTTTCATGCTCGCGATATTCGTTACCAACCTGTTTCTCCTGGACAGCGCGTTCTACAAGATAACAATGGCCCTGCAGGCGGCCTTCTACGCAATGGCCGCCCTGGCGTGGCTCGGTGAGAAAGCTAACTTAAGGCTCAAGGTCTTTTCAATACCTCTTTATTTTTCGACGGTAAATATTGCCTCTGTGGTCTCTATGTACAAGACCCTCAAGGGCTTCAAGGCGGTGACATGGGAAACAATACGCAAATGAAAAAACTCAACATCGCGTTCATAACGCAGGAAGACCCGTTTTACGTGAGGCTCTTCTTCGAGGAATTCCTCAAGAACTACCCCTACCCCGAGGACATAAAAGGGGTAGTGATAGCCCCGACAATGGGCAAGAAGAGCACCGGCAAGCTCATGCGCCAGATGTACGATTTCTACGGGCCGGTCGACTTTTTCAAGGTAGGCTCGAAGTACGCCTATTACCGTTTCTGTGATACAATATCCCGGAATCTGCGTTTGGGGAGCTTTTACTCCATAGCGCAGGTCTGCAGGAAATACGGGGTCAACGTAATGCACCGCGCCAGCGTGAACTCAGAGGACTTCCTCAGAGAGCTGCGCGCCATGGACATCGACCTCGTGATCTCGGTCGCCGCCCCGCAGATATTCAAGGAAAAGCTCATCAAGCTTCCCAGCCGCGGCTGCATCAACATACATAACTCGAAACTCCCGAAGTACAGAGGCATGCTCCCAAACTTCTGGCAGATGTTCAACGGTGAAAAGTCAGTGGGCACTACCATTCATTTCATAAACGCTGGCATAGACGACGGCGACATACTCTTCCAGAAGGAAACGCCGATAGAGCCGGGCGAGAGCCTCGACTCTCTCATCAAAAGGACCAAGAAGCTCGGCGCCATCTTCATGATAGACGCGGTCTTGAGCCTCAAGGCCGGGCCCATAAAGCCGCTCCCGAACAACAAGGAGGAGGCGACCTACTTCACCTTCCCCACGAAGGAGCAGGCAAAGGAGTTCCGCAGGAGAGGCTACCGGCTTTTATGAGGAACGCGCTCTCCTTCGATATAGAGGACTGGTTCCAGGTCGAGAACATGAAGGGGGCCATATCCCCCGGCGACTGGGATACCCTTGAGCTCAGGGTCGTCAGCAATACCGAGCGCATCCTGAAGATCCTCAGGGACAGCGGAACGAAGGCGACCTTTTTCGTTCTCGGCTGGGTCGCTGAACGCTGTCCGGCCCTCGTGCAAGAGATTGCCAGAGACGGCCACGAGCTGGCCTCCCACGGCTATGGCCACGACCTCGTCTACAACCTCAGCCGCGACAGGTTCAGGGAGGACATAAGAAGGTCAAAGGAGTCGATCGAGTCGATATCCGGCAGGAAGATACACGGCTACCGGGCCCCGAGCTTTTCCATCACAAAAGAGTCGATGTGGGCGCTCGACATTTTGAAAGACGAGGGCTTTACCTACGATTCCAGCGTCTTCCCGGTGAGCTTCCACGACCGCTACGGTTTCGACGGGTGCTCGTCAACGCCGTTCAGGTGGCCTAACGGCCTCATGGAAGTGCCGCTGACAGTCTACAGGATAAAAGGGATAGCACTGCCTCTTGCCGGAGGCGGCTACTTCAGGCTCCTGCCGTACATGTACTTCAAATATTTTTTCAGGAAGCTCAACTCAAGAAACGAGCGTTTCACCTTCTATCTGCACCCCTGGGAGATTGACCCGGGTCAGCCGCGGATAAAGCTGCCGCTTTCTTACAGGATAAGGCATTACGTGAACCTCAGGGAGACTGAAAAATACCTGACCAGACTTCTTGAGGATTTCAGCTTTGAACGCATCTTGATCGCTCACGGGTTGGAGAACGGCGCGCCATGAGCAGACGTTTGAAGATCGTCTTCATGATAGATTCGCTGGACGGCAACGGCGGGACCGAGAACCAGCTGCTGAAAATGCTCATTGGCATAAACAGGTCGCAGTTCGACGTCCATCTCGTCTGCTTCCGCCATACACCCTGGTTCGTTAAGAACGCGCACAAAATCGGCTGTCCGTCGACCGTGCTGGAAATAAATTCCCTGCGCAACTGGCATACGTACAGGGATTACTGCGCGCTCGTCAGGCTTTTGCGCAAACTCAGGCCTGACGTTGTCCATACCTTTTTCCCGATGGCGAATATCGTAGGCGTCTTCGCCGCCAGGCTCGCCGGTGTGAAGAACGTGATATCGAGCAGGCGGGACTTCGGCGAATGGATGAACTCACGCTACCTCATTGCCACAAGGGCCGCGAACCTCGCTGTCTCAAGGATCGTCGCCAACTCGGAGATGGTGAAAACGCTCACAGTTGAAAAGGAAAAAGCCGCCCCCTCGAAGATCGAGGTCTTTTACAACGGGATAGATATTGATTTATTCAGCTCGCTCAAGCCGGACATCTCATTGAAAAAAAGTCTCGGGATTCCGGCGGCTGACAAGGTCATCGGGATAATCGCCAACTTCAGGCCCATGAAGCACCACCACATATTTCTCAAAGCGGCTGCCGAGGCGTTGTCAAAGAGGAGCGACCTGAGTTTTCTGCTGATCGGGATCGGCCCGCTCAAAGACGAGATGATCGCGCTGGCCAAAACGCTCGGGGTCGGCCACAAAACACACTTCGCGGGCCACCAGACCGACATCAGGCCGTATCTTTCCATAATCGACGTCGGGGTCAACTGCTCGGAGGGCGAGGGGCTCTCCAACGCTGTAATGGAGTACATGTGCAGCCGCATACCGTGCGTCGTGAGCGAAGCTGGCGGCAATATCAACCTTGTGACAAACAATAAAAACGGCTACACCTTCGCGCTCGATGACCATTCGGCGCTCGCCGCCTCCATACTGGAACTGCTCGACAACGAGTCCACCCGGAAGCGTTTCACCGAGTCAGCCTTCCAGTTCGTCAAAGAACGCATGAGTCTTGAAGCCATGCTCTCCAGCTACGAGACGCTTTACCGGAGCATGGCGGATGCTTGAGATAAAGCTCTCAGAGACTTCATATGAAAAGAGCGCCTCCAAAATAATCTCTTTGCGGAATTCGAACAGGGCCGTCCCAAGAGACGCTAACTACTTCAACTGGCGCTACTCACAGAGGCCTTGCGATGGGAAACCGATAATTATCATGGCTGAGATATCAGGGGAGGCGGTTGGCTGCCTGTCCCTCATCCCTCACCATTACTACATAAACGGGGAGAGGCGTCAGGTCGGCATACTTGGCGATATCTCCGTCTCAAAAGAGTTCCGGGGAAAAGGTATCGCGAAAAAGATGTTCGCCTGCCTTATGGACATCAAGGACCTGGATAAACGCGTGGACGCCTGCATCGTGCTGCCGAACGAAGACGCCGCGAGGCCTCTGGAGAGCGCCGGATGGGTAAGCGTCTCCAGGCTCGAGCGCCATGTAAAAATATTGAACCTTGAGAAGTACATTGAAAAGAAGATCCCAAACCGTCTCGCGTTGAAGCTTCTCGCATCTGCGCTTCAAACGGCGCTGAAATTCCAATACCCGGCTCTCTGGCTGAGGAATCGCGACATCAAGGGAGCCCCGGCCGCCGGGTTCGACGCAAGATTTGACTCTCTCTGGAGCCGGTTCGACAAAAAAGGGGCCAGCATCGGACAGAGGGACCGCGGATACCTTACATGGAGATACCTCAGCCACCCCTTGACCGATTACAGGCTTTACACGCTGACGGACGGAGACAAGCTCTGCGGGTACCTGATCTATCATATCGAAGATGACAGATGCTTCGTAGACGACATCCTGTGCCTGCATGTGAATAAATACCCTGAATATCTTCTGGCGCGCTTCATCGGGCATATCACAAAGGACGCTGGATGCTCGTCCGTGATACTGGCCGTAAGCAGGGTCTGCGCGAAGCGTCTACCGCTCAGGAAATTCGGCTTTTTCCGCCGACCTGATTTTCAGAAGTTCCTGGTGGCCGGCGGAAGAGCATTAAAAGCGCCTGCTTTTATTTTTGACGACAGATGGTATCTGACGCAGGGCGACAAGGACGCGTAGCCACCGTCGAAATCAGCATCATACTTTCAAAACGCCTCATGGACCAGAGATGTCATTAAAAAAGTTTGTCCTACATTACAGCCATTTTTTCACGGGAAGCGCCCTGTCCCTCATGCTGGGCCTTGTCAGCTTTCCCATATTCACCAGGATACTCACGAGGGAAGAGTACGGCATAGTGGGGCTCCTTGCCACTACCATGTTCCTCGCCGTGGCGGTCGGAAAGGCCGGGCTCTCGGACGGCATAGTAAGGTTTTACAGCAAGTACAGCGAGACCGAGGAAGACCTTGAGCTCTTTTCCTCAACAGTCCTGTTCAGAGGGGTCGTATTATCCACAGTCGTGGCGCTGCTCTATCTATCGATAGTTTTTTCAATAGGGGTCATCACCGGGACTGAAATGAAGTACAGGGAATGCTACCTCATCATGACAGCGTACCTGTGGATAAGGCCGCTCAATATCATTGTATTGAACATATTGAGGGTAAAGGGCAAGACTGTTTTCTACAACGTGCTAAACCTTGTCGGCAGGGCCTCGGCGATCATCGGCTCGCTTACCCTGATGCTCTACGTATTCCGCAGTTTTTACGGCTACTTCGTCGGTCTCGTGGCCGCCGAGCTCATAGTAGGAATCCTGCTTTTCGCGTGGTTTTTTTCCACACACAAGTTCAACCTATCCAAGGTCTCATGGCCGCTTACCTCGCAGCTTTTGAAGTTCGGGGCCCCTCTTTTGATAACCGAGTTTTCATACCTCCTGCTTACGTACGCTGACAGGTACCTCATAGTCATGTTCAAGGGCGCGGCTGACCTCGGAGTGTATTCCGTCGGGTACAACCTTGCCTCATACATAAGCGACATGATAATGTTCTCCCTGTCCTACGCTGTCATTCCAATCTATGTAGCCATCTTCGACAAGGAAGGCAAGGAGAAGACAGAGGAATTCCTCAGCAAGTGCGCGCATTACATCCTGATAGCGATAATACCCGTTTTCTTCGGATACATGGCGATCTCCAAGAACCTCTTTTTGCTGTTGGCGTCGGAAAAGTACGTCTCGGCCGCCTCATTTTCGCCGGTGATCCTCTTAGGCTCGCTCATCATCGGGATGAACAACATATTCAACGCCGGACTCTACCTTAAAAAGAAGTCGAAACTGATACTCGGCATAATGCTCTTCACTCTGGCGATAAACGTGGCATTGAACATCCTCCTTCTGCCGGAATACGGGGTGCTTGGCTCGGCCGTGGCGACCCTTGTCTCGGCCATAATCTCTTCTGTCGCGACCGTGTATTACTCCTTCAAGCACATCGTGGTCAGAATAAGCTTATACGACCTGCTGTATTACACGGCCGCCTCAGCCATCATGTACTCTGTCGTCACGCTCTCGCTCTTTGACCTGCCCACGCTCTGGGCGGGGTTGCTGCTCCAGATCTTCGCCGGCGCTCTCATCATGATACCTTTCTTCGCTTTCAAGGAGAGGGAGCTTGTGGCAAAAATAAGGTCCATGTCATTTTTAAAGGGAAGTTCAGTATAACGTCATGCTGGGACTCGTAAAACATTTTCTCAAGCTCATACTCGTCCCGGCGCTCTACAGCGCCTGGATGGTGACGATCATCCTTACCGTCGTCAAGGAGGCGAGATGGGGTTTCTATCTGCTTGTCTTTCTGATCCCCCAGCCTAACGTCTGGTACAAATTTTTTGATTATCCCTTCGGGAATAATACGATAGACCTGCTGTTCGTAGCGCTTGTCCTCGGCATCATGTTCCAGAAAAAGGGCTTCAAGATGACGCCCGCGGTTCCCTTCATCTTCGCGCTCCTCATCTTCAGCTATTTTTCCCTGTGGAAAGCGAGCTTTAACTTCGACCTGCCTGTTCCATTGACGACCTCCAACATATATCTGCTGGAATGGAAGAACTACGCGCAGATGATCCTGCTGTATTTTGTCGCCCTGAACGTCATGAAAGAGGAGGACAATAAAAGGAAGGTCATCATCCTGATGTCCTTCGTCGTCCTTTTCATAGCCTTCAGGAGCTACCGCAATTTCGACGGCGGCGACGTCTTCAACTATGACAAGCGGGTCGGCGGGCCGTTTGAGCGGGTCGGACTCGGCGCCAACCATTTCGGCGCGTTCATAGCCGACTATTGCGCCGTATTCCTGGGCCTGTTCCTTTTTGACAAAAACAAGTGGCGCAGGCTCCTTTTCCTCGGCACTGTGCTTTTGGGCCTTCACCCGCTGTTCTTCGCCTACTCGAGGGGCGCGTATCTGGCGGCCTTCGCCGTTGTGGTAATCTTCGGGATTCTCAAGAAAAGAAGCCTCCTCATCGGCGTGTTCGTCGTGCTGATTGCGTGGCAGACGATCCTCCCGGCCTCGGTCGTCGACAGGATACAGATGACAGAGACGCCTGAGGGCGAGCTGGAGCACTCAGCCGGAGGAAGGATACTTCTGTGGCAGCTTGCCATCGACCTGTTCAAGGAGAACCCCATTACCGGCATCGGCTTTGCCGGATACCAGATAAGCGCCGGCGGGCAGACGCTGGCTGACGGCGAGGTCCTCCCTGAAAACCAGGACGTGCATAATTATTACATGAGGGTGCTGTGCGAGCAGGGGCTTGTCGGGTTTTCCATCCTCGTGCTGGTGCTCCTCATGGCCCTGCGGAGCGGCTGGAAGCTGTACAGGTCCGCGGAGACGCCATTTCAGAAGGGGCTCGGGTTCGGCTTCGTCGGTTGCGCCATATCCATGATCATCACAAACATGTTCGGCGACAGGTGGTCGTATTTCGTCCTGGGCTCGTTTTTCTGGATCTTCTGGGGCCTGGTCGACAGGACGACTATAAACATAGCTGAAATGAAAGCGTCAGAGAGATTGCGGCAGGAGTCAGAAGACGAAGCGTACCTGAACGGAGAAAAACCCGCGCCTGCGCTTTCCAATAATTTTTCAGGATAAGGAAGAACATATGAAAATTCACGATGGCAGACACCCATGGAAGCTCCTTGGCTACAAGGCATTTTATTTTTCCATCCTTCACGTAATATACAGGATGCCAATACCTTATCAGAAGAAGCTGGACCTCAAGAAGGCGCTTTTTTACGACAACTTCACGAAGTACGCCAAGACGCGCTTCAAGATAAATGAAGCCTCTGACGAGACTGGCGCGTTCTGCGTCTACGACATGGGTCCATTCAGGCTCTGCATCTATTCGGACTCGGATTTTTTTACCATCGACAGCCTCGAATGGAACCTGTCCTATGAGTTCCTCGACATAATATACCCGGCCCTAAACCCCAGGTACTTCAATTTCATGCTCGGGGAAGGCCCTTATGAAGTCGAAAATGTGCGGTGCGAAAAGGGGGACTATGTTCTGGACGCTGGGGCCAATATCGGGGCCTTCAGCTTCCTGACCTCGAATGAAGTCGGGGATAAGGGGCGCGTCTTCGCCGTGGAGCCGATCGACTTCTTCATCAAATGCATGAAGCGAAGCATCAAGATGAACTCCGCTTCGAACGTGTCGATACTGGAATACGCCCTCGGCAAGGACGACCGCGAGATCGAGCTGACGCTCGACCCAGACAACCCGATGAACACGGGCGTCCACAACTCCTCAAGCAGGACCTACAAGATCACCCAGAAGAAGCTGGATACCCTCGTCTTCGATAAAAAGATTCCCCGCGTCGATTTCATAAAGATGGACATCGAGGGCTTTGAGAGGCATGCTTTGAAGGGCGGCTCAGAGACCATATTCAAGTTCAAACCAAAGCTCGCGATATGCACTTATCACCTGAAGGACGACCCCACCGTGATAAGGGACCTCATAAAGAGCATCAACCCGGCCTACAAATTCAGGCAGGGCAGAAAGAAGCTTTACGCCTGGATCTGACAGTACTTTCTCAGGAGTTTTAGATGTTCAGCAAGGTAAGCGTTATCATCCCGGCCCTGAACGAGGAGCGCCACATAGGCCAATGCCTCGGGGCGCTCTCCGAGATAGACAGGGCCGGATTGCCTGTCGAGGTCATTGTCGTGGACAACGGGTCCACCGACAGGACCGTTGAGATCGCCCGGCAGGCGGGCGTCAGAGTTTTGGAGCGCCCGGGCATCAGGATAGCGGCAATGAGGAACGCCGGGGTCGCCAGCTCTAAAGGCGACCTCCTTGCCTTCGTGGACGGCGACTGCGTAGTGAAGAAAGATTGGCTGACAAGCGCCATAAAAGCCATTAAAAGGGAGGGAGCGGCCGCTGTCGGGTCGTTCCATATCACCCCGGAGGAAGCTGGCTGGATAGGCAGGACAGCGGAAGCCCTTCAGAGCACCAAGGTCGGCTCCAGGATAAACTACATCCCTTCAGGCAACCTTATCGCCACGCGGGCGGCCTTCGAGAAGGTCAGGGGCTTCAATGAAGCGCTCGAGACATCTGAAGACGTCGATTTCTGCCACAGGCTCAAGGAGGCCGGCTTCAAGCTGTTCATAGACCCCGCCATCAGTTCCGTCCACCATGGCGCGCCAAAGACCGTCTCCGAGATGTTCGCGAGGGAGATGTGGCACGGTAAGAACACCTGCACAGTCTTCATCAACGACCTTCTGAAGGCCAGGAACCGCAACCTTATCCTGTTCAGTGGAATCAATCTCGTACTCCTTCTTTCCATGCTCGCCGGGGCAATTGTTTTTCTTCTCGCCGGCCATCCGGCGCTCCTGCTTGCCGCTGCTGCGCTTTACCTGGCATTGAATCTTCTGCTCGCAATCAAGGACCGCAAAAAGACCAGATACAGCCTCGTAAGCCTCTTTTTTTATGACATCATCTACGGACTGGCCCGCTCCGCGAGCATCGTGAGCTGGGCTCTCAGGTCCATCTTCAGCGGGAAGGCAGCAAAACAATGACGCTTTGGCGCTTGAGGGAGTGGTTATGAAAAAAAACATCGACGCCGTCTTTTTCGTCCCTTTCTGCGAAAAAGAATATGACATGGTCATCGACACCATCGCCAGCATAAGACATTACGTGAAAGAGCCTCACCATATAATCGCGGTCGACGACTTCAGCCCCTCCAGGCTCGATGAACGGCTCAAGGCGGAGGTCCCGGGTATAACCGTGCTGAGGAACCCGAGGAGGCACGGCGGCAGGAGCGGATTGTACATTACTCAAGCGATCGCCTGCAAGCACGCCCTCGAGCATTTCAATTTCAAGATGTTCATCAAGATGGACACTGACGCCCTCATGGTCGGGCCGGGACTCGTCACAAGGGCGGCCACCGAGCTCGCCGAGCGTCCCGCAACCGGCATACTCGGGTCATGGGAGTTCAGGGCCGACGGAAAAAAAAGGAACTGGCACATGTGGAGGCTCACTTTCCTCACTGAGAGCAGCCCGGCCAGAAGGCTTTTCAGCAAGCCCGTGCTCTGGAGAAAGCCCATACGGGAAGCAAAGAAGCACGGCTACCGCCTCGGCGAGAACATACTCGGAGGCTGCTACATACTCAACGAGCGCTGCCTCAGGGCCATGGCCCGGATGGGGTATCTTGATTACGAATACGACAACATCCTGCGCTTCAGCAAGATAGGCGACGAGATCATCTTCTCGCTTTTCTGCAAGGCCGCAGGCTTTGAGATACACGACTTCGGCAGGCCCGCCGACCCGATGGTAATAGCGCTCGATATCGTGCCCATGGCCAAGGAAAAACTGATGGCCGAAGGGAAAGCCGTCATACACTCCGTGAAAAAGGGCTTCGACGGAGAAACTCAGGCCCAGATGAGGGAGTTTTTCAAGGCCCACCGCGTTTAAAATCTTTCAGGAACGGGGCGACATGAAACAGGTCCTGCTTATGTACCATTCGATCTCTGATTCGAAGACCTCGAGCACGTACACCCTTACGAAGGACGCGTTCAAAAGGCATCTTGATATCATCAAGCGCGGCGGCTACTCGTGCGCTACCGTTGAGGAATACCATGACCACCTTTCGGCCGGCGTCTCCATGCCGGAAAAAAGCGTGCTGATAACCTTCGACGACGGCCACAGGTCCGACTATGCAACTGCACTGCCGCTTCTGAAGGAATACGGCTTCAAGGCGACTTTTTTCGTGACTACTGACTGGATAGGGCGCCCGGAGTTCATGAGCCCGAAGGAGCTGAGAGCGCTCAAGGAAGCCGGCATGTCCGTTCATTCGCACGCCCAGACGCACGCCTTTCTCGACGCGATGGGGCAGGATGCCGTGACAGGCGAACTCGAATCGTCGAAAAAAAGGCTCGAGGAGATACTCGGCGCCAGAGTGCCGTACATCTCGTTCCCTGGCGGGCGCTATAACGCCATGGTACTGGAGCGCGCCAGACAGGCCGGATACTCAGCCGTCTTCACATCCGTCCCCTTTTCCCTGAAGCGCCATAAGGACATGTTCATGATCGGAAGGTACGCGGTAAAGAGCACCGCTGACGAAAAGGACTTTCTGGCTGTCTTAAAATCAAACGCCCTTGAGAGAAACTCTCTCAAGGGCGTTTACTACTGCAAGTATTTCCTGCGCAGGTCCTTTGGCAACGGCTTTTATTACTCCCTGTGGAAGAAGCTCAACTACAAGTAGCCTTTTGTCCTGAACTCACCGCCTGCCTGAACCGCTTTTTTCAGCGCAGCGAAAGAATCGGCGCCGCCGGGGGCAATACATCTTCTGACTCAAAAGCCCCGATCGAATAATTTCTGCCTTGTCCCCTGACCATGCCGCGTATATCCCTGACCACGACCGGTGTGGTGCTCCGTCCGGTGCCCAGGGCCGGAGATCCTTCCCTGAGGCCGAAGAGCTTGTTAGCGACGTCGATGAACATCGGGTTGGCGGTCGAGGCGCTCGAGTCCCATGAAGGAGGGGCGGCCGGGTAGGAATCCCCGCCATTGAAGTACAGGTTGTTGCCGGTAACATCAGCGGCGTCCCAGTAAGTCGCGTCCTCATAGGGGCGGTTCTTCGTGTCGACTATGATATTGTTCACCCACTCCCATCTGCCGCCGAAGTTCCATTCAGCGCTGCCCTTGTCCTGCACCATCAGCGCGTACCCGTCGCCATTGACGCCATAACCGTAGAGCGTGTTGTTATAGACCTTTATGGTGGAACGGGTGGTACGCTTCATGAAGCTTATGGCCTGAGTATGCCCGCTGCAGCTCGTGGTCTCCTGCCCGGGGTTTATGAAGAGGTTGTTATAGATCTCCACAGGCATCGTGAAGCACGGGTCGCTGTACCCGGAGGAAGCGACGCCTACTGCCACGCCGACCTGGTTTACGACGACGTTGTCATGGATCCTCATGGTGCCGGTGAAATCGCCGCATATGCCTTCGTCGTAGACGTGCAGGCCGTGGTGCGCCTTATTGTCAGCAAGATAGTTCCATCCGAGCTCGAAGGACTCTACCGCGTACCCGCCCCTGTTCGATATATAGAAGACGTGATGCAGCTTCGAGGTGGAATCGCAGCCGAAGTCGTGTATGTAGTTTCCGAAGACCTTGATGTTGCCTCCGGTCGTGTTCTGAAACTGGTTGGAGCCTGAAACAGCCCCGCCCTGACCGTCGGCGCACCCGCTTGGATAGTTCGTTATCTCGTTGCCTACGGCCCTCATCCCATGATGGGTGTCTATGCCGTTGCTCCTTGTCTTGATCGAGAACTTGGAGAAGTTCGTGAACTTCGACCTGCCGCTGTAATTTCCTATGCCATAGGAGCCCTGTATCACCACGTTCGCTCCGGGATAGGCTATAAAGGAGATGGGCTGAGCCGCCGTGCCGATGCGGTCGCGCATCGCGAGCCCGCTGAGCTCCTGGACCCCGTCGGTCGCGTAGATTATGTCGCCGGGCAACACCTTGCCGCCGCCGCCGTTAGCCGCGTAGCTCAAGCTCGCCCACGGGCTGCTCCATGAACCGTTGGACGCGGAATCGGTGCCGGTCGGCTTCACGAAGTATATGTTGCCGGAACGTACGGTAAAGGGCAGCGAATTCGACCTCTTCCCGTTCACCGTAACGTAGATCTCGCCAGCCCCATTGGCAGCGCCGGAGCCGACCGCGAAAGAGATGGTCTGCATCCTGTGGTACGTATAAAGGTCGGCTGGCCCGCTCGCTCCGGTCCTGTCGGCCTTGCCCCAGTAATAGACATACGACGCGTCGGCCCCGCCAACCGTGACCCTCGAAGAGCCCTTGGTGGTGCCGAGGTTGTTGCCCCAGATTGTCACTATCGCTCCGGAGCCTTTTCCGTCGCCGTTCCCTGTGCTCGGGCCGCTCGTGATGTCCGAGAAGAAGAGCACCGGATCAGCCGCATTGGACTGCGCTGGAATAAAGATAAACATCGCGATAAAAAAAAGTGCCGACAAAATGAACTTCATTTCTTCCTCCAACGAATCTTTAAAACCGTAAATGGTTTATCCTGATTGTCCTGCTTATTTCTTTCTCTTATTTGATGACCTCATTGGAAAAAGAGCTTTCATTCCCGGAAGTATCGTAAGCCGTGACCGCGAAGTAATAGGTCGTGTCCTGAGTAAGGCCTGATACGACTGTGCTCGTGGTCGAGGGGTCCGAGATGTCGGTGCTGTTCGTATAGTTGCCGGACTGCGTGCCGTAATAGACCTTGAAGCCCGCGAGGTCTACAAGGGGAGTGCCGTCATCGTTGAAAGTCACCGACGACCAGCTGAGGCTCGCCGATTTGGTTGCTACTCCTCCGCCTCCGCCTCCGCTTGGAACGCCTGAAGCAGTGTCAACAACGCCTCCGCCTCCGCAACCAGCAAGAACCACCAGAAGTACCATTCCAAAAAATGCCTTGATCCAATTTGAGGTGAACATAGTCAATCCAGCTTAAGGGTCATAGTAATATAAGGTATATCGGCCTAATTATCTACAGTTTAAGAGAAATGGGCGCTGGAGTATGTGATGGGTATCACAAGCGCGCAGATTAATTGCGGCCGGACAATATTGCGGAACATATTGAAAAATTTATAATTTCTCTTCCAAAAAGATACTCTTCAGTGTATTATTTTTCAGGAAAAAGCAAGACATGACAGCTTACAAATCAACAGGCAGCAGACCCTTATGGCGTTAAACCTTGCCTTTCTTTCAGCGATAAGCGCTCTCCTGTGCGTCGCGCTCGGGCTTTTCACGCTCAGGAAAAACCCGGGGCACACGGCCAATATCGGCTTTACTGCCGGGCTCATGTGCCTCGCGCTCATGGAGGCGGGCAGCTTTCTCGCGCTCCTTGCCGGCCAGGGACTCGAGTTTGCCGGAATGAAGGCCGTGCTCTTCGGCCAGGCTCTCATGCCATCTGCCTGGCTGCTCTTCACCAGCGTCTTCGGCCGTGGCGATTACAAGAACATGCCAGCGACGCAGCTCTACCTTATTATCGGCACGTCGGCCGCTTCCCTCATTTTCTGCGTCCTTCTCGCCATACCTTCTCTTTCAGCCTCGTTCATCTCGCTGCCAAGCGTATTCAGCGAAGAGGCCTCTGTCTTCCCGCTCGGCGCGGCCGGCAAATACCTCTACATATTCCTCATCATAGGCATGGTCATAAACCTCGTGCAGCTCGAGAACACGCTCAGGAGCTCGACAGGGCTGAACCGCTGGGCGATCAAATACCTCGTATTCGGCGTCGGGTCGATCCTCGCCTTCTTCATCTATATGTCGACCCAGTACCTGCTGTTTTCCGCTATCGACTCCGGAGTCTTCCCCGTAAAGTCGGCGGTGATCATCATCTCGGTGTCGATGATGGCCCTGTTTATCGTAAAATACAGGCTCCTCGACGTTGACATATTCGTCTCAAGATACTTCATCTACAACTCCATCACGGTGCTGACGGTCGGGTTGTACCTCCTGGCCGTCGGCCTTGTCACTTACGGCATAAGGTACTTCCAGCTCCCGTACGGCAGCTTTTTCTCGGCCGTATTCGTCTTCATCTCGATCCTCACCCTCGTGGTCCTGCTTTCAGCCGCGGCCCTCCGGAGAAAAGCCCAGCTCTTCATAAACCGCAACTTCTACAAGCACAAGTACGAATTCAGGGACAAGTGGATGGAGACGGTCGAAAAAATAACTCCGTTGAGGTCTGTTGCCGAGGTCTCCGAGACCTTCGTCGACATCATCTCCGAGACGATGTTCCCCTCAAGCATCCATCTGTGGGTGTTTGACCCGGTCTCAAAGACCTTTGTCCTCTCATCAAGCAGGTCGAGCGCGCCTGTCGGGGCCGGCAAGCTTTCAGCGGACGACCCTTTCATAGCTGTCATAGAGGAGACTCTCTCTCCTTTTTCAGCGTCCGAGCTCAAAGACGGCCCGGCTCGCTCCCTTTTCGAGAAGACCGGCGCTGTACTTTGCTCGCCGCTCGTCGCCGGAAAAGAGATAATCGGCTTCTGCCTCCTCGGCCCTGACCGCGCCGGAGCCGAATACATCCAGGATGACAACGAGCTACTGAAAGCGATATCTACGCAGTCAGCGGTCCAGATAAGGGAGATAAAGCTCCTGGGAGAGCTTACCGCCACGAAGGAGATGGAGGCTTTCAGCAAGATGTCCTCCTTCATAATGCACGACCTGAAAAACCTCACGAACTCGCTTTCGCTCATAAGCCAGAACGCCCAGGACAACATGGACAACCCCGAATTCCAGCGCGACACCATAAGGACCATAGACGGAACGGTCTCCAGGATGAAGAAGGTAATAGGGCGCCTCTCCAACATGCCCAAGGAGCTCTCGCTCAGGACTCAGATAATGGACGTCGACGACCTCGTTGAAAAATCCCTCATGAAACTGGCCATTCCAGCCGAAAAGGATATCTCGTTCAACAAGAGCATCGAAGAGTGCCCGCCCGTTCTTGTTGACCCTGAAGCGTTTGAAATGGTAATTTTGAACCTCATCCTCAACGCCTACGACGCTATCCAGACCTCAGGGGAGATACGCCTTGCCGCCTGCCCTGACGGAAAATTCGTAAGCATTACGGTCTCGGACAACGGACGCGGAATGTCGGAAGAATACGTGCGAACAAGCCTTTTCAGGCCTTTCAAGTCGACCAAGGCCAACGGGCTCGGAATCGGGCTCTACCAGTGCAAATCCATAGTGGAAGCGCACGGGGGCTTCATAGAGGTCAACAGTTCGCCAGGGGCCGGCACCAGCTTTTCGGTAAAATTGCCGGCCTATTCAACTGCCGCAAAGGAATAGGGTGATACTTTCCATGCCAAAGCCGAAAATACTGGTCATAGACGACGATGAGCCGATACGGACCCAGATGAAATGGGCCCTTATCCAGGACTATGACCTTTTCCTGGCGAAGGACGGCGTGGAAGCCGTCCAGATAATGAAGAAAGAGCTCCCTGCCCTCGTGACCCTTGACCTGGGGCTTCCGCCAACCCCCGAGGACACGGCAGAGGGCATAAGAGTCCTCGAGCAACTCCTCGACATCGACCCCTCCACCAAGGTCATAGTCGTAACAGGCAACCCCGACAAGTCAGCGGCCCTTAAAGCCATCTCCCTCGGCGCGCACGATTTTTTCACGAAACCAATAGACCTCCCCGAGCTCAAGGCCATTCTGAAGCGGGCCAGCTACGTCCATTCCCTTGAAAAGGAATGCCAGAACCTGCAAAAGCAGGTGCACCAACAATTCTCCGACATGGTGGGCTCGAGCGGCCGCATGCAGGAGGTCTTCTCTACCATCAAGAAGGTCTCCACCACCGATGTCCCGGTGCTCATCACAGGCGAGAGCGGCACAGGCAAGGAGCTGGTAGCCAGAGCGATACATTCAACTGGCGCAAGGTGCGCCAGGGCCTTTGTCCCGATAAACTGCGGGGCCATACCTGAAAACCTCCTCGAGAGCGAGCTTTTCGGCCATGAAAAGGGCTCTTTCACAGGCGCGCACGCGCAAAGAAAAGGCAAGATAGAGCTCGCGGCCGGCGGCACTCTTTTTCTCGACGAAATAGGCGAGATGCCTCTGCAGCTCCAGGTAAAGCTTCTGCGTTTCCTTCAGGACTTCAAGATAGAACGCGTAGGCGGCAGGGAAACATTCGAGCTCGACGTCAGGGTCATCGCGGCAACGAACAAGGACCTGAAAAAGCTCATAGAAGAGGGCAGGTTCAGGGAAGACCTCTATTACAGGCTCGCGGTCGTGACCCTCGATGTGCCGGCTCTGAGGGAGCGCTCCTCAGATACGCTCCTTCTTGCGAGGTTCTTCCTGCAAAAGTTCTCGACTAACGCCCAGAAAAAACTGAGCCCCAGGGCGATTGAAGCAATCAACGCCTATAACTGGCCAGGGAACGTGCGCGAACTCGAGAACAAGATAAGGCGGGCGGTAACTCTCGCGGAAGAGCATATTATCACGCCTTTTGACCTGGGCCTTGGAACAGACGCGGACGCGTCTGCTGAAGGGGGACAAGACGCGCAGGGCCTGAACCTCAAAAAAGCGGTAGAAGATCTCGAAGTAAGACTGATACAAGCCGCCATACTCAAAAACGACCGCAATATCAGCAAGGCAGCCGAAGACCTGGGGCTCAGCCGCCCCACCCTTTACAGTCTGCTGAAAAAATACGCCATAACCATCTAATCTGCAATGCAACCATTTGAAATACCTTGTGTTTTATTTTATTTACAGCCCGCAAATCGACTGTCAACTTTCTTTACACATGCCTTCAATGGCAAAAAAGCCTTATTTTACAAATAAATACAATTTTTGAAGCACTCCGTTACACTTGCAGACCAAGCATTCACAAAAATTTAACGTCAGGTTTTTTTACACTTTTTTATCTCTTACGCTGGCTGAAGTTGCCCTGCTAAAAAAATACTCAATCTAATCGCCATATTAGATATTTGAAATCCTATTGGCATGGGCATTGCAGTATATCTATATAAGATTCAAAAAACCATGGGGTGAAAAATGAAAAGGCGCATACTGACATCTTTGGCTCTCTTCGGAGTAGTAGCTGCATCGGCAGCGTTCATTCCTTCAAACGCCTCAGCCTTTACCCTGACGACCGGCAGCGCGATAATCGCGATCGACGGCGACACTGACAACAACAACGTCACAGTCGACATACTGAGCACTGGCGGCACTTCGACCTACGCTTACGGGTACTTCCTCAACGGTTCAAGCACTTTCAACAATGTCTCGCCATTTTCAATGAGCACATTCCAGGGCGGCGACGTCATTGACTTCGCCCTCTTCGACGGCTCGAGGTACTACACTCTTTCCGGCGACCTCCTGGACGCATCTTACAGCGTTCTGATGACCTTCGACAACCAGGTGACCACCGGGGCGCCCCAGCAGCCTGTTGACTGGACAAAGCCTTACTTCTACAACGCGAACATCACCTGGAGCCTCCCGACTGTCATCAACACCAACGAGTACACGCTCAACTTCATCAATAACGGAAACGACGGCATAGCTTCCGTGCCGGAGCCCGCTTCCATTCTTCTCGTTGGCAGCGCCCTCGTCGGCTATGGCCTGATGAGGAGAAGAAAGAAAGCCTGAACTCAAGCACAACTCGAAAACAGCAAAAAGGCAGGTGCGAAGCACCTGCCTTTTTTACTTTTTATGTAAACAATTTCGAAAGCCTGCCGATATGTAATAAATCTGCATGGCTCTTTCCACTTGCCAGAAAACGCCCACAAATGATAACCTTACGTAACATCGGTATCATGCGGGCTATGCGGCTTTTAAATACACCATTTAAAAAAAGGACACATGAGACAAAAACTTGCGGCTGGCCTTTACGCCAGGGTTCTGATTTTGGCCCTCTGCCTCCTTATCACATCGTGCGGCGGGTCTGAAAGAAAGTTCACGAAGCACATCGAAAAGGGAAATGAGTACTACGCCGCCTCGCATTACAAGGAAGCGGCCATAGAGTTCAAGAACGCCATCCAGATAAAACCGGATGACGCCAACGCCCATTACAGCCTCGGACTTGCCTACTTCAGGCTCGGCGGGCCGTCCTACCTGCCCGCTGCCTTCAAGTCTTTCTCAAAGGCCGCTGAACTCAACCCGGGCCACCTTGACGCCCAGACAAAGATAGGCGAGTTCCTGCTGCTTTCAAGGGACGTGGAAAAAGCCGTCCAGCAGGCAGAGCTGGTCCTCGCCAAAGACAAGGGGCATCTTGACGCGACGATACTCCTGGCCAACACAAAAGCGGCAAAACGCAAATTCGCCGAGGCTAAAACGCTTCTGACGGCTCTGGCTGAGGCGCACCCTGAGTCGACCAAGCCGCGCCTCGCTCTCTCGACGATACACCTCGCCTCCGGCGACAAGGCGGCCGCCATCGACGTCCTCAAAAAAGTCATCGCCTCTGACAAATCCGTAGAGCCGCGCCTCGCGCTCTCGACCATGTACCTCCTCGACAATAATCTGCCGGCCGCGGAAGAGACTCTCAACAACGCCATCAGCGAAAACCCCAAGAGCACCGCGCTACTTGGCTCCCTGACAAACCTCTATATAATATCGAGAAGGCCGGAGCTGGCGGCCCAGACAGCGGAGAAGCTGATCGCCGCTTCTGAAGACAAGCCCGAAGGCTACATGATCCTCGCGAACATCCAGAGAGCCTCCGGCAACGCTCAAAAAGCCAGGGAGACGCTGAAAAAGGGGATCGAGCAATCTAAGGAACATTTACAGCTCGAAAAACTCCTCGCCGCCGATTACATCGAGACCAGAGAGGCTGGCGAAGCCTCCGCGACTATCTCAAAGATACTCGAAAAGGACCCCAAGGACCCTGAAGGCCTCTTCCTCAGGGGAAGGCTCCTCATGCTCGAGCGCAAGCCCTCTGAGGCCCTCCCTGACCTCAAGGCATATGTCGAGGCCAACCCGAGATCGCCCCTTGGCCAGTACTTCTACGGCCTGGCCAACATGATGACCGGCAACGCCGCCGTAGCAAAGACCGCCTTCAGCGAAGCCGTCACTTTAGCGCCCCAATACAATGAGGCGTCGTTCATGCTGGCGGTCTCGTACCTTGAGACGGGAGAAGTGAAGCTCGCCGACGCGCAGGCGCAAAAACTCCAGTCAAGGAACCCGTCATACCCCGGGCTCAACATGCTCATGGGAGACATCAGGTCCAGACAGGGCAGGCACGCCGAGGCGATAAGGTACTTTGAGGCTCACACAAAGAACAACCCGCAGGACGCGAAGGGCTTCGTAAAGCTGGGCGCCGCCCAGAGAGCCACCGGCAACCTGCAACAGGCTCTGGCGAACGCCGAGAAGTCGTTTTCAATTGCCCCTGACGACGAGGCCCTTGCCCTCGCTCTTTCAATCGACCTTTCGTCAAGGAACTACGAGCGGGCCCTCTCCAGAATAAACGGCCAGATATCCAGGACCCCTGACAGAGCCGAACTCTATATCCTCCTCGGCAGGGTCCACTCAGCTGCCGGCGACAACGCCAAAGCTGAGCAGTCCTTCAGGACTGCCATTGAAAAGGACGGCAAACTCTTCCAGGCTTATGTCGCGCTCGGCGGCCTCTATTCGCGCAAGGGTTCGCTCGACGACGCCATAAAGCAGTACAGGGAATCAGTAAGGGTCAACCCCAGGGCGCTGCCCTCCTACATGATAATCGGCATGCTGAGCGAGAAAAAGGGAGACTTCATTGGAGCCATGGAAGCGTACAAGAAGGCGCTCGAGATCGAGCCGAAGTTCGCTCCTGCCGCCAACAACCTCGCGTGGCTTTATTCGGAAAAGGGCGGCAACATAGACATGGCGCTCACCCTTGCCGAGACAGCCAAGGAGCAGCTTCCCAACGAGCCAGCCATCTCAGATACGCTTGGATGGATATACTACAAGAAGCAGGCGTATCTCAAGGCTGTAAGCCATTTGAAGGAAAGCGCCGCGGCCCTTCCGAACGAGCCGTCCATAAGGTATCACCTCGGCATGGCCTACTACAAAAAGGGAGACACGGCTCTGGCCAGACAGGAACTGAAGAAGGCCCTCAGCATAAAGAGCGATTTCGAAGGTGCGGACGAGGCGCGCAAGACCCTCGCGGCCCTGAAGTGATAAAAAAGCGCATACAGGAGAATGAAGAGCATGGCGGATAATTACGGCGCACTTGAGAAGCTCATACAGGAGAAGAAAGCGCGCATCGGCGTCATAGGCCTCGGCTACGTCGGCCTGCCCATCGTGTTGAGGTTCTGCGAGGAGGGCCTGCCGGTCACGGGCTTTGACGTCGACCCGGAAAAGATAAAGCTGATAAAAAAAGGGAAGTCTTACATAAAGCACATCCCTTCAGAAAAGATAGCGCAGTTCGCGCTCGGCAGGAAGCCGTCCCTTGCCGTCACGACCGACATGTCCGGCCTCGCCAAGATGGACGCCATCATCATATGCGTGCCCACCCCGCTTTCAGACAAGCGCGAGCCTGACCTCACCTATGTGGAGAACACTGGGATAGAGATCGCGAAGTACCTGAGAAAAGGCCAGATAGTCTCGCTCGAGTCAACGACCTATCCGGGAACCACCGACGAGCTCCTGCTACCGATGTTCGAGGCCAGAGGCCTCAAAGCAGGCAAGGACTTCTTCCTCGTCTTCTCCCCTGAGAGGGAAGACCCGGGCAGGGCGGACTTCAACATAAAGACGACCCCGAAGATAGTCGGCGGCTTCACCCCGAAGTGCGCCAGGCTCGGAGAAGCCGTGTACTCGCACATAGTCGACAGGGTCGTAAAGGTCTCTTCGACAAGGGTCGCCGAGATGTCAAAGCTCCTCGAGAACATTTACAGGAGCGTGAACATCGCCCTCGTCAACGAGCTCAAGCTCCTTTGCGACAGGATGAACATAGACATATGGGAGGTCATCGAGGCCTCCAAGACCAAGCCTTTCGGCTTCCAGGCCTTTTATCCCGGCCCGGGACTCGGCGGCCACTGCATACCCATAGACCCGTTCTACCTGACGTGGAAGGCGAAGGAGTTTGACTTCTCGACGAGGTTCATAGAGCTCGCCGGAGAGATAAACACCAACATGCCCTACCATGTCGTCACAAAGGTGATGGAGGCCCTGAACGACAGGGGCAAGAGCCTCAAAGGCGCGAAGGTGATGCTCCTTGGAGTCGCGTACAAGAAGAACGTCGACGACATGAGGGAGTCTCCCTCAATGGAGCTCATAAGGATCCTCAAGGAAAAAGGGGCGAAGGTCGTCTATAACGACCCGCACGTGCCTCTGGCGATAAGCCACAGGAAGCACTTCAGGATGCGCTCGACCCCGCTTAAGAACCTCAAAAGCTATGACTGCGTTCTCATATCAACCGACCACTCGGCCTATGATTACAAGTGGATCGTGAAAAACAGCCAGCTCGTGGTCGACACCAGGAACGCGACCGCCGGCATAAAGGCAAAGAACATTGTCAAAGCCTGAAACCATCTGAACTTGAAAAGGGGCTGCCCATTGGCAGCCCCTTTTTTTATTCTGACGCACTCTGAAATAAAAAAAGCCCCTGCGCTGAGCAGGGGCTTTTTGTCTGTTGTCTGGTATTGACTACTTCCTCTTGAGCCTTCTCGAGAAGTAAAGGCCGGTCAGGCCTGAGCCCATGAGGAGAAGGGTCGCCGGCTCAGGGACCGAATGCGTTGTGGTTGAGCCTGACTCCGCGTCATGCGAGAACGGGGCGAACTTGGAAACATCAATGTCTCCCGTGGTGCAGCCAAGGGTGGCATTGTAGAGGTCGAAGTGGATGTTATAGCCTGTCGCGAGAGAGCTGACGTCCACATCGAACATGGCGTAATACATGGAACCGTTCGAGTTGTAGGCCGTGTTGATGGCCCCGCCTGAAATGGCCCTGTCCTGGCTGTTGTAAGACGCTATCCTGTTTGCGGAACTGAACTGGAAATCAAACTCCTTGAAGTAGGTCGGGAAAACACCGTGGGTCGCCAGGTCTCCCTTGTCAGCCGCGAGGATCGACTCGAGGGGGGGGACGCCATAACTCATATCCGAGGTGGCGTTTACCGTTGCCCCGTTGAACGTGAAGGAGCCGAGCGACGCATCTGTCTTCACCTGGGGCGTAAGGGCAGCCGATATGTAATAAGTATCGCTCAGAGTGTTGGATGAGTTGGGCCTTATGAGCGCGTAGAGCCTGAAGGTATCGGAGTTGGCTACGATTGTCTCGGAGCCGTAATCATACCCGCCTCCGGCGATATCGAGCTGCAAGGTCGGTACGGCGTTGGCCTCAAGAGGGATACAACCGAGAACCGCAAGGCTGAAGATGGCGCCAATGATCTTTCTTTTCATGTCATACCCTCCGGTAACTACTGCTGATGAGCATATGAGATTGCAACCTTCATGCCATCACCGGAAGACAACCATAACTCTTTGATTTTTATTGATTTCAAAACAAGGAGGTACTGAGGAGCGCTCTGATATGTAAAAAAATGTGACGAAATTGCCGTTTTGAGAGGGTAAAGCGTATATGCAATTAAAAGATGTTATTTTTCAAGGCCTTACGAGGAGTTTGACCGGAAAATCACCCTACCTCATTATTAAAATTTTACATTTACCCTACCACCTGGTTGAGCTCGAATATGGGGAGCAGTATGGCAAGGACGATGAAGCCGACTATAAGGCCCATGGCCAGTATGAGCCCGGGCTCGAGCAGGGCCATGGCTCTTGCAACCGAAGAATCAAACTCCCTTTCATAGTACGAAGCGGCTTTTACGAGGAGCTTGCCGAGCTCTCCGCTTTTTTCACCTGTCGAAGTCATCTGCGTGAGCATGGCCGGGAAAAGGCCTGACGCCCTGAGGCTCTTCGACAGGCCAGCCCCTTCCGAGACTTCAACCATCGCCTTCTGGATCGCCTTTTTATAGATGGACGCGCTCATGACCTTTGAGGCGAGGTCAAGGGCCTTTATTATCGGCACGCCGGTAAGGAGCAGGTTGCCGAGGGTCGCCGAAAAGGAGGCCGCCTGAAACCTCCTGTATGCGCCTCCGGCAACAGGGAGCTTGAGGATAAACCGCTCGAGGGCCTCCCGCCCGTTTTCAGTCTTGAGGATACGCCTCCCGCCGAAAAAAGCCGCGACCAAGAGCGCCAGCATGACGTGCCAGTAGCCGGAGACAGCGTCAACGATGAAAAAAAGCGCCCTCGTGACGAGCGGGAGCGCCCTCTGGGTGTCTTCGAAGACCTGGGTTATCCTCGGCAGGACATAGGCGAAGAGGAAAAAGAGCACAGCCGAGCCTACGACGGTCATGACCGCAGGGTATATCATGGCCGAGGCGACCTTCTCCCTGAACCTCGCTTTTGAGTCAAGGTATTCCGCGACCCTCACGAGCGCCTCTTCGAGCGTGCCGCTCTCTTCGCCTGCCTCGGCGACGCGGCCGAGGAACTCGGGGAATATCTTCGGATGGGCAGACAAGGCCCTTGAAAGGGAGGAGCCCTCGCCTACCTTTTCGCGCACATCTGTGAGCGCGCCTGCCAGTACCTGATTTTCAGTCTCAAGTGCGATTATTGAGAGAGCCTCGTAAAGCGGAGTTCCGGCGTTAAGGAGAGTCGAGAGCTGGCGGACGGATGAAGAGAGAGCGGAGTCGGAGACCGTCCTGGAAAAAAAAGCCTTCGCGCTTTCCTTGGCTGAGATGTCGCTGGCAAAAAGGCCCTCCTGACGGAGCCTTTCAGCCGCCTCCCTCCTGGCGCCGGCTTCAAGCTCGCCCGAGAACTCCTTGCCTGAGGCGTTATATGCTCTGTAACGGAAGACTGTCATTTTCCCCTGCGTCAGCTGCTGAAAAAAAGGACTCTGCCCGGGTTGTTTAAAAACTCCATGCTCTGCCAGTCAGGAAGCGAGACGTACTTACAATGACAACGGCGCAGATGGGGCTTTTTGAGCAGCCTGAGTCAGTCGCCCATTGAAACCCTTATTACCTCTTCGAGGCTCGTTATCCCCTGCGCGGCCTTCCTGAGGCCGTCCTCATTCAAGGTCGTCATGCCCTTTGATATGGCGTGCTCCCTTATGGTCGAAGCGTCAACGCTCTTCAAAAGGAGCGCCCTCATCTCCGGGTCTATGTGCATGAACTCGAATATGCCTGTCTGCCCCCTGTAACCCGTACCCATGCATTTAGGGCAGCCTTTGGCCTTCCAGAGAGAGGAAGGCGCTCCAGCCTTGAAAAGGGCCTTCTCAGAGGGGCTCAAAGGATGCTCTTCCCTGCATGAGGGGCAAAGGACCCTAACGAGCCTCTGGCCTATGACGGCCAGAAGGGAGGATGACAGAAGAAAAGGCTCGACGCCCATGTCAACGAGGCGCGTGACCGCGGTCGGCGCATCGTTAGTATGGAGGGTCGACAAGACGAGGTGGCCCGTGAGAGAGGCCTGTATGGCCATGGCCGCTGTCTCAGGGTCCCTTATCTCGCCGACCATTATGACATCAGGGTCCTGCCTCAGCACGCTCCTCAAGCCGCTCGCGAAGGTAAGTCCTATCTTCGAGTTGACCTGTATCTGGCCGACGCCCTTCAGCTGGTACTCGACCGGGTCTTCTACTGTTATTACGTTCCTCTCATTGATGTTTATCCTGTTGAGCGCGGCGTAAAGTGTCGTCGTCTTGCCTGAGCCTGTCGGCCCGGTCGAGAGTATTATCCCGGTCGAGCGCGTGAGAAGTGCCTCCACGGAAGCCTCCTGCGGCTTGCTCAAGCCAAGCTCGGAGAGCCTTACAAGCCCTCCCTTCCTGTCAAGAAGCCTTATGACGACCCTTTCGCCGAACGAGGTAGGCACTGTCGAGACCCTCGCGTCTATGTCGTTTCCGGCGACAAGGAGCCTTATCCTGCCGTCCTGCGGGAGCCTCTTTTCCGCTATGTCGAGGCCGCTCATTATCTTGACCCTCGAGACGAGAGAATCCTGCACGGCCTTTGGCGGCGAGATGACATGAGAGAGAACACCGTCCCTCCTGAAGCGCACCTCGAGCTCCCGCTCGTACGGCTCTATGTGCACGTCACTCGCCTTCTCCTTCACGGCCTGGAAAAGGAGCGAGTTCAAAAGCCTTATGACAGGCGCTTCATCGACGAGCTCGAGGAGGTCTCTTGGCCCTTCCCACTGTCTGGCCACGGCCTCCAGGCTCTCTTCGCTTATCTCCTCGGCGACCCTCTCGGCTGTGCCCGAAGGCCTCTCGTA
Source organism: Deltaproteobacteria bacterium (assembly GCA_020846435.1). Classification (GTDB taxonomy): domain Bacteria; phylum Desulfobacterota; class GWC2-55-46; order GWC2-55-46; family GWC2-55-46; genus GWA2-54-12. The sequence continues at coordinate 49,643 of JADLDY010000035.1, forward strand.
GATCCTGTGTATGGCGTCGAGCACCTCTCCGGCCGGGACGAGCACCGGGACGACCTTCATGTTGAAGGCTCTCCTCACCTCGTCGAGCGCGTGCAGAGAAGCCGGGTCGGCAATCGCTACCAGGAGCCCGTCAGCCGAAGCGTGAAGCGGCAGGACGAGGTTCTTCTTGACGAACGAGAGCGGCAGCTTCTCCGCGAAAGCGGCCGTGAGGTCGGAGTCGTCTATGTTGTCTTTTTTCAGCAGCATCTTTTGAGCGGCCCTATTTTTTCAGAGCGCCGTCCTTTTTCTCGCCGTCTGTGAAGGCGCCCTTGTTGTACTCTTCTTCCTTCTTGAGCTTGATCTCTTCGAGGCGCTCGAAGTCCTTGACTATCGTAGGCGTAAGATAGACAAGGAGGTTCGCCTTCTCCTTCTTGGTCGACTGGAACTTGAAGAGCCAGCCCAGGAGCGGGATGTCGCCCAGGAGAGGAACCTTGGTCACGCTCTTCGTTACCCTGTCCTGTATGAGCCCGCCGATGACGACCGTCTGCTTGTCCTTCACGACTACCGAGGTCTTGGCCGAACGCTTCGTGGTTATGAGGTCAGAGGCATTCTCCGCCATTGGCGCTATCGCGGATATCTCCTGATAGATGTCGAGCCTTATGTAGTCCCCTTCGCTTATCTGCGGCTTTATCCTCAGGGTTATGCCGACATCCTTTCTCTCTATCGACTGGAGAACGGGCTGGTTCAACGTCCCGGACTCCCTTTCGATCTTGCTGAGGAACGGGACATTCTCGCCGACGATTATCTCGGCTTCCCTGTTGTCGCTCGTCAGTATGTGGGGGGTCGACAGGACGTTGATCGCGTCCTTGAACTCGGAGAGGCTGAACAGTGCCGCGAACCCCGGAACAGAAAGATTTGTTACCGTGCCGTCGGCCAGTGTCATGGGCACGGTTATGAAGTTCGAGAGGCCGCCTATCGTAAGACCGGCCATGCCGCTCATGATGTTCTGTATCGCGGATGAGTCTATCGTACCGGCCCCGCCTATGAGTATGGGGTTCGAGTCCTTCTCGGCCATGGCGCGCCACTTCGTCCCGAGCTCGAGGGTCTTGTCAAGCGAGACCTCGGTTATCATTGCCTCGACAAAGACCTGCTTCGGCCTCCTGTCGAGCTTTGATATGACCTGTATCGTCTCCTGATAGTCTTCAGGAGAGGCGACTATTACAAGGGAGTTTGTCGCCTTGTCAGCCGTGACAGATACGCGCAGGAGCGCCTCTGTGCCCCCTTGCGCCACTGCAGGAACGCCGGAGGCGGCGGGAGCCCCTGAGCCCTTCAGGGCGGCGAGCACCTTGGCGACCTCTACTGCCTCGGCGTTCTCAAGGTAGTATACGTTCACCCTGGAGCTTGCCGCGGGAGCCTGGGAATCGAGCGCGGCTATCATATCCCTGTGCCTCGCGTTCTCCTCGGGGGTCCCGTAGAGCACCATGGCGTTGAGCCTGACATCAGCCATCACTGTCGTCTGCCCCTGCTCGTCGGTGCGCTGCGGCATTATCTGGCGGAGCGATGCCGCGACGGTCGAGGCCTGCGAGTTCTTCAGGAAGACTATCTCGGGGGGGGCGCCTGTTGGCCCGACGTCGATAAGCTTGACGATCTTCAGGATCTTCTCTACGTTGAGGGCGCTGTCCACGATAAGTATGGACCTGGTGTCCCTGCCGAAGCCCGCGATATAACCATCCTTCGAGACAAGCGGCTGGACCGCGCTGATGACGTCCCTGCCCTGCACGTGCACGAGCTTGACGAGCATGGCCACATACTTCTCGTTGGCCTTGAACCCTTTTGTGCTGTCGAGCACCTCGAAGGCAGCCTGCTTTGCCTCTGATGACGGGATTATCTTGAATGACTTTCCGGCAGGCACGACCGAGTAGCCACGGAGCCTCAGGACGGAGATGAACAGGTCGAACGCCTCGTCAGGCGTGAGCTTCGAGGTAGAGGTTATCGTTATCTTGCCGGAGACCTCAGAGCCGAATATGAAGTTCTTCCCGGTCAGCCTGCTCATGAGGTCGGTGACGGCCGTGATGTCGACGTCGACGAAGTTTATAAGCACCGACCTGTCGGCGGATGCCGCCTTCTTCTGCGCGGCGTTTGACGCCCCAGGCGGCAGGCTCAGAAGAGCGAGGATGAGGACTATCAGAAACAGGAATTTTCTCGGCGTCTTGTTCATCACGTACCTTATCTTATCTGATATCGAAGAGTTCTGGGCTGTTTGCCCCTTAAAACATCCACCTTGACCTCTGTCTCACCCTTGAGCCCGCCGAGTATCTGGGCGACCTTGCCCGGGGAGTCGAGCTTATACTCGTTTATGCTGAGGACCACGTCTCCGTTCTGCAGCCCTATGAGGCCGAAGACGCCGCCTGTCTTGATCTCGCTCACCTGAAAGCCGCTCAACTTGCCGCCCTCGACATAGGGCGTGAACCTGGCGTCAGTCAAGACCTTGTCCATGTTGTCGAAGATCCCCTCGACAGCCCTCTGGTCAACGACCCAGCGGCCGTCCCCCCTGCTCGAAGCGATCTGGCTGCTTTGCGCCTGAGGCTCGCCTGTTTGCGCCGCCATAGGCATTGACGACGGGACCGCGAAGGAAAACTTCCTTGCGCCGCTTGAGAGCTCCGCCTTCCGCGTGCCTATTGAGACGAGGGTGCCGCCCCCGAAAACGCTCTCGCCTGTCTTGAAGGCCTTCTGCTTGCCTGTCGCGGTATCCATGAATATCGCGTAGCCCATGCCTTCGGCCGTGCCGACGAGGATAAGGCCAGATGGCGAGAGTTCCTGATCGCCAGCCCCGGAGGACGGAAGGCTGCCTTTTCCAAAGAGGCCGCCATCGGGGATCGAGGCGTACTCTGAAAGAGAGCGAGCCTGAGCAGCCGTCTTTACCTCAAGAGGGCGGCTCCTGATCTCTTCTCCCCCGTACCTGAGCACGACGGCTTCCTTTGCCGCGAACGCCGCCACCGCGACGGCCGCCGTCCCAAGCAGGATATTTATTATAAGGAGCGCCCTTCTCATCCTATTCCTTCGCCACGGCCCTTATCCTGGCCGCGACTTCCAGCGCGTCCGGGTCTTCAAAAGAGGACTTCATCTGGAACTCGTCGACAACGACCGCGCCAGGCGAGTTCTCGAGCCTGTACAGGAAGTAGACCGCCTGCCCTATGTCAACGCCCTCGAGAGAGAGCTCTACCCCGCTCTGCCTCCACCCCTTTATGGCAACGGGCTCGAAAGGCTTCAACTGACCTATCTTCTTGCTTATGCCCGCCGCAGCGGCCGCCGCCTGGACAGAGTCCATTGCCGAGGCAGGGCCTCCCTTTGCTTCGAGCTTTTCCCTCAGCGGGCCTGCCACGGCGAGAGCGCCAGCGTACTCGGCCCTCATCGCCTCGAATGAGGCGAGGGCCGCCTTCTTCTTCGCGAGAGAGGCTTCTCCATTGACGAGAAAAAGAGCGCTCGCGATAAAGAACAACGCGCAGGCCCCGAAAAAGACGGACAAGACCCTGTTGGCTGAAATGAGGGCAAGAGCTCCGTTCAATATCTCCCTTACCCTGTTCACTTCGCCTCCAGAGAGGCTGAGACGCCGAACCTCACGCGGCCGCTCTGACCTGGCTTGGTATCGGTAATCGTGACGTTTTTGACGAGAGCTGAGCGGCTGAGCGCTTCCCTGAAAGCCGCGGCCTCATCGAATGAGCCTGCCTCGCTCCTGAGGTTTATCCTGGAGCCGGCAATGGCCGTCTCAAGGACGCGAAGACCGGCCCTGCCTGAGGCGGCTTTTGTAAGCTCCATCATGACATCGAGCGGACGCGACAGGCCTGAGAGGACCTCTTTTTCCCTGGCGAGCTCTGAGGCCTTGACCTCGAGGGCGTACTCAGGGTTCTTCGGCGCCTCTCCCGGGAAGAGCTCTTTAAAGCCCGCTTCCATCGCGGCGGAGGCTGACTTCATCTCGCCTGTAATGTTCTGGAATCTCAAATACACGTAAACGCCCCATGAGAGGACGAGGCCGCAAAAGAGCGCGACAGCGACCTTTTTCCTGAAGTTCAATGCGCTCTCGGCCTTCGGGTCCGCGTGGCGCTCGAGGAAGTTTACGCCGCCCTTGAGCCCATCCCTGTAATGGAGCGCGACGGCGAGAAGGGACGTATGCTCAAAGCCGGAAGGGGCCTTTTCCGCCTCTATCCCCGCTTTTTCCGCAAACCCGTTGGAGCCCGCCGAATAAAATTTCTCCACGTTTATGCCGTCAGCCTCAAGAGCGCAGACCGAGAGCTGCAGATCCTCTACCGAGTCGAGGTGCTTGAAAAAACAGGGCTGGCCGTCCCTGACGACAGTTATGGAATCGCCGTCTATCAATGCGCAAACTGATTCGTTCTGCTTGAGGCGCCTCAAGAGCCTGTCCTTGGAGAGCATGGCAGGGGCGGCCCACGACGCGCCGATGCCGTTGTCGTTCAAGGCCTTGAGCTGGGCGTCAAGCTCATCCCTGTCAACGCCGACAACAACGGCCTTGCCTCCGGAGAGCGGGACGCCGTCGAGCACCATGTTGCCCGCTCCGCTGACAAAGAGGTCTTGAGCCTGCAGCGATATTATCTCCTGGAGCTTTCTCCTGTCCTGTATGGGTATCTCAAGGAGCCTCATGAAGAGAAAAGACGAGTGTATCGAAAGAAGCGTCCTCACAGGCTTGAGCCCTTTTTTAGCGAGCTCGGCGACAAGGGTCGCCATGGCGTGGGCAAAGCCGCCCGGCGCGTAGCTGAAATATTCGATCGGCTCGAGGGTGGACGCGCTGAACGCGGCGCACTCAGTCGAGCGCGGCCCGGCCTCTATGACAAGGACGCACCTTTGCATCAGCGCGCCCTCCAGTAGAGGACTTTCCCGGGTTTTCCAATGCGCACCACAGCTTCCACTTCCCTTGCTACCCCCCCTGACATGGCCCTTGTCCGCACCCTGAATATATCGCTTTTCACCTTTATCCGCCCCTGGAGGCTGAATACGAGCGTCTCAAAGCCTTTGACTTCGCGTATGTCAGAGGCGTTGGCAAAAGGCTTTGCGTTTCTGCGCTCTATAAGTTTTTCCGCCATCTCCGGCGTTATCTCCCCTGAGAGAGCCATGAGCACCTCTTTTGGAGCGGTGTTTATGTTCACGAGCCCGTCTGAATATACCGTGAAGTAACGGGTCAGCCTTGAAGCCGCCTGAGCGTCAAAGCCCTTCACAAGGGCTATCTCGCCGAGTGTATCGAGCTTGCCGTTCTTCGCGGCGTAAGGGACGGGGAGCGAGGAATAAAATCTGCCCTCAGCTCCATTGGACCTCGCCATGTCGTCGGCGTCGAGCCAGTCAGCAAGCGGCTCGCAGAGCGCCGGCTGAAGCGAAGCCGCGGGCATGAGCGCCTCGCAGGACGAATAAACAGCCTCGTTCGCCTCTCCGTTCGCGAAGACGACCGAGTTCGCCTGTACCTTGCCTGACTCGTCCTCTACCGAGACTTCAAGCGTAATGCCATCGACAGGGGCCGCGAAAAAACCCTTGTCGAGATAAGTGTACCCGCCGGGAAGCGTACCCAGATACCTTTTCGCCAGCTCTACCCCGTCTTCGGCTACGACCGCGGCCTTCTTTCCTTCGATGAAAGCGGTTGTCCTGTCGGCCTGCCCGTTCACCACGCTTATTATCTCGACTATTATCGCGGTCATGGCGGCGGTGACCAGAAGCGCGATTATGAGAGTCGCCCCCCTCTGTCCGGAAGGCTCTCTCATCTGACCATTGTCCTGGCCAGGGTTCTCACTTCCTTTTCGGCACCCTTGTCCATAATCTTGACTGCCGCGCTTACAGCGATTGGCAGGCCCTTTTCAAGTTCAGCGTCCCAGGCGCCGGACCATGACTTCCCGTTGTAGAACAGGAGATCAAAACCCTTGATATCCTCCATGACCTCGACCCTGACAGGCTCTTTTGCGCTCCCAAAAGGGTTCCAGAGCTCCTTGACAAGGGAGGTCTTGCCGTTTTCAGTGACTGTTGAATACCTTATGGCCGCAAGGTCGCCGGATGAGCCGACCAGAGCCGGATGACCTATCGAGGTAAACTCGATCGTTGCCGTGGGCAGGCCGCCCTGCTTGAGAGCGCCCCTGAAGAAGGCCGCCTTGCCGCTCCCCTGAAAGTACGCCGACTGTATCTCCCTTGAAAAGGCGTCTGTGAAGCGGGAAGCCTCCCTCGAGCGCTCCGAGCCCTCATCTATTGCAACGCGCCCCAGAAGGAGCGACGAGAAGCTCAGGTACATGGCGAATATGACGACCGAGCCTATGGCTGTCGCCACAAGCAGCTCGAGGAGCGTAAAGCCCGCCTCAGCCCTTTTGCGGCACATAGGCGCAAAGGCCCACTTGTTCATTGATATCCCAGCCGACCTCGACGCAGACCTTTTTCAGGTCTGCCTCAGCCTTTTCCTCGGTGTATTTTACGCGGTAGCCGGAAGCCCCGTCATCTGCCGGGGGCACGGCGCCGTAAAGCCTTACTTCCTCTATCTTCGCGGCCGCGACATTCATGGCGGCCGCTCTCTGAGAGAGCCTGCTGGATGCCGCAAGATGAGTGTTCATGACCGTCAGCGCCGTCACTATCACGCCTGAGAGGATGGCGAGCGCTATGAGCGCCTCAAGGAGCGTGAACCCCTCGTCCCCGTCAAAGGGCCGTATCAGTCTCATCCGGGCCATTGCTATGTTATCCTGATCTTGCCGGAATACGGGTTGTAGCTCACAGTGCACGAGAAGCCGGAGGCCTCGAGCTCTATCGAGAACGGCTCCGCGCCAGAGGGCCCGAAAAGGATCGATGCCGTGCCCCCGGCTTTATTGCCGCCGGAGAGCGCGAGCCCTTTTATGCCGGTCGCCCTGCTGAGGACGACCCTCGGAGGCATGCCTTCAGGGCTTTCAAAGACCATGCCGTCAGAGCTCTTTTGCGCTTCAAGACTCCTGCCGCCAATGGAAAAGGTCATCCTGTAATACGACTTGCCTGACGCCGCCGAGTCGTCGAGACGCCTTATGAGAGAAGCCACCTTTCTCGCGTCAGAGCGCAGGACCGCCTCTTCGAAGATTGAAAGCCTCGGGATTGCTACCAGGAGAACCGCTCCAAGGAGGGCGAGGACGACAGCGAGCTCAATGAGGGTGAAACCGCATGTCCGCCCTGACATACCTTGAAGCCGCAAACTTCGCATCAGGAATCTCCGGAAAAAGGAACGGGGAACGGAAAAAGTCTTTGTAGATTATATACATAACCCGGACATGCCACAAGTGATATTTATCACGGCTGACTTGGGTTTGCGACCGGCCCGAGGCTCTCCTCAAGACCCCTGGCAAGCACCCTGTAACCCTCGACCGTCAGATGAACGCCGTCATAGAAGAGGTCTGCCTTCATCTTTCCGCCATCGTCGAGAAAGTCGCTGTACAGGTCGATGTATCTGAAGCCTTTCTCTTTTGACGCGGCCAGGAGAATCCCGTTGAGTTCCCTTATGAGCCTATCGTGCGCCGGGTCTGCCGTCGGAGGGACGCTTATGAAGTACTTCTCGCGCGCCTTGACCTTCGAGAAAATGAGCATGATGTTACGAGCCGCCTCTGGCGCGCTCCTGTACTTGATGTCGTTGTGGCCTATGAGGAGGAAGAACTTTGATATCGCGAGGTTGTTGATATTGCCGTCGAGCCTTAGAAGTACGCCCCTCGAGGTATCAAAGCCTATGCCCCTGTTGATGGCTTTGGAGCCAGGAAGAAGCTCGCCGACCGGGAACTGCTCCACGAGGCTGTCCCCGGCGAAGACAGGAACCGCGTCTTTTACGAGCGGGTTCAGCGCGGCATAGGAAGCGACGCTCGCCCTGTAATAGGTATCCTGCAGAAACTCTTCCTGCGGATTGAAGCGACGCTCGCAATAGGCCCGCATATCCTTGTGTATGAGGAAATACCAGGCGAGAAAGCCCACCAGCACAATGTTGACAGCTATTGAAAGGCGTCTTGTCATTTTTTATAAGGCCTCTCGAACTTCCCTATCCTTGCCATGATCATCCTGGCTATCGGCTTGTCCAGCCTCTCGACGAATGTGAAGCCGATGTAGGCCGCGATAAAGCAGGCCGCGACCGCGGCGGCAAGAGCCGCGTTGTAACCGAAGGCCGCCGCAGCCAGCGCCCCGAGGACTATGTAGCCTATTGGCTGGTGCAGCAGATAGCACGAGTAGGATATCCTGCCGAGGTAGGCGAAAGGGCCAAATAACCTTGCCGCGGCCGGAAAACTCCTCTCAGCCCTTTCAGCGACGAGAAAGAGGATCGAGAAGACCGGGATGCCGATAATGAGCGCGTTGCCATCCTTGTATACCCCGATGGTCCCGGCCGTCGTCATGATGATTATGACAAGGAACTCCCAGATGCTCAAGTCCTCCCGCATGACCTTGTACGCGCCTATGCCGGCCCAGAATATGAGGAAGTAATAGAAGTTGTCGCCCAGGGGGAACTTCAAGACGAAAAAATGGACGGCCGCGGCCGCGAATACCGCGGCGTATGAAAGATAGAAGAAGAGCCTCTTCCTCATGTCGAAGAGGCCCCAGAGCAGGGCGAAGAAGACGTAGAACTTGATCTCGACGTACAGGCTCCAGAAGGCTCCGTCAAGGAAACGCTTATCGAATATGTCAGGGACCATCGCGAAGTTGAAGAGCGTATCGGCCAGGGCGTTCCGGTTGGGCTCATTGAAGACCTGCGAGTGGATGATCTCAAGCAGGAGGATCGCCACGATTGCGGCCCAATAAGGGGGGACCAGCCTCGAAAGCCTGGCTGAAAGAAAATCGAGCGGCCCTTTTTTGTTCTGTATCGTGTGGTAGATTATGAAGCCGCTTATCATGAAGAACAGATGCACGCCTATCCAGCCGAAGCCGAGACTGAAAAAAGCCGCGCCTTCCGGAACAAAACCTGCGTACTTCTGAGGGTACCTTACGGTGAAATGAAAAAGGAGCACCATCACTATGGCGGCGCCCCTGAGAAGGTCGAGCCAGATTATACGATTGGCGGGGCGCTCTGTCATCTGATGGGCAAATCCTTTTGCGAGGCGCTTATGTCTCACGCCGTTGAGTTTGTCGACGGGGCCTGACCGGCCGGAAATTTTTCCAATTATACCATACCATTACGGCATTTCCGGTAAAAGTCTTTAAGAAAAAAGGGGGGACAAAAGAGCGCTGGAAGCCTGAAAGTTCCGGACCCAGAGTTGCTGAAAAAGTCGTTTTGTGATTAGATAATCAGGTTAAGCGACCATCATAAAGGTCTTGATGAAGAAAATCCTTATAGTAGACGATGAGGATTGCATCAGGCTTGTTCTCTCCGAGTTTCTCAAAAACAGAGGCTTTACCGCTTGCGAGGCGAAAGACGGCTTCGAGGCCATTGCTTTGTTCTCAAGCGAGCGGCCTGACGCCGTGCTCCTTGACCTCTCGATGCCGGGCATGGACGGCATGGAAGTCCTCTCAAGGCTTACAGGGCAGGACCCTTCCATTCCGGTCATCATCCTCACGGCCAACGGCGCCATAAGCTCCGCCGTGCAGGCGGTCAAGCTCGGCGCGTTCGACTTCATCTCAAAACCCCCTGACTTCGAAGAGATAACCATGCGGCTCAGCCGGGCAATTGAAAAGGCCCAGCTCAAAAAGAGCCTCGCGCGCCTTTCAAACTCTCTTGAAGCCTCCTTCGCGAGATACCTCGGCAAGAGCCCCGCGATAAAGAGCGTCATCAGCCAGGTTTACAAGGTCGCTCCCTCCCCGTTTTCAATCATCATACAGGGCGAGACAGGCACCGGCAAATCCACTCTGGCAGAGTTCATCCACAACCTGAGCAGCCGGGCGAACAAACCGTTCGTAAGGGTCGACATCGGCGTCATACCCGAGACCATCATTGAAAGCGAGCTCTTCGGCCACTCAAAGGGCGCTTTCACAGGCGCGGACAGGGCGAAAAAAGGCTACTTCGAGACAGCCGAGGGCGGCACCGTCTTCATAGACGAGCTCGAGAACACCTCTGCCCAAGTCCAGTCAAAGCTCCTGAGCGCGGTCGAGCAGAAAAGCGTCTACCCCATCGGCACGGCGCGCGCAGTGCCTGTCGACTTCAGGCTAATCGCCGCGACCAACACCGACCTTACTGATCTGGTTCGCCTGAAAAAATTCAGGGAAGACCTCTTCTACAGGCTGAGCGAGTTCACCATACACCTGCCGCCGCTCAGGGAAAGAACAGAGGACATAAGCTTTCTCGCCCAGCGTTTCTGCGACGAGGCCTGCGCCGAGCTGAAAAAAAAGCCGCTCGAAATAAATGATGACGCGATGGAGCTTCTCATGCAACGCAAATGGCCGGGCAATGTAAGAGAGCTCAAGAATGTCCTAAGAAGGGCCGTGCTCTTATCGAGCGGCGAAGCTCTCGGCAAAGACTGCCTGACGGAAGTCCTGGACTCTGCCTCTGACTCATCCGGCGCTTTCCATGGCGGGAGCGCCTCAGCAATCCTGCCTCTCAAGGAGGTCTCTTCAAGGGCATCTTCAATTGCCGAGGCAACTGCCATCAGACAGGCACTCACCCTCTCCGGCGGCAACAAATCAAAGGCCGCGTCCATTCTGCAGGTCGACTACAAGACCATGCTCACGAAGATAAGGCTCTACAACATCTGAAGGGCCCCAAAGGAACTGACAGTCATGCCGCCTTTTTGTTCTGCGGCCAGACAGCCGAGGCAAGCATAGCAAAAGCCAATATTACTGCAATGACTACCAGCGCCACAACCGATGGCAGCTTGTAGAACTCGGAGACCAGCATCTTGACGCCGACGAAGGCAAGGATGGCGGCAAGTCCGTAATGGATATAGTGAAACCGCTTTATCACCCCGGCAAGCGCGAAAAAAAGCGCCCTCAGCCCCATTATCGCGAACAGGTTTGAGCTGTAAACAATGAACGGGTCGGTTGTAATGGCGAGTATGGCTGGGATGGAGTCCACCGCGAAGATGATATCCGTTGTCTCGATCACGATGAGCACCAGCGCCAGGGGAGTCGCAAGTATCAAACCATTTCTTTTCACAAAAAAACGGCCGCCTTCGTAGTCGCTCGTGAGCGGAATGAATCGCTTAAGCACTTTGAGCAGAGGATTTTTTTCCGGGTGTATCTCCTTGTCCTTCTGGAGCGCCATCTTTATGCCTGTTATCACAAGGAAGGCCCCAAAGACATAGATTATCCAGTGGAACTCCCTCATGAGCGCCACGCCCGCGAAGATGAAGACCGCCCTCATGACTATGGCCCCGAGCACGCCCCAGAAAAGTATCTTGTGCTGGTACTTGGCCGGGACGCTGAAGTACGCGAAGACCTGCAGGAAAACGAATATATTGTCTATACTCAGGGATTTCTCAACGACATAGCCGGTGAAGAACTGCACCGCGACCTCCTGGCCCTGCCAGAAGTAAACCACTGCATTGAACGCGAGCGCGAGCGCCACCCAGACCCCGCTCCAGGCAAGAGCCTCCTTTACGCTCACCTCATGGCTTTTTCTGTTGAATATCCCAAGGTCAATGGCAAGCATCACGACGATAAAAAGCGTAAAAAGAATCCATGGCATAAGCTGTGCTGTCATCGACGGCAATCCTCCGGTCAGACTTTTTTAAAAATAAAAAAGACCTTTACCGCGGCGGAGATTTGCCGCGGTAAAGGTCTCGCTTGTTAATCCATGTGAATGGTTTAACCGATGGCGCCGGGCCTTCTGGCCGTATTGACGACATCCATCGACTAAGCTACTCCCCTTTATCGCCCGAGATAATATCAGAACCGCAAATTCGAGTCAATGTCAGACCTCTAAAACAACCTTGCTATGGAATCAATTCCATAGCAAGGTAATCCGCTCCATACTTCCGGGAACTCTTCCAATTATTTTATCTCATTAAATCAAGCAGTTGCCTTCTGGCACGCCTCTTGCCATATAGATAAGTCAAGAAGCTGAAATGTCTCAGGAGGTTTGATATGAAAAAGTTTGCCCTGTCGTTCTTATCCATCCTGCTCGCCACGGTCGATACCATCGAAGCAGGCTCCTTCAAGACGCTCCCGACGATAAGCGAAACTCAAGGCTACTCGTACATCGAACTCGACTCAAGACATGACGCGAAGGACATTTTCGATCACTTCGTCTCCGAGTGCGGAGCATCCGGCAAACTCCTTTTCCTCGGGACCCTGAGGGACGCGAGCCATTTAAGGCTCACGCTTTTGAACGAGGATGAGGCGGCAAGCTACATCGAGACCGACGGAGACGGAAAATATCCCTGGCTCCTGGCGTGCGACGGGCCGGAAAAATTCCTTGTGGAAAAAGACCAGAAATACGGCCCAAAAGAAGCCAAAGTCCGCCTTTACAAGGGCAGGGCTTTCGAAGGGATAGACTACGCGCTGGAAAGGAGCTCTGCCCCGGCGGCCAAAACAGTTGCACAGATCGACGAAGGCTACACGGAGAAGCTCGCGACAGACCTTGCCTGGTACAAGATGAGCTTTGTAAGCACACATCAGGGGACAAGGTTCGAAGGACGCTATGAGAACAGAAGCGGCTCATGCGACATGGTCTCGGTGACGCGCGTTGATTCCGACAACGCCACGACGCAGTCGTTCAAGGTCTGCTCAGGGACGGTCTATCCGCTTACAGGGCCTGTGGCAATGAACTCCGCCAGATAGGAATAAATAAAAAAAGACCCGCCTCATCTGGCGGGTCTTTTCATTTCTTCCTTATGTCGTCAGAGAAAACTTACCTCTGATAGTTTCTGTCCTTCTTCTCAAAACTGCGTGCCGAAGGCCTGTTGCCAAATCCGCTCGGCTTCCTGCCCTTGCTGTTCGCATCATGAGGGCGCCTGTCCTGCCTGGAACCAGAAGGCGTCTGGGAGTGCGCCCTGCCTGAGTCCTGCTTGAACCCCTCGACTTCCACAACCGGGATGTCGCGTCCAAGGAGCTTTTGTATGCCGCGGAGAAGATCCCTCTCCTCATGAGCTACCAGGGAGAGCGCCACGCCTGAAGCGCCTGCCCTGCCGGTCCTGCCTATGCGGTGGACATAGTCCTCAGCCACATGGGGCAGGTCAAAGTTCACGACATGCGGAAGGCTGTCGATATCGAGGCCGCGGGCCGCGATGTCAGTCGCCACAAGAATGCGCACAGAGCCTTTCTTGAAGTCGGCGAGCGCCTTTGTTCTGGCGGCCTGGCTCTTGTTGCCATGTATGGCGGTAGAGTTTATGCCGTCCTGCAAAAGCTGGGTCGCGAGCCTGTTCGCGCCGTGCTTGGTGCGGGTGAAGACAAGGGCCTGCTGCCAGTCGCCCTCTTTTATGAGGTGTGAAAGGAGCTCTCTCTTCCTTGTCTGGCCGACAGGATGAACGACCTGCGAGACGGTCTCGGCGGCGGTGTTCCTGCGCGCCACCTCTACCTGAGTGGGGTTGTGGAGGATCCCGTCGGAGAGGCGCTTGACCTCGTCATTATATGTCGCCGAGAAGAGAAGGTTCTGCCTCTTAGCGGGCAGGAGCTTCATTATCCTCTTGATGTCGTGTATAAAACCCATGTCGAGCATGCGGTCGGCTTCGTCCAAAACGAGTATCTCGACCTTGGAGAGGTTCACTGTGCCCTGCCCCGCGTGGTCGAGAAGGCGGCCAGGGGTCGCGACGAGTATATCCACGCCGCGCTTCAAGGCGTCTATCTGCGGGTTTATCCCGACGCCGCCGAAGACAACGGCCGAGTTGAGACGCAGGTTCTTTCCATAGGTGCGCACGCTCTCAGCTACCTGGGCCGCGAGTTCGCGGGTCGGGGTGAGGACGAGCGCCCTGGGAGCGCGTCCCCTCGCGCCGATGTTCGAGTCAGCAGAAAGGAGCTGCAGCATCGGAAGCGTGAACGCGGCCGTCTTGCCGGTGCCTGTCTGCGCGCCCGCGAGCACGTCGCGGCCTTCTAAGATTACGGGGATGGTCTTTGCCTGAACGGGTGTGGGGATGGTGTAGCCCTGTGCCTGGACAGCACTGAGCAGTTCGGCCTTGAGGCCGAGCAATTCAAATGACATTTAATACTCCGGAAACAGCCTACTCAATAAAATTGAGCCGGTCTAGGCGGGATCATAAAGGTTGTTCTGGGTGAGGTTGAAAATGGTAGGTCAACCAAGACACAGCCTGCCGTTGACCGAAGGGCGGCAGGTTTATGAATTAATAACTATATCACAAAAAACAAAAAAAGCAAATCAAAATGGCAAGGCAACTTCCCTGCTAGGCAAATACCCCTTATGGATGGCTTTGTTACGACGCCTTATTTTTTCGTCTTCCCTGCGCCTGGCCTGCCCCCGTGATGATGCTTTTTTTGCCAGAGAGGCTTGGTAAAAGAGCTCTTCCCCTCTTTTTCATAGCCGCAAAGTATCGCCTTTTGAGCTTCCCTGCCCTTCGCGCTCTTCTCTACGAAAACAGGCCTGCCGGTGAAGGGGTCGCGCCCTGTCCAATAGACGAGCGTCGAATATGTCGATGGCGTAGGAGTGAAGACCTGCACCTGCTCAGGCACAGAGCCGAGCTCCTTTATCGCGAAGGTCTTCAATTTTTTCATGTCGGTCTCTGTACATCCAGGGTGCGCGGCCATGAGGTAATAAGAGAGGAACTGCTTGAGGCCAGCCTCTTGAGTGAATTTGTAGAAGAGCTCCTTGAATTTCACGAGAGCTTCCGGCGTACAGCCAGGCTTGCCCATCTGGTCAAGCACGACGGGCTCAGTGTGCTCTGGCGCTATCTTCATCTGGCCGGAGACATGGTGGGCCACCAGCTCCCTTAAATATCTCTCGCCGTCTTTTTTGTCGGAAAGGACGAGGTCGTGGCGTATGCCGGATGCGACAATGGCCTTCTTGACGCCTTCAATCGAACGGATAGCCTTGAGAATTGAGATCTGCTCGTCGTGGCCAAGCTTGAGGAGAGGGCAGACCTTAGGCGAGATGCAGCTCTTCTTCGTGCAGCAGCCGCTCTTTTCCATCCTCGTACAGCCTGTCGCGTACATATTCGCGGACGGCCCGCCGACATCGTGTATCCTGCCCTTGAAGAGAGGGTGCTTCGCGATCTCCTTCGCTTCGGCGATTATCGATTCACGGCTCCTGGACCTCACGCGGCGGCCCTCATGTACGGCTATCGCGCAAAAGCCGCACTCGCCGTAGCAGCCCCGGTGAGTCGATATGGAAAAGCGGATAGTCTCAAGAGCCTTTACATCGCCTTCCTTTTTGTGGAAGGGGTGCAGCTCGCGCTCGTACTTCAGGTTATAGACCGCGTCAAAATCCTTCTGGTCGAGATACAGGGCCGGAGGGTTCTGCACGAGGTAGCGGTTATCGTGCTTCTGGGCGATTCTCTGAGCCGTGGCGGGGTCGTTGTTGTTGTAGAATATCTGGAAGGCGCTGGTGAAGGCGTCTTTATCTTTCGCCGCCTCTTCGTAAGAGGGTATCTCGACGCATTCGTCAGGCAAAGTCTTCGAGATATAACAGAGGCCCCGCACGCCGGACGCGTCCCGCCCTTCCTTCAGGCAACGGGCGAGCTCCACGACTGAACGCTCGCACATGCCGTAGAGGAGAAAGTCGGCCTTCGCGTCGAAAAGGACGGAGCGCCTGATGCTGTCCGTCCAGAAGTCGTAATGCGCGACCCTCCTGAGGCTCGCCTCTATACCTCCGAGCACGATTGGTTTCGGGTTGTCTTTGGAGAATCTTTTGATGAGATTCGTGTAGGCTATGGTTGCCCGGTCAGGACGCCGGTCATTCACGCCGCCTGGCGTATAGTCGTCGCGATTACGTTTTTTGCCGGAGGCGGTGCGGTTTGCGACCATCGAGTCTATGCACCCGGCGGTCACTCCCCAGAAGAGGCGCGGCGCGCCAAGACGCATGATGTCGTCATTAGAGGTGTCGGGCTGGCCTATGACGCCGACCTTGAACCCGGCCGCGAGCAAGACCTTGCCAATTACGGCGACCCCTACAAAGGGGGAGTCGATGTAGCTGTCGCCAGAGACCAGTATCACATCGAGATGGTCCCAGCCGAGCTTTTCCATCTCTTTTTTAGTTGTCGGCAAAAACATCGGTTTTTCCAGAATATACGGCGACCGGGTTTTCCGGAGGCTGTCTATTATTATACTCCGGCAGCTGGAGCGGTTCAATCAGCAACTCCGCCCTCAGGGAACAGCTGCCCGCAAGACCATAGGCAATAGCCGCCCCTCTCAATAACCGCCTGATAATAAGCCTGTATATAATTAAGCTTAATTATATGGATTTTATTCCCTTTAAAATCCCCCAGGTTTGACCGGTCTCATGAACGGGGATATACTTTTTTCAAAGATTTCAACTTTAGCGGAGAGGTAAGGATGAAAATGAAAAAGAGCGTCAAAAAAGAGCTGCCATCATTTTTGCAGGATGTGATCAAAAAATACCCCAAGATATGGAAGAGCTTTGACGCGCTTGGGAATTCGGTAAGCGCTCTGCCCAAAGGCATCGACAAGAAAAGCCAGCACCTCGTAAAGCTCGGCATCGCGATAGGAGCCCAGCATGAGGGGTCTGTCCATTCACACGCGCGCAGGGCAAAAGAGGCGGGCTTCACGAACGAACAGATATATCACACGGCCCTGCTCGCAATAACGACAATGGGCTGGCCCGGGGCTGTCGCGGCCCTGTCGTGGATAGACGATGTCTTGAAAGAGATAAAGACGAAGAAGGTTGCGTAGTCAGGTCTTGGTGAATGTTGAGGAGCGTTGAAAAGGGCGGTCCTGTTTTTTTATGACAGGATGGCGGTCTTTACTCTCTGCGGTTAGATTCCCCTCAGATTGGCTCTGCCTGTCTTTGACTCCTCCCTCTTGCTTGATGGGGGAGGAGTAATTTAAGAGTTACCCCGCAGCTTGCGCTAACAACACAACGCGCCTTACGAACCAAAGAGCTCCTGGTTATCCTTTCTCATACTTCTCGATCTCTTCCTCGCTCAAGCCGAAGTAATGGCCTATCTCGTGGAGAACGGTCAGGCGTATCTCTTCGACAAGCTCCTCTTCCGTGGAGCAGACGGCCTCGATGTTACGCTTGTAAAGAACGATCCTTTCGGGAAGCTGGCCAGACGCGCCGGACCACTCTTGCTCAAGACGGGAGAGGCCGTGAAATAAACCGAGAAGCTCTTCGGCCGGGATTCCCGCGTCAGCGGCGTCCTCAACGGAGGGATAATCCTCCACGACCACGACGACATTCTCCATGCGCTTCCTGAACTCGTCAGGGAGGCCATCGAGCACACTTGCGGCCAACGCCTTGAAGTCCGCCTCTTTTACCTTGTAAGCCATAATCGTTAGACTTTATTACTCTTCGGCGGGGAATTCAAGCCACACGCATCTTCTTTTGCTTTTTTCCAAAGACGCTCACGGAAATCGGCGCAGGCGGGTATATCCACGGCAAGGATAGCGGAGTGAATCTTTTTCATAAAGGTGAATCCATCTCAGCCATAATGGCTTCTCTATCTGTATTTCTTAAAAAGAAGTACAGCGTCGAATCAATTACCTTGAGACTTTGAGTGCTTCTATCGTAGTCAAATAAAGGCGGCATTATTTTTTTCTTTATTTGTGAAGACGTTAAATTATGAAGAAAATAACTCATATCTGATGCTCTGACATCGTCAGGCCGATGATGAATAATTTTAATTCCTTTATGTATATCCGCACGCTTCAGACCAGCTTCAATATCTTCAATTTTTTTTTCGAATAGATATTTAATAAAATAATACGCAATATACAACGGCACTTCTTCTGAACTTTTAGATATCTGTTCAACAAAGGTTTCTATGCTTCTAATGTGCCTTCCTGAGTAATCCATTAGCTTTTTGGTAACTGCGGTAGATAGATGCTCAGGCAGTAGCAATTTCTTTTCATCTTGCGTTCCAAGAATGCCCGCAGCAAGGCAGCATTCTTTGCAAAGTTCTTGGAAAACACCAATACTATCAAAAGAATTTTTTATTATTTCATCGATAACTTCGTCAAAGGAAACTTTGAGTATACTACTACCTTGACATGCAACTTTTTCGAAATCTGTTTTCCGCCAAGGCTCAACCGGAATCTCTATTAAACGGTCTTGCAAGTCACCATTATATTGAGAAAGACGGTTTTTTTCTCTCCATATCCCGAGAATAATAAAAAGGATATTAAAATCCTCAAAAACACGAAGATGAAAGGCCATTTCCTGTTGAACAGCCTCATCTAAATAATGGAAGTTCTCTAAAATGATCCTTTTATTAAATTTTATTGTCCTCAGAATTTCTGAAATATCTTGAGGCAATGCCAAATTGTACTCTACTGTTTTATATTTAATTTCCTTTTCCCTGCCATGCGTTCCTTTTGTTTCTACAGTGGCTTCTCCGCTAGCCCAGAATGGTATTTTCACTAAGGCCTTAATTGATGCACCTATGCCTATTTCAGTTTTTGTCTTCTCTGTCTTCTCTTCTTCAAATTCGACATTTAATTGTCTTAAAATGGATTTATAAATGTCCAGAGGAGTTGTTTGAGGAGAGCAGTTAACTCTAATAAAGGAAGTCTCTTTTAAATGTTTATTTGTAAGCGCCGTTTTACCCTGTTTTGATGCTCCAAAAACTATAATATGCTTGTTTCGTTCCAAACCTTCTACAAATCTAGAGTCAACTTCTTCTCGCTCAATATAAGAAGCCACTTTATCATTTGAAACACCAAAAACTTCAATTGTTTTCATCATTCCCCTATTTAAACATTAACTCTTAGCTTCGATATAATTCAGACTACTCATTCATTAGTTATTTATGTATAAATGTTTTAAAAAACTGGCGGAGGGTGAGGGACTCGAACCCCCAAGGGTGTTAACCCGACGGTTTTCAAGACCGTTGACTTACCATTAGCCTAACCCTCCGGATGGAAAGCGGAGAAAAACTTTGGAAGGAAAGCCCGCTTTTGGCTACGGACTTTAAAACTTGAGATTGCCGCGCTTCGCTCGCAATGACGAGCTTGCTGCCCGAGGTGGAAAACCATAATCCCCCTCAGTCCCCCTTTAGAAAAGGGGGAGAAAACTATTCGCAATACCTATCAAAAGCTAAGATTGCTTCGGCTGTAAAACAAGCCTCGCAATGACAGCGAGCTTCTAAATTAACCTATCTTCGTTATTTTTTCAAGACCCCTCATGTAAGGGCGCAGGGCTTCAGGCACTATGACCGAGCCGTCCTCTTGCTGATAGTTCTCGAGGATGGCCACAAGAGTCCTTCCCACGGCAAGTCCCGAGCCGTTGAGCGTATGCAGGAACCTTGTCTTGCCGCCCTTCGGCCGCACGCGAATGCCCGCCCTTCTTGCCTGGAAGTCCTCGAAGTTCGAGCAGCTCGATATCTCCCTGTATTTGCCCTGACCCGGCAGCCAGACCTCGATGTCATAGGTCTTGGCCGAAGAAAAACCCATGTCTCCTGTGCAAAGGAGCACGACCTGAAAGGGGAGCCCAAGCCTCCTTAATATCTCCTCGGCGTTATCGGTGAGTTTTTCGAGCTCGTCATAAGAAGTCTCAGGAGAAGAGAACTTCACCATCTCGACCTTGTTGAACTGGTGCTGGCGTATGAGCCCCTTCACATCCTTGCCGTAAGAGCCTGCTTCGCTCCTGAAGCACGGAGTAAAGGCGGTGTAACGGATGGGCAGCTTTTCTTCGTCTATGATCTCGTCGTTATGTATGTTCGTGACCGGGACCTCGGCCGTGGGGATGAGGTAATGGTCAGAGCCTTCGATCTTGAAGAGGTCTTCCTTGAACTTCGGGAGCTGGCCAGTGCCCATGAGTGACGAGCTTTTCACCATGAACGGCGGGAGCACCTCTGTATAGCCGTGCTCTGTCGTGTGGATGTCGAGCATGAAGTTGATGAGCGCCCTCTCAAGTAGCGCGCCAGTGCCCACAAGGAGAGAGAAGCGCGCGCCGGAAATTTTGCCGGCTCGCTCAAAGTCGAGTATGCCGAGCTTCTCGCCTATCTCGGTATGCTCTTTCGGGGAAAAGGAAAAAGTCTTAGGCTCTCCCCATTTGCGCACTATCTGGTTGTCGTTGGCATCTTTCCCGACAGGCACCGAAGAGTGCGGCACATTGGGGACGCCGAGCAAGAACGCGTTCATCTCCTCTTCGACGGCGGCCGCGGCTGTCTCAAGGCTCTTGAGCTGAGCCCCTTCTTCCTGCATTTCGGCAACGAGGTTAGCGGCGTCTTTCTTCTCCCTCTTGAGCTTGCCTATCTCTTCCGAGACAGCGTTCCTTCTGGCCTTCAAAGCCTCAGACTCGGTAAGGAGCTTCCTTCTTTTCGCGTCAAGCTCCTTGAAGCCAGAGAGGTCGATGTCGCCTCCGCGGGCCTTGAGCCGTTTTTCAACTTCTTCGAGATTTTCCCTGAGGAATTTCAGATCGAGCATCTTTGCCTGTTACTCCTGAATCTTTATAATGTATCCGCGAAGCGGGTCTGCGATCTTTTTTATAAGGTGAGAAGAAACTTCTTCACCCTCCCCTTAATCCCCTCCCTTCAAGGTAGGGGAGTTTTTTGACGAGTATTCGTTAATTCAGGGGTGCTCTAAAGTCTTATTTTTTCCATCTCTTATAAAGGCTATTTTCGATGCCGAGTATATCTAATACTTTTCCCGCTATGAAATCAACCATTTCATCGATTGACGCGGGCTTTGTGTAGAAGGCTGGCATGGCCGGCAGTATGACCGCGCCCATGCGGGAAAGCTTCAACATGTTCTCGAGGTGTATCTCGTTCAGGGGAGTCTCCCTGGGCACGAGCACCAGAGTCCTTTTCTCTTTGAGCATGCAGTCGGCCGCGCGCTCGATGAGGTTGCCGGATGTGCCTGTTGCCACCCTCGCGAGGGTCCCCATGGAGCACGGGCAGATTATCATGGCTTTCAACATGAACGACCCGCTGGCAACCCCTGCCATGAGGTCGTCATGCCTGACGACTGAAAGGGCGCCTTTCAGAGCCTTGCCCCAGGGCCTCGAATTCATGTGCGCCTTGAGCTTGACTGCCGCGTCCTCCGGCGTACACTCGATGCCAAGCTCTTCTTTCAAAAGCAGAAAACCAGAAGGGGAGATGACGATTGTGGTGTCATCTCCCCTCGAAAGGAGCTCTGCCATGAGCCTTATTCCGTATGCGGCTCCGCTTGCGCCGGTCAGGGCGAGAAGGTATCCAGACACTGTCAACGACCCCGAAAATTTATTTATGGATCCGATCTCAAAGCCCGTACAACCAGACTAATCCTTTGGCTTGACCACTACGTATATGGTGGACTCTCCCCTCTCGATGAGGAAGAGGATGACATCGTTCTTGGCCGTCTCGGAGAGCGCCCTTGAGTAGTCCCTCATGTTCCTTATGGGCTTGCGGTCTATCTCTCTTATGATGTCGCCGCGGCGCAGGCCCGCTGTGGCGGCCGGGCCGTCGGCCTTCATGCCGCTTATGATGACGCCGTCTGTTACCTTCTTGCCGAGCCTCTTTACTATCTCCGGCGTTATGGCCTGAGCTGAGAGGCCAAGCCTCTTGTCAGGCTCGCCGTCGTTATCTTCGATGACTATCTCGGCCACCTCGTCATCGGACTTGGTGCCGACCTTCACAAATACGGTCTTTTCCTTGCCGTCACGGAGGAGCTTTACCTCGACGGTCCTTCCTGGGGCCGTGTTAGCGACAGTCCTCGGCAGGTCGCTCAGGTCGGTTATGCGCTTGCCGTCAAAATAGGTGACTATGTCCCCGGCCTTTATCCCGGCCTTGTCAGCGGGCTCGCCGGAGTTGGCTGACGAGATGAGCACGCCGTTGGTGTCCTTCAAGCCAAAAGTCTTCGCGAGCTCAGGGGTCAACTCCTGTATGCTCACTCCTATCCAGCCCCTCGTGACGTGCCCCGTGTCCTTCAACTGGAGGAGGACTTCCTTTACCATGTTTATTGGCGTGGCAAATCCGATGCCCTGGCCGCCAGCTATTATTGCGGTGTTGATGCCAACGACCTCTCCCTTGATGTTGAAGAGCGGGCCGCCGGAGTTGCCCGGGTTGATGGAGGCGTCGGTCTGAATGAAGTTGTCATACGGGCCCGCGCCTATTATCCTGCCCTTCTGGCTCACGATTCCGGCCGTCACGGTGCCGCCGAGGCCGAACGGGTTACCGATGGCAACGACCCATTCGCCTATCTGGAGAGCTTCGGAGTCTCCGACAGCGGCGACCGGAAGATCCTCGTCAGGCGCTATCTTTATGAGGGCGATGTCGAGCTTGGGATCCTGGCCTACTGCCTTGGCCTTGTATTCCTTCTTGCCCTCCGAGAGCGAGACTATAATCTCTGTCGCGTTCTCTATGACGTGGTAGTTGGTGAGTATGTAGCCTTCCTTGTTTATGATGAAGCCGGAGCCGAGGGACTGCCTCTTGAACTCGCGCTTGGGCTCGTTGAAGAACTTGTTGAAGTCATCTCCGAAGAACTCTTCGAACGGGCCCTTGAACTCGGGGAAGGGCATCATCGGCTTTTCCTTCATGACCTGGGTCGTGGATATGTTGACGACCGTGGGGGAGAGCCTCTTTGCTATCTCGACGAAGTTGTTCGGTATCATCGCTGGAGAGGCGCCGGGAGGGAGCTGCCCGTTGCCGTCGCGCCAGAAGTTTTGCGCGCCGCTCTGGTTTGTCATGTCAAACCTTGCCGTGAGGAATATGCCGACAAGGACCGAAAGGACAGCCACCACTACGATTGACTTGATGCCGAAACCGCTTTGCTTCATTGTTTCTCCTCGAATAATCAATAATAAGATGAATGGAAGAGCATCTGCCGACCGGTTTTGCGGACAGGCCCGGAGCCAGACCCGGGGCGGGTTGAGCCTAAGAGGTGACCTTGACGTACCAGAGGCGGAGCTCATGGAGGACATTGTCCAGGAGCTTACCTTCTTCCTCTGAGAGGTTGCCAGCGGTCTTTTCCTTAAGGAGCGTGAGAAGGTCTATCGTCTGTCTGGCGACCGCAGGTTCCTTCTCGGTCTTGCCTGTCATCGGGTTTTCGACCAGCCCGAGGTTCATGAGCACGGAAGAAGAAAGCGAGAGGATGAAGGTCGAAAAATCAAGCGGCGGAAGCCCCTCAGCCTCTCCAGCCGCGTCTGTCTTTATTATCTTTTCCTCGTCCATCTTTATCATACGCCTTTCCAGGTCATGTAACCTTTACCTTTATGGACCCGGCTCCAGAGTGCCTTTTCTTTGGTATGGTTATCTTCAATACGCCGTCCTTGAAGCTGGCCTTGACGCCATCGCCGTCAACAGGGTACGGCAGGCTGAAGGCCCGGTGAAAAGTGCCGTAGAACCTCTCCATCCTGTGGTAGTTCTCGTCTGTAAAGCCCTTTTCAAGCTTCCTTTCGCCTCTGAGCGACAGGGTGTTCTCGCCGACGTCTATGCTGACGGACTCAGGGTCGACCCCCGGGAGCTCGGCCTTCAATATTATGTTCTCCTCTGTCTCGTAGATGTCGACCGGAGGGTACCAGCCGCCGTTGGCGGCGCCTCCTCCCCTGTACTTCAAGAGGGCCTCGTCAAAGATGCGGCTCATCCTCTCCTGCAGGAAAAGGAGGTCTCTTAATGGGTCTCTCTTGGTAGGTGGCAAAAGCCGCCTCCTTATGAAGGGGGGTTGACGAAAAAACTCGATTATTTCATTTTATTTTTTAATAAGCCTTTTGTCAAGAAAGGTTGTTGATAAGGTTTTACAGTAACTTTGCCGGGGGCCGCCTATTTAACGGCCTTCGCGCCGTTGTCAGGCCGCTCTGACCTGCCGTTCTTCTCAAAAACAAGCTTGCCTCCCCTCAGATCTATCCTTACCCTGTCATAGTCGCTGAACTCCCCCTCGAGGAACTTCATGGCAAGCTCATCTTGCACATCCCTCTGGATGAGCCTCTTCAAACTCCTCGCGCCGTAGACCGGGTCATAGCCCTTGTCAGCAAGGTACTCCTTCGCGGCTGCGGTGAGCTCAAGCTCCATGTTCTTTCCGGCAAGGAGCTTTTCAAGCTTTATTATCTGTATGCCGACTATGGCCTCCATCTCGCGCCTGCTGAGCGGATGGAAGATTATGATGTCATCTAACCTGTTTAGGAACTCCGGCTTGAAGGTCGCCCTCAGTACCTCCATCACCCTCGACCTTATCTCCTCGTACTCAGACTCCCGAAGCTCGGTTATGTGCTGGCTGCCGATGTTCGAGGTCATTATGATGACCGTATTCTTGAAATCGACCGTCCTGCCGTGTCCGTCTGTGAGCCTGCCGTCGTCGAGTATCTGAAGGAGGATATTGAAGACCTCGGGGTGCGCCTTCTCTATCTCGTCGAACAGGACGACCGAATACGGCCTCCTCCTGACGGCCTCGGTCAAAAAGCCGCCTTCCTCATAGCCGACATATCCGGGGGGCGCTCCTATGAGACGGGCGACCGAGTGCTTCTCCATGAACTCGCTCATGTCTATCCTGACCATGGCACGCTCATCGTCAAAGAGGAACTCGGCCAGCGCCCTCGCCGTCTCGGTCTTGCCGACTCCGGTCGGCCCCAGGAATATGAAAGAGCCAATAGGCCTGTTCGCGTCCTGAAGGCCAGCGCGCGCGCGCCGGACCGCGTTAGAGACGGTCTTTAAGGCCGCGTCCTGGCCTATGACCCTCTTTCTTAAGGACTCCTCCATCTTTATGAGCTTTTCCTTTTCTGCTTCTAACATCCTTGAAACAGGTATGCCGGTCCACCTGGAGACGACAGCCGCTATGTCCTCTGCGTCGACCTCTTCCTTGAGCATCTTTTTGCCGCCCTGGAGCTCGGAAAGAGCGCTCTTTCCGGCTTCAAGCGCTTTTTGCAGCTCCGCGAGGCGGCCGTACTTCAGTTCAGCCGCCTTGCCAAGCTCTCCGGCCCGTTCGGCCTGCGAAGAGAGAAGCTTTATCTCCTCTATCTTCTTCTTTGTATCCCTGAGGCGGCCTATTGCCTCTTTTTCCTTTTGCCAGTGGACTTTGAGCTTCGCGCTCTCTTCCTTTAATGAGGAGAGCTCCTTGTCAATCTTTTCGAGCCTGTCGAGCGAGGCCCTGTCAGTTTCTTTTGAAAGGGCCTGCTTTTCTATCTCGAGCTGTATGACCTTGCGCTCGATCGTATCTATCTCCGTCGGCATGGAGTCTATCTCTATGCGGAGCTTTGAAGCCGCTTCATCAACCAGGTCTATCGCCTTGTCCGGCAGAAACCTGTCTGTTATGTACCTGTTAGAGAGGGTAGCGGCCGCGATTATCGCAGGGTCTGCGATACGCACGCCATGATGGACTTCGTAGCGCTCCTTGAGGCCGCGCAGTATCGCTATCGTGTGCTCGACAGAAGGCTCGCCGACATGAACAGGCTGGAACCTCCTTTCAAGAGCCGCGTCCTTTTCAATATGTTTCCTGTACTCATCGAGAGTCGTCGCGCCCACGCAGCGGAGCTCACCGCGTGCCAAAGCGGGCTTCAACATGTTGGAGGCGTCCATCGCGCCCTCGGCCGCTCCCGCGCCGACAAGCGTATGGAGCTCGTCTATGAAGAGGATGATATCCCCCTCGGCTTCGGTTATCTCGCGAAGGAGAGATTTTAATCTGTCCTCAAACTCGCCTCTGTACTTGGTGCCAGCTATGAGCGCGCCAAGATCGAGGGCAAGGAGCCTCTTGTTCCTCAAGGTCTCAGGCACATCCCCCGCGACAATCCTCTGGCTGAGCCCCTCGACTATGGCGGTCTTGCCGACTCCGGCCTCGCCGATGAGTACCGGGTTGTTCTTGGTGCGCCTCGACAGGACCTGTATTACGCGCCTTATCTCCTCGTCCCTGCCTATTACAGGGTCGAGCTTATTCGAGCGCGCGAGCTCGACCAAATCCCTCGTGTACTTTGCGACAGACTGGTATTTCTCCTCGGGCATCTGGTCAGTGACCCTCTGAGTACCGCGCACGGATGTAAGCGCCTTCAGTATGGTATCCCTCGTGACCCCGTGGGAAGCCAGAAGCTTGCCCGCCTCTCCTGTCCTCTCGTCGGTTATCGCGAAGAGTATGTGCTCTGCAGAGACGAACTCGTCCTTCATGTCCCTGGCTTCTTTCAGGGAAACTTCGAGGACCGCCTTGAGCCTCTGTGAAAGATAGGCTTCGCCTCCGGCACCATAGACCTTCGGGAGCTTTTTGAGGCTGCCCTCTATCTGGCCACTCAAGAGTCTGGCGTTCGCGCCTATCCTCTGGAGTAAGGGAGCTGTCACCCCGCCATCCTGGCTTATGAGCGACAAGAGGAGGTGTTCAGGAGTCACCTCCTGCTGCTCCAGAGCCTCTGCCCTCCTCTGGGCGTCCTGAAGGGCCTCCTGGGATTTTATGGTGAACCTGTCGAGCCGCATATGGCGTCTCCTTTGCCCTGGGGTTTTTCTGGGCTTCCTGTTTCTTATAATGTAGGCGCCAGTGCCGCTTTTGTCAAGGAACCGGGCGGGTTTAGGCCTGAGTCCTATTGCCTTTTGAGGCGGGATGAATTATCATTGCCTCGCATGATAGCGGATATACTAAGCAAGGTTGAACTGGAGGCCTCTTCTGAGCTCGGCGCGCTGGGCTTTTCAGACCCGAAGTGCGCCCTCAGAAACCTCAAGGCTCTGGAAAAAACAGGGATCAGAGCCTCTTTAGACGCTGTACTCGAAAGCGTGCTTGAGTCGGCCTCTCCTGACGCCGCGCTAAACAACCTCGAGAGGGTCGCGAGCGAGAGCGCCGAGACTCTCCAGAGGCTCCCGCAAAAAGACTTATCAAGCCTCATCAAGGTCTGCGGCTCATCGAACTTCCTCACATCCATTATACTCAAGAACCCTCAATATCTCGGCTGGCTCTTTAACGAAGGGCTCAACTCAGCCCGTTCCATTGAATCGCTCTCAGAAGAGATAACGGCAAGGACTCAGGAGCTTACCACCATTGAAGAGGTCTCAAAAGAGCTCCGTCTAATAAAGCAGCGCGAATACCTGCGTATAGGAAGCCGCGACCTCTTGAGGCTCTCCACCCTTGAAGAGACGACAAGGGAGCTTTCAGACCTTGCCTCAGCGTCCCTCGACGCGGCCGTGAACTTCTCGATAGAGCGCCTCAAGGCCGCCCACGGCAGCCCTCTTTACATCGACCATGACGGCGCCGAAAAAGAAGCCGGCCTCACGGTCATAGGCATGGGCAAGCTGGGCGGCAGGGAGCTTAACTTCTCTTCCGACATAGACATCATCTATATATACTCTTCAGACAAGGGAGAGACCACCGGAGTCGAGGGCAAGGACGGCTCGGCAATCGCGCTCCACGCCTTTTTCGTGAAGGCCTCGACCATGGCGACAAAGCTCATCTCGAATGTCACAGAGGACGGCTTTGTCTTCAGGGTCGATCTTGACCTTCGCCCAGAGGGCAGAAGCGGGGACGCGGCGAATTCCCTGCGGAGCGCCGAGGTCTACTACGAATCATGGGGGCAGATGTGGGAGCGGGCCGCCATGATAAAGGCGAGGCCTGTTGCCGGCTCACGCAGTCTCGGGGAGGAGTTCCTCTCCATGATACGCCCCTTTGTCTTCAGGAAGTATCTTGACTTCACGGCGATAGAGGAAATAAAGTCGATGAAGGAGAAGATCGACCTGAGCCTCCTTCGGCGGAACCCGGACGCGATCGACGTCAAGCTCGGCGCGGGCGGCATAAGGGAGATAGAGTTCTTCTGCCAGGCTTTGCAACTCATACACGCCGGAAAAGACACCCTCATAAGGGAGAGAAATACCCTCAAGACACTCAGAGCGCTCCTCACGAGAAAATACATAAAAGAGGAAGAGGAGAGCTCTCTTCGCCAAGCATACATATTCCTAAGAGACCTCGAGCACAGGATACAGATTGTCGAGGGAAGGCAGAGCCAGGCCATACCTCCAAGCCCTGAGGCGCTCGAAAAGCTCGCCCGGATGATGGGCTTTTCCGACACTGACGAAAAAAAAGCGGGCGAGTTCTTCTGGGAAGAGTACAGAAGGACAACCCATACGGTGCACGAGATTTTCAGATCGCTTTTTTACGCGTCTGAAGAAACCATCGATGCCCCCGCTCACATACGGGTGCTCCTGTCCCCTGACCTGCCTCCTGTCGACGGCCAGGAAATGCTCTCTGAATTAGGCTTCAAAGACGCCGAGACAGCGTGGAAGAACATCACGCACCTTAGAGAAGGCCCCTCTTTCGTGCACCTCTCGGCAAAGGCGAGGGTCATACTGCAAAAACTCGGCCCAAGGTTTCTCGAGCGCGCGTCCCGCTCGCCAGACCCTGACAGGGCATTGGCGCACCTCGACAGGTTCATCTCGTCCATCGGCGCGAGGACGACCTTCTACTCGCTCCTTCTGGAGAACCCCGGGGTAATGGACGAGCTCATAAAGGTCATGGGCACGAGCGTATTCTTATCCCGCGACCTCATAGAGCACCCGGAGAGCCTCGACATACTCCTCTCGAATGAGCTCTCCATACCCTGCAAGAGAAAAGAGGACATACTTTCGGCTTTTCTTCTCGAGGCCTCTTCGGGCAAAGACTACGAGACAAAGCTCGACACCATAAGAAGGCTCAAGAGCCAGGAGCTCTTCAGGATAGGCATGAACGACATCGCCGGGGCCCTCACGCTCAGACAGGTCTCAAACCAGATGACCTTCATCGCAGAAGCCGCCCTGGAGGCCGCGATAACGCTCGCCAAAGACGAGCTCTCTGAGCGCTACGGGGAGTGCCCCACAGGCTCTTTCAGCGTCATAGGCCTGGGCAAGCTGGGCGGCAGAGAGCTCATATACGGCTCTGACCTCGACATACTCTTCGTCTATTCTGATTCGCCTGACGGCCACACGACCGGGCCAAAAGAGATCTCCTCGCACGAGTACTTCGTCAAGCTCGGCCAGAGGATAATAAGCGTCCTGACGCTGCGCACAAAGGAAGGCTTTGTCTTCAATGTCGACGCGAGGCTTCGCCCCTCAGGGAGCGCCGGGGTTCTCGTCGTCTCCGAAGAAGCCCTCCTCAAGTATCACTCCGGTGCGACCCAGGTATGGGAGAGGCAGGCCCTTACAAAGGCGAGGGCCGTCGCTGGAGACATCACCTTCGGGAAGAACATCGTGAAAAAGCTCTGGGACGAGCTCTACGCGAGGGAGCTTGGCCCAGCGGACATAGACGAGATGCTGCGCATCCGGGGGCGCATGGAGGTTGAAATTGCGAAGGAAGACTCTACCCGCTATAATATCAAGACCGGAGAAGGCGGCATAGTCGACTGCGAGTTCCTCGTGCAGGCCCTGCAGCTCAGATGGGGCGGCTCAAAAAAAGGCTTGCAGACCCCTTACACGCTCAAAGCCCTCTCAAGGCTCGGCAGAGAGGGCCTCCTGACGATCGAAGAGCGCTCCGCGGTCCAGAAAGCGTACTCCTTCATGCGCTCCATCGAGACAAGACAGAGAATAGTCCACGACAGGCCTGAGGGCTATCTTTACAGGGCAAGCGAAGAGCTTCATGCTCTTGCCAGAAGGCTCGGCTACACAGGGAGCGACGCGGGGGAGAAGCTCCTCAAGGCCTACGCGGAACATGCCGAAAGAGTAAGAAAGATATACCTCAAGACCTTAACTGACCTCAAGGGCGGCCTGTCCGCCACGAACCCTTAGAAAGGGGACTTTCTTTTGAAAGATAAACACGGCGATCTCGCCAGGGTCGGTCTTCCCGGGCTCCTCAACCTCATATACATCAGGAAAGACCCCTCGGCAGTACTCGACATAATCAAGGAGCCGATAAAAAAGCGCTTCTTCTTCAGGAACGGCATGCCTGTTGCCGCCAGCTCGAATATACTGAACGAGGTTCTGGGCAGGCTCCTCATGCAGGAGGGGGTCATAAGCCAGCAGCAGTACCAGACCTCCCTTGAAACGGTCCTCAAGGAAAAGAAGAGGCACGGCGAGGTCCTCATCTCA
This sequence comes from Deltaproteobacteria bacterium, assembly GCA_020846435.1. Taxonomy (GTDB): domain Bacteria; phylum Desulfobacterota; class GWC2-55-46; order GWC2-55-46; family GWC2-55-46; genus GWA2-54-12. The sequence goes on from JADLDY010000035.1 coordinate 79,519, forward strand.
ATGGGCCTTCTCACGCCGGAAGCACTCGACGAGTTCCTCGCGCTCCAGCTCAAAAGAAGGCTCTTCAGGCTCTTTGACTGGGGCGAGGGCTCGTACAGGTACATAAAGACTGACCTGCCTGCAGGCGTCCCCTCAAGGCATTTCCACCCGGCTTCCCTCATACTCGAAGGCATAAGCCTGGGCTTTTATCCGGTCGCGAAGATACGCTCGGGCCTTTCCGGCTGGCTCGATAAAAAAGCTCTACTTTCCCTCGAAGGCAGCGATTACAGGCTCGACGATTTCAGGTTGAACCTCCAGGAGCAGAGGTTTGCCGAGTCTGTCGACGGATTAAAGACGCTCTCGGAAGCGCTCGACAACTCAGATCTTCTCCGCCACAGGGCAGAGTCCATAGCCTTGAGCCTTGCCATGACAGGCCTCATCAAAGACGAGCACGGGGCTGCGGCCTCCCATGAAGTCGTTCTCGAAGAGGCAAAGGAAACTCACGCGCCTGAGGTGCCGGTCGACTCCAAGCTCAACGCCGAGCTTTTATTCATGCGCGCGAAGAGCGCCATAGCAAAAAAAGAGTTCTCCTCCGCAATAGCGACATTAAAAGAGATAACGAACATGAACCCGGCCGAGGGCGAGTACTGGGCATGGCTCGGCTGGGCCGTGTATAACGAAGACCCCTCAAAGATAAAAGAGGCGGAGTCGATAATAAAGGACTCCATAGACCTCAACAACGACCTCGACTCAGCCTGGCACTTCCTCGGCATAATATCCCTTGCCCAGGGCAACACCCAATGGGCGAAGAAAGCCCTTGAGACGGCACTCGCGAAAAACCCCTGGAACACGGAAGCCCTCTCCGAGCTCAAGAGGCTCGAGCTCAGCCTCATATACAGGCACGCGCCAGAAGAAGTCTTCTCATTTTTCGGCTACGCGCAAGACCCGTTCAGCCCTGTGCCCAACCAGGTCGCGCTTACCGGTGTCCAGACAGCCGCGCTCGAGAGCCTGACAAGGGCTATAAGGAAAAAAAGCGGGCCGGTCTTTCTCGAAGGCGGCAGCGGCACCGGCAAAACTACCGTCATACTCGAGCTTTTGAAGAAGCTCTCAACCGACAAGATGCTCTCAGCCCTGGTATTGAAACCACCCGGCAGAGAACTCGACCTCTTAAAAGAGATAAACCGCTCTCTCGGCTGCACAGGGGAAGCCTCGACCGTCAAGGAACAGCTTTTGAGCCTCGGCATGAGGGTCTCGCAGAACAGGATACAGGGCGGGTCCACACTCATCATAATAGACGAGGCGCACAGGCTCAGCCCGGGCTGCCTGAAGCTCATACAGTACCTCTCGAGGCTCAAGGCTGTCCAGCTGCTGCTTTCAGGCGAGAGCTCGCTCTCTGAGAGGCTCGCGACTCAGGAGTTTAGTGAGCTCGGCGAGAAGATATCCTCGAAGGTGGCACTCGGAGACCTTACAAAGGAAGAGACGGTCTCAGCGCTCGATTCCATGCTCTTGAACGCGGCCGTGGATAAAAAGCCGGGGCAGGCCGCCTTTTCCATTTCCCTGGAAGAAGCTGAGGAGATATTCGAAGCGACAAGCGGCAACCCAGGCGCCATAAGGAAGGAAGCTGCCTCCCTCCTGCAAAAGGCCTTTGACGACCTCAACAAGCCCAGGGAAGAGACGCCTGAAAAAACAGAAATTCAAGAGACGCAAATCATAAATGAAGAAGCCGTGGAAACGCCGCCTCTCGCCGACTCTTTCGTCTTCCTCGACGAACAGCAGGCACTGGAAAATAACCAGAAAGCCGCTCCTGAGGAACAGGGTTCTGCCGGATGGCCTGAAGACCAACCGGAAACGTCAGCGGCCAGCGTTTGGCCGGAGGCGACTGAAACTCAGGACGCCTTGCAGCAGGAGAGCCACGTTAATGCAGAGCCAGAGGTCGCTTCTGCCAGCGCGCACTCTGGCGGGGCTCAATCAAGCGCGCATGCCGCGCCTGTCAACACGGGAGCCTCAAACACAGCAGGCGGGAGCGCCCCTGACATGACAGGGCACCCGCAAGAGCCGAAAAGGTCTCTTGGTCGCCTTGTCCTATGGTTCATTATCATGATAGCGGCCGGCATCATAGTCGGCTCGTTCATAGGCACATACCTCTTCCGGCAGGACCCAGTCACTGAAGAACCCCCGGCCACCTCAATAATGGGAGAGCCGGTCAAGAAAGAGCCTGTACCAGTCGACGCGGCAACGCCAGCTGACTCTTCCCTCGACATTGCCGCGCCGGAAGGCTCGGTCGAATAGTCAGGTTTTCGTCCGGTCCATTCATTACCACAAGGAGACGACATGGCCGTTGAAAACGGTTTTTTCAAGGAAGTACTGAAAAACCTCGAGAACGCGAACAGGCATTTGAATCTGCCTGTTGCCATCTACGAGAGGCTCTGCACGCCGAGACGCTCTCTCATCGTCTCGGTGCCGGTGCAGATGGACAACGGCACAGTCAGCTTTTTTACCGGATACAGGGTGCAGTACGACTTCGCGAGGGGCCCGGCAAAAGGCGGCATAAGGTACCACCCGAAAGTTAACCTCGACGAGATAACCGCTCTGGCCGCTCTCATGACATGGAAGTGCGGCGTAGTTGACCTGCCCTTTGGCGGGGCCAAGGGCGGGGTCGCCTGCGACCCGACAATAATGTCGAGGGACGAGATAAAACGGCTCACCAGAAGATACACCTACGAAATAGGCATAATAATAGGGCCTGAGTCGGATATACCGGCCCCTGACGTCTACACGGACGAGCAGGTGATGGCCTGGATGATGGACACCTATTCGATGATGAAGGGCCACTCTGTCCCCGGCGTCGTCACAGGCAAGCCCGTGAGCATTGGAGGCTCGCAGGGCAGGAACAAGGCGACCTCTTCGGGGCTCGTCGCGACAGTGAAGGAAGCGCTCAGCCATCTGGGGTTGAAGATAGAAGGCCTCAGCGTGACAGTCCTCGGCTTCGGCAAGGTCGGATACAACGCCGCGAAAATACTCTCGGACGCCGGGGCGAAGATAATCGGGGTCGCGGACTCAAAGGGCGCCATCTACAACCCGCAGGGGCTCGACATAGACAAAGTCGCCAGCCATAAAAAGCAGATGGACTCTGTCCAGGGCTACTCCGGCGCGGACAACCTTACCATCGACGAACTCATATCGATCGAGTCAGACGTACTTATTCCCGCGGCCCTCGAAGGGCAGATACACACTGGCAACGCAGGAAAGATAAAGACAAAGATAGTCGCCGAGGGCGCGAACAACCCGCTCACGATAGAGGCCAATGACATTCTCATCGACAAAGGCGTTTTCATCGTCCCTGACATACTGGCCAACGCCGGAGGCGTCGTCGTCTCGTACTTTGAATGGGTCCAGGACTTGCAGCGCTTCTTCTGGAACGAGGCTGAAGTCGACCTGCGCCTCAACGCCATCATGAAAAAAGCCTTTGCCGAAGTCCTCTCGATATCAAAGGAAAAGAAGATAGACATGAGGACCGCGGCCATGGTCCTTGGGGTGAAACGCGTCGCAGACGCCATCGAGGTAAGGGGTCTTTACCCGTAAAAAAAGCCCCTTCTTCCCCTTGAGGCCGGGCCTGCCGGATCAAAGCGTTTTTCAAGGCAAAACCCCTTTTCAAAGGCTTTCAGGGGTACTCGAGGCAGGCCGCCTGTTTTTCCTTCCTGAGGCTTGCCCATCTTGCCCACGGCCCTTCCGACGCCTTGACCTCAAAACCTAACATCCTGATTTATCTGGTTTTTTTTCCAAAAATAAAAATCTTCTCGCCACTGCGTTAAAACCCTTGAAAACTTAAATTCACTCTGGTAAAGTGGCTCCCTACTAAAAGGCCCGCAGTTATCAACATCTGTGTATAACCCTGTGAATAACTTCCGTAGCGCAAATGCGCCCGGAATTTTTATTCCTTACCTTTCCTTTTGCGCTGCCGGCGCCCTGGTGTGTAATGGACTCAAAATCACTCTGGAAAAACTGCCTCGACGGCGTGGCCGCTCATGTGAGCCCTCAACACCTCGCCACATGGTTCGGGCCGATAAAAGTCATTGGCCAGAACACTGAAGCCCTCGAGCTCGAGGTGCCCAACCGCTTTTTCCTCGAGTGGATAAGGGAGCACTACCAGCCCCTCATAGAAGAGGTATTGCGCAAGGTTTCGCATAAAGAGCTTGGCGTCGTGTGGAAGGTCAACGAGGACGGACCCCAGGCACCCCCCTCTCCGGCGAGAAAGAAAGAAAAAGAGAAGGAGAAGGAAAAAGAGCCTTCCACCGGAAAAGCGCCGAAGACCGCTTCCCTGAGCCTGAACCCGAAGTACACCTTCGAGAACTTCGTCGTCGGAAAGGCGAACGAGTTCGCGCACGCCGCTTGCTCTGCCGCGGCTGGCCACCTGGGCAGCAAATACAACCCTCTGTTCATCTACGGGTGCGTAGGCCTGGGCAAGACGCACCTTTTGCAGGCCATAGGCCACAGGGTCTTGCAGAACAACCCCAACGCCAAGGTCTGCTACTATACCTCAGAGAGGTTTGTCAACGACTTCATAAACTTCGTCAGCCGCCAGAAGATGAGCGAGTTCAGGAGCCGTTTCAGGAACGTCGACGTCCTCCTCATAGACGACATACAGTTCTGGGCCGGCAAGGAAGGCACCCAGGAGGAGTTCTTCCATACCTTCAACACGCTCTACGAGAACCACAAGCAGATCGTCGTCACCTCTGACAAGTTCCCCAAGGACCTCGACGGCCTCGAAGAGAGGCTCAGATCGCGCTTTGAATGGGGGCTGGTCGCGGACATTCAGCCGCCTGACACAGAGACGAAGATAGCAATTCTGCGCAAGAAGTCAAAGGCCGAGGGTATAAAGCTGCCGGACGACGTTGCCGGGCTTCTGGCCGAAGTGAGCGGCTCCAACGTAAGGGAGCTCGAGGGCTTCCTGAACAGGGTCATGGCCGTCTCGAGCCTCACAAGCAGGGATCTGGACCTCGCGATGGCAAAGGATGCCCTCAAGAACCTCATAAAGGAAAAAGAGGACAAGGTCCTTACCATAGACGAGATACAAAAAGCTGTCTCGTCGTATTACGACATCAAGTTCTCCGACATAAAGAGCAAAAAGAGGCAGAGGAACATCGCCCTGCCCCGCCAGATAGCCATGTACATGTCAAGGGAGTTCGGCGGCTTTTCATACCCGGAGA
>JADLDY010000036.1 GCA_020846435.1 Deltaproteobacteria bacterium
GACGCCTGGGAAGCGCTCATCAAAAAAGTCGGAAACCAGAAGCACGAGATAACGATAGGCATCGTGGGGAAGTACATTAACATGCAGGACTCCTACAAGAGCCTTCATGAGTCCCTCATACACGCGGCAATAGCTAACAACTGCAAGGTCAACCTCCAGTACATAGACTCTGAAGAGGTCGAGAAGAAGGGCACTCAGGGGATACTCAAGGGCGTTGACGGCATACTCATTCCCGGCGGCTTCGGCGGCAGGGGGGTGGAGGGCAAGATATCGTCCATCAAATACGCCAGAGAGAACAGGATACCTTTCTTCGGAATATGCCTCGGCATGCAGGTAGCCATAATAGAGATAGCCAGAGACCTGTGCTCGATGAAGCACGCGAACTCGTCCGAGTTCGACCCGGAGTCGCCTTACCCCGTCGTCCATATAATGGAAGCGCAGAGGTCGGTCAACACCAAGGGCGGCACCATGAGGCTCGGGGCGTACCCGTGCGCCTTGAAGAAGGGCACAAAGGCCCATTCCGTCTACGGCACGACCGAGATAAGCGAGCGCCACAGGCACCGCTTTGAAGTGAACAACGCTTTCAGGCCCGAGCTTGAGAAGGCGGGCGTCGAGTTCAGCGGCCTCTCTCCTGATGGATCGCTGGTCGAGATAATGGAATTGAAGGGGCACCCGTGGTTCGTTGCCTGCCAGTTCCACCCCGAGTTCAAGAGCAGGCCCATGGAGCCGCACCCGCTCTTCAAGGGCTTCATAAAGGCCGTCATCTCGCACAAGAACCTCTCCGACAGGAAAGAGAAGGTCACGAAAGTAAAAAAAGCCGCCGCCCGTCCCGCGGCCAAGGCCAAGGCCAAGAAAGCCGCCAGGCAGGCTGTCCTTAATGAGACAGATAGGTCTTAAGGGCTTCACCATAGGAGGAGGCAAGCCCTTCTTCATTCTCGGCCCCTGCATCATCGAGAGCGAGGTGCTCGCGCTTCGCACGGCCGAGGCCCTCGCGGCTATCGCGTCATCCCTCAATATCCCGTTCGTTTTCAAATCATCCTATGACAAGGCTAACAGGACTTCTGTGAAGTCCTTTCGCGGCCCTGGAATAAAAGAGGGCCTGCGCATATTGAAGAAGGTCAAGGACGAGTTTGGCCTGCCCATCCTTACCGATATTCATTCCGAGGCCGAGGCTGAGGAAGCCGCCTCCGTTGCCGACATACTCCAGATACCGGCGTTCCTGTGCCGTCAGACCGACCTCATAGTCACGGCCGCCAAAACAGGGCGCATCGTCAACATAAAGAAGGGGCAGTTCATGGCCCCGCAGGACATGCTCAACTCAATAAAAAAAGCGCTGAGCACCGGCAACGAGAATATCTGCGTGACCGAGAGAGGCTCGAGCTTCGGGTACAACAACCTCGTGGTCGATTTCAGGAGCCTTCCCATAATGCGGGGCTTCGGCTACCCGGTCGTCTTTGACGCGACCCACAGCGTGCAGTCCCCTGGCGGACAGGGCGAGTGCTCGGGCGGCGACAGGTCCATGGCGCGATATCTCGCTAGGGCCGCGGCCGCCGTAGGAGTAGACGGCTTTTTCATGGAGGTCCACCCTGACCCTGATAACGCCCTGTGCGACGGCCCCAACTCGATAGCGTTAAAAGACCTGCCCGGCATATTAAAAGAGCTTCTCGACATTAGCGCGGTTTGCGCTATTCAATCATGACGGCCAGCCACTCATTGGACATAGCTAAAAAGGTCCTCGAGATAGAGGCGGCGGCGGTTGCCGCCCTCGCCAAGAAGCTCGACGCGAATTTCACGAAGGCCGTTGACCTCATCTTTGAGACTACCGGCAAGTGCGTCGTGAGCGGCATGGGAAAGTCCGGCATCATCGGCCAGAAGATCTCTTCCACGCTCGCTTCCACCGGCACGCCTTCTTTTTTCCTTCATCCTGCAGAGGGCATGCACGGGGACCTCGGCATGATAATGAAGAACGACATAGTCATTGCCATCTCGAATTCAGGCGAGACAGAAGAGCTCATAAGGATACTGCCCGTCATTAAAAGGATGGGCGTCAAGATGATAGCCATGACCGGAAGAAAAGGCTCGACCCTGGCAAGGTACGGGGACGCTGTTCTCGATGTCGGGGTTGCTGAGGAGGCCTGCCCTCTGGGGCTCGCGCCGACCGCCTCGACTACGGCTACGTTAGCGATGGGGGATGCGCTTGCTGTTGCCCTCATTGAGAAGAAGGGTTTCAGGACAGAGGACTTCGCGGGCCTCCACCCGGCCGGAAGCCTCGGCAGGCGTCTCATGAAGGCCTCTGACCTCATGCACGGCGGCTCTTCAATGCCAAGGGTCAGCCCCGAGACTCCGGTCAAAGAGGCGATCTTCGTCATCACGGCCGGCCGCATGGGCCTCACCGGAGTCTTTGATGGAGGCAGGCTCGTCGGGATAATAACAGACGGCGACCTGAGGCGGTCTCTGGAGCGCGGCGGGGACATCCTTAATATGAAGGCTTCAGAGCTGATGACTAAAAACCCGAAGCTCATCCCCGGGGACTCTCTCGCTGAGACTGCCTTGAAGGTCATGGAAGATAATTCGATCACCTCGCTTTTCGTCATTGACGCCTCCGGAGACGCGGTCGGGGTGCTCCACATGCACGATCTTTTGAAGGCCGGGGTCGTATAGGCTTCATGTGCGGAAGGGCCAAAAAAAATGCCTTTAAAAGCATAAAAAGTGCGTATTGTGACAATAATCATAAAAATTTCAGGAAAATTCACTTAAACTACTTGACAGTGTTTGGTATGTATTGTATAAAGTGAGCAATTTAAGCCTTTAAAAATAAAAGTTTTCCGACGCGCACCAACAGGTCCGGTCTCAAGCCAGGTCTTGAACGCAGCAAGTTCACAGAAGCCGGTAGCGGTTGCTTCAACTCAACGACGAGTTCTAAGAGCGCCTGTAAAAC
>JADLDY010000083.1 GCA_020846435.1 Deltaproteobacteria bacterium
CCTGGGCGCTGGCCTGCTCGCCAACAGCTCTGCCGACCGCGAAGCCAATGAATACTTCCAGAATGATTTAAGGAGCAGCGCGACAGACTCTATCTCTGATGTGGCGCGAGTGCCTGGAGACGTGTTAATAGCGGTCCCGCTCCTTTTCGGGACTTACGCCCTCTCTGGAGACGGCGCGGTAAAGTCATGGGCGAGGGACTCATTAAGGGCGCTTTTCGTCGGCGCGCCTGCCGGGCTTTTCATCCAGTACGCGACAGGGGCATCGAGGCCTGAGGAGGGCTCTTCCGGCTGGAAGCCCTTCAGGGGCAATAACGGCCTCAGCGGACACGCCTTCATAGGAGCCGTGCCGCTGATAACTGCGGCGAAGATGCAGGACAGCACAGCGATGAAGTCCCTTTTTTACGGCCTCTCGATACTGCCAGCGCTTTCAAGGATGAACGATGAAAAGCACTACCTCTCACAGGCGGCACTCGGGTGGTGGCTCGCCTACCTGAGCACGGGCGCCGTAGAAAAGAGGGGCCCGGTCACTTCGGTCAGGGTCTCGCCCTTTCGTGAGGGCATCGGGCTGACGCTCTCGGCGGTTTATTAGGCAGCGCCCGGGTATAAAAGACCTTCTTTAAAAACCTGCTACACAAAATCTTGCAAAGTTTAACTTATATTCGATTTATGCCAGTATTCCATCTGAATGTGCCATTGTCCGCGCAATACACAATTTATTTGACAAATGCCGTTAAAATCGTATATTTTAGTGACACATTGCAGTTTTCATTTCTTTCTGGGTCGGATTTTAGCAACCGTGCCTGCTTTCCAAAAAGCGGGCCTGAATTGTAGTTCAGTACCTGAAACTTAATTGCTGACAACTGGACTTTGCCTGACGGCAGGGTGTTTTCTCTCCGGGAGAACATGACGGTCTTCCATGACCTCTCCAGCGCCAGAAGTCAAGTTTCATATGGTACGCCAATATGGAGACAACAGCGCAGGAATGTTAAAAGAGAGCAACAGGTTCATCCGTCATGCCATGACAGCAACGGACCTTGGCGTCACCGTGCTGTCGTTCTACGTGGCCTATATACTGCGCAACCAGGTCGGAGACGTCCAGCTCAAGCCTTTTTCCGAACATTTTTTTCTCCTCTACCTTATTGTCCCGGTCTGGCTCTTTCTCCTCTTCTATTTCAAGTGCTATCAATCGATACGGATCAAAAGCCTCAGGCACATACTCACGCCGACATTGAAGACCGTCCTTGCCGGCGGCTTCATGATCATGTCCTTCTTCTTCGCCTTCAAGATCATGCATATAAGCAGGGCTCTCATACTGATGTTCCTCGTCATTGACCTTGCGCTGCTGGTTTCCATAAGGGTCTGCCTCTACCTCTTTGTACATTACGTAAGGACGAAGGGCTACAACTACAGGTCCCTCCTGATAGTCGGCTCAGGCAGAAGGGCGGAAGCTTTCGCGAGCATCCTCGATAAGCACAAGGAATGGGGCATGAAGGTCCTCGGCTTTGTCGATTACGAGGAATCCGCGTCCAAAAGGGTCTATAACAGCAGGCTTATCGGCTCATTCAGCCAGCTGCCGGAGATACTCACCTCAAACCAGATCGACGAGGTCATTTTCGTCGTGCCCAGGAGCGGCCTCGACAGGATAGAAAAGCAGATCCTCCTGTGCGAGGAGATCGGCATCAAGGCCAGCATCACTGCCGACTTCTATTCGCACAAGCTCGCGAAGGGCTCTTTCGAGGAGCTTCAGGGCTGGCCGTTGCTGGCGTATACGCCTTATCCGCGCATAGAGGAGTGGTTCGTGCTCAAGAGGGCTTTCGACGTCGCCTTCGCGTCGGCCGTCCTTCTTCTGAGCGCGCCGTTTTTCATCGCGATAACCCTGGCGGTAACGCTCGGCTCGCCTGGCCCTGTCTTTTTCAGGCAGACGAGATGCGGCATGAACGGCAGGCAGTTCGACCTGCTCAAATTCAGGACCATGGTGATGAACGCGGACAAGCTCAAATCAAGCATAGAGCACCTCAACGAGATGTCAGGCCCGGTATTCAAAGCCAAGAACGACCCGAGGATAACAGGCGTCGGAAGGTTCCTGAGGAAGTACAGCCTCGACGAGCTGCCGCAGCTGCTCAACGTCCTCAAGGGCGACATGTCGCTCGTCGGCCCGAGGCCTCCGCTGCCCGAGGAAGTGGCAAGGTACGACATGTGGCAGAGAAGAAGACTTTCCGTGCGCCCGGGCCTTACCTGCATCTGGCAGGTAAGCGGCAGGAACAACATAGGGTTCGAGCAGTGGATGAGGCTCGACCTCGAATACATCGACAACTGGTCTTTTTCCCAGGACTTCAAGATAATATTAAAGACTATTCCTACGGTACTGCGCGGCACTGGGGTTTAGCGTCAACCCGGCGCGGCGGGAGCGCGGAACTCCCCACTTGTCAGTCACATTTCCCAGTCCAGCTATATACGGTTTTGAGCCGGATAAGTTCGTATAAAGGCTCAAATTCTGTTGACAAAAGAGTGAATATGTCTTATAAAAACAACTTACTTTTTTCTGACTTTTAAACAGCAAACCAGAGTGAAATCGCAACCGTGACGAAGCATTTTAAAAGCCTTTTTCTTATCCATATTTTCCTTCTGCTATTCCTTATCTTACCTGAACAGGCCAACTCAAAAGAGGCTGGGCAACAGGGCCTGAATCTCACTGAAGTTGAAGTCTTGAAAGAAGCGGTCTCCTCCGGAGACTTTTCCGTTTTCGAGGCCTATGCCAATGATACTGCTGGCCCCTATTCGGACAGGCATAAGCCCCTACGTCAGTTCGGGTACGACATCTTCACACGCCGCACAGATTTCGACGCTACCCAGCTAATGCCGGTGGGACTTGACTATCTCCTGGGCCCGGGTGATGAGATCAAAGTCAATATCTGGGGTAAGATCAGCGCCAATATCGCCGTCCCGATAGACCGTGACGGCATGATCAACTTGGGTGAGTTTGGTACACTTCATGTGGCAGGCCTTACTTTTTCTGAAGCGAAGGATTTTCTCCTCCAGGAGCTTTCCCGGTATTACAAGACTACCGAAGTGAAGATGAATGTAAGCCTGGGCGCTCTCTCATCGATGAGGGTATTCGTAGTGGGCAAGGCCGCGTCCCCGGGAAGTTATACGGTTTCTTCAATGTCAACGCTTCTGAACGCGCTTATAACGGCTGGAGGCCCCGGCAGGAACGGCTCGTTGAGAGATATAAAAGTCATACGAAACGGGCAGACCGTCACGGTATTTGACGCGTATGACCTCCTCCTCAAGGGCGACAAGTCAAAAGACATAAGGCTCAGGCCTGACGATGTCATCTTTATCCCGTCAATCGGGCCGATGGTAGCCGTCTCCGGTTTCGTAAAATCCCCGGGCATTTACGAGTTTAAGGGCGAGGCCACTCTTAAAGATGCCATAGAGATCTCAGGCGGCAGAAGCGACCTGGCTTTCTCAGGCAGGGCAAGGATAGACAGGATATCTGAGGACGGAAGGATCATATCCATAGAATCGACTCTTGACGGAAACTCAAATGACATGCAACTGAGACCAGGTGATGTTATTTCTGTTTTCGAAGCGGTCCCTGACAAGAAGGTTGTCAGGCTTGCCGGTGCGGTGAAGAGGGAAGGGACATACTCAGTAGGTGAGGAACTCACTGTAAAAGGGCTTATTAGCCTGGCTGGCGGTCTTAAATCCTACGCGTACAATAAGCAGGCTGAACTTACAAGGGTTACGCCAACACCGACCGGCCCGGAAACAAAAAAAATACTCATAAACCTCGATCAGGCGCTTTCAGGTGATCCGGAGCATGACCTGAAGCTTGCTGAGAACGATTACCTTTTCATAAGGACAGTTCCCGAGTGGGAGCTTTACAGGACGGTCGTTATAAGTGGCGAGGTCAGATTCCCCGGGACCTACACTATAGAGAAGGGCGAGACTATAAACGCCCTTATAAGCCGGGCAGGCGGATTTACCGAAAAGGCCTATCTCAACGGCGCTTTTTTTAACAGGGCCTCCGTCAGGACGCAGCAGCAATTGCAGATAGAGGAGTTCGCAAACAGGCTCGAATACGAACTGCTTGCTGGTTCAGCGGAGTCCATGGCGGCTACCCTGGACCCTCAGGCCGCGGCGCAGCTGAAGATTGCCAGCGACCAGAAAAAGGCCCTCATTGCCAAGATCAGGACCGCGAAGGCCATCGGACGGATCGCCATCGAACTTGAGCCTTTCGACAGGTTCAAGGGTTCTCCCGGTGACATAGCCCTCGAAGAAGGCGACAAGCTTCACATACCCGAGAACCCCGCGCAGGTACAGGTAATGGGGTCTGTGTACAACCAGACCAGCTTCATTTACTTCCCCGGGTCGAGCGTTTCAGATTATCTAAAGAAGGCGGGCGGTTTCACAAGAAATGCCGACGATGACGAGATGTACATTCTCAAGGTAAACGGCATGGCGATAAGCAAGAGGAACTCCTCGGGGTGGCTCGGCGGCTTTAACTCGAAAAGGCTCGACCCAGGAGATACCATTGTGGTGCCTGAAAAAATTGAGAAGGTCGTCTGGCTCAGGGAAGTCAAGGACATAACCCAGATACTCTATCAGATAGCCGTTACAGCGGGAGTCCTGATAGTGGCCTTTTAGTGGTTTACAGCATCAGTGCTGCTTGCTTCAATGCGTCACTTCTCCTTCCCGAGTGCCGGGCTCCAGAACCTTTTTTATCTTACTGTTTCATTTTTACCCTGTTTATCGCAGGGTGAGTTTATCAACTGTATTCGTCCAGTCAAACTTGTCAACGGGTTAAAGTACTATGGATGTGAATCGCAGCCGTTTTGAAGAGGAAATAGACTTTTTGGAGTACTGGAGAGTTCTGGTAAAATTCAGAAAACTCATCCTGGTCATAATCTCGTCCGCAATAGTCCTGTCTACGGTAATAAGTTTCCTTTTGCCGAAAGTCTACTTGGCCAAAGCCAGCATCATGCCTCCCCAGCAGGAAAATTCCATCGCCGCCGGTCTCGTGTCCAACCTGACCGGGGGGCTTGGCAACATTGCAGGGGATTTTCTCGGGATGGAATCTCCCGCGGACATCTGGGTCGGCGTGTTGAACAGTAATACGGTAAAAGACGCCATAATCGACAGGTTCGACCTGCGCAAGATATATAAAGAGGACACCATAGAGGAGACGAGGGCGAAACTCGACAAGCATGTGTCGGTAGCAAAGTCAAAGGAGCAGATAATCTCCATTACCGTTGAAGACAGGGACCCTGAAAGGGCGGCCATGATGGCAAACGCTTTCGTCGGGGTGCTCGACGAGGTAAACAAGAAGGTATCGATGTCCAATGGCCGCAAGACAAGGCTTTTCGTCGAGCAGCGGCTCGAGAAAGCGAAGGCGGAGCTTGCCGATGTCGAGAACAGGATCAGGAAGTTCCAGGAGTCAAACAAGGCCGTTCGGCTCGATGAGCAGTCAAAGGTCATAATGGACGCAATCGGCACCCTTAAGGGACAGCTCATGGCCAAGGAAGTCGAGCTGGAAACGCTTCTTACCTACGCGCAGCCCTCGCACCCCCAGGCGCAGTTGTTGAAGAGCCAGGTCCGCGAGCTGAGCGCGAAACTCATGGAGTTCGAGACCGATTCAAGAGGAGCGTTCGGCAAGGACATCTTCATACCTACCGCCAGGATGCCGGCCCTGTCGATTCAATACGCCCGCCTTTTGAGGGACGCAAAGGTGCAGGAAACGCTCTATGAGTTCCTCGTCCAGCAGTATGAGATGTCGAGGCTTCAGGAGGCGAAAGACAGTTCTACGATCCAGGTGCTCGACATCGCGAAGACGCCTGAGAAGAAATCCAAGCCTAAAAAAGCATTGTTGATAATCGGCGCTGCGGCAGCGGCGGCTTTTCTGTCTGTAATCCTCGCTTTTGTGCTCGAGTACAGGGCGAATATCCTGCAGAAGAGGCTTGGTGCTGAGTGAGATAATGATCGAGGATGAGTGGGAGAGGTTATGGAATGCCGCGCTGAAGGAAGCCGGGCTTGAAAACGCCAGCCTCATCAGCAGCAGCTATCAGGACCCGGGAAGGCGCGCTTATCAACGCGAAGACATTATCTATAAACTCGTACTCAGCGAGCACGCGATAACGGGTTGGAAGAGGGCGCAGGACCTGAGGGGCGAGTTTGATGTCCTCAAAGACTGCAGCGGCATCTCCGGCGTGCCTGAGGCGCTCGAGTGGAATAAACGCGCGACAGTCGAGTCGCTCGCGCTGAGGCGTCTGAGAGGCGAGCCGCTCTCATGTGCTGACATTGGAACGCTCAGGTTTATCATGGTCCTGCTGAGGCTCGCTCTGGTAATAGTCAGGATCGGAAAAAGGGGCATCAGCCACAATGACATGTGCGCCGACAACATACTTCTCCTTGAGTGCGGCGGAGTCGCTCTTATTGATTTTGATCAGGCTGACAGGAAAAGTCTTGCAGGGGCTTTAATCGGATCTTTTTTAGGAATAACATCTGGAGGTGGAGCAAAGGTGCACAATTCGTATGGTTCTCTAATAAAGGATTTCATGAAAAGGAAGTTGTCCCCTGATACCGTGAACTTCATAAAGGGTGTTATGGGCAAGAACAAGCTTCAGCGTATCCCGGAGCTTCCAAAGGACGCCAGCGCGCAGCTCAAGTCAGTACAATGGGCCTGGAAGCTCGCGCAGAGTTCTGACGCATCCTCGCCCGGCGTCCAGGTTGCCTACTATTCCTATGATTTCCAGGGCAGCCACTTCCCTGGTGAGAGGCCGTGGAAAGACAGATGGCAGGTCCTTGGTAATATCACTGATTTCAACGGGAAGCGGGTCCTCGAGCTCGGGTGCAACATGGCCCTGTTGTCCTCGTCCCTGCTCAAGGAAAAAAAGGCCAAGGCGGCTCTCGCCGTGGACATTGACGGCAAAATACTCGAGTCCGCGAAACTTGTCGCATCAGCGCTCGGCGTGATGCCCAAGTTCCGGCAGCAGGACCTTGATTCCCCTGAAGATTGGGAAACAGAGCTGTCGAATTTCAAGCCTGACCTGGTTTTTGCCCTGAATGTGCTTAACTGGGTCAAGGACAAGGACCGGCTGATAAGGTTCCTCGGCCGCTTCAACGAGTTGATCTTCGAGGGGCATGACAGCGTGGAAATCGAGTCGGAGCGCTTCAGGAAAGCCGGGTTCAAGGATATCCGCCTTGTTACCACTACCGAGCGCAGCCGTCCAGTCCTGCACTGCAGGAAGTAGCGGCGCAGATGTCAGACCAGGAAATAGCAAAGAGGCGGAAAGCAGTACACCGCGACAGCGCCCTTACGGTGCTTGTAGGCCCTCTCAAGTTCATAGTGCCTACATTGTCGTATGTGTTCATCTACCCGCTGATGATATCCCGGAACGGCCTCGATGTCGTAGGCGTCTGGTCGCTCTTGATGGCGACAGGGACCTTTATCGGGGTCGTAGATGTCGGGTTCAGCCAGCTCCTTGCAAGAGAAACCGGCTCTGATATGGGCAGCTCAAGCATCCGCGAGGCGCACGCCGACTATACCGCTTCGGTCAGGGCGTATATAGCGCTGCTTGTTTTGCTGACGGTTGTTTTCCTTATCCTGAAAGACTCGTTTTTGCCTCTTTTCGGCAGCGTTTACCCTGCAGGCGCGCTTACCGTCTCGATAGTCCTCGTACTCGCGGGAGCGGTAATCCAGCTCATCGGCAGGCTCGATTCCGCGATACTCTCCGCATACCAGGACAACTACATCGTACAGATGGTGACGGCTGTTGCTCCACTTTTCACCTACTCTTTTGCCCTCGCAGGGGCATTGCTTTACCGTCCCATCGAAGGGCTTGCGATAGGCACTGTCCTTTCAGGCCTTTTTACATTGATTGTGCTCCGCTTCAGATTGTCATCAAATCATGGCCAATGGCAGGCCGCAAAGGCGGCGCAGCCGTTCGATGAGACCCGCAGGAGGCTTGCAGCTCTTGTTCGCAGGGGGTTGTACCTGTACGGCAGTTCTGTGGGCCTGTTCATACGCGGCCCTGTATTCAGGTTTGTCGTGGCCGGCGCGCTTGGGCTCCAGGCGACCGCAGTCCTCGACATAGCGATGCGGCTGACCCAAGCCGTAAGGGATATCATAGCGTCCGGTTTTAATGTCCTTTACCCGTCCTTTTCTTACCTCCACAGGAACAGCGACAGGGAGAGCATAATCGAGCTTATGCAGGTTTCCCTAATGGTGCTCCTGCCTCTGGGAGGTGCGGCGCTGGGGCTGCTTACCGCTATTGCGGACCATGTGCTTTCGCTCTGGCTCGGCGATTACCCGGCGGAGCTTCAGGGAGCAACGCGCGTACTTGCGCTCTGGCAGATAATAACCCTGGCGAATGTGCCGTTCTGGTTCCTGCTTCAGGCCACTCACCATGAGAAGGCGGCAGCGGCATCCGTCTGGGTGCACACGGTTTTTGTGTTCCTTGCTTACCCTGTTCAGCTTGCAAGCGGCCTGGACATCACGGACCTTCTCGTATACTGGACGGTCACCTCGGTCCTGACGCAATGCCTCATTTATTACCATATCCAGACAAAGCTCGGGCTTCTCTGGGAAGTGATATTGAACGCAAGGGTTGCCGCTTTGCTCGCGATGGTGTCTGTGTTCTTTTCATGGAGCTTTCTGCTGCCGATGGGGCAGCCGCTGGGCCGTTCGGCACTGTTTTCGGGCGTCGGCCTGCTGCTGTTTTCCATAGCCTCGGCCCTGGTCGCCGGCAAACCCGTATACCATTTTATAAGGTCAGCAAGGGCGTAATGGATTCATCCTGGGCGGTTTTTTCGGTGATTCCGATCCCTTTCATTCAGATTATTCATATAACGCCGTAGATTTGAGACAGGTGGAAGTTCTGCTATACTAATAAACCTGAAAGCCTCTCACGGGGTTTGGAGGCGGAGGGTTCAAGGAGAAAAGGGAGCGGGTTTGCGGACCTGATACGCGCAGTCATTTGTGAAATCGCAGTGACATAACAGAGGGCGTCATGAGTTCAGATAATGTTCTGAAGGGCCGTCCGGGGTATCACGCTTTTCCGGTTTTCGTCTCTGCTGCGCTCCTTGCGGGCCTCCTGGGATACGGCTGCGCCGGAAATAACTCTGACACCGCGGCCGTGGCTGGCGATTCCTCAGTTAAAACGACAAGCTCTCCCATTCAATTGGTATCCTCAAACCCGGGGAATATATTCTACGATAACGGCAGCGACGGGTCCGTAAGCGTCAATCTGACAAACCCCGACAAGATCGTCTCAGGGGCTTTGAGCGTAACGGATGAAAAAGGCAATGTCCTGGAAAATATCGACATAAAGGCCAGGTCCGGTTTTTTGAAAATCGCCCTTCCGTCAAAAGGGTATTATCGCATAAAGGCGTCCGCCAGATATATGGACGGCTCGAAAGCAGAAAACGGTGTCACGGCCGCAGTAATAGGAAAACAGCTGGCCGAAAATGAAAGGCTTGCCTCCTTTTTTGGCCTCTGGCACCTGAACGGCGACATAAGGATAAGCGGGGCCGCCGGTTCGGGCTGGACTCGAAGGATGTGGGGGCTCAAGGATTATAAGGTCGACGGCGCCGGAAAACCCCTCCCGTTCGATTTCGCGAAGCCGCCGATTGACAAGGGCTACAACCTGATAGGGACTCTCGCGTGGCCGCTTCCCGCGTGGCTCACCGGCGTCGAGGCGAAAAAAGAGCTCTATCCGCCTGAGGACTGGGGCAGGTTCGCGGAGCTCGTTGAAAGGTTCGCAAGGGATGTGCCGGATTTCCCCCCGTACTTCGAGGTCTTCAACGAGCCCGAAGTCCACTGGAAGGGCACGGAAGCGGAGCTTGTAAGGTTTATCGGCGCGATAGCCCAGGGCATAAGGGCGGTCCATCCGGGCACAAAGGTGCTTGGCCCGACGCTCTACAGGATAGATGTTCCGAAACTGGAGAGGCTTGTTGACCTGGGCTTGCTGGGTAGCCTCGACGGCCTCTCGATACACGCTTATGTCTACGGGACAAAGCCTGAAGCGGAATTTTTCGACAGGGTCAGGGAGCTGAAGACATACCTGTCGTCCATAGGGAAGGCTGAGTTCCCCGTTTATATTACAGAGTTCGGATGGACTACGGCCAAAGGCACATGGCAGGAACCAATAGACGAGCTTACGCAGGCCAAGTACCTGTCAAGAGCGTTCCTGCTTCTGGCAACGGAAGATATAAAAGCCGCCGTTTACTTCTGCCAGCTTTACAGGAACGCGCCGAACCCCGGCGAGGAGGCGTTCTCGATCCTGCATCAGGACCACACGCCGAAACCGGCCTTTGTGGCCTTTGCCAACGCCTCGCGCTGGCTTGCGGGGATAAGCCAGGAAAGAAGGCTTGTCCAGAACGGCGGCCTGAACCTCGCGCTTTTCCTCAAGGGGCAGACTGCGGCTGTGGCCGCTTGGGATACGGGCGGCGGGTCGTTCCTGTCGTTTGAATCGGAGCCGCTTGCGGCTGAAGACATGACCGGCAGGCCTGTTCCGGCAGAGCCCAGGACATTTAAACTTGATGACAGCCCGGTGTTCATGTCCTTCGTCGACCCGAATTTGTTCGACATGGCCGTGAAAGACCCGCTGGCCGTGAACAGGGGCGAAGTCAAACCGGTGCCGTTTACCGGCGAATGGGCAGACCGGTTTTTCAATGTGGCAAAAGGCACTCTCACGGTGATGAACAGCGCCCCAAAGGGCAGACATACAATAATAGGGATGACTTCCGAGGGATGGCGTGCCATCCCCTTTGATGTTCAATAAGAGCAGATGCCGAGCAGACGGTCAGTGACATTCATAAATCCTTTTGCCGAAGGGCACCATGTGTATTACGGCGCGCTCCTTGCCAACGGACTCGTTGAAAAGGGTTACAAGGTATATGCCGTAGGCGGCAAGGGTTTCGTAGAGGGCATGAGAGAATTGTGCCCGGTCAGCGGCTCGGAGGCCATAGCGTCTTCGAGGCCGGCAACCATCACCGAAACCGAAAAGCTAAGATTTTTAGGAAAGGCGCTTAGGGCAGCAGAGAAGTATAACGCGGATTACATACACCTGCAGCAGCTTGACAGGTTCATACTGACGCTGGCCCTCCTCAGACCCTTCTCAGACCTGTCCCGGGTGTTCGGGACCCTCCACTGGGCGGCCCTGCTGGACGAGTTCGCTCCGAATAATCTCAAGAGGCGCAAGGTTGCTTTTGAAAGGCTGGTTTTAAGACATCTTGCAGGGAACGGGCTCAAGGTCATGGCCCATTCAAGAAAATTCGTCTCCATCCTGAACGCCATTACCCGCTCCGGCGCTGCAGGGTATGTCCCTTATCCATTGGACTTTCCGGTTTACAGCGCAAAGGAGCGCGCCTCGAAGAGGGCCTCGCTCAGGGAGCGCCTTTCAATTGCGCCAGGCGCAACCGTCCTGCTGGCTTTTGGAGGAACCCGTTTCGATAAAGGCGCTGATATAGCGGTAAGCGCCCTGAAGAGCCTGCCTGACAGCGTAGAGCTGCTTGTTGCCGGGAGCGCCGAGCACTTTTCGAAGGACGCGCTCGCATCTATCGCTGAAAAGTCCGGGGTCAGAGAGCGCCTCAAGCTATGCATGGAATATATACCTGAGTCGGAGGTCGTAGACTACTTTGCCGCATCCGACATAGTGGTCGCTCCGTACAGGAAGATTTTCGCCGGGCAGTGCGGGCCTATCACCATAGCCGCATCCATGGGCATCCCCGTGGTGGGTTCGGATTCAATGATAATTAAGGAGACCGTCGAGGCTTATTCGCTGGGCAGGACTTTTCCGTCCGAAGATGTTATCTCTTTTTCGAGGGCGGTAATGGATGTAGTCTGCTCAGGGCCGTTTTCACCCAGGGCTGAAGAGTTCACCAGGGACCACCGCAAAGAGGCCTTCTGCCGAGCGGTAAATGAATTTTATGAATTGGAAAGATAACGGGGCTGGAAGCCTGTCGCGTCTTTTTGTCGTGAAAAAACAGACTCTGTATCTGTTGCTGATAATTTTCGTTCTTTTTACGATATACACGGAAATACCGCTCTATTTGTCAGATACTTTTTTTATACCATCATTCCTTACTGTATTTTCCATACCTTTCCTCTTTGTGATCTGCAGGAAAAACATTTACAAATCGGATGTCTCATTCTTATTAAAGATAACCGGCGTCCTCTTCCTTTCTGCAGTCCTTTCGCCTGGGAAAGCGTATATAGGGCAGAAATTCATTGGCATATTGCAGACGACGGTTTCAATCACTGGCGGGGTGCTCATATTCAAACTTCTGGAGCCGCTTCAAAAAGAGAAACTGAAAAAGATGCTTTTCATTCTCGTTATCGCGCTTATTATTGGTTCTTTGCTCGAAGTGGCCGGTCTAATCAAGGGGCTAAGCGATGCTTTCAGAAATGCGGTATACACGGGCGAGTACAAAGTTTATGAAAACGAGTTGAGGGATATAGCTCTCGCAGGGTTTTCGAGACCCAAACTTTTTACTTCCGAGCCGTCTTTGTTGGCTATTGGTTTTTTTGTGGTATTGAACTCCTGGCTCATGTTGGATTTAAGGCGAACTAATTTCTTGCTGGCCGTGTTTGCGACTCTTTGCATGCTTTATATCACTGGCAGCCCGGTACTCATTATTTCGTTGTTCGTCTCTTTTATAATGATTTTCATGCGCATCAGGAGAACAATCAACAGGATATATATAATCCTGTTCTGTACTGCCTCACTCGCTTTCGTAATCATGCTGCTGTATCTGACTACTGACCTTCTGTCGTTCTTTCTCACCAGATGGCAGGCGAGCGTCAGACATTCCGGGACATACAATATCACAAGTGAAAACCTGAGGATGGTCTTCCCTTATCTGACGCTTATTGACGTTATGCGCACATCTCCTCTGTTCGGGACCGGGATTTCCGGAAAGGAGCTTCTCGATGTTTATTCTACGCTGCCTATCTCAGCGGAGCAAGCTTTCGGAAATAACAATTTTGCCGCTTTCTTCATCTATCTAGGGACAATAGGCGCTGTCACTTTTATTTATGTATTCAAAAAATACCTTGTGAGAAAAGGTGTTAAAAACCTTCTCCTCCTTCTTATAATCATTGCGGGACTTTCCCAAAGCATGGGGGCCTTTGAATCCCCAAGATTTTGGGGATACATTTTTTTGATAATCGGAGTAAACTTCAAGGCTTCGGAAGAATCTCCGGAAAATTTGAAAAACGAATTCAGAGCTGCCAATTGAAAAAGAGAGGATGTCCATGAAGGTACTGAAAAACTGGAACGAAATAGGGAATGCCGTAAACAGCCTGGTCAAGGCCGGTCTGCCGCTGCACTCAACCCCGGCCAAGTGCTGGGACTTCAACAACATAAGAGAGGTTTTCTCTCAATCGCCGTTCAATGAAAGTTCCCATATAGTAGACCTGGGGTGCGGCCCCTCGCTGAACGGCTGCATGACCCTTGAGCTGCTTTATTCGATGGGCTACAGGAACCTGACCGGTGTCGATATACACATACCCGGTTATACAAGACTGGCCGCAGCGATACGGGGCTTCAAAAAGGCCCGCAACATGAAGCAATACAAAATGGTCACTTCTGACATAACGGCCACGAAATTCCCGGACAATTCCGTTGATGGCGCCGTTTTGCTGTCGGTGGTCGAACACGGCGTGGACCTGGAAAAGCTTTTTTCCGAACTGAAACGGATAATGAGGCAAGGGGGGAAAGTATACCTCTCGACGGATTACTGGGAAAAAGGTGCAGGTCTGGGAAAAGACGCGATGGCCGCATCCGGTGCGCTGGACAATAAGGCGCTCCCTTGGACGATCTTTGACAAGAAGGCGGTCGAGAACCTGATAATGATAGCGGAAGCTAACGGTTTCAATGCGCAGGGTGGCGGGAGCATACCGCCTTGCGAGGACCGGCCCGTTTACTGGCAAGACATAGATTATACTTTTATTGCCCTGGTCTTTGAGAAAAAATAGCGCATGAAGGGACGAGTAATTAAAAACCTTGACCGCGGCAGGCCGAGCCTTGTCATAGCTCCCCACCTTGAGTACCCGACGCGAAACGGCGGGGACCTGCTCATAGACAGGAGGTGGGCTGAGTTCAGCAGGTATGTCCCTTTCGTTGACATAGTGGGCAAATGCACCGTCAC
>JADLDY010000037.1 GCA_020846435.1 Deltaproteobacteria bacterium
GATAAGCGACGAACAGATCGCTAAAATTGAATTCTTAATCAACAACAGGCCCAGAAAATGCCTGGGCTTCAAAAAACCGATCGAAGTAGCTGCTCCCTTCGTTGCACTTCGAGGTTGAATTCGGGAAACTCCGATTAGTATCTAGTAATGAATTTGTAAAGGCATCGAGTACTTCAGAAATATTTCTTAAATTTAAAACCTCTTTATAGACACTGAAATTAGCCATTATTAATCGCCGTTTCTGAGAAATTAAATAATGAGGGTTTTTTGAGAGTTTCTTCTATTCTCTTTTTTGAAAGTTCAAGATAGTTTTCTTCCATGTCTATTCCCACATACTTTCTGTTCAGTAATAGAGAAGCGACGCCAGTGGTTGAGCTTCCACAAAATGGATCAAGCACAAGGTCGCCTTCTTTTGTAGAGGCAAGAACAATGCGTCTTAAAAGGTCTATGGGTTTTTGTGTGGGATGTTTCCCAAATCTTTTTTCAATCGGCGGGGGTGATGAAATGTTCCAGACATTCCTCATCTGTTTGCCCTGATTGGATGCCTTCATGAGGGGGTAGTTGAAGTAGTGTTTACTTTTTTTATTCTTGGAAGCCCATAGCACGATTTCAGTAGAATGCGTGAAATAGCGGCAGGAAAGGTTCGGCGGTGCGTTTCTTTTATACCAGACGATATCGTTAAGTATCTTGAAGCCAAGCTCCTGCATGGCAAAACCGATGGAATATATTATATGTGTCGTCCCTGAAACCCATATCGTCCCGTTTGGCGTTAAAACTCGCTGACAGGCTTTCAGCCATTCAAGATTGAATTCGTGGTTTTCTTTTATACCTTTCGAGACATCCCATTTGCCCTTATTAACAGAGACCATCTTTCCTGCATGGCAGGTAATGCCGCCGTTTGAAAGGAAGTACGGAGGGTCGGCGAAAATCATGTCAACGCTGTTCTCGCGAGCCTTGTTCAGAACCTCAATGCAGTTTCCTTTCAGGAGCCTGATATGATGTTCGGGGTCATTCAAAAAAACAGAATAGGGGCGATCCCCATACTCAGCGGTTTCTTCGAAGTTGAAAAGCTCAAGGCCGTCTTGAGGAATTGCGTATAAGACTTCCTTTTTCGCCCTCTTGGGCGTCTTTTTTTTCAAGGTGCGAGTGACAGGCATTTGCTTCTATATTCCTTTAAAAAGGTCTGTGATTTTGACGTTCAAGGCATCTTGCCGCCTTACTCTTGAATCTATGGTCGTATTTTCGGCGTCGAAGACATTAATCTCGGTCTTTTTTGGCAGTTTACCCTGTTTTACTTCAGAAGCGTTTTTTGCGGCTATGACTACGATGGCATCGTAACCTTTCCTTTTAGCCGCCGCAAAAAGGTCGGCATCCAATTGGAATCGTACTTTCAAAACGTCTGTGGTAATAGTACCTGCAAGCGTTCTATATGCATCCATCTGAGGGGAATCCTTCCCGCAGAGATTTTCTATTATATTGACCTCGGCGCCAACCAATGGATTTGAAATTTGGACCTTAACTGGCTCGTCAAGAGGGCGCCCGTAAAACTCGCACTCCCTGTAAGAAGAGGCAAGGAAAATTCCCCTTTTCTTGTAGGAGGCTTTGTCACGCGGCGGTGAATGCCACCATTTTCTCCTGTTGATCTGTTCTGTAAGGGATTTGCATTGGTTTGCCACGGGTATCCTTCCTGATTGCAGCGAGTATATCAGGAATGCCTCATTTTTCGCAAGCTGGTTTAGGGGAGGAATGGGTCTTGGTGTGAAATCCACGGTGTCTGGTAAATCTCGTTGAAAAAATGACAATCTTATAGTATCTTATAATGAGTCATAAATCATAGGTATATTTATATTTCAGGAGGTTTTCTTATGGGCAGCTGCGGAAGCTGCGGGCCCGCCGGTGGCGGCCCGTTCTCAGAAGGCGTTGAGTTGGTAGAGTTCGTTTATTGCGCGCACGACGGCGCTGTGAGGAACGCCCCCATCCCGGACGGCGGACTTAACGCCAAGTGCCAGGGCTGCGGAGAGCCGTTTGTCCTCAAGACCTTCGTCGGCAAGTGCCCGAAGTGCGGAGGAGTTCACGCGGTCTCCCCGCCGAGGTGCGACGACCCGGCCAACATCCAGTTCGCTGGCAAGGGCTACAAGCTCCCCGGCGAATAGACTGGTTTGTAAGAAACTGAAAAGCCCCCTCCATCTCTGGAGGGGGCTTTTTTTTATTTCTTTTTGCCCCTCTTTGCTTAAGAGGGGGGGAGATTGTCATTTGTTCAGGAAGCGGCAATCCCTCTTAAATCCCATTTTGTTAAGGCTGGCTGGCTCTGTCAGTCGCGCTTGAGCTCGCCGCTCTCTTCTCCAAGCGGGCAGACCGCCTTGAGGAGCTTGAAGGCCTCGTTCAACTGGGCGTGGCTGCCGAGGAGGACGAGTATGTCCCCGGCCTCTATCCTGTAATCGGGCTCCGGGTTGGTCTTGGCGTGTCCGCTCCTCGCTATGGCGATGATGGTCGCGCCGGTTCTCTTGCGCAGGTCAAGCTCCTGTATGGTCGTCCCTGCTACCGAGCATTCGCGCTCCACGAAATAAGTGTCCATGACGGTCTTCTCGAGGATGCTCGAGAGGCGTGAGAGCCTGTCGCCCATGACAGAAGGGTTACGGAGCATCGCGTAGCCCTCCTGCCTTATGAGGTCTATCTGGTTCTGGATGATGTTCGAGGGTATCCTGTAATCCTTGAGCACCCTCGCGAATATCTCGACCGAAGTCTCGAACTCCTCGGGTATGACCTGGTTTGCCCCGAGCTTGTAGAGCTCTTCGACCTCCCTTATGTAGCGCGTGCGCACGAGTATAGAGACGGCCGCGTTCATGTCCCTCGCGTTCTTGACGATGAGCCTCGTGCTTATGGGGTCTGATATGGCCGTCACCACCATCTTCGCCTTTTCGACGGCGGTCGTCCTGAATACCTCCGGGTGGCTCGCGTCGCCGTAATAGGCGGAGTGGCCCTTGGCCTTCGCGGACTTTATCCTCTCCATGTTGGTGTCCATTATCAGGTGGGGGATGCCGGTTTCCTTCAATACCTTGGCGAGGTTCTGTCCGTTGATGCCGTAGCCGATGATGATGACATGGTTCGAGAGCTGCGTTTTCTTGTGCCCGCCCCGTGCCCCGTCCCTGCCTAAGAGCTTCCCGAAGTCATAGGCGAGTTTTGACGACCTCTGGTAGATGAACGGCGTGAACGCCATCGTTATTATTGAGGCCGCCAGAAGCGACTGGTACAGGGCCTGGTTGAAGAGGCTGTATTCCTCGCCCATCTTTATGAGTATGAATGAGAACTCTCCGATCTGCGCGAGGTTGAAACCCACGACGAGCGAGAGCCTCAACGGGTAGCGCAGTATCTGGCCGACCCCGACGATGACGAGCGCCTTCAACGCGATTATCGCTCCTACCAGCAGGGCGATCTTCGGCAGTTCGCCCATGAAGTAGCTGATGTCCAGGAGCATGCCTATGGACATGAAGAAGAGGCTCGAGAAGGTGTCCCTGAAAGGAATGACATCGGCGACTATCTGGTTCGAGTACTCTGACTCGGAGATGGCGAGCCCGGCTATGAACGCGCCGAGGGCCAGTGAGAGGCCGAAAAGGGAGGTCACCCACGCGGTCCCCAGGCACACGAGCACGGTCGTGAGGATGAAGACCTCCCTGTTCCTGAGTTTCACGACCTGGTCGAATATTCTGGGTATGAGCCAGATGACGCCGACGACTATGACGGCGAAGGCCGCGAACGAGAGGGCGAGCTTTTTCGTTATTTCGATGGCTGACAACCCTTCGTTTATGCCGATGGACTGTATGACCATGACCATGAGCACGACGGCGAGGTCCTGGAATATGAGCACTCCGACCGAGAGGTTTCCGTGAGGGGAGTTGACCTCGCCCCTGTCGACGAGGAGCTTTAATACTATCGCCGTCGAGGAAAGGGAGATTACAAAGCCCAGGAGCATGGCAACTGAAAACGGCTGGCCGAAGAGGAGCGAGATGCCGAAGACGATGAGGACGGTCAGCCCCACCTGGAGACCGCCGCCCAGGATGCCTTCCTTCCTTATGTTGAGGAGCCTTGAGATGGAGAATTCGAGGCCGATGGTGAAAAGGAGGAGCACTACGCCGATTTGCGCGAGCGTCTCTACCCTGTGGAGCTCGGTTACGAGCCCGGTCCCGTATGGGCCTATGATGACGCCTGTGAGGAGAAAGCCGATGATTATGGGCAGGCCGAGCTTTGACAGCAGGAAGCTGATCGGCACGGAGACGGCCATCAGTATGACTATGTCTCTAAGGAGGGGTATGTTTTCCATAGGAACGCCGGACAGGCAACGGGCGGCCTTGTACGGACAGGGCTTTCATTTAAAGTGGTTAAGTAAAGAACCGGGCCGCTTCCTTATAAGGAGGCTATCTCCCGGCCTCTGTCGAGGATTCCTTGTGCTTGAGCTTTCTTATCTCTTCTTCCAGGGCTTCCGCCTGCGCCTGTATGCGCCTTATCTCGCCTATGTGCCGTTGCGCCTCAGGCTTGTGCAGGGGGTTCTCTGAAGGGTCAAAGGCCATCTCGTAGACAATGCCGCCGAGAGCCTTGAAATGGCTTTCAGCGTCCTTGTGGAGGTTGTGGATGTTGAGTCGGAGCTTGCCGATTTTCGCGTTCTCCTTTACGGCAGACCAGCCCTCCTCGACCGCCCTTTTAAGCTCCTGGTTGACGTGCTCCCAAAACCCCATTGCCCCTCCTTGCGGCCTTCGCGCCGCGAAAAAAAAGAATTGCAGGAACGCTCACTCTAATTAATCATCGGGGCCCTGTTATGTCAAGGGAAACAAGGCCCTTGGCCGCCTTTGAAGGCCAATGAAAAGAGAATAATCTTTTGCATTATCAGCCATGTTAAAGTATACTTTTGTGAAAAATACCGGGAAAGCGGATGGAAAACTTGAAGACGGCGAAGATAATAAACGGCAAGGAAATAGCGGCTCAGGTAAGGGCCGAGCTCAAAAGCGAGATCGAGGAGTTGAAAAACAAGACCGGCACGACCCCAGGGCTCACAGTCGTGCTCGTCGGCGAGAACCCGGCCTCTGTCGTATACGTCAGGAACAAGATAAAGGCTTGCGAAGAAGTCGGCATAAAGTCGGTTCAGCACAAGCTGCCTGAGACGACCACCCACGCCGAGCTCCTCGCCCTCATAAGAGAGCTCAACGCGTCAAAAGATGTCCACGGCATACTTGTCCAGCTCCCGCTTCCCAAGCAGATAGACGAAGAGGAGATATTGGAAGAGATCTCCCCGTCAAAGGATGTCGACGGCTTCCACCCGTACAATGTCGGCAGGCTCATGATAGGAAACCCGGTACTCCAGCCATGCACGCCCTACGGAGTCATGCGCCTCATCGAATCAACAGGCGTTGACCTCTCCGGCAAGGACGCGGTCGTGGTCGGCAGATCTAATATCGTCGGCAAGCCCATGGCCATGATGCTCCTCAGAAGAAACGCGACGGTCACGGTCTGCCACTCCAAGACAAAAGACCTCGCCGAGAGGATAAAGAAGGCCGACATATTAGTTGCCGCCATAGGCAGGGCCGAGTTCATAAAGGGCGAGTGGGTAAAAGAAGGAGCTGTCGTCATCGACGTAGGCATGAACCGCTCGCAGGACGGCAAGCTCGTGGGAGATGTCGACTTCGAAGGCGCCTCAGAAAGGGCTTCCTTCATAACGCCGGTTCCGGGAGGAGTCGGTCCGATGACGATAGCAATGCTCCTCAAAAATACGGTCGAGGCGGCCAGACGCTCCAAGTAATCTGAAATTGCTCTTTTTCCCGATCTCTTTGTCAGGGCGGAAGTAAAAATGCTCACATATTCCATTATATGCTGCGCTTTTTACTTCCACCCTTCCTCGACCTCGGAAAAAACAGCTGATTTTAGAGCACACTGATGTTTTTAAACCTTCAAGCGGCTTTATTGAAACCCTGATGATAATCACGAAGAAAAAAGATATAAACGCGATACTCGAATCGTTAAAGGGCAAAAAGACGGTCTTCCTTTTCGGCTGCAACTCGTGCGCAGAGCAGTGCGCCACGGGCGGCGAAAAGGAGATAAAAGAGATGACCGCCATCCTCGAGGAGCACGGGATAAAGGTCGTCGGCTCTTCCATTCCGGATGAGACCTGCTACAGGCAGCTCATCCTTAAGGATTACAGGCTAAAGCCCGAGCTCAAAGAGGCGGAGGCTGTCCTCGTGCTCGCCTGCGGCGCCGGGGTGCGCACGGTCGCCGATGCGGCCGACGAGACGCAGCCTGTCCTGCCCGCTCTTGATTCGCTCTTTTTAGCCTCTGTCGAGCGTGTCGGCAGGTTCTTCGAGGGGTGCTCGCTTTGCGGCGAGTGCGTGCTCCACATAACCGGAGGCATATGCCCCCACACCGAATGTCCCAAGGGCCTCCTTAACGGTCCCTGCGGCGGGGTCGCGCACGGCATGTGCGAGGTCAACATCGAGAGCGAGTGCGCGTGGGTGCGCATCTACAAGAGGCTTGAAAAACAGGGCAGGCTCCACGCCTTGAGGAATATAGCCGCGCCAAAGAACCACTCAGCGGGGACAAGGCCCAGGAAGGTGCTTTTGCGCGAAAGCGGTAACAGCGCTGACAAAAAAGGCAGGAAGTGACGCGCCGCCCTTAAGTATTGCCCAGGGAGCATCCCGTGACTGTCATGCGTTTAACATCTGAATGGGTATGCCAGATGCAACCCCGCCACTTCAGCGGCCGGTCTTGGCTGGCAAATAAAAACATTTCCTCACCATCAAAATGCTCCGCCATAAATGGCGGAAAATTCTGATGCTGAACCTCCGCGCATCCGTCCTTTTCTTCACTGTCATCCTTGCGGCTTCCCCGGCTGTTGCCGTGGAAGGTCAGCGCGTCGAGCTGCCCTTCAGGCAGGGTGTGAGGATGCTCCTTGAGAACAACCTCCAGGTGAAATCCTCGATGCTCGATCCAGGGATAGCGGGGGCGAGGGTGCTGAGCGCTTCCGGAGCGTTCGACCCTGAGGCCTTTGCCTCCTTCAAAAGGTCTGATTCCTCAAGGCCTCTTTCAGCCCGCTCGAGTGTTGCCGCGGGCGGACTCAAATCGATAAAATCAGAAAGTTACAGCTTCAACGCCGGCATAGAAGGCACCTCAGGCTTAGGGACAGAGTACAGGTTCGAGGTGAGGGACGACTGGACAGCCGACAACTTCTCCGGCTTTGAGTATGAATACGAGTCGTTCACAGGGGTCAGCGTGCGCCAGCCGCTTTTGAAGGGCTTTGGCTCTGCGGCCTCTCTTGGCCTCAAGGTCGCGCTCAAGGACAAGGAGGCGACCGAGCACAGGTTCAGGCAGGCCCTTTCTTCCGCGTTGAGTGAATACGCTGACTCGTGGTGGGCGCTTATGTCAGCGAGGGACAGCCTCGAGGTGAAGAAGGAATCTCTTCAGCTCGCCGAGGTGCTCTTTGACGTGAACAGGAAGAAGCTTGCCGCCGGGTCCCTTTCAAGGCTCGAGCTCGTGCTCACGGAGTCGGCTGTCGCGGCCCGCAGGGAAGACCTTCTCGCGGCCCAAAAGGCCGTCGAGGACTCACAGAGGCGGTTGAAGGAGCTTGTCGCCGGGGACGCCTACGCCATAAGGAATGACGAGATCGTGCCGGTTGGCGAAGGGACTTTGAGGCCCGCGTCCAGTAGCGTTGACGAGGCGGTCTCAGCCGCGCTGTCAGCGAGGCCGGATTATCTGGAGATGAAAGCCGCTCTTGAAAAAGAGAGGTTGGTCTTGAAATACTCGGCTGACCAGAGGTGGCCTTTGGTCGACCTTGAGGCGAGCTACGGCTTCAACGGGCTCGGAGACTCGTTCTCGAATTCGTTCAACAACCTGGACGCGAACCCCGAGTGGTCTGTCGGCGTCCTTTTCAGCTACCCGCTTGGCAACAGGGCCGCTAAGGGGGACCTTGAGGCCGCGCGCCTGCAATCGAGACAGGCTCTCCTGAAGCTCAAGCGCCTCGAGCAGGAGATAGTCCTGGGGCTTTCCGCCGCGATGAGGAATCTTGAGATAGGCTTGAGCCGCCTTGAAGCCGCTGACGAAGCTGTGCGTCTCGCGGCAGAGACGCTCGAAGCCGAAGAGAAAAAGTTGGAAGCCGGAAGGTCTACCACCTATAATGTCCTCAAGATACAGGAAGACCTCCTTCTCGCGAAGCTCAAGAAACTTGACGCTGTTTCAGGCTACAACGCGTCCCTTGTCGCCTTCTACATGGAAAAGGGCACGCTCATAGAAGAGCTTGGCGTCAGAATAACGGATATCGAAGAGGTCGAATGAAGAAGTGGGCCATCATAATAGCGGCCGTGGCGTTGATAGCGGGAGGCGCGTATTATTTCCTGAGCGGCGGAGAGAAGACCGCCGCCGAGCCGGTGAAGACGGCGAAGGTCTCAAGGGGCTCTCTCAGGCTGGAAGCGATGGCCAACGGCACGGTGAACCCGGAGATAGAGGTCATAGTCAAGAGCAAGGCGGGCGGCGAGATAATAGAGTTCCCGAACAACGCCGGCGACCTCATTGAAAAAGGCGAGGTCGTGGTGAGGCTCGATCCTGAGACTGAAGAGGCGAGGACAAAGCAGGCAGAGGCCGCGGTCCTCGGAGCGAGGGCCAGGCTCCAGAGGGCGAAGATTGCCCTTAATGACCTCAGGGTGAAGCTCGCCAGGCAGAAAAAACTTTTCGAGGACGGGATAATATCGACCCAGGAGCTCGAAGACTCCGAGACCGCGCTCCAGACGGCCGGGGCCGAGGTGAGCATAGCCGAAGCCGATCTCCTGCACTCGAGCGAGGCCCTGAAAGAGGCGGCCGAGAGGCTCGCCGACACGAAGATCAGGGCGCCTTTCACCGGTACGATATTGAAGAAGTTCGTCGACAGGGGGCAGGTCATCTCCTCGACGCTCTCCTCGGCTTCCGAAGGCACGCAGATATTCAGCATGGCCAACCTCGACAAGATATATGTGACCGCCGGAGTCGACGAAGTGGACATAGCGAGGATAAAACCGGGTCAATTGGTCGTCGTCACGGTCGACGCTCTGCCCGAGAGGAGCTTCGAGGCTGTTGTCGAGAGGGTCGCCCCGCAGGGCAGGACAGAGAGGACGGTTACCGTCTTCGACGTCGTCGTAAGGGTTACTGACAAGGACAAATCTCTCCTCATGCCCGGCATGACCGCCGACGTGAAGGTGCTGACCGAGATAAGGAAAGGCGTCCTCCTCGTGCCGAGGGATGCCGTGAAATCAAAGGGCTCGAAGGCCGGAGTTTATCTTGTGAAGGGCGGAGCGCAGGAGTTCGTCGAGGTTGACACCGGCGCGACCGACGGAGTGTTTACCGAAATAAGGAACGGGATCGCCGAAGGCGACGAGGTGGTCACCTCCGGCGTGACGAAGACGAACGGCAATAACTCGCAGGCGAGAAGAAGGATGTTCTTCTAAGCAGGCTGCTGAAAAAGCCCCATCTGCGTCGTTGTCAGCGTCGCGGAAAAAGCGGCGTACAAAAAAGTACGCCTCATTCCTCCTGAATAAAATCAGTCATCGCTGACGCCGATAAACACCTTTGTTTTTATCTCCCCCTTTTTAAAGGGGGACTGAGGGGGATTATGAGAAGCATCCATAGATAATCTCCCCTGCCCCTCTTTAGAAAAGAGGGGTAAGAATATCCGTTAAAAGAAAGAGGGCCGGACTTTGATAGAGCTCCGGGGCATAACAAAAAGATATTCAATCGGCGGCTCTTTGGTCGAGGTGCTCTCTTCAATAGACCTCGAGATAAAAAAAGGCGAGTCAGTCTCGATAATGGGCCCGTCCGGGAGCGGGAAGTCTACGCTCATGAACATCATCGGCTGTCTGGACAAGCCGACAGAAGGCGCTTATACGCTTGGCGGCATAAGGGTCGACTCGATGGACGAGGACGCCCTCGCGCGGGCGCGCAACCTCAACATCGGCTTTGTATTCCAGTCGTTCAACCTCCTCGCGAGGCACACGGCGGTAGAGAACGTCGAGCTGCCGCTTTTTTACGCCGGGGTCAACGACTCTGAATCACTCGCGAAGGCGGCTTTGAAAGAGGTCGGATTAGAGCACCGCATGAACCACAAGCCCAACGAGCTCTCGGGCGGCGAACGCCAGAGGGTCGCCATAGCGAGGGCCATTGTTTTAAACCCGCCGATTATACTGGCCGACGAGCCGACAGGAAACCTTGATTCGCGCACAGGCAAGGAGATAATGGCGCTCTTCGATGGCCTGCACTCAAAGGGCACGACCCTCGTGCTCGTGACTCACGACCCGAATGTCGCGGCCTTCGCCCAGAGGGCTATCAACATAAAGGACGGGAAGGTCGTGATCTGACGGGAGGGCCTCCTGGCGTTCCGGGGAGCCGGAGGCGGCGAAGGACCCCGCCTCTTCATGAAGCGGTTGGCAGGATATTCACGGAAAACGGACACGGCCCACGGGACTGAATCATGCTCTTTTACCAGATCATACGCACGGCTTTCAGGGGCATCATCGCCAACAAGATGAGGACCTCTCTTACCATGCTCGGCATCATCATCGGCGTGGGCGCGATAATAGCCATGCTCTCGCTTGGCGAAGGGGCCAAGAGACAGGTCATGGAATCGATGTCGAGATTCGGCACGAACGTCCTGAGGATAAGGCCGGGCGCGGCAATGCTCGGGCACGTGCGCACGGGCCGCGTCGAGACGCTGACCATGGGGGACGCTGAAGCGCTCAGGGCTTCAGTTCCCGGCATAAAGCGTTTGAGCCCTGTCGTCGGCAGCTCAACTCAGGTGAAGTACTCGAACAGGAACGCCACGACGCTCGTCACCGGCACTACCCCGGAGTTCATAGAGATAAACAATTTTCAGGTTGCCGAAGGCCATTTCTTCGACCAGCCCGATATCAAGCTCGTCAGGAGGGTCGCGGCCATAGGCGCGACCGTCAGGAAAGAGCTATTCGGCGAAGGCCCGGCTGTCGGTGAGGAAGTAAAGATAGAGGGGCAGACCTTCACCGTCATAGCGGTGATGGCGGCGAAGGGGCAGTCAACTTTCTCCGACCCTGACGACCAGATATTCATCCCGGTAACCACTTCCCAGAGAAGGGTCTTTTTTCAGGACTACGTCAACGACATAAACATACAGGTAGAAGACGCTTCCTTCATCCCAGCTGTGAAGGAGGGGATTGAAAGCGTGCTCAGGGCCCGCCACAGGATCGCCCCCGGCGTCGAGTCTGACTTCACCATACGGGACTTCACAGAGATAATGCGGGCCATGCAGGAGACGACCCAGACCTTCACCGTGCTCCTTTCCGGCATAGCGGCGGTCTCGCTCCTCGTCGGCGGCATAGGCGTCATGAACATCATGCTCGTCTCCGTGACCGAGAGGACAAGGGAGATAGGCATACGCATGGCTGTCGGCGCGAGGAGAAAAGACATACTGAGGCAGTTCCTCATCGAGGCGCTCGCCATAACGATAACCGGAGGCGTCATCGGCATCGGCGTGGGCGCGTCGATCGCGGCTCTGCTTTCGCGCTTTGGCGAGTGGCAGACGGTCATAACCTTCTGGTCTATCGCGCTCGGCTTTTGCTTCTCCGGACTCGTGGGGCTCGTCTTCGGCATCTACCCGGCGAGAAAGGCATCTTTAATGGACCCCATCGAGGCCTTAAGGTATGAATAGGCCCGGAAAAAAAGAGACTAAGGCAAGAACGGCTTTTGTCTATTCGGACAGGCTCGCCTCGTTCGACTACGGAGAGAGCCACCCTATGAAGCCGGAGCGGCTTCGCCTTACTCGTGAGCTGATAGAAGCTCTTGGGCTCGGGGAATTGCCGTCGTCGGAGTTCATAGAGGCAAGGAGCGCGTCAATTGAAGAACTCCTCCTCTTTCATACGCCCGGGTATCTGAAAATATTGAAAGAGGCTGACTCAGGCATTATTCCTCCTGACGGGGCTGAGCATGGACTTGGCTACTCGGACAACCCTGTCTTCAAGGGCGTATTCGAGTGGTCTGCGCTTTGCGCAGGGGCGTCGTTGCAGGCGGCAGAGCTCGTCGCTTCAGGCAAGGCTGATATCGCTTTCAACATATCGGGCGGCCTCCATCACGCGATGCCTGAGAGGGCGTCGGGCTTCTGTTATATAAACGACGCGGCAATTGCCATAAAGTATCTCGCAGGGCTCGGCAAGCGGGTAGCGTATGTCGACATTGACGCCCATCACGGCGACGGGGTCGAGGCGGCGTTCTACGATACCGACGCTGTCCTGACAGTCTCAGTCCATGAAAGCGGGGAGTGGCTCTTTCCAGGCACAGGGGCCGTGGCCGACATAGGAACAGGCGCGGGCCGCGGTTTTTCCGTGAATGTGCCTCTTCCTCCGTTTGCCGGAGACGAGCTTTTTCTCAAGGCAATGGAAGAGGTCGTGCTCCCTGTCGTAGAGGCGTTTTCACCTGACATACTCGTCACACAGCTTGGGGTCGACACCTTTGACACAGACCCGATAACGCACCTTCGGCTCACGACAGGCGGCTTTGAGAAGGCCCTCTCGCGTTTCAGGAGCATGAAGTTGCCCTGGGTAGCCCTCGGAGGAGGAGGCTATGATATCGGCAACGTGGCCAGGGCGTGGACGCTGGCCTGGGCGATAATGAACGATGTCGTCTCTCCGGATATCATCCCTGAAGACTTCCTGAGGAGAAAAGGCTCTATATTCAGGAACGCGCTCTTGAGGGATAAGCCGATAGTCCAGGAGATAGCGCCAGATGAGAAGAGCGCGTTTGACGCGGAGATAAACTGCCTGAAAAAGACCGTTTTGCCGCTTATCAGGCGCTCTGTCCGGTAGCGGTTAATGGCTTGACGAAGTATTTCAAAACGAGTAGCCTGTTTTTTTTGTTGGTGTTCTAACTTATTGAATGGGTATGCCAGCCGCAATCCCGTCGCTTTTGCGGCGGGTCAAGGCTGGCAAATAAAAATGATTTTTCCTCACCATCAAAATTTTTGGCTATTTATGGCGGAAAATTTTAATTGAAA
This sequence comes from Deltaproteobacteria bacterium, assembly GCA_020846435.1. Classification (GTDB taxonomy): domain Bacteria; phylum Desulfobacterota; class GWC2-55-46; order GWC2-55-46; family GWC2-55-46; genus GWA2-54-12. The sequence continues at coordinate 13,019 of JADLDY010000037.1, forward strand.
GGGTTACTACTATGGTCATCGGAGTCCCCCGCGAGATAAAGGACAACGAGTTCAGGGTCGGGCTCGTCCCCTCTGGTGTCAGAGCTCTTGTCGAGGCAGGCCACAGCGTCCTCGTTGAAAAGGGCGCGGGGTCAGGGAGCGCGATAACCGACGAAGACTACAAGGCCGCAGGCGCTACTATCGCCGAGAGCGCCGAAGGTGTCTGGATGAAAGCCTCTCTTGTGGTCAAGGTCAAGGAGCCGAGGCCTGCAGAGTACCCCTTCCTCCGTAATGACCTTTCGATATTCACTTTTTTCCATCTCGCGGCAGACCTCGAGCTCGCTTCCGAGCTCATAAAAAAGAGGACGACGGCTGTTGCCTACGAGACTGTCGAGACGGAGAGCGGCTTGACCCCGATCCTCGCGCCCATGAGCGAGGTGGCGGGCCGCCTTAGCGTACAGGCTGGAGCCCATTTTCTCATGAAGGCCTATGGCGGCCGGGGCGTGCTCCTGGGAGGCGTGCCCGGGGTCGACTCCGGCGATGTAGTGATCGCCGGGGCTGGCATAGTCGGGATGAACGCCGCGAAAGTGGCAGTAGGGCTCGGCGGCCGAGTCACTGTGCTCGACACAAGGGCGGAGAGGCTTCGCGCGCTCGACGATCTCTTCGGCTCAAAGGTCCAGACGCTCTTCTCAAACTCCCTTAACCTCTCGGAAAGCCTCAGAAAAGCAGACCTTTTCGTGGGCGCGGTCCACATACCGGGCGCCCGGACGCCGAAGCTCGTCACCAGGGATATGATAAAGACCATGAAAAAGGGGTCTGTCATAGTCGATGTGTCGGTAGACCAGGGCGGGTGCATAGAGACGATAAGGCCGACGACCCACTCTGACCCTGTGTATGAGGTAGACGGCGTCATCCACTATGGGGTCGCCAACATGCCCGGGGCAGTGCCCAGGACTTCTACCTTCGCGCTTACCAACGCCACGTTCCCGTTTGTCCTTGAGCTTGCCAACTCCGGCATGAAAAATTGCCTCGCCTCAAAAGGCCCGTTGAGGAGGGGTTTCAACCTCTTTGACGGAAAGGTCGTCCACAAGTCAGTCGCCCTCTCCCTTGGCAGGCCTTTCGAGCCCATCTGAGCCGGGCCTTCCCCTGTTTGCCGCGCCCTCTCCAAACCCCTGTAAATACACCCTTTTCCCTTGACTCAAACCCATTAAATGGGATAACTTTATACATTAATCTTTTCAGGCTTTTAAAAGGAATTGCGGCTTTTTTTAAAGCATTTCGGATTGATTCAGGCTACTTCTATAAAAATTGTGTTCAGAGGTTACCCAAGTGGAAGACAGGTCTTCGGAGTTCATTCAGCGAGTCGCCAAGCTCTCATCTCTAAAGGAGGCCGGGATCGACCCGTACCCGAATGATTTCAAGCCCTCGAATACGGCCTCTGAGATAAACGCCAGGTTCGCCGCCCTTTCAGCTGAAGAGATCCTCACAAGGGACGACAGGAAGGTTGTCGTCGCCGGAAGGATAGTCGCGAAGAGGGACTTTGGCAAGGCCTCGTTCATACAGATACAGGACAGGACAGGCCGCGTGCAGGCCTACATGAAAAAGGACATCCTTGGTGAAGAAGGCTACAACCTCTTCAAGGGGTGCGATCTCGGAGACATAGTCGGCATAAAGGGCTCTCTTTTCAGGACGAGGACCGGCGAGCTCACGATAGAGTCTGACTTTCTCGAGCTCCTCGCCAAGGGTCTCCATCCGCTGCCTGAGAAGTGGCACGGCCTCGTGGATGTAGAGGCCCGCTACAGGCAGAGGTATCTTGACCTCATGGTCAACCCCGATGTCAAAGAGGTCTTTGTCAAGAGGTCGCGCATAATAAAGTTCATCAGGGATTTTCTCACCAACAGGGAGTTCATGGAAGTAGAGACGCCCATGCTCCAGCCCATACCCGGAGGGGCCGCGGCCCGTCCCTTCAAGACATTCCACAACGCGCTCCAGATGGAGCTCTTCATGAGGATAGCCCCTGAGCTTTATCTGAAGAGGCTTATCGTCGCCGGATTAGAGCGCGTCTTTGAGATAAACAGGAATTTCAGGAATGAGGGCATCTCGACGATGCACAACCCCGAGTTCACGATGCTCGAGTTCTATCAGGCGTACGCAACTTTCGAAGACCTGATGGACCTGACCGAAGAGCTCATAAGCAAACTCTGCCTCGAGATAAACGGCACGATGAAGATAGACTATCAGGGCACGGAGATAGATTTTACCCCGCCCTGGACAAGGATATCCGTCTATGACGCCATAAGGCAGCATTCGAGCGCGCCAGAGGAGATATTCACTGATAAGGACAGGGCACACGCTTTCTCAAAGGAGATAGGCCTTACCATCCCCGAGGGCTTCTCCCACGGCAAGATTTTGATAGAGATATTCGAATCCGTCGCGGAGCACAGGTTCATCCAGCCGACATTCATGACGCTCTACCCGCTGGACGTCTCCCCGCTCTCGAGGAAGAACGCGGCAGACCAGACGATAGTCGACAGGTTCGAGCTTCTTGTCGCGGGCCGCGAGATAGCCAACGCCTTTTCCGAGCTCAACGACCCGATAGACCAGCGGGAGCGTTTCGTCGCCCAGCTCAAGGAGAAGGCGGCAGGAGACACGGAAGCGCACGAGATGGACGAGGACTTTGTCCGCGCCCTCGAGTACGGCATGCCGCCAACGGCCGGAGAGGGCATAGGCATAGACAGGCTTGTCATGCTCATGACCAATTCGCCTTCCATAAGGGACGTCATACTCTTCCCGCAGCTCAGGAAGTAGGTTTTTCGCGTTAAAGGCGTTAAAAACACTGATAAATTGGAGCCAGCTCAAGGCGCGGGCCCTTTTTAATCCCGTATGTCAGATTTTTTAATCCTCGGCGGTTATCATTAAATGCCGGGGTTTGGGCTCATCAAAAAGGACAGATGGCATACGAACTCTTCATAGGCCTGCGTTACCTCAAGGCCAAGAGGAAACAGACATTCATCTCTGTCATAACCTTCATCTCCATACTGGGGATAACCGTCGGCGTCACCGCCCTCATAATAGTGCTCTCGGTCATGACCGGCTTTGAGGAGAACCTCCGTGAGAAGATACTCGGGATCAACGCGAACGTCGTCGTAACCGAGCTTGGCGGCCCGATGAGGGACTACAAGGATGTCACGAAGACGACGCTCGGCGTGCCGGGCGTCGTCGGGGCAACTCCGTTCACCTACAACCAGGCCATGATATCGGCCGCCGACGGGGTCATCGGCGCGGTCATAAGGGGCCTGGACATGGAAACCACCGGCTCTGTCACGGTCCTTCCGGAGAAGATAAAGGAAGGCTCGATCGAGGGGTTGAGCCCCCGCCTTGGCGAGGGTCAGAGCCAGGCCGGAATAATAATAGGGCGCGAGCTTGCCAGGAACATCGGCGTCTCGTTAGGCGACACGGTCAACGTCATCTCTCCGATGGGCACGATGACAGCGGCCGGGCCTGTGCCGAGGATGGCGGCCTTCAGGGTCGCGGGCATATTCGAGCTCGGCATGTACGAGTACGACTCCTCGATGGCCTTCATCTCGATAGAAAACGCGCAGGCCTTCTTCAGGATGGGAGACGCCGTCACCGGGGTCGAGGTCAAGATAAAGGACATCTACGAGGCTGAGAAGGTCGCTGACGCCATAATGGCCGAGATAAAGGGGCCCTACTGGACGAGGACCTGGATGGAGATGAACAAAAACCTCTTCTCCGCGCTCAAGCTCGAGAAGGCGGCGATGTTCATAATCCTCGCGCTCATCATAATGGTCGCCGCGCTCAACATCATAAGCACCCTCATAATGGTCGTCATGGAAAAAGGCAAGGACATAGCGATACTTAAAAGCCTCGGGGCTACATCCGGCGGCATCATGCGCATATTCATGATAGAGGGGCTGGTAATTGGGGTCACCGGCACGCTCCTCGGCACGGCCATAGGGGTCGTCGCCGCGCTCAACCTCGAGACGATAGTCCAGTTTGTGGAGACTGTCTTCCAGTTTAAGGTGCTGCCCCCCTCCATCTACTACATAGACAAGTTCCCGTCGAAGGTCGAGCCGCTGTTCGTCGCCGCGATAGCCTTCATTTCCATCGGCATAAGTTTCCTGGCGACCCTTTACCCGTCGTGGCAGGCTTCGAGGTTTGACCCGGTCGAGGGGCTGAGGTACGAATGAGCCTTGACGCCGAGATAATAGCCGCGGCCAGGGAGAGGGCCGAGTCGCTTTTTTCAAAGGGTAAGTTCAGGGAGGCGCTCGCCACCTACGAGAAGCTCGAGCAGTACGGCAGGAAAGACCCCAGGATATACATGAGGATGGGGGACATCGCGTCAAGGCTCGGGGCGAGAGAGGCCGCGATAACCTACTATAAGAAGTGCGCCGAGAGCTTCATACGCCTCGGATTCACATTGAAGGCCATCGCGGTATGCAAGACGATACTCGGCCTTGACCCGGAACAAAAGGACGTGCAGGCCTCTCTGGCGAGGCTCCACGGCAAGGCGGGTGCGGCCACCGGCGTTCTGCCGGATGTTCCGAGGACTCCGCTTTTTTCAGACCTCTCGAGCGAGGAGTTCCTTGAAGTCCTCTCCATGGTGAGGTCCCTTGAGTTTGTCCCGGGAGCTTATGTCTTCAGGGAGGGCGACCCCGGGGAGTCCATCTTCCTCATAGCCGAAGGCGAGGTAGAGGTGGTAGGGAGCGCGAAGGACTCGTCAAAAGTCACTCTGGCGAGGCTCCCCGAGGGCTCGGTCTTCGGCGAGTTCGGTTTCTTTCTCGGCTCAAGGAGGACGATGGACGTGCGCGCCGTGACAAAGGCGACGGTCCTCGAGCTCACGAAGGACGACCTCAACAGGATAATCGCGAAGTATGGCCGCGTCGAGGCCGTGCTCTTTGATTTTTACAAGGAACGCGTCGTTGACACGCTCCTTGCCATGACCGATATTTTCAGGCCCCTTACCGCCGAAGACAGGCGGCTTGTGATAGCCGCTGTGACGAGGAGCGCGCGCCTTCCCGGCGAGGACATAGTGAGGCAGGGCGAACAGGGGCAGACCATGTACATCATCAAGTGCGGCGAGGTCGTGGTCTGGGTGAAGGGGAATGACGGAGCCAGGACTGATGTCGCAAGGCTCGGCCCGGGAGACTTTTTCGGCGAGGTAGCTCTCGCGACGAGCCGCCCGAGGGTCGCGACCGTGACGGCCGTGACAGGGGTGGAGCTTCTCGAGATACCGAGGCCGGTGATAAGGGACATGGCCTTCAAATACCCTGAGATAAAGGACGGCCTCGAGAAGGTAATAAGGGAGCGCTTCATAGACTCCGTACGGGCGCGCCATGGCGTTGTCGTCATTTAAGATGGAGCTTATCAGGACACAGGGGCTGAAAAAGTCCTACGGAAGCCCGAATAAAAAGGTCGAGGTTTTGCGGGGCATCGACCTGACGATAAAAAGGGGCGAGACACTCGCCATCGTCGGCTCTTCAGGCGCTGGGAAATCAACGCTCTTGAATCTCCTCGGAGGGCTCGACAGGCCGACCTCCGGCGAGGTCTACTACGAGGGTTCCCCTGTATTCAGGCACGACGACAAGGCTCTCGCCGCGTTCAGGAACACGACGATAGGGTTTGTATTCCAGTTCCACCACCTCCTGCCCGAGTTCACGGCGCTCGAGAACGTTGTCCTGCCCGCCCTCATAGGCGGAGTAGACAAAGGCGAGGCGACGGAGAGGGCAAGGGGCCTCCTCACAGGGGTAGGGCTCGGCGAGAGGCTTTTTCACAAGCCCGGAGAGCTCTCGGGCGGCGAGCAGCAGAGGACGGCGATAGTGAGGGCGCTCATGCGCTCTCCTTCAGTGATACTCGCCGACGAGCCGACAGGCAACCTCGACACCAGGACAGGCGAAGAGGTATTTGACATCCTCCTTGAGCAGAACAGGACGAGGGGGATGACGATGATAATAGTCACGCACAACGAAAGGCTCGCCGGCCGGCTTACCCGGCGAGTGCGCATGGTCGACGGCAACATAATAGAAGAATAGAAAACAGGCCGCAGCCAGGCGTGTTTTTTCTGAAAGGCATATCTCTTGAGATTTTTCCGAATCTGTCTTTTTTTAATTGTCCTGATCTCACTGCCGGCGGCCGCGTCCGCCGAGACGCTCAAGGTGCTGCTGTTGCCCTTTGAGACGCGCGCCGAAGGCGACGTGTCAGCGCTCCGGCGCAACATGACCGACTCTTTCGCGGCGGCGGTCGAGGCCCAGGGAGTCGAGGTCGTGGGGATCTCCGAGATAAGGGAGCTGATGACAAAGGGCTCTGTCCGCGTCTTTGACGAGAAGACAGCCCTTGAACTCTCCTCAAAGGTCCAGGCCGACTTCGCTGTCCTTGGCTCCATTACGAAGATAGGAGCGGCGATAACGGTCGACTGGAGGCTCCTTGACGGCCGCGACGGCGTCGTAAAGGCCTTTTTCCACGACAGCTCGACTTCTATCGCTGACCTCCTTTCAAGGGTTAACGAGAAGGCCGCCCAGACCGTGGTGAAGATGAGGGAGGCGCTTGGCGCAAGGCCCGCGGTCAAGGAGGGCGCTGTCACGGCGATAACCGTCATTGGCAATCAGAGGGTCGACACCGAGGCGGTCATGCGCAGGGTCTCGAGCAGGGCAGGAGAGCCCTTTTCCCCTGACGCGGTAAGAGAAGACATCCGGAGCATCTACTCGACCGGCTATTTTGACGACGTGGCCGCAGACCTTTCGGACACGGCTTCCGGCAAGGTGCTTACCTTCAAGGTAAGGGAGATGCCTTTCATGAGGAAGATAGAGTACAGGGGCCATGACGAGATAAAGATAGAGAGGCTCGAAGAGACGGTCACCATGAAGACCAACACCGTCCTCGACAGGGTCTTGCTCGCGGCCAACGCGGAGAAGCTCAAGGGCCTGTACGAGGACGAGGGCTTCTACCTCGCGAAGATAGACACGGCGGTCGAGACTGACGGGGTCGAGGCGACGGTCGTCTTCAAGATCGAGGAAGGCCCGGAGGTAAGGGTAAAGAGGATAACGATCATCGGCAACGATGCCTTTTCCGACAAGAAGTTGAAGGGGCTCATGACGACGAACGAGGCAGGCGCCCTGAGCGCGGTTACGCAGTCAGGCAAGTTCAACGAGTATGTTTTCCAGAACGACCTGGCGGTTCTGATGAGCCATTACTTCGACAACGGCTACATCAACGCCGACGTGCTCGACTCCAGGGTGCTCCTCAGCGAGGACAGGCGCGCCTTCCTCGTGACCATAGCCATAACCGAGGGCGAGCAGTTCAGGACCGGCAAGATAGACGTCACAGGAGACCTCCTCTACCCCAGGGAAGAGCTCGTCTCCAAATTGAAGCTCTCTCCCGGCAAGGTCTTCTCGAGGAGCGCTCTGTCAAGGGGCCTTGAGGCCATATCGATTGCCTACGGCGACAAGGGCTACGCGTACGCCGAGATAAGGCCCCAGACAAAGGTCAACCCCGTTGACAGGACGATAGACATAACCATAGACATAAAGCAGAACGAGCTCGTCTACGTCGAGCGCATAGATCTTTCAGGCAACGTCAGGACAAGGGACAAGGTGATAAGAAGGGAGGTCGAGGTCGACGAGGGCGGACTTTACTCCGCTACCGAGCTCAAGAAGTCGCGCGACAATCTGAGGCGTCTCGGGTTCTTCGAGGACGTAAGGATAACCGAGACGCGCGGCAGCGCCTCCGACAGGGTAAAGCTCATAGTGAGCGTGAAGGAGAGGCCAACCGGGTCCATCTCCCTGGGCTTCGGTTACAGCTCCGTTGACAAGCTCATCGGTACCGCCTCGATTGCGCAGTCTAACTTCATGGGCACCGGGTTGAAGCTCGACCTCTCGGGCACAGTGAGCGCGTCGAGCTCGAGATACATCCTCGGCGTCACCGAGCCGTGGCTCTTTGACAGGCCCATATCCGCGGGCTTTGACATCTACAACACCGAAAAGCAGTACCCTGACTTCGACATCAGGAAGAAGGGCTTTGACGTGAGGTTCGGCTTCCCCATAACCAAGAGGTACACGAGGGGAAACATCACCTACAAGCTCGAGGACGCCTATATCTCGAACGTAGACGCCGCGGCCTCGACCTACATAAAGGAGCAGGAAGGGTCGAGCACGGAGTCGAGCATAAGGGCGCAAGTCAGGAGGGACACGAGGAACGACGCCTTCTTCCCATCCGAAGGGTCAACGGTCTCAGCCACATACGAATTCGCCGGAGGCCCGCTGGGCGGCACGAGCTACTTCATCAAGTACGAATTCGAGGGCGTGAAATTCTTCGCCATGCCCTGGGACACGGTCTTCTCGATACACGGCAACATCGGCTACGTCCACGGCTACGACGGACATGAAGTGCCCATCTATGAGCGCTACTTCCTCGGCGGCATAAGCTCCCTGAGGGGCTTTGAGACGAGGAGCGTGGGTCCCAGGGACCTGGCCACCGGCGACCTCATAGGCGGCAACACCATGTTCATCGTCAACGCCGAGTACCTCTTCCCGGTATTCCCGGAGCAGAGCATAAAGGGCGTCGTCTTCTTCGACATCGGCAACGCTTATCAGGGCAGGATAGATTTCTCGGACGTCCGCACGTCGGCGGGCGCGGGAGTGCGCTGGTTCTCGCCGCTCGGGCCCTTGAGGCTTGAGCTCGGATTCAACCTCGACCCGAGGACAGGGGAGAGTTCTTCGCAGTGGGAGTTCGCAATAGGCTCGGTATTCTAAACCCAACACACGCTCAGAAAAGGAGAGTAAAAATGAAGGCATTAAGGACGGCAGTGTTCGTATTGTTCGCGTGGTTCCTCGTCTCAGCCGCCCCCGCGGCCGCGGCTGAGGTTAAAATAGGCTATGTAAACCTCCAGAAGGCATTGAACGAGTGCCAGGCCGGCATCAAGGCCAAGAACGACCTGAAGGTGGAGGCCGAGGGGCTCGAAGGCGAGCTCAACAAGAAGCAGGAAGAGCTCAAGAAGATGAAGGAAGAACTCGACAGCAAGTCAAAGGTCTGGAACAAGGAGACCAGGGACGCCAAGGAAAAGGACTTCAGGACCAGAACAGCCGACTTCCAGAAGAAGTTCATGGACTACGGCGAGGAGCTGAACAAGAAGAAGCAGAGTTCCGAGGCCACGATAATAAAGGAGCTCCGTGACGTAGTCGAGGATATAGCCAGGAAAAAAGGTATGACCTTTGTTTTTGAGAAGTCCGTCGGCGGCCTCCTGTACGCGCCCAAGGACGTTGACCTGACCGACGAGGTCATAAAGGCATACGACGCCAGGAAAAAGAAGTAACCGTCATGGCTGAGAAGTCTCTCGAAGAGCTCGCGGCCCTCACCGGCGGCAGTGTCAAAGGGAATGGGAAAGCCCGGATAACGGGGTTTGCCTCGCTCGACGGCGCCCATCCAGGGGACATAACCTTCGCGGCCGAGAAAAAATATTACAAGGCGGCCGCATCTTCCAGAGCCTCGGCCGTGATAGCGGCCTCCGGGATAGAAGGGGTCGAGAACGTCCTGCTTGTCAAAAACCCGCTACTTGCCTTCGCCAGGGTCGTTGCGGCCCTGAGCCCTGATGACAGGCCCTCTCCCGGAATAAGCGCGAGGGCGGACGTGCATCCCGGCGCTAAAATCGGCAAGGGCGTCTCTATCCAGAGTTTTTGCGTCGTCGAGGACGGCTCTGAGATCGGAGACGGTACGGTACTCTACCCCGGCGTGTGCATTGGAAAAGGCGCGCTCGTCGGAGCCGGGTGCGTACTTTATCAGGGCGTCGTCATAAGGGAAGGGTGCAGGATTGGTGACAATGTCATCATCCACTGCAACTCTGTCGTGGGCAGCGACGGCTTCGGCTACGCGAGGGACGGCGCGAAGTATGTCAAGGTCCCTCAGAGGGGCATCGTGATATTGGCTGAAGACGTCGAGCTCGGGGCCTGCGTAACAGTCGACAGGGCGACTATCGGCGAGACCGTCATCGGCAGGGGCACGAAGATAGACAACCTCGTGCAGATTGCGCATAATGTGAAGATAGGCGAGGATACGGTAATAGTTGCGCAGGCCGGCATAGCGGGCTCGACCAGGGTAGGCAGCCGGGCGCAGCTTGGCGGCCAGGTCGGGGTCGCGGGCCACATAACCATCGGGGACGAGGTCGGAGTCGGCGCGCAATCAGGCGTCACCGGCGACCTGCCTTCGAGGGGCGTCTTTTCAGGGATGCCAGCCATACCTCATGGCGAGTGGCTCAGGGCTGCGGTCGTGTTTCCGAAGCTGCCGGAATTGAAGAAGAAGATCGCCGAGCTTGAAAAGAGGCTTGCAGAGCTCGAGGAAGGCCCGAAGGGCCAAAAGGGACAGGAGGGTTAAATGAGCACGATAGAATCTGAGCCTCAGAATAAGCCCAAGGCAGGCGGCGTCATCGAGGTAACGGAGATAATGAGCATCCTGCCGCACAGGTACCCGTTCTTGCTCATCGACAGGATCCTCGAGCTTGAGCCGGCCAAATCAGCGAGGGGGCTCAAGAATGTCACGATAAACGAGCCGTTCTTCGCGGGACACTTCCCGGGCCACCCGATAATGCCGGGCGTACTCATCATCGAGGCGATGGCCCAGGTCGGAGGCGTCCTTGCCTTCAAGTCCGCGGGCGTTGCCAACAAGGCCGTATACTTCATGGGCATAGACAACGCCCGCTTCAGGAAGCCGGTCGTCCCCGGTGATACGGTCGAGTTCGTTTTGACCGTGACCAAGTGCCGCGGCGTAATATGGGTCTTCAAGGGCGAGGCGTTCGTCGGCGGAAACATGGTGGCCGAGGCGGAGCTCATGGCGACCATAGTGGAAAAATAACAGAATGGAAAGGTGGCTTTTCATATGAGCGAATCCGAAAACAGGCTAAAGGGAGTCAGGATAGATCCGACGGCCTGTGTCCACCCCACGGCAGAGCTGGACGCCGGAGTCGAGATAGGGCCGTTCACGGTCATTGGCGAGGGCGTGAGGATAGGCGCGAACACGAAGATAGCCTCGCACGTGGTCATCGACAGATGGACGACCATAGGCAGGGACAACCATATATTCCAGTTCGTCTCCATAGGCGCCGCCCCTCAGGACCTCGGGTACAGGAATGAAAAGACCGAGACGATAATCGGCGACAGGAACGTCATAAGGGAGTTCGTCACCATACACAGGGCGACGACGAAGGACAGGCTCAAGACAGAGTGCGGCAGCAACAACCTGTTCATGAACTACGTCCACATAGCCCACGACTGCCGCCTCGGCGACAACCTCATAATGGCCAACACCGCGACCCTCGGCGGGCACGTCACGATAGACAACAACGCCATTGTCGGCGGCCTCGTCGCGGTCCACCAGCACGTCCGCATCGGCGCCTACTGCATAATCGGAGGAGCCTCGGCCGTGAGCAAGGACATCCCGCCCTACGTCATGGCGGTCGGGAACAGGGCGAGCGTTTACAGGCTCAACGCCGTAGGCATCAGGCGGCAGGGCTTCACGAGAGAAGAGATAGACGAGATAAAGAAGGCGTACAGGATAGTATTCAGGTCGAACCTTTCGACTTCTGCCGCTGTTGACAGGCTCAGGCAGGAGATGCCCGATTCCAAACACGCGAAGAGGTTCGCCGACTTCATAGCCGGCTCGAAAAGAGGCATTGCGAGAGAAAGGACCAAGAGGAAGAGTGAAGCCCAGGAAGAGGATTAAGACCGCTGTTGTCGGCGTAGGGTATCTGGGCCGTCTTCACGCGCAAAAGTACGCGGCGCTCGAGGGCGCGCAGTTTGTCGGCGTCTACGACTCTGACCCGGCGAGGGCCGACACGGTAGCCGCCGAGTTCAATACAAAGGCCTTCCATGACATGAAAGACCTTTTCGGCCAGGTCGAGGCCGTGAGCGTGGTTACTCCCACCGAGCACCACTTCAGGCTCGGCATGGAGTTCCTCTCAAGGGGCGTCCATGTGATGATGGAAAAGCCGATAACCGCGACTACTGAAGAGGCGCGCTCTCTCGTTGCCGAGGCCAAAAGGACAGGGGCCGTCCTGCAGGTCGGCCATCTCGAGAGGTTCAACGGAGCAATGGCCGCCCTTGGCAACAGAATAAAGAACCCGACTTACATAGAGGCTTTCAGGCTCTCGCCTTTTCCCAACAGGTCTACTGACGTGGACGTCGTCCTCGACCTCATGATACACGACATAGACCTCGTGCTCTCCATGGCGGCATCCGAACCAGTCTCGGTAGAGGCCGTAGGGATACCGGTCGTCATGCCGGGCAAGGCTGATTTCGCGAACGCGCGTGTGACCTTCAGGAACGGGTGCGTGGCCTCCCTTACCGCAAGCAGGGTCTCAAAGGAGCGCGCGAGGAAGATAAACGTATTCCAGCCCGGCGCCGTTATCTCGATAGATTACGGGGCCCAGGGCTTGACCGTCACCAACACGATAGCGGGTGCTCCTGGCGGATTGAACGCCCAGGTTGACGAAGACATAGCCGTCGAGAAAAAGGACGCTATCTTGGAGGAGTTGAAGAGCTTCCTCGATTCGATCATGACTGGACGGCCCCCGGCGGTCTCAGGGGAAGACGGCCTCAGGGCACTGGAGCTCGCCGAGCGCGTTCAAAAGGCTTTCATGGGTGGAAGGGCTTAGAGTAATTGAAGAGTGTGATGAGTTTGTTTCATATCAGAGATATCGCTGGACCCGGAAGATGAACCCCCATTCAAACGGAAAGAGCATTTTCATAGTCAGCGGCGAGGAGTCCGGCGACCTGCACGGCGCGGCGCTCATGCGCCGCCTCAAGCAGATGATACCCGGGCTGTATTTTTCAGGCATGGGCGGGACCCGCATGAAGAACGAGGGGCTCTTCGGCCTTGACTCGCGCGAGGTCTCGGTCGTAGGAGTCGTCGAGGTCCTAGGCAAGCTCGTCAAGATACTCAGCTCCATGCGGGCCTTGAAGAGCGAGCTCAAGACCGACCACTTCGACGCTGTCGTGCTCATCGATTTTCCGGACTTCAACCTCAGGCTCGCCAGAGAGGCCAAGCGTCTCGGCATACCCGTCATCTATTACATAAGCCCGCAGGTCTGGGCATGGAGAAAAGGCAGGCTCGGGAAGATCGCCGCCGTCGTCGACAAGATGCTTGTCGTCTTCCCGTTCGAGGTCTCGCTTTACAGGCAGGTAGGGGTCGATGTCGAGTATGTAGGGCATCCGCTCGCGGACATCGTGAATTGCGACCTTACGAGGGACGAGGCGAGGGCCGCCATGTCGATCGCGCCGGACGAGCTGGCTGTGGCGCTCCTTCCCGGCTCCAGGACAGGCGAAGTTAAAAGGCTCCTCGGGTCGATGCTGAAGGCCGCCTCCATAATATCGAAGAGGTCGAAGAAGACGGTGCGCTTCCTCCTTCCGGCCGCGCACAGCATAGAGGACAGGCTCCTCAAGAAGTACCTCGGCTCGGCCGGGGTGAGGGTAGACGTCGTAAGGGGCGGCATGTACGCCGCGCTTCGCGCTTCCGAGGCCGCGATAGTCGCCTCAGGCACGGCGACCCTGGAGACGGCCCTCATAGGCACGCCCCAGGTCATAGTCTACCGCATGTCGCCTGTCTCCTACGCGATAGCCAAATCGCTCGTGAAGCTCCCTCACGCGGGCCTGCCGAACATCGTCGCCGAAAGGGCGGTGGTCCCTGAGCTCATACAGGCTGACGCGACCCCTGAGAGGATGGCGGACGAGGTCCTCTCGATGATGGAAGGGAAAAAGCGCGATGAGATACTCGAGGGCTACGAAGAGATAAGGAAGAACCTGGGCAGGGGAGGGGCGACCGAGAGGGTCGCGAAGGCCGTGTACGACACGATAACGAACCTGCACTTCCTCGACTACAACACGACTCCGGACATGGTGCGCAGGACTTGAACACCTATTTGCGGATATTGCGGCTCCTGCCGCCGTACAAGGGCCACTTCTTTCTGGCCTTTTTGTGCATGGTGGGCTTCGCGCTCGCCAACGGCGCCATGGCCTACCTCATAGGGCCTGTCATGAAGTTTTTGTTCGCGGCCGGAAAGGGCGGCGCGGAAATAAACATGCTGCCTTTCGAGCTGCTCACGATATCCAAGGACAAGATGATGCTCGCCATCCCGCTTGTCCTCATAGCAGTCGCGGCCCTCAAGGGCTTCAGCTCCTACGGCCAGACCTATTTCATGGGCTTCGTCGGGCAGGGCGTCGTAAGGGACCTGCGCGACAACCTTTACAGGCACATCCTGAGCCTGCCGGTCTCCTTCTTCAGCTCCACTTCCACCGGGACGCTCTCCTCGAGGATAACCCACGACGTCTATCTCATACAGACCTCGACGGCCGAGGCGGTAGCGCAGGTGCTGAAACAGAGCCTCACGATAATCGTCCTCGGTGCGGTAGTCGTCAGCCTCGACTGGAAGCTCGCTCTCGCGGCCTCCATCGCCCTGCCCCTTTCCGCCTATCCCATGAGGAAGCTCGGTCAGAAGATGAAGAAGGTCTCGAAGCAGAACCAGATAACAATGGGCGCCATGAGCGCCCTTCTTCATGAGGCGATATCCGGCGTAAGGGTCGTGAAGGCCTTCTGTATGGAAGGCTATGAGGGAGACCGCTTTCAGAAGGAGTCGGAGAGCTACATGAGGAGCCAGGTGAAGAGCATCAAGGTGCGCGCCATCTCCTCTCCACTCATGGAGACCCTCGGAGCGGTAGCTTTCGCGGTGACGATCTGGTACGCGGCGTACAGGATACACCAGGGCACTCTTGCTCCCGAGGCCTTTATCTCCTTTTTCGCCTCGGTTCTGATGTTCTACCAGCCGATCAAGGCATTGAACGGCGTCAACCTCAACATACAGCAGGGCATAGCCGCGGCCCAGAGGGTCTACGAGATAATGGACATGCCAGGCGAGCCGCGCTCTTCAGGCGCTCCCATCACAGGCGTGAACGACTCTATCGAGTTCAGGGGCGTCACCTTCAGGTACAACGAAGAGTGGGTCCTGAAGGGGATAGACCTCAAGGTTAAAAAGGGCGAGGCCCTTGCGATAGTCGGAAGCTCGGGGGCCGGCAAATCGACTTTCGTCAACCTCATACCGAGGTTTCATGAAGTGACCTCCGGAGCAGTGCTCATAGACGGCCGCGACCTCAGGGAGATATCCCTCATGTCCCTGAGGTCGTGCATCGCGATAGTCTCCCAGCAGGTTACCCTGTTCAACGACACCGTGCGAGCCAACATCGCCTACGGCAGCCCGGAGACCGACGAGGCCAGGTGCGTGGACGCGGCAAGGGCCGCGAGCGCGCACGAGTTCATAATGAGGCTCCCCAAGGGCTACGACACCGTCATAGGCGAGGGCGGCGTGAAACTCTCGGGCGGAGAAAGGCAGAGGCTCTCGATAGCGAGGGCGCTCCTCAAGAACGCGCCGATACTGATACTGGATGAAGCGACGTCGGCTCTTGATTCAGAGTCAGAGTTCGAGGTGCAAAAGGCCCTCGCCAACCTCATGAAGGGCAGGACGACCTTTGTCATAGCGCACAGGCTCTCTACGATAAGGAACGCTGACAGGATAATAGTCCTCGCTGACGGCGTCATAAAGGAGACCGGCAGGCACGAGGAGCTATTGAACAAAGGGGGCGAGTACTCGCGCCTGTACTCCATGCAGTTCAAGGCCTGAGTGTTGAACAGGCAGGCCAGCCTGTGTTAATCTGCAGGCTGCTCAAAAGTCCCACTTGCATCGCAAGTCAGCTTCTCTCTTTGACGCCTTTGAGCCGGAACTTTTTGAGCTGGTTTTAAAAAAAGGATTTTTGCTGGTCGATAAATGGGAAAAAACCTCGACAGGATAATCGCCGTTGCCGCGCCCTTCCTCGCGTCCTCAATCATAAGGGGCCTCAGGCTGACCATGCGCCTCGAGTTCGTCAACTGCGACGCGTACAGGGGCGGGGCGTCCGCCGGGAGGCAGATGATATTCGCCTTCTGGCACGGCAGGCTCCTCATGATGCCGTACTTCTATTCCGGCAAGGCCATATCGATACTCGTGAGCCAGAGCAGGGACGGCGAGCTGATAGCCAGGACCGTCAAAAGCTTCGGCATGGACTCTGTGCGCGGCTCCACCACAAGGGGCTTCGTCTCCGGCATAAAGGGGCTCATGAAGGCGGCGAAAGCAGGGCGTGACATCGCCATCACGCCCGACGGCCCGAAAGGGCCCTCTCAGAAGGCGCAGATGGGCGCGGTGCAGCTCGCCAGGGCAACCGGCTTGCCGATAGTGCCTCTTACCTTCGGCGCGTCAAAAAAAAAACTTTCGCGAGCTGGGATGGATTCATACT
This sequence comes from Deltaproteobacteria bacterium, assembly GCA_020846435.1. Taxonomy (GTDB): domain Bacteria; phylum Desulfobacterota; class GWC2-55-46; order GWC2-55-46; family GWC2-55-46; genus GWA2-54-12. The sequence continues at coordinate 29,320 of JADLDY010000037.1, forward strand.
GCCCTATCCTTTTTCCAGGGGGGTCTTCATGTGCGGCGAGCCTGTAACTGTCGCCCATGACGCCGGGCCGGAAGAGATGGAAGCGCTCCGGTTGAAGCTCGAAAGGACTCTCATTGACATCACCGTTGCCGCGGACTCTCACTTCAAAAGATAGCGTCCCTGCCAAAATGGCATATTTCCTCTACAACATCATCATCCACATTTCGATAATAATCCTCCTTCCGTATTTCTTCATCAAGATGCTGACGGCCAGGAAATACAGGGATGGCATACCTGAGAGGTTCGGCTTCGTCGATAAGGACAAGTTCAAGAACCTCAAGGGCGGCAAGGCCGTATGGGTGCACGCCGTATCCGTTGGCGAGACAAAGGCCGTCCTGCCTGTGTTGAGGCTCCTCAAGAGGAGGAGGCCGGATGTGCGCGTCGTCTTTTCCACCGTGACCGCCACCGGCAACCGGACCGCCAGCCAGGAGGGCAAGGGGCTCATCGACACGCTCATCTACTTCCCGCTCGACCTGCCATGGGCAGTAAGGCGCGTCAGCCGCATGGTAAAGCCGGTCATGTTCATAGTTGTTGAAAAAGAGATCTGGCCGAACGCCTTCAGGACAATGTACGACATGGGCGCGCCAGTCGTCATAGTGAACGGCACCATGTCCGGGAGGTCGGCGAAAAGGTACGCTCGCTTCTCTTTTTTGTTCAAGGACGTCTTCTCGAGGGTCAGCCTCTTTCTCGCGAGAACCGACGCAGACCTTGAAAAGGCCGTGCTTGCCGGCGTGACTCGCGAGAGGGCCCTTGTCTCGGGCAACATAAAATTCGACCTCTCGCCCTCTCTCATGGACAGCCAGTTCGTCTCCAAGCTCAAGGAGATGACAGGCGTGGGCCCCGGCACAAAAGTCATAACCGCTGGCTCTACCCACCCCGGCGAAGAGGAGATGCTCCTCGAGGCGTTCAGGAGCCTTGCCGCCGAATTCGACGGGTTGAAGCTCATCATAGCCCCGCGCCACCCTGAGAGGTTTACAGAAGTCGAGGGGCTAATAAAAAAGTCCGGGCTCAACTTCAGCCGCCGTTCAAAGGGAGGGAGCGCCGACGTCGTTCTCCTCGACTCGATAGGCGAGCTGATGACAGTCTACTCCTTTTCCGACATCGCGGTAGTCGGCGGCTCTCTCGTGCCGGGCATAGGCGGGCATAACCTTCTTGAGCCAGCGTACTTCGGCAAGCCTGTGGTCTACGGAAGCCATCTCACGACGTACCTCGGCATGGCTGAGCTCCTCGAAAACAAGGGCGGCGGCATAAGGGCGGCCGATGAAAAAGAGCTTACAGAAGCTTTGCGTTCTCTCCTTTCGAATGAGCTGTTGCTGAAGAGGACGGGCGCCAACGCGAAGAAGGTAGTCGAGGAGAACAGGGGCGCTTCCGAGCGCACGGCCGCCTCGATTGAAAAGCTCCTGAGGAGTTGAGCGTGACAGTGCGTTCCTGGATAGACGGCGCGATGAGAAAGAAAGACGCGGGGCTTCTTGCCCTCGTCGTTCTGCGCCCGCTCTCGTTTGTCTACGGGGCCGCAGTAAGGGCAAGGGCGCTTTTTTACAGGCTGAACATCCTGCCGTCGTACGCTCTGCCGAGAAAGGTCGTCTCCGTCGGCAACATCACTGTCGGAGGGACCGGCAAGACGCCGGTCACAATATTTTTGGCGGGGTTCTTCCAGAAGAGCGGCAGGAAGGTCGTTGTCCTGAGCCGGGGCTATAAGGGTTCTTCAAAGGGCGCGGCGATAGTCTCCGATGGAAAAGAGATTTTACTGGGCCCTGAAGAGGCCGGGGACGAGCCGTATCTCATGGCAACGAGGCTCAAGGGAGTTCCCGTCGTCGTATGCGCTGACAGGGTAAAGGGAGGCAGGTTCATAATCGAGCGTTTCTCTCCGGACGTCATACTGCTCGACGACGCGTTTCAGCATTTGAGGCTCAGGCGCGACGTCAACATAGTGCTCATAGACGGCGCCGAGGGCTTTGGCCCTGGCTATCTTATCCCGAGAGGGACTCTGCGCGAGCCAATATCTTCCATGAGGAGGGCTGACATCGCGCTCGTCAAGGGAGGGCTGCCGGAGGGCAGGGAGCGGGAGGCGCTCAAGAGGTACTCGGTGCCGTGCATGCCCTTCAATTACAGCCCCACGGCGATATACGACATCATTACCGGGGAAGAGCGGCCAGCCCTCTTCATCGCCGGAAAAAAGATTGTTCCTGTCTGCGGCATAGCAAACCCGCCGTCTTTCCTCTCGACCCTTGCCGGACTCGGAGCTCTCGTTGAGGGGCCCCTTGTCTTTCCTGACCATCATGCCTATGATGAGAAAGATATCGCCGCGATCGAGAAGGCCGCCGCCTCCTCGATGGTGCTGACGACTGAAAAGGACGCCTGCAAGCTCAAGGCCAGGATAAAGTGCGCGAACGTATGGGCGTTGAGGATAGACGCCGAGATGGAGCAGGCGCAGTTCGACACGTACCTTTCGCCTGTTTTGAGGGGGGTCTGGTGATCATCTTTTTCCTCAAGGCACTCTCTTTCGCGTTCGGCCATCTGCCGGTGTGGCTGGGGCGCGCCGCCGGCTCCATTCTCGGCTCTCTCGCCCGCCGCATCCTGAAGCGCCACTGGAAGACCGCTCTCGAGAACCTTGAGAGGGCTTTCGGAGAAAGCCTCAGCGCCTCCGAGCGCGAGAGGATTGCCGCCCGGGTCTTCAGGAACCTTGGCATAATGCTCTTCGAGTTTTTGAGGATGCCCTGGCTCGGGAAAAAAGGGGTCGAGGCGATAGTCGAGTTCAAGGGGCTCGAGAAGATAGAAAAGGCTCTTGAACGTGGAAAGGGAGTCCTCCTCGTCACGGCGCATTACGGCAACTGGGAGCTCCTTCACGCTTCTCTCGGTCACAAGGGCTACTCGCTTGAGCTGGTCGTAAGGAAGATGGACTCGCCATTGATCGAGCAGTTCGTCAGGTGGGTGAGGACGAGGTCCGGCATAAATATCGTCTACAAGGTAAAGGCCATGCTGCCGCTCGTGAGGCGTCTTAACGCGAACGCGGTCGCCATGATCCTCGTCGATCAGAACACCATGAGCCACGAGGGCGTCTTTGTCGATTTCTTCGGGGTCCCGGCCTCGACCAACAAGGGGCCTGCCCTGCTCGCGCAAAAAACAGGCGCGGCTGTCCTGCCGGTCTTCATTTCGAGGGACGGACATAAGCACGTCGTCGAGGTCTGGGACGAGATCGCTATCGTTGATACCGGGGACAGGGACGCAGACACTGAGACTAACACGGCCACGCTGACAAAAGCCGTGGAAAAGGCGATACGCACGCGCCCTGACCAGTGGTTCTGGGTGCACAGGCGGTGGAAGACACGGCCTTAGGCAGGGCGCTCAAAAAGTCCCATCTGCCTTGTCGCGTAATGCGTGCGAGCATGAAGGCTCACGCAGTTGACATATGAGCGCAACAGGAGTATCATAATATTAGTAAAAGGCGCATCCGTTTGGAGATGAGCTTCAAGTCGCTTCCGCGAGGGGTCCTTCCGATGCGGGGTGTGCAAGCCGACCGGGTTATGCGGGAGCATCACCCGAAGCCGGAAGCCTTAACCGCCTCTCTGGACCGCCACCTGTAACAATCCTCAATCTCCCAGGGTGCGCCTTTTAATATTTCCCTTCTTTTTTCCTCCTGAATAACCTGAAAAATACCAAAAAATACTACTTGATAGATACTTCGGCTGATTGCGCCTCTGTCGTATTTCTGCTATAATTAAGGTAGAGAAACAGGCGTTGACCGGACTGATGAAAGGGTCAAAAACCCTCCATCCGCAGGGTGCGTGCAAACCACCTAAAGAGGCTCCGGGGTAAAAAACCGGAGAGCCGACGGATTGGAAAAAAGCAGTCCAACAAATGCCTGTTTTTCCATTTAACCGCAAAAAAAAGGGGCCTCTTGGCCCCTTTTCATTTTGTTCAAACTCTCGAAAGCCTGAACTGCTTATTCTTTTTCCAGTTCCATTTCCATCTCGGTCGTCGCTCCCTGCCTTATCGAGACCTTCTCTGTAGCCTGTTGGAACCCCTTGTTTTTTAACGTTATCTCGTAGACGCCCGGCGCGAGGTCTATCTTCAAGGGTGTGAGGCCGTAATAAACGCCGTTGATGTAAACCTTCGCTCGTTCAGGGGCCGAGTTTATCGCGGCAGTTCCTGAGGCCATATCCGGCTGTGTTCCGGCTTCATCTTTTATAATCGGGGCGCCCCCGGCAACGGCAGGCAGATGCGCACCCATCTCCGCGATAGACCGCCTTATGGCCTTCTGGAGGGAGGCGCCGATATAATTGGAGAGAGTCGTCCGTGAGTTGCCCATCACCCCGGCGAACCTCTCGCCCTTTTCAGCCTCAACCCCTGTCCAGAGAGTTTTTCCTGTACCGGCTTCCTTTAATACGGAGGATATCTCGATCGCTATGTCGTCCGTTGAGCCGACATTGAGGCTGAATTCGCGAACCTCGCCTGAGACGACGTATCCGGCCTTCCCGGTTTCGGTGACGACTGTGAAGCCGGAGAGCGCGAGCTCTTTTTCAAAGGCCCTTGTCGTTATGTCAGCGGCGTTTTCAGAGAGCGTGAGCTCGCTTGCGTTCATGTCAGAGACGGTCGAGAGAATCCTGCCGATGGTCCTGGGGTTTTTGGACTGGCTCCTTGAGAGGTCCCTTTTGTCCTCGAATCTGGAGACGAATACTGGTAGAGCCTCTTTTGTTTTGAACTGGCCCTGCGTCTTGGGCTCGTATTTTACCTCGAGCGGCCCGGCGCAGCCGGCAAAGATCAAAAGAAGGAGAGATAAAAACGGGATGAGTTTTCTGTGGTTTCCTGCCATGAGAGTACCTCTGTTTTTTCCTAAATATACAGAAGAGAATTTTTGCGGGCAATAAAAAAAGGGAGGGCCGGACGGCCCTCCCTTTTTAAGAGCGTCAGCCTCTTTTAGAAGGCCGCGAATATCTGGGCGGTGTGGAGCTGGTCGCCGTTTGCCGGGTCTGGGTCAAAGGCGTCTCCGCCGTGGAAGGAGGAGTTCCAGACCAGGTTCACGTTCTGCGTGAGCTGGTAGTTCGCGCCAAGCGTGAAGGCTGTCTGCGAGCCGGCGGCGGTGTTGCCGTTCATGCCGGCCGAAGCGCTTGAGCCGGCCGCGTTGCCGGTAAGGTATCCGGCGGCGAGAGTGAGCCTGTTGGGTATGACGCCCACTTCAACCAGAAGTCCGAACGCGTCGGTGTCATCGGTAAGGCTGCCGTTGAACAGGTTCGCTGCCTCGCCAGCGTCGCTCTTGCCTGCCTTGCCGTAGCTGACGTAAACGCCTACGGGGAAGGCGGCTACCATGCCCTGTGCCTGCGCGTCAATGGCCCATAGGTCGGCCTTGGTGTAGGCGCTAGACATCTTGCCTGTGCCGCCCCACCACTGCAAGCCAACTCCGAGGTCCCATCCGGCGTAGGTCGGGGTGAAGGCGAGCCTTGCGTAATGGAGGTACGGGCCGGCGTCGGTGTCTCCGTGGTTGTTGGACCACATCGTGTAGTTCGCGTGGTAAAGGTCCCTGTGCACGACAAAGGCAATACCTGTCGCGGATACGTCACTGCCGAGGAACTGCTGTGCCGAGATCTGCTCCCTGTGCTCTATGGGGCGGTCTATCCTGAGTGCGCCGGTGTTGAAGAGCTCGTAACCGTACGCGGCTCCTGCCGCGTCAGTGCTGAAAGGTATCACGGACAGCTTGGTGTCATTGGCTATCGTGTAGGTGAAAGGCATTTTGAAAGAGGTGAAACGGCTGTCTCCATCCTTCAGGGACGCTTCGAGCAGGAAGCCGACATGCTCTCCGGCGCGGCCGCCAATGAGGAGGGCCGCTTCGTCAGGGAACTGGAACTCGCCCTTGTTGGTGCCGGTCTCGACTGCCCCGTCCGTCTTCTGGAACCTGACCTTGGTGATGAGAGAGGCGTTGAGGGTCGAAGGCATGGAGAGGAAGTCGCCTTCTATGAGGCTCTGGCCGCCTACCATTGTGTAACCGCCCGCCTTGAAGGCCCGGCCAAACGAGTTAAGGGTCGGGAAGTGTTGAAAATGGCAGGTGTTGCAGGCCATTCCGGTCTGTCTCGCGAAAGCCGGGACAGCCGAGGCCTCCTGCGGCACGTAGAGCGAGAGCGCGAACAGGAAAAGCGCGGCTACTGCGACGAACATTTTTGTTCTCATCAAATAAACCTCCTTTGGAATGGGTATCTATGTCTGAATAACGCAGGGATGAGACTCTGGACGCATTCTGGCAGGGCCGCGAATGGCAGCCACGCCTCTGTCAGAAAAGAATTTTTCAAGATTATATCAATAGTTTCACAATTGTCAAGGAACCGGTAATCTCTGGCGCGTCTTTGACGCCTGATTCAGGCAGCCGCGTTAATATGCTGCCAGCAGTTTGATAATATGAATATCGGCAACGATTGACAGGGCCTTGAATATTTGATAATTTTTTATTGTATTTCAGCCTTTCACACTCCCACAGGCCCGAGTGGCGGAATTGGCAGACGCACGGGACTTAAAATCCCGAGGTGGCAACACCGTGCCGGTTCGACCCCGGCCTCGGGCACCAGTTAAAAACCACACGATTAGAGCGTTTTACTGATCACAATTCAACTGGTCTGCCTGAGCGGGAAGCATGCGCTCGCGGACTGGTAAAAAAACATATGGAAGGACTTTCATAGACTTATGCACGGTTATAGATGGCAGTTGATAACAGGGGCGGCGCTCCTGACGCTTTCGGCTTTCATGTACCTTGTCCATTACGCGCTGTTCAGGGATTCGCACCACATATTTTCGTATCTTATAACTGACCTTGCTTTCCTGCCCGTGGAAGTCTTTCTGGTCACCATGGTGATTCATCAGTTGTTCTCGCGGATGGAAGCAAAAGCCAGGCTTGAGAAGCTGAACATGCTCATCGGCGTCTTTTTCAGCGAGATAGGCGCCTCTTTGCTGGCCCGTCTGTCGGCAGGCGACCCGGACGCTCAAAAAGTGCGCGTTGAGCTTGCCGGGGCCCATCACAAGACTGACGCCGAGTTCCGTAATATCTGCAAACGCTTTTCTACTCGTGAGTATGCGACGGAGATGAACAGGGAAGAGCCCGAAGAGCTCAAGGTCCTGCTTGCCAGCGGGAGAGGCCTTTTCGTGCAATTGATGGAGAACCCTACGCTTCTGGAGCATGAGTCCTTCACCGACCTTTTGATGGCGGTAGCCCACCTCTCGGAGGAGCTGTCACACAGGGTTAATATCAAAGAGCTTCCGGAAGCCGACCTCAAACACCTGAACGGCGACATAAAGAGGGTCTACTGCGCGCTCGCGCCGGAGTGGTTTTCCTACATGAAGCACCTGAAATCCAGTTACCCGTTCCTGTTCTCGCTGGCGATAAGGACAAACCCTTTTGACTCGAATGCCTCCGCCGTGGTGAAGGAGTGACGGGTTTCAAAGGCATGTAACGGATCGTGCCCAGACCGTGCCTGTGAGCCTGTGCTGACTTCACAGGGTCTAATGGTCGTTTGCAATCCCGTAAAAAAAGATATATTGGAATAACGAGGGCTTAAAGGCAGAACCAGGATTACCGAAAGGCGCTGAGGCCTGGCGCCAGCTTTCAAACCCGGTATAATGATTGCCGATATCCAGGCATTCATCTTGTTCTAATCTTTGATAGAGTATACATATCTTGTGTTTTTATTATAAACATTCATCCTTTCGCGTCCGATAAGAACCGCAGGAGGGTTCACCATGGAAGACAGGAAACACGGCGGATCAGTTTTTTTAAAGAGGCTCAACACGGTCTTCAGGGTCGCTGATTACGGCATCCTCATAATCGTGGCATTCGGACTTATTTACCTGGCCGGGCAGTTGATATTCGACGCAATGTACGACGCCATCTTCCTGTGGACGCAGCATACCGTGCCGCACCTCCTGAGCGAGATGCTCTTCGCGCTCATCATCATGGAGCTCTTCAAGCAGGTCAGGAACCTCATCAACCAGCATAAGTTCTCCCTTAACCCGTTCTTCTACATAGGTTTCATCGCGAGCGTCAGGGGGTTGCTCCTTACCCAGATGTCGAGCACGATGGGAGATGTCGAAGTCTACCAGGGCATGATGCAGATGGGGGTTTACGGAGGGCTTATCCTTATCATGATCCTCTGCTACGTCCTGTACAACAAGTACGCCTGATGAGGCTTGAGAGCGCCTTGAGAGCCCCGGGCGTTTCAGAGGCATGCAGCGTGAGATTTTCTATGGGAAAAAACATACGGCAAAAAGCCGTTCACATTCAGAAGACGCGCCTGCTGAGAGCATCCGGCTTTCTGGCGTTCCTGTCTTTTTTCATCCTCCTTGCAACCGGCTGCGTGGAGCAGTCCATGCCCGAGCCAGGAGAGCCCCAGACCCATGTTTACGAGAGCAAGTGCGGCCTGTGTCACAAGCCGTTCCATCCCCTGGTGCACACAAGCGTAGGCTGGAAAAATGTGGTGGCCAGGATGGAGAAGAACGCCGCTGAGCAGGGCATGGTCCACTTCCTCAACGATGAGGAAAGGGGCACCATACTCGAGTACCTGACCAGGCACTCGCGAAAGGGTTTTTGACGCCTCCCCGTCTGGCGCGCTTTCACGCCATCCCGCGACTCCATTAGCCGCACCACTTGAGTCTTTCACTTCCGCCGGCGTTCAGAAAAAACTGGTTTGAAGCATGGTTGAAGCGTATAATTATTCTCCGAAAAAGGAGAAGTTATTAATGGCTCATTTACACAGGGTCTGCCCGCTCTGCGGTACGGACAACAAAGTCAGGCCCGGGTCAAAGTACTCAAAAGGCGAATGGAAGATAAAGGAATGCAAGAACTGCTCTTTTGTCTATCTCGAGAACCCGCCGCCGTATGCCGAGCTTGAGGAGAACTTCGCTTGGGAGAAGACCTTCGCTGAGGAGACCGCCTTCAGGCGCAAGAGAAACCCTCTTCTGTACTGGATAAGCACGAAGAACAAGGAGTTCAAGGGAAAGTACCTTAAACGGAACAAGCTCCGCGACCTCTTGAAGACGCTCTCGATAAGGGGCAGCGTCCTTGAGGTCGGCTGCGCCGGTGGCCATATTCTCAAAAGCCTCGGAGAGGGCTGCGTGCCGTTCGGCATAGAGATATCAAGACAGCTCGCCAGGGCCGCCGTGAAGGAGATCGCCGGGCGAGGCGGGGAGATAATCAACGCCAGCTCTCTTGACGGGCTTGCCAGGTTCGAGGAGGGAAGGTTCGACTGCGTGATAATGTCCGCCTTCCTCGAGCATGAGGTACACCCGAAAGAGGTATTGAAAGAAGCCCGCCGCGTATTGAAGCCGGGCGGCCGCCTCATAATCAAGGTGCCGAACTTCGGTTGTCTCAACAGGCGCGTAACAGGCAAAAACTGGTGCGGCTTCAGGTACCCTGACCATGTGAACTACTTCACGCCGTCAAGCCTCAGCGCCGTTCTGAAGGGCGCCGGTTTCTCAATCGAGAAGTTCTCCTTTTTCGACAGGCTCCCGACGAGCGACAACATGTGGCTCGTGGCCTCGAGGCCTGTAAGGTGAGAAAAGGGGCCTGTTCCGGCAGGGCCGCGCTATCCCCTGGTGCACGCCTCATACTCCTTAACAAGCCCTTTCAGGTTTTGTGCCAGTTCACCGACAAAGAGGGGAGGGCGACCCTTGCCGATTATGTCGACGCGCCGGGCGTCTACGCGGCCGGCCGTCTCGATTATGACAGCGAAGGACTTGTCGCGCTCACTGACTCCGGCAGGTTGCAGCACCTCATCTCAGACCCTTCAAACAAGCTCCCCAAGACATACCTCGTGCAGGTGGAAGGAGTCCCTGATGAAGCCAGCCTCGATAAGCTCAGAAGAGGCGTTCTCCTCAAAGACGGCATGACAAGGCCCGCCATGGTAGAATTTCTCGGCCATGAGGTTGACATATGGCCGCGGAAGCCGCCGATACGTTTCAGGAAGAGCGTCGCTGACAGCTGGCTGAGGATGACAATAACAGAGGGAAAAAACAGGCAGGTGCGCCGCATGACAGCCGCTGTTGGGCATCCGGCTTTGAGGCTCATAAGGGTAAGCATTGGCCAATGGGCGCTCGACGGCCTCAAGCCCGGCGAATGGAGAGACGTGCCGGTGGTTTAAGAGGGCTCTCCTTTAGAGCGCTTTTTCGAATACAGGGCTTTCGTGCTTGAGCGTCACATAGCCCATCTTCGCGTCAGGGTCGTGCTCGAATATGAGTAGCCACTTTTCAGCCGCCGCCTGCGATAGGATCTCTTTTTTGGCTTTGAGTGTCTCGAGCGGAAAGAGGTCATACCCCATGATGTACGGCAGGTGAAGGTGCGCGGTGGTAGGTATGATGTCGCCGAGGAACACGGCTGTCCTGCCCTGGGAGCGGATGCTCACGAGCTGCATGTCCCTGTTGTGCCCCGAGGTCCTGAACACGGCTACCCCTTTGGCGACTTCGCCGTCGCCTTCAATGAACTCTATCTGCCCTGCGTCAAGGAGGGGGAGAAAGTCCTCGGGCCTGTAACTCGCCCTCGTCCTCTCGTTGGGGTTTGTGGCCGCCTCCCATTCCCCGCGTTGCACGATGTAGCGCGCGTTCGGGAACGCTGGCCTGAATACCCCGCCCTCTGACACTGTGTTGCCTCCGGCGTGGTCGAAGTGGAGGTGCGTGCAGATGACCGTGTCGATGTCTTTCGGGCTTACTCCAATCGTCGACAAAGAGAACGCGAGAGTCTCTCTTTTTTCTATGCCGTAGATGGAGTTGAACTTCTCCGAGCCCTTGTCGCCTATGCCTGTGTCAACGAGTATGTTCCTCGAACCTGTCTGTATGAGGAGGGCGTTGATGCCGAGAGAGACCCTGTTGAGAGCATCCGGCGCGTTTTTTTTCTCCCAGATGGTGCGTGGCACGACCCCGAACATCGCGCCTCCGTCGAGCCTGAACGCGCCGTCGCTTACAGGGAAGATCTTCATCTTTCCGAAGTCCATGGGTCCTCCTCGCGGCCCGGCAGCTGGTTGAGCGAGGGGCGCACTCCAATTAAAATGGCATTCCTGTTTTTTGTCAAGGGAGCCCTTGCCTGTTGACTCGGGCGGCCTGTAATGGGATGATACATCCCGGTCAGAGTTTTTGCAGTTCCCAACGCACACGACACTCCTGACGGAGCACGCGTCCATGCCTGAAATCCCGCATAGAAAGACAAAGATAATAGCCACGATAGGCCCGGCCTCAGCCTCTCTTGAAGTCATAGAGGGGCTGATTCAAGCTGGCGCAAATGTATTGCGATTGAACCTCTCGCACGGCACGCGCGACGGACACGCGAAGGTAATCTCGAACATACGGGAGGCCGCAAGGAAGCTGGACGCGCCGGTCGCCATACTCCTCGACCTGCAGGGGCCGAAGATAAGGGTCGGCAGGCTCAAAACTCCGTCTGTCGAGCTCAAGGTAGGCCAGGAGATAATTATCACCGCGTCAGACCTTGACGGCGACGAGCGCACTATATCGACGACCTACGCCGATTTGTACAAGGACGTCAAGCCGGGTGACCGGATACTGATGGACGACGGCCTCATAGAGGTAAAAGTCCTCGGCGTGGAGGGTGGGAACATAAGGTGCGTTGTAGTCTACGGCGGCCCGCTCAAGGAAAAAAAAGGCATGAACCTGCCGGGCGTCGGCGTGAGCGCGCCTTGCGTCTCAGAGAAGGACGCGGCTGACCTTGAGTTCGGCATCAATCAGGGCGTCGATTATGTCGCGCTCTCGTTCGTGAGGAGGCCGTCCGACATAACCGGCCTGCGCGAGCGCATAAGGGCAAAGGGCGCGGACATACCGGTCATCGCCAAGATAGAGAAGGCCGAGGCCATAGAGAACCTCGACGCGATACTCGACGAGTCTGACGGCATAATGATTGCGAGGGGGGATCTCGGCGTGGAGCTCTCCACCGAGGCGATACCCGTCCTCCAGAAAAAGCTCATAACAAAAGCCAACGAAGCGGGTAAGCTCGTCATTACCGCGACCCAGATGATGGAGTCGATGATAGAGAACCCGAGGCCCACGAGGGCGGAGGCCTCTGATGTCGCCAACGCGGTATTCGACGGCACGGACGCCCTGATGCTCTCAGGCGAGACGGCCGTGGGCAAATACCCGGTGAAGGTCGTCGAGATAATGGTGCGCGTGACGCTGGAGGCTGAAGAGGCCGCGCTCGCGCAAAAGTACCCTGTCAGAAGAAAGAAGGGGCCTGCCGGGTCGTTCGCGCAGGCTGTCGCTTACGCGGCGAACGCCGCCTCTGTCGAGGTGAACCCGAAGGCGATAGTCGTATTCACCGAGACAGGCGAGACGGCAAGGCTCCTTTCAAAGCTCAGGCCCGTGACGCCTGTCGTCGCCTTTACTAACCAGCCGCTCACATGGCGCGCTCTCTCTTTAGTCTGGGGGGTCACGCCGTACATGGTCCAATTCGGAGAGCATACCGACGAGATGATATGCAGGGGAGAGGCGGCGCTCCTTGACAACGGGCTTGCCGACTTCGGAGATACGATAATAGTCGTGTCGGGGACGAAGGTCGGCATGAGGGGCGCGACGAACATGATGAAGATAGACTGGATAGGGAGCGATGAGTGCAGGATTTATCTTAAGAGCGGAAGAACGCCATAGCAGGTCGCTCAAAAAGTCCATCTGCTTTGTCATCTTCGTCGTTCGTCTTTGCGGCGTACAGGAAAGTACGCTTCATTCCTCGCTCCTCGATTCCTCGCATCTGGAGCTTTTTGAGCGACCTGCCTGACTTTAGTTTCAGGTAATAAAAAAACGGCCCTGGAAACAGGGCCGTTTTTTTATTGGTGAGATTCTGTTTTAATTTTCCCCCTTTTCTAAAGGGGGAGTAAGGGGGATTAACAAGCGGCGCTTGAAAATAATCTCCCCCCGCCCCTCTTTAGGAAAGAGGGGCGTTTCGTAGGGTGCGCTGCGCGCACCAGTCAGTCCTACCTTATGTAAGCCTCAGTCACATACCTTCTCATCATCCTGTGCGAGTTGAAGTAGTAGGCAATCTTCCCGATGGAGTTCTCCATCATGCGAAGCCATATGTGGCGTTTCTCGTAATAGGTCGGGATGACCTGGGTTTCCAGCTTGAAGTACAGGTCGTCCGCGTCGGCTTCGTCCGTCGGCTTGATGAGGCTCAATTCAGTCGGGGCAGGGCCTATCGACCAGCCTGTGTACCCTTCGATGTGCCCCTCTATCCACCAGCCATCGAGTATGCTGAAGTTCAATACTCCGTTGTGGGAAGCCTTCATGCCGCTCGTGCCTGAGGCCTCCCTCGGCCTCATCGGCGTGTTGAGCCAGATGTCAACGCCGGAGGCGAGCTTCAAGCCGAGATCCATGTTGTAGTTCTCGAGATAGACGATCTTGATGTCAGCCTTGAGCTCGGCGGCGGTCTTTATTATCAGCTCGATGTTCTTTTTTCCCTCGACGTCCCTGGGATGCGCCTTTCCGGCGTATATGACCTGAATCTTGTCCTTGCCTATTTTCTTGAGCCGCTCGATGTCCCACATGAGGAGGTTGGCCCTCTTGTAGGCCGTCGACCTTCTGGCAAAGCCTATGGTGAGCGTGTCGTAGTCCATGCCGACGCCGGTCTTCTCGTTGACATAGTCTATGAGCGCTCTTTTGGCGGTCATGTGCGCGCCCCAGAGCTCGTCCTCTGGTATTCTGGCGATCCTCACGAAAAGCTCGGGCTCGTTGGCCCAGCCCGGCATGTACTTGTCATAGAGCCGCGCGAACGGTTCGGAGACCCAGGTAAAGGTGTGCACGCCGTTGGTTATGGCCTGTATCTTGTAGCCGGGGAAGAGCACCTGTGAGACGTCGCGGTGCTTCTTGGCAACCCCGTTTATGTACTGGCTGAGGTTCATGGCAAGGCGGGTCATGTTTAGCTTGTCCTTGCTGCCGAGTTCCTTTAATACATCGATGGGGATGATCTCTCCAGCGACTTCCTTAACGAGCTCGTAGGCGAACCTGTCGTGCCCGGCCTCCACAGGCGTGTGAGTCGTGAAGACGCACAGGTCTTTTATGCGCTCGGTGTCCCAGATCTCGCGCTCGTCCCAGACAGACTCTATGTCCTTCTTGTACCTGTTGAGGAGCTCGAGCGTAAGGAGCGCGGCGTGCCCTTCGTTCATGTGGTATTTTTTTATCTTGAAGCCCAGGGCGCGCAGCATGCGCACCCCGCCTATGCCGAGCACGACCTCCTGCTTCAATCTGTAGCGGTCGTCCCCGCCGTAGAGGGTGTCGGTTATGGCCCTGTCTTCCGGAGAGTTTTCAGGGACATCGGTGTCGAGGAAGAATATCGGCACCTTCCACTTGGTCGCGAGGCTCGTTATGTTGTAGACCCAGGCCTGTACGACTATCTCCCGGCCCTCGATAGAGACCTTCACCTTCTGCGGGAGGAGCGACATGTGCTCCGCAGGGTTCCATAGCTCAGGGTGCTCTATCTGGCGGCCTGAGGCGTCTATCTCCTGCCTGAAGTAGCCCTTCTTGTAGATGAGGGAGACAGCGACTACCGGCAGGTTGAGGTCTGCCGCAGACTTGATGGTGTCTCCGGCCAGGACGCCGAGGCCGCCGCTGTATGTTGGTATGTCGTTCCTGAAGCCGACTTCCATGGAAAAATAGGCTATCTTCGATTCGGCGGTAAGCTCTTCTAAAAAGTCCATGCGCTCAGTTCCTTTGTCTGCGGCTTAATCCCCGAAAAGGGGTGGAACATGCATTATACAACAGCAAAAAGAGTTGTCACGAGCAATTTGCGCTCTTCAATGGGACTGATATCACTTCTTGAGGATAAGCGGTCTGTGGTATAATGCGCGCAACTTGAGGGGGAGTCATGAGAACATTCAAAAGCCTGTGTCAGGGCTTCATCCCCGCGCTGCTTTTATCCTCGGCCTGCGTCCTTACTCCAGTGGAGGAGGCCGCGGCCTTTGTCATAGACACTCCGGGCGTCCCGCAGGAGGCGGACTCTGAGGCCCTCTACGCGCCTCCCGCCTCTTCCTATCTCGCTTTTGCCGTAAAGATGAAGGGGCTCGGCAATGTTGAAGAGGCAAGGCGCGCCCTGTTCGAGATAAGAGAGCTCTTTCCAGGCACGCTCTGGGAGAAAAGGGCGAGCCTGCTTCTGGGCGTCATGGCCCTCGACGGGGACAAGCCTGCCGCCGGGTACTTTGAGGAAGCCGCCGGAATAGAAGCCATCGACGATTATATCGTTTTTTTTCAGGCAGAGGCGCTTTTCAAAAGCGGCCGTTTTACTGAGGCCGCGGGCTCTTACTCTTTTGTCCTGTCAGCATATCCTGCTACCGCTCTCAAGGAGAGGGCTTCTTTCAAAAAAGGGGCGGCCCTCTTTGCCTCTGGCGCGCTTGAAGAGGCTGCCGGAGCCTTGAGGCGTTTTCTTCTGGACTGGCCGAAGAGCTCTTCTGTCGTCGAGGCCAATTTTCTTCTGGCCAAGTCTTACCTCGCGGGTGGATTTGAGGAAGAGGCCGTCCTGCCTCTCAAGAACGTATCCGCCGGTTATCCGACCTCCTCTTTCGCGGCCGAATCAGACAAGCTCCTTTCTTCTCTTGCAGCCGAAGGGCTCGAAGAGGCTTCTTTCAACGTTGAAGACAAATTCCGCCGCGCGGAGAACTACTTTTATTCTGCTGATTACGGCAGGGCGATCGTCGGTTATTCCAGCCTCCTGACAGAGCCGGAGTTCTCTGACAGGGCCCGTTTCCACACGGCAATAGCCTTCGCGAGGCTCAAGCGCTACAAGGAGAGCGAAAGGGCCCTCAGGGAGTACCTTTCCCTTAAAGCCCCCGCGAAAGAGGCCCAGGCCCTTTACTGGCTCGCCCAGGTCTCGATGAAGCTCGGCAGGCAAGAGGGCGTCCTGGAATCTGAGCGGCTTCTTTCCGCGAGGCACCGCGAGAGCGACGAGCGCGCCAGGGTCCTGATGATGACGGCAAGGTTGAAGAACGCGAAAGACCCAGAGGCTTGCGCCCGGGTTTACAGGACTATAATTGAGGGTTTTAGCGCGAGCTTGTCCGCTGAAGAGGCGTTCTGGAAGATAGGCTGGGATGCGTATTCCTCAGGCGCCATTGATGAGGCTTATGATGGCTTCTCCATGTACCTTGACCAGCGGCCCGGCGGAAGGCTCGCGACCCAGTTCCTGTACTGGAAGGCAAGGAGCGCCGAGAGGCTTGGCAGACAGGACGAGGCCAGAGCCCTTTTCGCGAGGGTCTGCGGCGCGTCTCCCCGCTCATTTTATTGCCTCATGGCAAGCCTCAGAGATCAGGAGGCGCCTCAGGCGGCCCAGGCACAAACATTTGTCGAGGCATCGGCAGGGGGCGAGTCAGTTGTTGCCGAAAGCCCTTTCAAGAACGAGGGACGCTTTCTTGCCGCGACCGAGCTTCTTTCCCTGGGGCTCCATGAGTTCTCTTCCGGAGAGATAGACCTGCTGGCCAGGGGCCATAAGTCAGACAAGGCGGCCCTCGCCTCTCTCGCGGGGCTTTTCTATGAAGCGAAGGATTTTTACAGGGCGTTCAGGATATACAGGACGCACCTGCTCAATTCCGCTGACGAGCGCCACATCCAGCTCGGCTACCCGATGAGGCTCGTCGAGACGGTAAGGGAGAAGGCTGTGGAAGGGTCGGCAGACCCGTCCCTCGTTGCCGCTGTCATGAGAGAGGAGAGCCACTTCAACCCCAAGGCCGTCTCTTCTGTGGGCGCGCTCGGACTCATGCAGATAATGCCGTCGACCGGCTCCCAGATAGCGAAGGATATCGGGGAGGGCTTCACAAAGGGGCGACTCCTCGAGCCTGAAACGAGCATGAGGTACGGCGGGTGGTATCTGGGCCAGCTATTGAGGAGGTTCGATGGAGACGTCGTCCTCGCGGTCGCCGGATACAATGCCGGGCCGAACGCCGCGGCCAGATGGGCCGCCTCTTTGCCGGTGGAGACCGACGAGTTCGTGGAGTCGATCCCCTACGAGGAGACGAGAGGGTACGTCAAGAGGGTGCTTAGTTCCTACGCTCAATTTCTGAGGCTTGGAAAAGAGGAGCTTGAGGGAAAAGTCACGAGGGTTACGCCTGAGAGCGCGCCAAAGCTCCTCAGGGAGGCTGACGCGGGCCCGGCAGGAAAAACTTTTTAGCGGTTATTCAAGTCTTCAACAGGCATGTCACTGCCTGTCTTTTTTGCCTCCTGCCTTGCTCTGCTCCGCGAGCTTCCTTGCGGTCGCGGCCATCTCCTCATTGCCTGCTACGATGAAGTACTTCTCGGCCAGCTCGAAGTCTTTTTTGTCGAGGGAGGCCTGCCCGAGTTCCGCCGCCCGCACTATGACCGCCGAATGCTCTTCGCTCTTGTCGGCGAAGCTCAGGAATATGAGCGCGTCAAGGAGCCCTGTGGGCGTGTCGGACTGGAAGGCGGCGTCAGCCCTTGAAGTGGCCCTCACCACAACTCTCTCTTTGGCCCCTTCGCCGATGAAGGAGGCCCACTTGAGGGCCGTCTCCAGAGTCTTTACCGAGCGCGCAGGCTGTCTGAGCGCGGTGAATTCCTTCTCTTCGCTGGCGAGTGTCGCGTTGAGGTTGGACATGGCGGTCTTCTCGAGCTCTTTGAGGTAAAGCGGGTCAGGCTTGTACAGGATGGCGCTGAGCTGTCCGCGTTTCTCAAAATGCCTGAAGGCTCTTTCGTAGGTCCCGAAGTCGTCAGGCTTGTGATTGACGGCCTTGAGCATCGCGAGGTCCGCGGCTTTGTAGTTGAAGGTCGCCTCATACCAGTCAAAGGCTCCGGCCTGCGGGTTTATGTCAAGGCGCATGCCGCCTGAGGCGGTGGTGCAGTGGCCCGGCACTTCAGGCTCATAGGCGTTGACCTCGATGGTGAAGTGGCGCATCCACCTGCGGCAGGCCTCGTCCTCGACCCTTATGAAAAGACCCTCTTCGGAGATGAAGCGGTCTTTCGCGGCGGCCTTCTCGGCGAACTTCTCGCCAATGCGCTGCATCGAGTTCACGGCTTCCACGCCGTTTCCGCAGAAGCTGTCGATAGCCATGTAATAAAGGAGGGCGTCCCTTGTCCTGCCCGCCTTTTCCGCTTCCTTGCCCTTTTTGAGGTAGTTGTCCATCTTGACGACGTCATCGTAATTGCACAGCGCGTCGGCGGAGGCCATTGCCGGGGAGAGGAGCAACGGCACGAGGGCGGTCATTATCGAGAGTTTCTTGTCCATGCTGCGCCCTGGGAGACTTTATTTTTAGGACGGTTTCGAAGGACGCTTCCCGGGTACGCGAGGCGCGGGACAGGGAAGCGTCACCTGATTACAGCTGGAGCCTTCAAGCCTGCCTGAATTGAGAGATACTCATATTTAACACGGCGGCCGTGTCGATGTCAAACTCCGGGCAGGGCCTCTTTGAATGCTGTGTGCTGGAAGCTTCCGGCGTGGAAGCGGCAGGAAGGCCGGTGGAGAGGCTTTGAGAAGCGAGGCTTTCAGCCCTTCGAGTTTTTTTCAGCGGCCATTGGTGAGGCAAAGGCCGCTTCAAAGGGCCATCCGTTCGCCCTCGCGCTGAAGTGGCTGTGCCTGCCCAGTATCATGTGGTCGTGGACGGTGATGTCGACTGTCGCCGCGGCCTCCTCGAGGCGTCTCATGAGCCGCAGATCGGCCGCCGTCGGCTCGGCGTCAGCCTCAGGGTGGCTGCGAACGAAGATTATCGAGCTGGCGTTGTGCTTTATGGCGAGCTCTATGACCTTCCTCGGGTAGACTGCCGAGTGGGCGAGAGAGCCTTCGTGCAAAACTTCGGCCGCGAGGAGCTCGTTTCTTGAATTGAGGTAAAGGCCGATGAACCTTTCTGCCGACCCTCCGGAGAGCGTGAGCTTCAGGTAGTTTATCACGTCCCTCGGGTCTTCTATTATGTCCCTGTCAACGATCTTCTCCTTGAGGTAGGAGCCTGCAAGGGGCTTCATGAGACCGATGAGCGAGATTGCTTCCTGCTCCATGCCGTCGATATTGGCGAGTTCTTCAGGGGAGGCGTCAAGGAGCCCTTTGAGGCCTCCGAACCTTTCAATGAGCGCCGCGGCGAGCGTCTTTGCTCTTCCTGCGGGGACGGCGAACGAGAGGAGAAGGCTTATCAGCTCAAGGGCCTGCTCTTTTGCCGGGCCGGTCTTGTCCGCGTTATCCGCGCCATATTTTCTCGTTTTTTCCATGAACGACCAGCCCGGATGCCGTTTATTTGCCGAGATTAAGGCTCTTCTCGATTATCAGATTCTTGAGGAACTCGAGAGTCTCCCCGTCGACCAACGCGAATTTCACGCCTATGAGCCCGGGGGAGCTGGCCCACATGGTCTTGCCGGGTATGAGGAACTCTTTTTCCTTGTCAGAGAGCCTCACTAATATATCGCTTCTCAGGCGCACCTTTGTCGAGGGGTCCTTCGTGTCGATGCACGCGCCTGTTACGCTTATGTTCACGAGCTCGCCCTTTGAGGCGCGCCCTTCGAAGATGTACTCCAGAGAAGTCGAGTGCTTCAGCGGGTGCCTCGGGTCGACCCTGCAGCCGTCGAGCAGCTCCCTGAGGTTGGTTATGAAAAGGCCGAGCGACTTTATCGAGATGCCGTAGGAGCCGGTAAGCTCGTCCTTTTTCCTGAGGTCGTTTATCTCGGCTTCAGCTTCAGCGAGAAGTCTCTTGTACTTCATGAGGTTGCCGGTGAGGGCTTCGCGGTATATCATGAACGGCCCGGCTGACACGTGCACGTCTTTTACAGGCATGGGCTGCGAGCACTGGGAGCACTGGATCTCGCTGGTCCCTGTCTGAAACGGGAGCACGGTCCAGCACTTGCATTTCGGACACTCGGTCTTGAGCACAGAACACCTCGATGATATTCGGGCTTGTTTGGATACCCGTTATTTTAGCACGCGAATAATTACATATTGGTTACAGATTGGAACGAGAGCCAGGCTTCCTGAGGAGGGCTTTTGTCGCCGAAGACGGCTCTGCGCCGTCCCTGGCCGCCAGTGAGCGAGAGAGCTTCTCAAAGACAGAGGCCGCCTCCTCTTGCCTGCCTGTCTCAGAGTATATCTCAAG
Source organism: Deltaproteobacteria bacterium (assembly GCA_020846435.1). Lineage (GTDB taxonomy): Bacteria > Desulfobacterota > GWC2-55-46 > GWC2-55-46 > GWC2-55-46 > GWA2-54-12. The sequence continues at coordinate 49,386 of JADLDY010000037.1, forward strand.
GAGCTTGTGGCAGAGCCTCTCGCCGCAGTTGTCTATGTCCAGGCCGGCCCTGAGGTATTCGGCAGCCTTATCCGGCTTTCCTTCATTCGCGAGCGATTGCGCGGCTTCGAGTATCGCCTTGCAGACGCCATCCCTTATTTTGTCCCTGGCCTGAACGCTCCACGCGTTATGGTCAAGGCTGAGGAAGTCGCCTTTGTAGAATTCGATTGCGCGGTCCAGGTGCTTGAGGCCTCTGTCAGGCCGTCCTGTCCTGAAAAGCTCCTTTGCCTGTTTGAGGCTCGCTTCAAGGGCCCAGGAATCGACCCAGCAGCGCTTCGCGTCGAGCGTGAGCCTGCCGTTCCTGAGCTGGAGAAGGTTGTCCGGGCCTATGAGCTGGCGGAGCCTGTGGAGCGTCGTGGCAAAGGCGCTGTGAGCCGCGTCCCCTTCAGCCTGAGGCCAGAGCATGTCGGCTATCACCCGTTCGCAGATGTTGGCCCCGCCGAGCGTTATGATGGCCTTGAGGAGGTCAAAGGGCTTCTGCTGCGCTTTCTTCGTGAACTCTATCAGCTCGCCATCCCTCCAGACCTCGAAGGGGCCGAGGGCGCGTACCCTGAGCTGGAAGGGCCAGTCCTCTATCCCTGGGTCCGGGCAGACAAGGGCGTTGGCCCTTATTATCCCGGCGGTGAGCTCAGGCTCTATGCCAGCTTTCAAAGCCTCTGCAAGGAGCCTTGCGGAAGACCCTGGCAGATTGAGCGTCAGGAACCTTATGCCGTGCGTCTTCGCTATCGCAAGAGCCTTTGACAGGCTTGATGCGCACTCGCGCTCCTTTCCGGTGTTGAGGGAAAGGAGCGCTTCGTTCATGAGGCGGATGTAATCGAGGAGAAAGCTTTTTGTCCGTCGTCCGAGACGCCCCAGCCCGGCGAGCCTTTTTTTCGCCTCTTTGTTCTCTCCTGCCTCGATGAGGTCGTAGGAAAAGACAGCCTCGGCCATGCCGATGAGAAATGGCGCGCCGGTCGCTTCGGCGTACCTTGAAGCGACCCTTATGTGCTCAAGGGCCGCGCCGGTGTCGCCTTTAGCGAGAGAAAGCCTCGAGGCCTGCTGGTGGTAGTAGGTCAGGTCAAAGTTGCTCGACGGGTCCATGGACTTTTGCATGCCCCTGGAGTACTTCTCGGCCTCCCGTATCTCCCTCTGGGCCATGAGGCTCGACATCGAGCCGAGGCCGAAGAGCTTTGACTTGAGGAGCGTGATGCCGGAAGACTCCGAGAGATCGAGTCCCTTGTCCACCCAGCTTAGGGCCTCGTTGTAGCACGATATGTGAAAGTTGTAGAGCGCGTTGACGAGGCAGCGCATTATGGCGGCCAGCTCAGGGGCGCCCTCGCCGAGCGCGTGGGAGAGCCTGTCGATGACGACCCTGGCCTTGGCGTATCTGCCTGCCCAGAGATAATAGAAGACAAGATTGTTGCCGATGATTATCGAGCCTTCGCGGGCCTGGGGCCTGAGGAATATTTCCCTGGCCCTCTCCTCCCAGAGCGGCAGGCGGGGGTTGTGGGGCTGTCGGAATACAAGAGCCCCGAACATGGCCGAGACGACCCGCTCCTCGATAGCGGCTGACGGGTAGTCAGGGTACTTGAGCCTCATCCGCTCGAGCTCTCTTATCCAGCTGTCGAGGCCGTGGAAATCATTCCATTCGTAAAAGAAGGTGTCCGCAATGGCAGACCATGAAGAGTAGATTCCGGCCGGGTCTTTGAGACCCTTGAAAAGCCCGTATGCCCCGGCAAGCAGCTCTCTTGCGCCGGCCGGGTCAGCAGGAAGGCAGGACGCTCCTTTCCAGAAGAGGAGCCAGGGGTCTGACTTCAGCTCCGGCTCAGGGAAGGAAGAGAGCCAGCGGCCCAGGAGCAGGTGACGGCCCTGGCCCATCAACTCGTGCGCCGAGCTTTTTATAATCCTCCCGAGCGCGCCCCATTCAGAGGCCAGCAATAAAAGCTCGGCCGCTTCCCCGGAGTTCCCGAGCTCGTCGAGGACACAGGCCGCTCTTATCCTGAGGCGGCTCAGCCCTTCCGGCCCATACGATTTTTCAAGCTCTTCACGCAGAAACTCCCTGAAAAGCGGGTGGTACTGGTATGTCGGGCGGCCAGTGAGCCTGCGCTCGGTGAAGAAGTTGCCTTTGTGGAGCCCTGAGAGCACCTGTCCGGCTTCCCTTACCCCGGCGATCCGTTCAGCTGTCGGCGCGTCGAACTCGCTCAGAAGTGAGGTCTTGAGGAGAACGGACTTCGTGCGCTCGTCCATCCTGTTGAAGAACTCCGCGGCGAAGTACTCGAATAGGCGGTCCTTGACGTCCCCGCTTTCCATCCCGTTGCAGCCGGAGCTCTCCCCTTCTAGCATGATGGCCAGTCCCGCGGCCCAGCCCCTGGCTTTTGAAAAGAGACCCTCGGCTGTCCTGCCGGTGCATTTTTTCCCGAGCTTGAGAGTGGCCATGCGCTTTGCCTCCTGGGGAGTGAGGCTCAATTCGTCAGGGCTGATGACTTCGATCGAGCCTGCCGCGAGGAGTTTGGCGAAAGAAGGCGGAGGGGCGCCCCGGCTGAGTATCAGGGCGCTCACGCCCTGAGGCATGGCTGAGAGGCCTTCCTTGAGCGCGTCGTGGAATGCGGACTTCGGGGCGACCTCATGGTAGTTGTCGATGACGAGGCAGGCAGAATGTTTCATCCCGCTGAAGAGCCTTTCGAAGAACCTTTTCGAGAAAACGGCTGAGCCGTGGGCGTACTCCGGCGTGAAAAGCGGCAGGGGAGAGCCCTTGGCGCCTCCGGCCGCAGCGGCGGCCTGCCTCATGTAGTAAAAGAACGTGGCGACGTCGCTGTCGCCCCTGTCAGCCTCGTACCAGAGGCACGGCAGCTTTCTGTCCTCGACATAGCTGCTCGCGAGGATCGTCTTGCCCGCGCCCGGAGGGCCGCATATCCATATGACCGGGCTCTTTTTTGCCTTGTCGATCCTGGCGAAGAGCCTTTTCCTCAGGCACACGCCGGAGAACCCTGGCCTTGTTATCTTGGCTATCGAGCGGATTCGGTTCATCAGGTGTTTTTGCCGAGGGCGGCGGCCACCGACCTCAGAAGGTCCGGTATCTCGTAGGGCTTTTGCAGGAACCGGTAGCCTTTCTCCCTTATCGCCGGGAACGAAGAGTCCACTTCCATGTACCCGCTCGTGAGGAGCACCTGGAACTTCCTGTTCAGGGCCTTGAGGTCGTCGATGAGCTCTATGCCGTTCCTGTCCTGGAGGACCATGTCGCTGAAGACGAGGTCTATGCGGCTGCCTTCTTTTTCAAAGAGCGCTCTGGCGTCTCTCGCGCAACCGGCCTCCAGTACGTTGTACCCGTTCCTGGTGAGCACCATGGCAACGCTCTTTCTGAGGAGCGTCTCGTCCTCGACAAGGAGGACCCTCTCTCCTGAGCCCATGAGCTCTTCCTCGCCGCTCACTTGTTCGCTCTCTTCTTCCACGGTCTCCTCGACCGTCGGGAAGTAGATCTCGAACCTCGTGCCTTCCCCTGGCCTGCTCTCGACGTCTATCCAGCCGCCGAGGTCCCTGATTATGTTGTACACGACCGCGAGCCCGAGGCCTGTGCCGCGCGGCCCCTTGGTGGAAAAGAACGGCTCGAATATCTGCTTTATGACGTTCCCATCCATGCCAATGCCGGTGTCCTCTACCGTGAGCTTGATGTGGCGCCCCGAGGCGATGGAGCGGGAGGAGCCGCCGACGTCGACCCTTTCGGTCCTGAGGGTTATCTTCCCGCCGCCGGGCATGGCGTCCCTCGCGTTTATCACGAGGTTCATTATTATCTGCTCGATATTGGCCTTGTCTGACCTTATGAGGCCGATGTCCGGGGCCAGAGAGGTGCTGATGACGATGTTCTCGCTGATGAGGCGCTTGAGCATGCGAAGCGTGTTCGTTATCTTGCGGTTCAGGTCGAGCGCGGTTATCTCTGTCGGCTGTCGGCGGGAGAATATGAGGAGGCCTCTGGTCAGGTTTTCGGCGCGCTCTGAAGCCGTGTCTATCTGCTCGAGGTAGGAGTTTATCTCGGCCGAGTCAGATTTTTTCATGGCCAGGCTGTTGTTGAGCCTGATTATGACCATGAGGTTGTTGAAGTCGTGGGCTATCCCTCCAGCCAGCACGCCTATGGCCTCCATCTTCTGCGCCTGCGCGAGCTGCTGCACGATCCTGGCCTGTTCAGCTTCCTGGCGTTTCCTGTCGGTTATGTCCCTGTCCATGCCGCGGTAGCCGAGGAGGTTCCCGGCTGGGTCGAGTATCGGCGCGCCGTTTGTCTCGAGCACGACCTCATGGCCGTCTTTGTGTATGTTTTTGTTCTCGAGGAGGGCGAAGGGTTTTTTGAGCGCGACTATCCTCCTGAACTCGGCGCCTATCTTTTCTGCTTCCCCCGGAGCCATGAGGTCGAACGGGGTCTTGCCGAGCACCTCGTCAGGCTCGTACCCGAGGACCTCGCGCACCTTCGGGCTGACATACGTGTATACGCCGCTGGAGTCTGTCTCCCATACCCAGTCGCTCGTTGTCTCGACAAGCACCCTGAAGCGTTCCTCGCTTTTTTTGAGCCGCCTGTTTATCTCCGTTATGGCGCGGGTCCTCTCCTCGACCTTGGCTTCGAGCTCGGATTGGGCTCCCCTCAGGGCCGCTTCCGCCGTTTTCCATCTGGATATGTCGATGCCCGTGCCGATGAGGTACGGCTCGCCTCCGATCTTCGTCTGCACGGCCCTGAAGTGGAACGGTATCAACCGCCCGTCCTTTGTCCTGAGGCCGGCTTCGACCTCGGCCGCGCCCAGGTTGAAGGCCTGCTCTATCTTCTCGATTATGAGAAGCTTGTCCCTTATGTCGAAAAAGTCGACGGGGCGCATGTCCGCTATCTCCGTCCGCGAATATTCCGTCGTTTCTTCGAGCGCCCTGTTCCACTTCAGTATTTTGCCGTTCTTGTCGACGATGTAGAAGATGCCGGGCAGGCTCAGTGTCAGGGCGTTGAACAGGTTCTCCCCGTCGAATATCTTCCTTTCGGCGTCCTTTGTCTCGGTCAGGTCCTTTACAAAGGCCCAGAAGCCTTCAGCGGCGCCATCTGAGTCTTTAAGGAGCCAGGCGCTAACCGAAGCGCTAAGGCGCGAGCCGTCTTTCGTGAGGAACTCTTTTTCGTACTCGCAGAAGCCTCTCTGGAAGAGGCGCCCCTTTAATATCTCCGCTTCATCTTTCCTCATCTCCGGCGGGGTGACGCCGGTGTAGGAAAGGGTAGAGAGTTCTTTGATGGAGCGTCCAAGCATGGAGGCAAGAGCCTGGTTGCAGTCGGTTATGCGGCCGTCCATCCCGATCCGCATTACCCCGTCGCTTATGGACTCGTAAAGGCCCCTGTACTTTCTTTCAGATTCAAGCAGGCGCTCCTGCGCCTGTTTTCTTTCGGTTATGTCCCGTCCCCTGCCGATTACGCTCTTGATTATTTTCGTGCCGTCGTAGAGTTCAGGGACCATGTGGACGCATATCCAGCGTTCGGCCCCTGATTTGGCGAGGTACCTTATCTCGGTGTCGCTCTGGCTTCCGGCAAGGACCTTGCGCAAAGAGCCGGTGAAGGCGTCCCTGTCGTCAGGGTGTATTACGGATTTGAACTCGTCGAGCGAGCGGATGCCGCCGGGGCCGAGGACAGCGTCAGGGCTCAGCCCCCCGGTTATCCATTCGAGGCCAAGCTCTCCGGCCTCTCCTATCTCGAGCCTGAAGACGAGCTCAGAGGCAAGTTCGGTTATGAGCGTGCACCGGCGCTCTTTTTCACGCAGTTCATGGTCGTCGTCGGCAATCCCGGCCCGCCAGACGGCTGTCCACGAGCCGTCTTTCCTGACGAGAGAAGCGCTGTGGCTTGAGACGGCCTCTGTTATGTCTGACGGCTTGAGCCCGCTTACAGGGTACGAGCAGATAGTGAGCATCCGGCTCTTGCGGAAAAGGCGCTGCACCTCCCGTTCGTACTCCATGAAGCCTGCCCTGTCGCTTTCGCCTACCCAGGAGGTGTCGCCGGTGAGCCGGAGCCCTTCATAGCCGGACCTCGAGGCCTCTTCAAGGAGGCTGGCCCAGCCGTCGAGGGCCTTCTGGGCGCAAAATGAGCCATTTTCAATGTACTGGCCGTTGAAAGGCATGATCTTCAGGGAGCCTTTTCTGATATGCGAGGCAAGGTCAGGCACCTCCCTGGCCAGTGCGTCGGCAGCCTCCTGCGCCGAAAGCTGGCCGGAAGTCACCCACACGCACAGCTCGCCAGAGCGCAAACCTTCGCAAAACCACTGGACAAGCACCTCGAGGATCTCTTCCTTTGATTCATAAAGCAGGCACATGTGGGTGCCCCAGGGAATGTCGCCCAGGGTATTTATGCCGGATTTTCTTAATTTTACGCTCATGTTTGCATGCCTGTTCTGGATTGCTAAAAATAATAGCAGAACTTGTTAGACTTTTAAATGTATTATTTCAATAATCGTTCGTCCGGGCCCCGGAGTGTGAAGATGAGGCCGGCCTTATCCTTGAGATTGACAAAACCCCTTGAAATATCTCATAATAGCGCGGAAAGGGACGGATTCGGATGAAGAGTTTTTTTGACGAAAAACCGGTCAGGACCTGCCTGCTCCTCTTCGCGCTCTCATTTTTATTTTATTTGAAGTCTGTTGGCTTTGATTTTCTGCCTTCCTGGGACGACGGCGAGTACGTCCTCGACAACACACGGGTCCACGGCCTCACCCTCGAGAACCTGAGGCTTATCTTCACGACGGCTTACTTCTCGAATTACGCCCCGCTCCACCTTTTGAGCTACGCGATCGACTTTTCCATCTGGGGCCTCTCCCCTGCCGGGTTCCACCTCACCAACATAATATTGCACGGCGTGAACTCGTTCATGGTCTATCTTCTCGTGAGGAAGCTTGCGGGGGACGGGTTTGTTTCGTTTGTCGCGGCCTCTTTCTTCGCCTTTCATCCGTTGAACGTCGAGAACGCGGCCTGGGTCTCTGAAAGAAAGACCCTTCTGACCGCTTTTTTCTCATTCGCGTCCATCCTCGCCTATGTCTCGTTCAGGGAGAAAGGGGCAAGATCCCTGTATTTCCTGAGCCTTTTTCTCTTCGCGCTCTCGCTTCTCTCAAAGCCGCTTACAGTCGTCCTGCCGCTTGTTCTTGCTTCCTACGAGCTATTCCTGAGAAAAGAGCCGAGGGCCCTGAAGTGGACGCCGCCTTTTTTCGCGCTTGCGTTCATCTTCGCTCTCGCGGCCTTTCGCGCGCACTCTGACGCGAGCGCCATTGAAGGGGCGACCCTTGCCCCGGAGGTGCTCTTCGGGGTGGTCTACCCGACGATGCTCCCTGTCTATTGGGAGTACGTGAGGCTCATCTTCTGGCCAACTGGCCTGAGCGGCTTTTACGACGTGAAGCTCCATTTTTCGTTCCTTGAGCCAGCTGTCCTGGCTTCGGCCGTCTCGTGGGCCGCGGCCTTCGCGCTGGTATTATGGAAGGGCTCCGGCCCCTTGAGGTTCTGGTTCCTGTGGTTCTGGGCTTGGCTCCTTCCTGTCTCCAACATAATCCCCCTTCCCGTCTATTACGCGGACAGGTACATGTACATGCCCGCTATCGGTTTTTTCGTGCTCTTCGGCCTCCTTGTCTCATGGCTCGGAAAAAGGGCGGGGTTTAAAGCCGCGGCATCTGTTGCCGCTGTCGTGATAATCGCGCTGGGCGTGGCCGCTTTTTTCAGGATGGATGTCTGGAAGAACGAGGTCGCCTTCTGGGAAGATACCGCGAAGAAATCGCCTGGACAGGACAAGGCTCATCTGAATCTCGGGTACGCCTACGAGATGGAAGGCAGGTTCGATGAGGCTGAGAAGGAGTATCTGGCCGCCCTCGCCATATACCGGAGCCCGGAGGCGGTGAGCAACCTTGAGATGGTGAGGATAAAGAAGGCCATGAAAGGCCGCTGAAAAAGTACCATCTGCTTTGCCGCCTTGGGCGCTTGTCGGCGTACAGCGTAAGCGGCTCACTCCTCGCATCTGTTGCTTTTTGAGCGGCCTGCATGATTCGGGCTCTTGAGTCATGATGTTAGTCACTTGCCCAAATCGGCCCAATCAAATATAATATCCGGATGAAAATGCCCTCAGGAAAATCAATCCTTTTTGTTCCGCTCATCGCCGCGCTCCTTATTTCGTGTTCAGCCGGGAAAGAAGACAAGGGCGAAGAGGTCGCTTCTGTCAACGGAGCGCCGATTTACATGCAGGAGTTCATGAAGGAGGTCAAGACGATCTCCAGAAGGGAGCCCGGCGTCAAGCTAACCGAAGAGCGTCTCGAGGAGATACTCCACACGATGGTCGACAGGAAGCTCCTCATAGACGAGGCGGTGAAAGCCGGGCTTTCCCAGGACGAGCATTTCCTCGAGTCGATAAAGTCCTTCTGGGAGCAGACGCTCATAAGGGAGCTCATCGACAAGAAGAACAGGGAGTGGGCTGACAAGCTCATCGTCACGGACGACGAGGTCAGGCAGAGGCACTCGCTCATGCAGAGCAAGATAACCCTGAGGGTCATAAAGACCCATGACATGAAGGCGGCTGAGGCGGCCCTTTCAGAGCTGCCAACCAAGGGCTCTCTCATGGGCCCGCTCTTCATAGAGGATATCCGCCCAATGGACCCGCTTTTCGCGGCGTTCGGCAAGGAAGCAGGGGAGAGGGGGATAGCTGGCTCAGGGGATGATTTTTTCGCGTATGAGGTCGTGAAAAGAGAGCCTTCAGGCGCGCCTCCGATCGAAAGCGTCTATGAGGCCCTGCGGACAAGCCTCCTCGAAGAGAAAAAAGAGAGGGTGCTCGAAGACTGGCTTGAGGCAAGGAAAAAGGCCGCCGCCATCAAGGTAAACGAAGACGCCATCGAAAGGCTGGAGTGAGTTCAATGAGGCCGAAAAGAAAGAAGCTCTACATAAAAAAAGAGTTCCAGACCGATTTCTCGATAAAGTTCCTCATACTAATAGCCCTTGAGTCTGTCCTTGCCATAGGGCTTTTCCTCTACCTCTCAAGGGGGACGGTCATAACCGGCTATTCAGGCTCGGAGATCGTCATCGCCGGGACAGGCGAATATTTCCTTCCTACCGTACTGCTCGCGAACCTTGCCCTCATCGGCGTCACGGCCATCGCCGGCTTCATCATAATGGTCGCCTATTCCCACAAGATAGCCGGCCCGCTCTACAGGTTCGAAAAGTCCATCGACGAGATGGCCTCCGGCGACCTGACGAGCAGGTTCAACCTCAGGGCCAACGACCAGCTCGAAGAGCTCGCCTCGAGGATAAACAGGCTGAGCGAGAGCCTGGACAAGGCTGTTTCAGCCATAAACGACGAGGCTGGCAGGCTTGAAGGGTGCCTTATTGATGCCAGTGAGTGTCAGAAGAACGGACAGACTGTGCCGGGCCTCGATGAAAAGCTTCAGAAGGCCTCGGAAAGCCTTGAAAAGCTCAGGAAAGCTGCCGGGTTTTTCAAGACCTCCGGCGGCCGAAAGAGCTGAGAGTGAAGAGTGCTTCAGGCTGGGCCGCTGAAAGAAGGCTGTGGATTATTTTTGCCTTTTCCCTGTCCCTCTTTTTCATGGCTCTCTTCTCCATTATTCCTGGGAGCGCCGAGGAGCCCGGCCTTGAGACCCGTTACGCCCGCATCGCTTTCAGGGATGAGGCAGACCTTCACGAGTTCGGCAGGAGGCTCGGCGGGCCAGGGTCAATGGTCAGCAGTAAAAACCCCAATGTAAACGCGCATATAAAAGAGAGCGTCGACAGGATAGTCTTCAGGGTCAAGGTCCTCCTCGACATGCATCCCGAGCAGATGAAGTTCACGGTGCTCCTCCATCCGACAGACAAAAGCCTCGTTGACGCATACAAGGGGCTCGGCGTGATGGGAGAGGCGCCGATAGCCTTTTATTCGCACAAGTCCAGGACCATCCATATCGGCCTCAGAAGCCTGACCGAAGGGGTCTTTGCTCACGAGGTCGCGCACGCGGTCATAAACTTTTATTTCACCACGCCGCCTCCTGCCCAGATGCAGGAGATACTGGCCCAGTATGTAGACAGGCACCTCCGGGAAAACTGAGATGTGACTTTTGTCCTTGCCTATTTTGTAAAAATCATTAAAATATACGTTTTATAAATGTCAGTTTCACTTTAGCCGGAGGTTGGAAGAATGAAGAAGAAAATCGGAAAGTTGATTGTAGCTGCGGCCATGACCGCCTCGGTTTCAATGTTTGCCTCAGTCGCCAGTGCTGGCGATAACGCTGAGGCCATAGCGAAACTGCAGTCTGTGAAGGAATCCTATGCCGCGAGCCTGCGCCTCGAGGCTCTCCAGGCGAAGAACTCGCCTGAGAGCGTGAAGGTCACCGGCCCCGCGACCCAGTGGCTCAAGCAGGTGAGCCCTGAGAAGGTGAACATGGTGACCAACAGGGTCTCCGGCGACAAGCTCTCCTCGGTCGCGATCGACGGCAAGACCTATTTTGGCGCCGGTGACGCCTACGCCTCGACTTTGAGGATGAACGCCGCCGCCCGCACCGCGGTCGACCCCTCTACCAGCAAGAAGATAGACAAGGCCTCTGCCGTTACCTTTGCCGACGCTTCCGGAAGGGTCTTTTACTTCGAGTCTGAGAACTCTTACAGGGAATTCATAGGACTGGCCACCCCGGAAACCGTTTACGGTTATTCCGCGCCCAGGTAACAGGCATAATAAGTAAAACAGGTTTTTTTTAAAGCCCCGCCTTCACAAGGCGGGGCTTTTTTTATCCGCTTCCCTGCCCTTCATTTTCCTTGACCCCGCCATTAAATAGGACTAAAATCATCCTGAATGTCTGAATTGAGGTATGAGCGATGCTCCAGATAACAAGGGATGGCGAATACGCAGTAAGGGCGATTCTTCACATGTCCGCACAGCCTGTCGGCACGCTCTGCCTCATAAGCGAGATAGCCGAAGCGCAGGAGGTGCCGAGGAGCTATCTTTCCAAGATAATGCAGCACCTCGTCAAGGCCGGGCTGGTGAAATCCAGGCGCGGGGCCAGGGGAGGGTTCTTCCTCGCCAGAAGGCCCCAGGAGATAACCCTGCGCCAGGCGATAGAGGCCATAGAAGGCCCGATATTCCTCAATATCTGCCTCATCAAAAAAGGCGAATGCCACAGGGACGAATTCTGTCCAGTGCACCAGGTGTGGCAGGAAGCCCAGAGAAAACTGATGGAAGTCCTCGATAACAAGACAATGGCCCAGCTCGTGCAAGACGCCGAAAAGCTCAAAGGCTTTTCCGCGAAAAAAAGAACTCCCAAAAAGCCGCCCTCCACTCTCTGACCCAATGCCCGGATAATCTGCCGGAAGTCTTTTGACTGTGGAAACCTTCCGAAAAAAGTCCTCTCATAATGCCTTTGGCGCACTCCCCGGCCGCGAGCCGTATTTTTTGAATATGTGATAGACTCAGACAGGCCCGGCCGGGCCGTGTTCATGGAGGTGTGCGGGTTTATGAAGGGCAGATACAGGTATGTCATAGCTGGCGGCGGGCTCGCCGGGGCTTCGGCGATAAAAGGCATAAGGGAGCATGACTCAGAAGGCTCCATCGTGCTTCTGGGCGCTGAGGCGCACAGGCCGTACGACAGGCCGCCGCTTTCAAAGAAGCTCTGGCTCGGCAAGAAGAAGGTCGAGGATATATTCATAGGCTCGCCTGAGTTCTATGAAAAAAACAGGGTCGAGCTCATGCTTGGCAAGAAAGCCGTCTCTCTCGACGCCAGGGCGCGCGAACTCAGGGATGAAGAAGGGCGCGTCTACGGGTATGAGAAGCTCCTGATAGCGACCGGCTGTCAGCCGAGGAAGCTCGATATACCCGGGGCAGACCTCAGGGATGTCTGCTATTTCAGGACGCTCGACGACTATTTTTTTCTGAGGGAGAAGGTTTTTGACGGAGCGTCTGCCATCATAATCGGCGGCGGCTTCATAGGCTCTGAGCTGGCGGCGGTACTCTCAGTGAACAAGGTATCAGTCACCATGGTCTTTCCTTCAGCATACCTGTGCAACAGGGTCCTGCCCGAGGCTCTTGGACAGAGCGTGCAGAGGGGCTTTATCGACCGTGGCATAAGGGTGCTCGCGAATACCACTCCAATGGCCTTCGAACAAAAGGAAAAAAAGTTTTCAGTTTTGACGAAGGAGCGCGGGGCGCTTGAGTGCGACATACTCATCGTGGGCGCGGGGGTCTCCCCATCTGCCGGGCTTGCCGAAGGCGCTCTCCTGAAAACGGGAGACGGCATAGAGGTGAACTCAAGGCTTCAGACCTCGGATGCCGACGTCTACTCGGCAGGGGATGTCGCTTCTTTTCCGTACAGGGAGCTTGGAGAGAGAAAAAGGGTCGAGCACTGGGACAACGCCATGAGCCAGGGAAAGCTTGCCGGAGAGAACATGGCAGGCGCGGATAAAGAGTATGACTACATGCCCTATTTCTTCTCAGACCTCTTTGACTTCGGCTACGAGGCCGTGGGGGAAGTGAGCTCGAGGCTCGACGTCGTCTCCGACTGGCAGGTGGAGAACAAAAAAGGCGTGCTCTATTACCTCAAGGAGAACAGGGTAAGGGGCGTCATGCTCTGCAACGTTTGGGATAGGGTCGAAGACGCGAGGGCCCTGATAAGAAAAAAAGAGATTGTCACGGCTGACGGGCTCAAAGGGCGCATACGCTGAAAGATGGCGCCACATTCAAGGCTTTTTCCGGAGAACTGACATGGCATGGGAACTGAAAGGCAGGACAGCCCTCGTGACAGGGGCTGGCAAGAGGATAGGAAGGCAGATCTCGCTCGCCCTGGCGCTCGAGGGCGTGAACGTCATCGTGCATCATTCGAACTCAGGAGCCGAGGCCGCCGAAGTTGTGGACGCCGTCGCCTCGATGGGAGTGAAGTCCTGGCTTGTGAAGGCTGATTTTGACAGGAATGAGTATGAAGGGTTCATCGAGCGCGTCGCCGGCGAGACAGGAGGGGTCGACATGCTCGTCAACAACGCCTCGATATTCCCTCAAAGCCGCCTCGGCGGCATGACTTTCGAAGGCCTCGTTTCCAACATACGGGTCAACGCCTGGGCCCCTTTCGTGCTGGCGAGGGATTTGAGCCGGGTGATGAAAAAGGGCAGGGTCGTGAACCTCATAGACTCAAGGATAAAGGGCTACGACTGGAACCACGTCGAGTACATATTGAGCAAGCACCTCCTCGCAGAGCTCACCAGGATGATGGCGATAGAGTACGCGCCTGATGTCGTCGTCAACGGAGTCAATCCCGGCCTTATCCTTCCGCCGCCCGGAAAAGAGATGGACTATCTCGAGAAGCTGGACGCGACAGTGCCGCGCAAACGCCATGGCGACCCTGTTGACATTGCCGAGGCGGTCCTTTATCTTCTTAAATCAGACTTCCTAATAGGGGAGGTCATAAACGTCGACGGAGGGAGGCATCTGCTGGAATATGGCCGGGGACCGGATACTGATAGAGGGGCTTAGCGCCCGCTGCATAATAGGAGTGAACAGCGACGAGCGCACAGAGCGCCAGGACGTTGTGATAGACATAGACCTGTACACCGACATGGCAGTCCCGGGAAGGACCGACGACATCAATGACGCCGTCAATTACAGGGAAGTCAAAAAAAAGGTGCTCGCTCTCGTCGAGTCGTCAGGGTTCTTCCTCATCGAGGCTCTCGCCGAGGCCATAACGAAGCTCTGCCTCGAAGATGAGGCTGTCGAGAAGGTGAGGGTGCGGGTAGACAAGCCCCTTGCCCTGAGGTTCGCGAAGAGCGTCGGAGTCGAGATAACAAGGGGGAGATGAGCTTGGAGACGGCCTATGTCGGCGCCGGGTCGAACATCGAACCTGAAAAGAACATACTCGAGGCTTTGAGGCTCCTCCTTCCGGATGGGCTTGTGAGAGTGTCGACAGTCTACCGGACAGAGCCTGTCGACTCTCCGGGGAGCCCGTTTTTCTACAACTGCGTCGCGGAGCTCAAGACAGGCAGGCCTCCTTCAGAGCTCAAGTATTCGGTCTTGAGGCCTGTTGAGGAGGCGCTCGGGAGAAGGCGCGGGGCGGACAAACACGCGCCCCGCCAAATCGACCTCGACCTTGTCGCCTACGGGACCCTTGAGGTAAGCTTCGGGGAGCTCAACCTCCCTGACAGGGAGATTTATACCCGCCCATTTCTTGCCATACCGCTCCTTGAGCTCGCGCCGGCGTTTATCCTTCCCGGGGGCCGTCCTCTCGAAGAGCTGGCCGCTTCTTTGGGCTCTTCCGGCATGGAGAGGCTCGATGCGTACACCATCCGCGTAAGACAGGCCCTTTTCAGGTAGGCCGCGTCAGTCCTGTCAGTTCATATTCAATTGAATTTTTTGCTGATTTGGGGTATTTTATCAATGCTCCAGTGGCTATATTTCACTCATGAAAACAAGCGCGGCCACCTATTTTGATGACCTTTCCTGAAAGAATCGTTCCCTTCTCGGTCGAAGGGCTGCGTCTCGCCCTCCCCCTTGAAAAAGTCGAAAGGGTGATACCGGCCTGCGCCGTGACCCCTCTGCCGGAGGCACCGGCGGCTGTGCTCGGGGTAATAGACCTGGGCGGGCAGGTGATACCTGTCTTTGACCTGCGCCGGAGGTTCGGCCTCCCTGAGAAGGAGCTTGTGCCTGAAGACAGGATGCTAATCGCCCGCTCCTCGAAGAGGACAGTCGCCATGGTCGCAGACGAGGCAGGGAGCGTCATCGAGGCCGGCCCTGCTACCATTGCCGCGCCTGGAGAGGTGCTCCCCAATATGCCTCATGTCAGGGGCGTGGTGAAGACCGCCAAAGGCATGATAATCATCCAGGACATAGACAGCTTCCTTTCCATTGAAGAGGAGGAAGTGCTCGAGTCCGCGCTCAAGGCCAAAAGGAAAGATGGACAGAAAGCTCCCTGACTGGCTCCTCGCGGACCTGAACGGCTACATCTCCTCGTGCATGGGGTTGTACTTTACTGAATCGCGCTTTGCCGACCTCGAGCGCGGCATAGCTCTGGCGGCTAAGGACTTCGGCTTCGGGAGCGAAGAGGACTTCATACGCTGGCTGAAGTCAAGCCCGCTGAAAAAAGAGCAGATAGAGAGGCTCGCCGCCCACCTCACCGTGGGAGAGACCTATTTTTTCAGGGACCCCGCCTCTTTCGAGGCTCTCGAGCACAGCGTGCTCCCGGAGCTTTTGAGGTCGAGGCATGAGCTCAAGAGGATAAGGATCTGGAGCGCCGGTTGCTCGACCGGGGAAGAGGCCTACTCGATAGCCATACTCCTCACCCGCATCGTCCCGGATATCAGGAGCTGGAACATAAGCATCCTCGCGACCGACATAAACGCCGCCTCATTGAAAAAGGCGTCAGAGGGCGTGTACAAGCAATGGTCTTTCAGGAACAGCCCCGAGTGGTTGAAGATGAAGTACTTCACGCCGGCCGGGGGCGGCTCTTTCAGGATAGACCCTGAGATAAGGAAGATGGTCTCCTTCGGCTATCTTAACCTCGCCGAGGACATCTACCCTTCGCTCCTGAACGGCACGAACGGCGTCGATATAATCCTGTGCAGGAACGTGCTGATGTACCTTTCAGACGCCGTCGCCGGGTCGGTCGTGAGGGGGTTTGGCAGGAGCCTTGTCGACGACGGCTGGCTTCTCATCTCTCCTGCGGAGGCCGTGAGGGCCGTCTCCGGGGTTTTCGCGCCGGTGAGCGTTGGGGAGGCGGTTTTATACCGGAAAGAAACGGGCGCGCCTGATACTCCGGCGGCATCCATGCCTATTCCGTATGCGTGCGAAGAGGGCCTGCCTGAAAAGGAAGCCGGGCCTCTGCTCGCGCCGGAGGAGGCCTGTGAAGGGCCTTCCCAGGAGCCGCGGGCAGTTCAAGACCTGCTTGAGGCGGCCCGTGTGCTCTACGGACATGGGAACTACCTTGAGGCTGCCAGGGCTCTTGAAGCCATAGATGAAGATGACAGGGGCGAAGAAGGGGCATTGCTTCTTGCCAGGAGTTGCGCAAACATGGGCAGGCTCGAAGAGGCCTCGAGGTGGTGCGAGAGCGTGAAGGCTGAGAACGCCCTGAACAAGGGTGCCTACATGCTCCTTGCCATGATAAGGCTTGAGCAGGCGAGAGTGGAAGAGGCGATGGAGAACCTGAGGAAGGCGCTCTACATAGACCAGGACTTCGTCATAGCGCACTTCATGCTCGGCAAGCTGCTCAGGGAAGCGGATGGTGGACATGAGCAGGCCATGAGACACTTTGACGCGGCGCTGAGGCTCCTTGAGTCTGAAAAGGACGACGCCATGCTCCCGGAGTCAGACGGGGTCATGGCGGGAAGGCTCCGCGAGATACTCGCCTCAACGCTCAAGACGCCGGCAGATTACTGATATGAAAAAAGACACCATTGACTGGAACGCGATAAAAGAACGGATCAAAAAGGCTGAGGAAGCCGCATCAGGCAGGCCGGGAAGCCTGAGCCCCGCGGAGACGCTCGAGAAAAGGGCCAGGGCCCTGGCCGTGCCTTCAGGCCCTGCGCACGGCGAGGCCGGGGAAGAAGGCGTCAGGGCGGTGGTCTTCACGCTCGGGGGCGAGAGGTTCGCGATAGAGTCGGTCTATATGGCCGAGGTCGCGCTTTCTACCGAAATAGTGCCGGTGCCGTGCACGCCGGAGTTCGTCCTGGGCATTGTGAGGCTCAGGGGCGATATCATCTCGGTAATAGACTTGAGGAAGTTCTTCGAGCTGCCTGAGAAGGGCCTGAGCGACATGACGAGGCTCCTTGTGCTCTCCAACGGAGAGATGCGGTTCGGCGTGCTCGCTGATACAGTTGAAGGCGTTGAGGAGATAAGGATGGAGGAGCTAAAAAAGCTCCCGACTCTGTCCGGCGTGAGGGGGGAGTACCTCGCCGGGGTGAGCGTAAAAGGGATGACAGTGCTGGACGGAGGCAAGCTCCTTGCCGACAGGTCCATAATAATAAACGAGATGGCGGATTAGGCCAGGGAGGAAACCCACATGAGCTGGTTTCAGGATCTTTCTACGAGGGCGAAGCTGTTCTGCGGCTTTGGCCTGGTGATATTTTTTCTTGCCGTCGTGATAGTGGCGGCGATACGGAACGTCACTTCCATGGGTGAGACCAGGGACGAGATATTCTACCACGAGTTCGCCAACACGACCGACGTACTCACGATGAAGGGGAAGCTCGAGAGCGCGAGGGTCGGGCTGTTCACGATGATCGCCGCGGACGGACGCACTGAGCAGGAGGCCCGGCGGGCCATGATAAAGGAGGTCAACTCCTCGATAGACTCCCTTTTCAGGATCCTGTACGACAGGAACCGGGACGAGCCGGAGATAACAAGGCTCGTCGAAGAGCTTGAGAGGACCTACGCCGATTACAGGGACGCAAGGGACAGGCAGCTCCTGCCTCTCGTGTACTCCGGGAAGAAAGATGAGGCCATGTCAATGGCCATGGGCGTGCAGGCCGACAGGTACGCGAAGATGGCATCCCTTGTCTCTGACCTCGAAGGCGTGATGAAGACGAAGGCGCTCGGGCACATAAGCGTGTCGTCGGCTGAAGCTTCCCGGTACGTCACTTTGTTCATCGTCCTCGGGCTCGCGGCCATAATCATAAGCGGATTTGTGGCTTTGACGCTCAACAGGTTTATCGCAGCGCCGCTTCGCGAGATATCCGACGCGGCCGCGCGCGTTGCCTCAGGCGACCTTACCGTGAATATCCGCTCTCTCGGCAGGAAGGACGAGACAGGGGTCCTTTCGGAGACCTTCGCGAGGATGGTCGAGCGGTTGAAGAAACAGACGATCGACCTCTCTGAGGCCATAAGCGTCCTGGCGAGCTCGTCGAATGAGATAGCCGCGACGACCTCTGAGCTGGCCTCAGGCACTGAGCAGACCGCGATAGCCGTCTCCGAGACTACTACGACCGTCGAGGAAGTGAAGCAGACGGCGAACGTGTCGTCGCAGAAGGCCAAGCACGTCTCTGAGATAGCCCTCGGCGCGGCCCAGGTCTCGCAGAACGGGACCAGGCTCGTCAAGGAGACGCTCGAAGGTATAGGCAACATCAAGGAGCAGGTCGAGTACATAGCCGGGACGATAATAAAGCTCGCCGAGCACAACCAGGCTATAGGCGAGATAATAGCGGCCGTCGACGACATAGCCGAGCAGGCCAACCTCCTTGCCGTGAACGCGTCGATAGAGGCGTCAAAGGCCGGAGAGCACGGCAAGGGCTTCATGATAGTCGCCCAGGAGATAAAGAGCATGTCCGAGCTCTCGAAGCAGGCGACAAAGCAGGTCCGCTCGATACTCAACGACATACAGAAGTCGAGCTCCGCTGCGGTCCTCGCTACCGAGCGCGGCAGCAAGGCCGTGGAAGCGACGGTAAGGCAGTCCTCCGGCACGGGAGAGACCATACAGAAGCTCGCCGGATCGATAAACGAGGCGTCCCAGGCCGTCATACAGATAGCGGCCTCCAGCCAGCAGCAGCTCATTGGCATGGACCAGGTGGCTGTCGCCATGAACAGCATAAAGCAGGCGACGACCCAGAACGCCGCCAGCACGAAGCAGGTCGAGATAACCATAAGGAACCTCCAGGAGCTTGGAAGCAGGCTCAAGGAGATGGTCCGCCATTACAGGGTGTAAGGCTCGCTGAGAATGAACAGGGAAAAGGAATTCAGAAAGAGGCTCCTGGCGACCTTCAAGGCCGAGGCGATGGAGCACGTCGTCACGATGAGCGCCGGGCTTACCGAGCTCGAGCGCATGCCGCCCATCGAGGTGCAGATGGACATCGTGGAGACGGTCTTTCGCGAGGCGCACAGCTTGAAGGGCGCCTCGCGCGCCGTCAACATCACTGACGTCGAGGCTCTCTGCCAGTCACTCGAGAGTGTCTTTGCCCAGTGGAAGCTCAGGCGCGTAAACCAGTCGCGCGAGCTCTTCGACACGCTCCACCTCGCCATCGACGCCGTGAGGGCTGTCGTCGTGTCGGCCGGTGAAAGCGGCCACGAGGTTCCCTCAAGCCGGTTCATGGGGCTCGTCGCGGAGCTCGAGAGGCTCTCTTCCGGAGGGCCGGCTGTCGCGGCCTTCGAGGCAAAAAACGAACCTCCCGCTTTGGCCGCGCCTTTTGCTCAGCCGTCTTCCAGCCAGCCGGAAGGAGATATGAAGAGGCAGACTGGCGGCGCCCTTCACAAGGATGCATCCGAAACGGTGAGGGTCTCCGCTGAAAGGCTCGGGAGCCTCCTGTCGGAAGCCGAAGAGATGCTGCCCTTGAAATCAGAGGCGGCCTTCCAGGCGCTGCGCACAGCGGAGCTCATCTCGGAGATAGAGGCTCTGCGCTCAGAGCTTGGCGGCCCGTCCCGTGCCCTTGCTTCGGCCGGCGTGCAGGAGATGCTCGACAGGCTGGACAGGCGGGCCGCGGCCTTAGAGGCCGCAGCGAGGGGCTTGTCGAGGTCTACGCGGGCGCATTCGCGCTCGCTGGGGCGCATGATAGACGGGCTCCTTGAAGACACCAAGAAGACGATGCTGCTGCCCTTTTCCAATCTCCTCGAGGCCTTTCCCATGGCCGTGAGGGATATAGCGAGGAAGAAGGGTAAGGAAGCCGAGATAGTCTTCGAGGGCGACACCCTCGAGCTTGACAGGAGGATACTCGAGGAGCTTAAAGACCCGCTCCTCCACCTAGTGAGAAATTGCGTTGACCACGGCATAGAGAGGCCGTCCGAGAGAGAGGGCGCCGGAAAGCCGAGAAAGGGCAGGATCACCCTGTCGGTCGCCCATGCCGACGGCAACACCGCCGAGATAAGGGTCGTGGACGACGGCGGCGGCATAGACACGCAAAGGGTAAGGGCCGCCGCGGTCAAGAGCGGAATAATAAAGGCCTCTGCCCCGGACGAGCCAGGCACTCAGGACGCGCTTTCGCTCATCTTCCACTCGGGCCTGTCGACGAGCCCGATAATAACCGATATATCAGGCAGGGGGCTGGGGCTTGCCATAGTCAGGGAGAAGGTCGAGCGGCTCGGCGGGTCGATACACGTCGAGTCATCGAAGGCCGGGACTTCCTTCAGGATGCTCATCCCCCTTACCATAGCTACATTCAGGGGCGTTCTCGTCTCCTCAGGCGGGCAGTCATTCATAGTGCCGACATCTTCCATCGAGCGGACCTTCAGGGCCAGAAGGGAGCAGTTCGGCATGTCCGAGAACCGCGAGACAGTGACGATCGACGGCGAGGTATTCTCCTTTGCCGCTCTCTCGAGAGTGCTCGGATTGCCTGACAGGGCGGCCACCGAAGGACCGGTGGCAGTGCTCCTTCTTGCGGCGTCAGGGACAAGGATAGCTTTCGGTGTAGACGCGGTAACCGGCGAGGAGGACGTCCTCGTAAAGGGGCTCGGCCCGCAATTGAAAAAGGTGCGCAACATCTCCGGGGCCGCGATCCTCGGCACGGGAAGGCCAGTACCGATAATAAACGTGCCGGACCTCATGAGGTCGGCTGTAAAGGCAGTCCAGAGCCCGGTGAAAAAGGACTCTGGCCGCGTTGAAGCTCAAAAGAGGCCGGTGCTCGTCGCGGAGGACTCGATAACTTCGAGGATGCTTTTGAAGAACATACTCGAGACAGCCGGGTACGTGGTGAAGACCGCGGTCGACGGCGTAGACGCGTGGACTCTGATGAAGACGGAAAAGTTCGACCTGCTCGTCTCCGACGTCGAGATGCCGAGGATGGACGGCTTCGAGCTGACGAAAAGGGTCAGGGCCGACAAGGAGCTCTCAATGCTGCCGGTCGTGCTGGTGACCGCGCTCGAGACGCGCGAGGACCGTGAGCGCGGCATAGAGGCCGGGGCCAACGCCTACGTGGTAAAGAGCAGCTTCAACCAGAACAACCTTCTGGAGATAGTCAAAAGGCTTGTCGCCTGAGAGGCTCGCGTGAGAGAGTTCAGAGAAAATAGAGATGGAACGGGACGGACTCATTGACAAGCGTATACATTGTAGATGACTCGGCGGTCGCCAGGGCGCACCTCAAGCACATACTCGAGTCAGACCCTGAGATAAGGATCGCCGGAGAGGCGTGCAGCGGGGAAGAGGCCGTCGAGTTCGTCAGGACCTCGAGGCCTGATGTCATAACGATGGACATCAGCATGCCGCGCATGGACGGGCACGAGGCGACGAGCCGGATAATGGAGACGAACCCGGTGCCGATCGTCATCGTGAGCGCGAACTACAACAAAGACCAGGTCGGGCAGTCTTTCCGCGCCATGGAGGCCGGGGCCCTCGCCATAGTCGAGAAGCCCTCTGGAATAGGGCACGCCGACTATGAGCGGTCGGCAGGAGAGCTCATAAAAACCGTGAAGCTCATGAGCGAGGTCAGGGTCGTCAGGCGCTGGCGCAAGACCAGGCCGCTGCCTCTTGCGCCAAGAGAGCCTTTGCGCGAGACGAGGAACATCAAGGCCGTGCTCATCGGCGCGTCTACCGGCGGCCCGCCTGTCCTGCAGACCGTTCTGGCGGGCTTTCACACCGGTTTTCCTGCTCCGATACTCGTTGTGCAGCACATAACAAACGGCTTTATCGAAGGCATGCTCGAGTGGCTCGGCGCGGCGATAAGCCTGCCGGTCGCTCTCGCGAAGGACGGCGAGAGAGCGCTTGCCGGGCACGTCTACTTCGCGCCCGATGATCACCACATGGGCATCGACGCTTCCGGCAGGCTTTGTTTGTCCGCTGGCGCGCCAGAGAACGGAATACGCCCTTCTGTCTCGCATCTTTTCCGCTCTGCCATCGAGTCATACGGAGGAGAGGTCGTGGCGGTGCTCCTTACCGGCATGGGCAGGGACGGCGCGGATGAGATGAAAAAGATAAGGGATCTTGGCGGCGTTACGATAATACAGGACAAGGAGAGCTCGGTCGTCTATGGCATGCCCGGGGAAGCGGCCAGGCTTGGCGGGGCCGCCTATGTGCTCACTCCCGAGAGGATACCTTCCAAGATAGAGGGCGTGGTCAGGTGGAGAGAAAAGGCATGAAGACTGAGCAGGGAAAATTCATACTTGTGGTAGAGGACAGCCCTACCCAGGCCGGGCAGATTGAAGAGACGCTCCGGCGCGCCGGGTACGCTTCGAGGCTCGCGCATAGCGGGGCTGAGGCCCTTGCCATGCTGGAGAGCGAAAAACCGATGCTGGTCATCGCCGACATAGTCATGCCGGAGATGGACGGCTTTGACCTGTGCAAGTCGATAAAGGCTCTCGACGGTTACGAAGACCTGCCCGTCATCCTCCTCACCCAGCTCTCGGACCCGAGAGAGGTCGTAAGGGGCATGGAGTGCGGGGCCGACGATTTCGTGGTGAAGCCGTATAACGAGCAGGCCCTCCTCGTGAGGATAGAGGCGATGCTCGCGGCAGGGCAGGCGGCGGCGGACAGGGCAAATGGAGCGAGGATCCTCGTCGCGGAGGACAGCCCGACACAGGCAGAGCAGTTGAAGTTCATGCTCGAGAAGCGGGGCTACTCAGTCCTTGTCGCCTCCAACGGACAGGAGTGTTTCGACCTTGCCGTCAAGGAGCCGCCGGCTTTGATAATAAGCGATGTCGTCATGCCTGTCATGGACGGCTACGAGCTCGCCTGGCGGGTGAAGAAGGACGGGAGGACCGCGCGCGTGCCGGTCATACTCATAACCTCGCTCATGGACAGGAAGGATATCGTAATCAAGGCGCCGGTCGAGGCGGACGCGTTTTTCACGAAGCCGTTTGATGAGCGCTCTCTGGCCGCAAGGATAGAAGCGCTCATCTCGGCGGCGCGCAAAAACGATGACGAGTCTTCCGGCGTTGAGGTGAGCTTCGCCGGGCAGAGGTACTCCATCAGCTCCGGCAGGAAGAGGATATTGACGTTCCTCCTTTCCACCTACGAGAACGCGGTGACGCAGAACAGGGAGCTGATCCAGACGCAGAAGGAATTGCGCTTCCTCAACGAGAACCTCGAGGAAAGGGTCCTGAAAAGGACGGAGCAGCTCCAGGAGTCAGAGGCGAATTACAGGAGGCTGCTTGCGACGAGCGCCGACGCCATAGTCGTGGTCGGCCTCGACAATACAGTCTTTTTCATGAACAGGGCCGCTGAGGAGCTTTTCGGGGCGAAGCAAGAGGAGATGGCCGGAAAGCAGTTCTTCATCCGCGTAAGCGCGCTTGGCGCAAAGGACGTCGAGCTCACCAAGGGTGGGACAAAGGTGTACGCCGAGGCGAGGACCGTGCCGACGACATGGGGGGATGAGAGCGCCCTGCTCGCGACCTTCAGGGAGACGACCGAGAGAAAGCGCATGGAGGAAGAGATCCTCAAGGCCAGCAAGCTCGAATCCCTCGGCACGCTCGCCGGAGGCATAGCACATGACTTCAACAACCTCCTTGCCGCGATAATAGGCAACATCTCGGTGGCAAGGCTCATCCTGAGGGATAACGAGAGGCTCAGCAAGCCCCTTATCGACGCGGACAACGCGGCCCACAGGGCAAAGGACCTGACAAAGCAACTGCTCACATTCTCGAAGGGAGGCCTCCCGCTCAAGAAGCCGGTCGACCTCTCGGACATCATAAGGGAGTCAGCGAGCTTCTCGCTCCTGGGCTCTGGCACGAGCTGCGAAGTCGAGCTCCCGGGGAGCCTGCCCGCTGTCGAGGCCGACGAGGGGCAGATAAGCCAGGTCATACACAACCTCGTCATAAACGCCGGACAGGCCATGCCAGATGGCGGCGTCATAAGGATAACCGCCGGTCTGACCGAAGGCTCTGAGAGGGGCAGGGAGGGCCGGTTCCTGAGGATAAGGGTCTCGGATACTGGCAAGGGCATCGAGGAAGAGAACCTCTCCAGGATCTTTGACCCGTACTTCACGACGAAGAGGGAGGGCTCGGGCCTGGGACTGGCAACGGTCTATTCGATAGTCAAGAACCACGGCGGCTTCATAGAGCTCGAGAGCGCCATTGGCAAGGGGACGACCTTCAGCGTCTATCTGCCTGTCACGGAAAAGCTTCCAGCAGTGAAGGATGACGGAGGCGACGGCGAGCTCGAGCGTGGCCATGGCAGGATACTTATCATGGACGACGAGGAGATGGTAAGGGACGCCGCCGCGACCATATTGCGCGAGCTCGGGTATGAAGTCCAGTTCGCCGAGAACGGCGTTGAGGCGATAGACAAGTACGCCAGGGAGATGGCCTCAAACAGGCCGTTCGACGCGGTGATAGTGGACCTTACCATACCTGCCGGCATGGGCGGCAGGGAGGCGGTGAAAAGGCTCCTCGAGATAGACCCGGGAGCCCGGGTCATAGTCTCGAGCGGGTACTCGAACGATGAGATCATGTCTGATTTCGCGAGGTTCGGCTTCAGCGCGGTTATCGCCAAGCCCTACAGGATAACCGACCTCGGCAGGACCGTGAAGTCCGTGATCGCGGGGCGCAAAAAGGATTGAAGCGGACGGCCCGCTTGACTTTGGCGCCTGTTTTTGCTAACATGTCCGGAGTAAAGGGGAGTAGCTTTACAGTGTGTTGCCGTCAGCACGGCCTTGGGCCCGGCGCCACTGGTTAGCGTGTCTAACAGCGAGACCTTTACCGGGGGGACTTATTGCCACGATTCCCGCGGTAAAGGTCTTTTTAATTTCAACAGCTTCAAACGATACAACAACGCAGGAGGCTAACTAAAAGATGAACGGGCTAAAGACTGCAGTTCTCATGCTAACTCTAACGCTGATGCTGGTCGCGGTCGGCGCTGTCATAGGCGGCAGGTCAGGGATGACCATGGCCCTTATAATAGCCTTTGCCATGAACTTCATCAGCTACTGGTTCAGCGACAAGATAATACTGAAGATGTACGGCGCCAAACAGGTGACCGAGGCCGAGGCCCCGGAGCTCTACTCGAGCGTCATGAGGCTCTCGATGGCCGCGGGGCTCCCCATGCCCAAGGTCTACATGATGCAGCAGGACCAGCCAAACGCCTTTGCCACCGGCAGGAACCCGGCCCACGGAGTCGTTGCCGTGACGACCGGCATAATGAAGATACTCACCAGGGAGGAGCTCGATGGCGTCCTCGCGCACGAGCTCGCCCATATAAAGCACAGGGACATACTCGTCGGCACGATAGCCGCGACCTTTGCCGGAGCCATAAGCTACCTCGCGCAGATGGCGCAGTGGTCGATGATCTTCGGCGGCAGGTCTGACGACCGCGAGGGAGGAAGCCCCATAGCCGCCATAGTCATGATGATAGTCGGTCCGATAGCCGCCATGCTGGTGCAGATGGCGATATCGCGCTCAAGGGAGTATAAGGCCGACAACGGAGGCGCGCAGATATCCGGCAACCCCATGTACCTGGCTAACGCCCTGAGAAAACTCCATGTGGCTTCCCACAGGATACCAATGCACGCTAACCCGGCAACGAGTCACATGTTCATCGTCAGTCCGCTCTCTGGCGGGTCGATGATGAAGCTCTTTTCCACCCACCCGCCGATGGAGGAGAGGATAGCGAGGCTCGAGGCGATGAGGCGCGGCTAAGGGGCCGAGGCAGTCTTTAGAACAGGCGAAAGATTTTCAGGAAGGGGCGCTCAAATCGAGCGCCCCTTTTTTTTATTCCCCGCCATCTTATCCTTAAAGTAAACCGGAAAATAAACCGATAGGGAATAATAGAGGCAGGTTTTTCAAGCGAGCCGCTCTGAACATGTCATGGAGATGTAACGCTTTTGTGACAGGCTTCAGGCATGATGATAAAAAAAGAAGGAGGAACAAAAACATGGACTGCAAGTGCATCTACCTTTCGGAAGAAGCCATCTGCGACGCCTCGATAAGCCACATGGCGCCAAAGCTCTTTGATTACGACGCCTACTGCAACTCCGAGGAGCACTACCGCTGCCCCATCCTGCTGGCCTACACGCTGAGGGACGGGTACAGGGAGCTGATGAAGGCGAGCTGAAAAGCCTCTTCTGGCATCCCGTTCAAAAGCCTCTTTGCCAGCGGCCTATATTGCCGCGTTGCTCCACGTTATTTTCGATCTCCGTTGCCGGTTTCCGGCGATATCCATTCTCTTTTCCATAAAGCCTGCCTTGTGCAGCCTGCCGGCACGGCAAATGGGTTTGCCTTGCCAGGGAAGCCCTGTTCAAGGTAAAATACCTGTCTCATGCAATCGCACATCAAACAGAAGGTATGTCTCGTCTCTCTCGGGTGTCCCAAGAACCTCGTCGATTCCGAAGTCATGCTCGGGATATTGAAGGAGGCAGGGGCTGAGCTTGTCACAAAAGAGCCTGAGGCCGACGTCCTCATCGTGAACACCTGCGGCTTCATAGGTGACGCGAAGGAAGAGTCTATCGACGCCATCCTTTCTCTGGCCGAGTATAAAAAGACCGGCAGATGCCGCCGCCTCATCGTCACCGGGTGCCTCTCCCAGCGCTACAAGGACGACCTCGCCAAGTCCATGCCTGAGGTAGACTGCTTCATCGGCACCGGGGAATTTCACAGGATAGCCGAGGCGATAAACGAGGACTTCAGGGAACGGGTGCTCGTCGGCCTGCCTACTTTCATCCACGACTACACCACCCCGAGGATAATCTCGACGCCCGGCCATTACGCCTATGTAAAGGTCGCTGAGGGCTGCTCGAACCACTGCAGCTACTGCAGCATTCCGGAGATCCGCGGAGAGTTCAGGAGCAGGTCAGAGGACTCTGTCGTAAAAGAGGCCGAGCAGCTTGGCGCGCAGGGCATAAAAGAGATAAACCTCATAGCCCAGGACACGACCTCGTTCGGACATGACAGGGGGGAAGGGCTCGAGACGCTCCTTAAGAGGCTCGTCAAGGTCGATGGAATAGAATGGATAAGACTCCTTTACCTCTACCCGGGCAGGATAACCGACGGCCTCATATCGATGATGAAGAACGAAGAGAAGGTTTTAAGCTACATAGACCTTCCGCTCCAGCACATAAGCCCGCCCGTTTTGAAGGCTATGAACAGGAAGTACACGAGGGCCGAGGTCGAAAAGCTCATTGAAAAGTTGAGGGCCGAGATTAACGGCGTTACGCTCCGCACATCCCTTATCGTAGGCTTTCCCGGCGAGACGGCAAAAGACTTCGAGGAGCTTCTCTCCTTCGTCGAGTCGGCGAGGTTCGATCGTCTCGGCGCGTTCATGTACTCGAGGGAGGAGGGCACTCCAGCGTACTCCATGAAGGGGCAGGTCTCGAGAAAGACCAAGGCCGGACGCCTCGATGCCGTAATGTCGGTACAGAGGGAGATATCCCTTGAGAGCAACAGGGGCTTTATCGGAAAGCCGGTCAAGGTGCTCGTGGAATCTCTCCTCGATGACGGTGGGCTCAAGGGTCGCGCCCCGTCGCAGGCGCCTGATGTCGACGGCGTCGTCTATGTCAACGGCATTGAAGCCAGGCCGGGTGAAATCATAGAAGTAACAGTCACGGACGCCGGCGACTACGACCTTTTTTCAGATAACGCGCCCAAGACGCGTTAAGTTCACGTCCACCAGTTCTTCCCCGTTTTAAAAAACCAGCCTCTCGATCGACACAAAAGCCTGCTCTGCCGTGTTTTCGTCCATGTGGTATACTTATCAAAAATACTCTGACTGGGCTTATTGGAGCGATATGAAAAAGGCGTTCATTTTGGGGGCCGGTTTTTTTCTTGTTTTCGCGTCCTTGTCTTTGGCAGACGATGGACAAAAAGAAGAGCCTTCGCGAGAAGCCCGCGATGAAGGGGCCGTGACTTACAGGGCAACTTCATCGGCTGTGGAGATAGAGGCTTCTTCGTGCGGCGAGAGGCCAAAGAAGATATTTACGAAAGAGTCTCAAAGGCTCTGGGTTGAGCACGAAGCCGACACCGAAGGCTGCGCTGATGTCGACGGGCCGGATGAGAAGGACGGGCTCGAGGGCCGTTGAGCCTGCCTGTAAAAAGGAGCAAGCAATGACTTTGGTTGTGAGGTACCTGCCCCTTTTCAAGCTGAGGATATGCTGGCTCATCACGGTGAGCGCTCTCGTGGGCCTCATCGCTTCTCCCGGGGCCGTCTCTCTTGAGAAGGCGGCTTTTCTGGCTGTCGCGACGATGGCCGCGGCAGCGGCCGCCAGCGTCCTGAACCACTACTTTGACAGGGACATTGACAGGTTGATGGACAGGACCAGGTCAAGGCCGCTCGAAAAGGGTTGTACTCCGTTTGCCGCGCTCGCTCTTGCCGCGCTCCTCTTCGCGTTTTCAGCCGCCGTAGCGCTCTGGAAGCTTGGTTACATGGCCGCGCTCCATCTCATGCTCGGCGCGTTTGTCTACGCGGTCGTCTACACGGCGTGGCTCAAGAGAAGGAGCTGGACCAACATAATCGTAGGCGGCCTCTCAGGAAGCTTCGCGATGCTGGCGGGAGGGGCCGCGAGCCCGGCGGGCCTCAGCGCCGCGACCGTCATGCTCGCGGTTGTCATGTTCTTCTGGACGCCGTCTCACTTCTGGAGCTTCGCAATAGTGCACAGGGAAGACTACGACAGGGCAAGAGTCCCAATGCTGCCGTCGGTCGTGGGCAACATGAGAGCCTCTCGATTCATACTCGTCAACACGGGCCTTCTCGTCGCCTCCTCGTTCGCGCCGGTCATAAACGGAGACCTCGGCCTCGTCTACTGCGGCGCCGCCGTCCTTGCCGGAGCCTTCTTCCTTTACAGGAACATCCAGCTCGTCAGGGATACCTCTTCGATTCTGGCGCAGATGAACTTCAGGGCTTCGATGGTCTATCTCGGGTCGCTTTTCGCGGGGGTGGCGCTTGACGCCATGGCTTCATGGGGCGTAAGCGCGTGATGAGGCGAGGACATATGTAAAAAAAGAGGGGGCTGAAGCCCCCTCTTTTTTATTTTAACAGGCCGCGGCAGCAAGTTACCTGCCCTTTCCGCTACCCATGCCGCCACCTGAACCTGAGCCCATGCCGTAGCCGTTACTGTCAGAGTCCATGTTTTTCTTCATGTCCCTGTCCCTGTGCTCTTTTTTCTCCATCGTCCTGTCCCTGTCTCTCTTCATCTCCCTGATGTTGGCCTCGACCCTCTCCTTTACCCTCTCTCCGAGGGCCTTACCTGAGAGTTCTTTTCTTTCCATCTTTTCCTTCCTCAAGGTCTCGGTTACCATGGCCTGCGCTTCCCCCGGGCCTATGCCCTTCTTTACGGAGTCGTTCATGGCGTCGATGACCTCTGAGAGGCACTCGCCCCGGCAGCCTTCATCAAGGGAGTTTCTGACGAGCTCTCTGATTTGTTCTCTGTCGCGCGTGCGCCTCGCGTATTCGTTTAGTTCTTTTGATATGGCGGTCATGTCGTCGTCAGTGAGGGCGGTATTTTTTCTGAGCTCTTCCCTGAGTTCGAGGCTGTCCTGGTCTGAGTCCCTGCTCATCTCCCGGGTCCTGTCATTGTCGTTGGCCAAAGACGCGCCCGCGACGCCCAGGGTAAAAGAGAATGCCGCGATAAGCCCGATTGCCTTTGAGATTTTCATACTCTTCTCCGTTTGATGGTTATACGGTAATGCCCGTTAAATTGATCTGAAAGGAGTGTTTGGGAGTTGACCCCCAATGTTGGAAAGTAAATCTGGAATTGAACGGCCTGTCAAGGCGGTTTGCTCTGCAGGCGACACAAAAAAAGGCCGTCCCAAAAGGGACGGCCTTTTAATCATTGGAAAAACCTTGAGATTATCTGCCTTTGTTCGAGTTGACTGCGCCGCCTGCGGCTGTCCAGGCGTTTATGCCGCCTTCGAGGTTGGTAAGGTCTTTGAAGCCCTTTGACGAGAGTATCTCGATGGCCTTGAGGCTTCTTTTCCCTGAGCGGCAGTAGATTATGTGCCTGTCGCCCTCGGGCAGGGCGGTCACGGTGTCGAGGGTGTCGAGCGGCATCAATACGCTCCCAGGTATGTGCGCCTCGTTATGTTCCTGCGGCGTTCTCACATCGATGAGTACGACTTTTTCCTTCTTTTCGATCAAGGTCATGAGCTCCCGCGCGGTTATTTTGTCGGCGGCGATGGAGACGGCCGCGGCAGAGAAAAGAAGGAACGCGCTCGAAAGTGATATTAAGGCGGTTTTTAATATATTTTTTCTCATGGCATTTATTATACACCTGCTCCGATGCCGAGGCCAGCGAAAAAAAATCGGCTCTGATAATGAAAAAGGCGGCCCTTTCGGGCCGCCTTTATTATTTGATGATTTTTTGCAGGCTTCAGTTCCTGAACCTTTTGAGCCTGCGCGCCCCCCAAAGTCCGGCTATGCCGCTGCCAAGGAGAAGCAGCGTCGAAGGCTCGGGAACGGAGGTTGACCCGCCGCCGGTGTTGTTCGCCAGCTGAATGAGCTGGCCGCCGGTGAAAGAGCCGCCAAGGTCGGTGATGCTCGAGTAGTAGATGTTGAAGCCGCCCAAATCAAGCGTTGAGCCTGCGCCGAGTATGAGGTTTTCGACATAAAGGGACGCGCCGAGGGCGCCGCTCAGGAACAGGTTGCCGTATTCGCTGAGCTCAAGCGTGCCCCAGGCAAAGCTCATGTTCGAGGCCTCGTCCCACCCGCCGAGACGGAACTCATGGGTGTTCCAGCCTATGAAGCCCAGGTATGAGTCAGCCGTGTCCCACAGGCCGGTCTGGTCGCTGTAGTTGAGGAAGTCGTCGTTGATGAAAAAGTTGTCGCCAGCTCCTCCCACGAGGTAGCCGTTCGAGCCGACTGTGAGATTTGAGAAGTAGTTGCTCGACGGGTCGCTCAGGTAGGCTCCGTTGTTGGTGAAGTCCTTGTTGAAGACAACGGTCGTGTCGGTGATCTTCATGGTGCCGTTGTTCACGATGTTGCCTGACATCTCCCTCTGTCCGGGGCCGCCGAAGTTGATGGTGCCGTTGTTCACTACATTAGTCGCGGCCGGGCCTTCCCCGCAATAGGAGCAGATGCCGCCGGCTGTCTCGACTCTGCCGCTGTTGAGGTTCATCGTCCCGTTGTTGACGATGGTGGTCGCGTACAGTTGCGGCCCGAACCATGAGCTGCCGTTGTCGCTCATGTTGTATGTGCCGTTCGTCCCGATTGTAATAGTCCCCTGGGCCGAGACATTGCTTCCAGTATGGTTGAATGTGCCTACGCCGGAACCTGTGCCTATGTTGATGTTGGTGGTCGCCAGCATGCCGCCGCTCATGTTGTAAGTTCCGCTGCCGGAGCCGCTGCCGACGTTCAGCGTGCCGCCGTCAAAATACATGTTCATGCCGTCGGCCTGGTTGAAGACCCCGTTGCCGTCATGGCCTACGGTGATGTTGGCCGCCGTAAGGTTCCCCATGTTCATGTTGTAGGTGCCTGAAGAGCCCGCGTTTTTGCCTATGACAAGGGACGAGGCCGTGACACTGCCGGAATGCTGCGTGAATGTGCCTGTGCCTGACTCGCCTGCTTTTATAGCGGCGGCGTTCAGTGTGCCCCAGCCGTCGAGGACATAACTGCCTGAGCCGGTATTATGGCCAATGGACAAGTTTCCGGCAACGGTATTTGTCCCGCCGAACTGCTCAAAGGAGCCCGTGCCGCTGTTGCCGACGAACTCGTTTGTTGCCCTGAGCTCCGGATTGCCGCTGAACATGCCGTTCATCGCGTATGAGCCGCTGCCAGCGAAGTCGCCGATAGTGAGGTTCCCTGTCACATCGTTGAGGCCGCCCCAGTGGGTGAATGTCCCTGTTCCGTTGTTACCAATTATCTCGTTGCCCGCAAAGAGCCACCCGCCCTGCATGGTGTAAGTCCCAACGCCTGTGGAGTTCTCGCCGACACCAAGATAGCCAGTTGAGTTGTATGAATTGAGCGGTGCGGCCTGGATGAACTCTCCTGTCCCATTCTTCCCGATTATCTGCATTTCGGAGGTGAGCCTTCCGGCGCCGAGGTTGTAGACGCCGTTGGAGCCTTCCTGAGAAGCGATGGTAAGAGTATCGGCGAAATGGTTGACATCCGACCCTGTGGTTCCATCGTGCGTGAATGTGCCGGTGCCTCCATTGCCTACGATTGTTGATACTGTGTAGAGGCCGCCGCCTGTAAGCGTATATGACCCCCTGTCGAGCCTGGAATGGCCCATATCAAGAGCGCCGCTTGTAAGAGCCCCATCCCACGACCTTGTAACGACAGAGGCGGTGACATCACCGGCTTCCTGGACTATGGAGCCTGAAGCGCCGCTGCGCATGCTTGCCGTATCTCCGAGAGTTATGTCGCCGGTTTCTATGCGAGCCCCGGGGGCCGTGATCCTGAGCGTAGTGCTTCCGCCTTCAGGGTAGGCGATACTCAACCCCTCAAGCCTTATGCTGGCGTTGGCATCGTAGGTGACGGTCAGGCCGGCGTCAGCGGCGGGCAGATATACAAAATCTCCGTCTACCGGGACCGTGCTGAGGTTCCAGCAGTTGCCCCTGAACCATGAACCCGAACCGCAGGAAGAATCGTATCCTTTGCCCTCAGAGCGGGCCACACCCGGCGCGGCCGCAGCCGCCAAAATGAGCGTCGACAATATGAGCAGGCTTTTTCTCTTCATTCAAAAGACTCCTTTGAACCGGGCAGGCATGACATCCCTTTCACGGCTTACGCGGCTTATTATTCTATTGAGATCCCCAGCTTCAGGGTCATGCGCAGTAACGAGACTTTACTTCTGCCCTTCTTTGGCCTCGGCCCCTTTTATGAGCTCGGCCACCTTGGAAGACTCGGCCACTGGCTCTA
>JADLDY010000038.1 GCA_020846435.1 Deltaproteobacteria bacterium
CTTTATTTCCGAGGCAAGCTCGGGTGAGACCCGTTCGTCAGCGTCTATCGAGAATACCCAGGTAGAAGCCGCCAGAGAAAGCGCCATGTTCTTCTGCGGGCCGAAGCCTTTCCATGGGCGCTCAAAAAGTTTGACCTTCGGGTGAGCCTTGCAGATATCGGCTGTGCGGTCTGTGCTGCCCGAGTCCACGACGATTATCTCGTCAGCCCACTCAAGGGTGTCCAGGCACGCTTTTATATTGGCCTCTTCGTCCTTGACGATCATTATGCATGAGATGGTCTTCAATATGGCCTCACCGCGCTATCCCCCACCCAACGGGCCGTCCCATGATGTGCCAGACGAGGAGGTTGAAGTTTGTTGAGAGCTTCTCCCTTGTCTTCGCGCTTATAAGAGCGGCAGGCACCTGGAGCATGATAGAGACGCAAAGCCTTAAGAGAAGCCCGGCGTACAAGACCATGTTAGCGGCCGCTGAGTAGTGCTTGCGGAAGAATATGTACCTTGAACGCCAGTACTCGACTCTTGCTGCCTTGAGGTTTTTTTTCGCTGTCTGCCCCTGCAGATGGTAGATGCGGGAGTGCGGAAGAAAGAAGACGCTAAAGCCCGCCTTTTTCATGGCGAGGCACCAGTCAGTCTCCTCCAGGAAGAAAAAGTACGCTTCATCGAGGAGACCGGCCTTTTCAATGGCTTTTCTCGAGACGACCATGCACGCCCCGATTATCGACTCGACCTCTGTCGGCTTCTCAAATCGGCTCCTCTTGCCCGGGTATCTCCTGGGGAAGAGGAGCTTTAACAGCGACTTGTTGAGGAGCTCGGTCGGAAGTGTCGGAATGCTGGCTATCGAGTTCTGGAGAGAGCCGTCCTCGTTTAAAAGCTGCCCGCCGCAGATTGCGGCCTGGCTGTTGGCGTCCATGAACTTGACGATCGTATCGAGCGCGCCTTCCGTGAGGACCGTGTCGGTGTTGAGGAGCGCGGCGTAGCGGCCCTTTGAGAGAACGATGGCCTGATTGTTTGCCCTCGCAAAGCCGAGGTTTTTTTTGTTCTCAATGCAGACGACTGACGGGAAGGCGCTCTTGAGCGCTGAGATGCTGTCGTCAGAGCTCGCGTTGTCGACGACAAAGACCTCGAAAGAGAGCGGCGGGACGGTCTTGTAGATGGACCCGACGCAATCAAGGAGGAGCTTTTTCGTGTTGCGGTTGACTATTATTATGGAAAGGTCCATTGGCGTATAAGTAATTGTTGTAGGTTTCGGAGTAGACTTTTGAAAGTTTACTTCAAAGACATTGAGAATTCCAGACAATAAGCCTGCGTGACAATTGGGCTCAGGGGTGCGGTGTTTGAGAAAATAAAAAGGCCAACCGAAAAATCAGCTGACCTTGGGGGGACTCGAGGTTTTGCTCGGGGCTCCCGCCCATTCTCCCGAATGGCCTCATCCTCGCGCTCCTCGGCGCAAAAACGCCGTTCGAGTCCCGTCATCGTATCAAAAAATAAAAAGGGGTCGGTTTTCACCGACCCCTTTTATATTTTTTTGGTGCCGAAGGGGGGACTCGAACCCCCACGGGTTTCCCCACTACCCCCTCAAGATAGCGTGTCTGCCAATTCCACCACTTCGGCGTGTAAATAGAGGGGTAAGAAAAGCCTGCGCCGCAGCGCAGGCCGTTGACTAAACTAACATGAACTTTTTTGCCAGTCAAGAGGATTCCGGCTGGAATACTCTTATTTCGCGGGCTCTGGAGCCGCTGCCGGAGCAACAGGCGTTGGCGAAGGAGACGAAGGCGCGGGAGCCATTGTCGAAGGCACGTCCTCCATTATCGACTCTGTCTTCTGCCTCGTCGACATGTAGGTGAGCGTCAGCGAGGTGATCATGAATATCGCGGCGCAGCCGTAAGTCACCTTGGCGAGCATGGTAGCTGGCCCGGCGCTGCCGAAGATGGTCTGGTTGGAAGATGACGAGCCGCCGAAGGTCGAGCCGATGTCCGCGCCCTTTCCGGACTGCAGGAGCACGGTCGCGATCATGACCAGGCTGACGATGACGTGGATGACAAGGATCAGGGTAAACATGTACTCCTCCAAATATCTGAGCCCCTTCCGGGGCGGATGTGTCGAAGCGCAAAAGAGATATTTTACATATCAGCGTGAAAAAAGCAAGGAGAAAACAGGGAATTGGGGATTGGGGGAATCCGCGGTAAGGATCAGACCGGCTGGAATTTGACTATTCTGGCGAACTCGTCCGCTTTGAGGGAGGCCCCTCCGACAAGAGCGCCGTCGATGTTCGGCTGGGCCATTAGCACGTCTATGTTGTCGCCCTTCACCGAGCCGCCGTAGATTATGCGGGTCTCTTTTACTGTCGCCCCGTCGAAAAGTTCGTACAGGAGCCCTCTTATGGAGTTGTGCACCTCTTCGGCCTGCTGGGGGGTGGCTGTCCTGCCTGTGCCTATGGCCCAGATGGGCTCGTAGGCGACCGCTATGTCGCGCAGGGCCGTCCCGGAGAGACCGGCGAGCCCTTTTTTGACCTGCGAGCAGACGGTCTGGATGGTCTTGTTGGCCTCTCTCTCATCGAGGCTCTCGCCGACGCACATTATGGGCTTCAAGCCGTGCCTCAGGGCAGCGAGCACCTTCTTGTTCACTGTTTCGTCTGTCTCGCCAAAAAACTGGCGGCGTTCGCTGTGGCCGATTATGACGTGCCTGCAACCTGCCGAAACGAGCATTTCCCCTGATATTTCGCCGGTATACGCCCCGCTTTTCTCCCAGAATATGTCCTGCGCGCACATCTCTATCCCGCTTCCGGCGAGGAGGTGGCTCAGGTGGTGTATGGCTGTAAACGGGGGCGCTATCACGCAGTCGACAGAGTCATGTCCCTTGACAAGGTCGCGCAGGGCCAGGACAAGGTCAACTCCCTGCTTGAGGTCTGTGTTCATCTTCCAGTTTCCGGCGATGAGCGGTCTCATTCAATTGTCCTGGCGTAAGTAGGCTCCGCATCCGCTGGCAGAGCCAGAGGGCGGGTCAGGTGAGGTATTGCAAGGCAACTATTCGATTCGCAAGCGAAAAAGGCGGCCTGCTTAAAGTGTCAGTTGGCGGCTTTCTGGTTCTCTTTCTTGTGCCTCAGGGCGGCGATGCCCGGCAGCTCGGTGCCTTTGAGGAGCTCAAGGAAAGCGCCTCCGCCGGTCGAGATGTAGCTTATCTTGGCGTATTCTCCGGCCCTGTGCACCGCGACGTCCGTGTCTCCGCCGCCGACTATGGTCATGGCGTAGGTGGAAGCCACGCTCGAGACCATGGCAAAGGTGCCCCTGCTGAAGGCGTCTATCTCAAAGACCCCCATCGGGCCGTTCCAGACTATTGTCTTGGCGTTGGAGATGGCTTCCGTAAAGAGGGTGACTGTCGCTGGGCCTATGTCGAGGGCCATCCAGCCCTTTGGTATCTCCTGGTATGTGACGACCTTTGTCTCCGCGTCACCGGCAAATCTGTCGGCCACTACGAAGTCGACTGGCAGATAGAGTTTTATGCCGTTTTTCTTTGCTTTTTCAATGACTTCCCTTGCGGTGTCAAGGACTTCATCCTCCGCGAAAGAGGTCCCCACCTCGTAGCCGAGGGCCTTGAAGAAGGTGACGGCCATGCCGCCGCCTATGATGAGCTTGTCGACCCTGTCGCACAGGGAAAGGAGAACCCCGACCTTGTCAGAGACCTTTTTGCCGCCGATTATGGCCACAAGGGGCCTTGTCGGTTTTTCCATGGCCATTGCAAAGTAGGTGAGCTCTTTTTTCATCAGGAACCCGGCGCCGGCGTCCTTGATGTGGGTGGTCATGGCAACGTTGGAGGCGTGCGCCCTGTGGGCCATGGCAAACGCGTCGTCTATGTAGACATCGGCTAACTCAGCGAGTTGCTTGCCGAATTCCTCTCCGTTCTTCTCTTCTTCCGGGTGGAACCTGAGGTTCTCAAGGAGTACGACGTCGCCGGGCTTCATGTTGTCGACGATCTTTTTCGTCTCGGCGCCTACGCAGTCAGGTGCGAGGATGACTTCCTTTTCAAGGAGCCTGCCGAGCCTCTTGGCAACTGGGGCGAGGCTCATCTCCTCGTTCCTCTTGCCTTTCGGTCTGCCCAGATGGGAGGCGAGGATTACCTTGGCGTTTTCGTCGAGGGCGTAGTTTATGGTGGGAAGTACGCCCCTTATCCTGGTGTCGTCGGTTATCTTCTGGTTCTCATCGAGCGGGACGTTGAAGTCGACCCTGATGAATACCCTCTTCCCCTTGAGGTCAAGCTCATCCATGTACTTAAGACCCTGGTTCACAATCTACCTCCGGAGGTGTTGGGCGACATTCCGTTGTCTTTTAATGAAAAACTGCTGATTTTTAGAGCATGTACTGTTTTCGACGGCCTGCCGGATCTTTACAGGCCCCTGCTTGCCATGTAGAGGACTACATCCCTCATCCTGCAGGAGAAACCCCACTCGTTGTCATACCAGGAGAGCACCTTGACCATGTTGGAGCCAATGACCTTTGTGGAAGGCGCGTCCAATATCGAGGAATGGGGGTTGCCCTTGAAGTCTACTGACACAAGCTCCTCATCGACATACTGGAGCACTCCCTTGAGCTTTCCATTGGCCGCGGCCTTGAAGGCGGCGTTTATCTCCTCGGCTGTCGCCGCCTTTGAGAGCTCGGCGGTGAGGTCGACGACCGAGACGGTCGGCACCGGAACCCTTATGGCCATGCCGTCGAGCTTGCCCTTGAGCTCGGGTAATACCAGCGAGACGGCTTTAGCCGCGCCGGTCGAGGTCGGTATCATGGAAAGGGCCGCGGCTCTCGCTCTCCTCAGGTCCTTGTGCGGCAGGTCGAGTATCTTCTGATCGTTTGTGTAGGCGTGGACAGTCGTCATCAGCCCCTTTACTATGCCGAAGTTGTCGTTCAAGACCTTCGCGACCGGGGCAAGGCAGTTGGTCGTGCAGGAAGCATTTGAAATTATTGAATGTTTCTTCGGATCGTAGCTCTCGTGGTTGACCCCGAGGCATACTGTTATGTCCTCGTCCTTGGCCGGGGCTGAGATGAGGACCTTTTTGGCTCCGGCGCTCAGGTGCAGGGCGGCTTTTTCCCTGTTCGTGAACAGGCCCGTGCACTCGAGGGCTATGTCGATGTTCAGCTCTTTCCAGGGCAGCTTGGCCGGGTCTTTTTCAGCGGTTATCTTTATCTCTTTTCCGTTAAGGATTATGGAGTTGCCCTTGACCGAGACTTCGGCGGGTATCTGGCCGAAGACAGAGTCGTATTTGAGGAGGTGGGCAAGGGTAGGGGCGTCTGTTACGTCGTTTATACAGACGAATTCGATCCTGTCGAGGCTCCCGAGGGAGGCCCTTAGGATGTTTCTCCCAATTCGGCCGAAGCCGTTGATCGCGACCCTTACCATTTAATTTCCTCCGTATAAGTATTTTCTACCCCGGAAGGGGTGAATTCCAAAAAAAACGAAAACCTATTCTAAATCAAGCCCGTGCCCCGTGTCAACCCGGCAGGTAAGGCTATTAGCACACCGGCAAGAAGGCCTATGGCTGCTGGAAGCCGTAACTGCTTAATTCCACACGCATTTCCTTGAGGCTCATCTGCCCCGGGGCGGTGCTCTTCGTTATCGACCCGTAGGTTATGAGAGAGCCTAACAAGGGGAAAAATACCCTTGAGGGCTTCCCAAGAGGGCCCATGCCTATTACTATCATTGAATCTTGTGAGCAAAGAAGCGCCGCAAGACGCCTGAGGTCGCTCTGTGAATTCACCATCGAGGCTATCTTAACTGTATCGGCCCCGGCCTTGCGTGCCAACTCGGTGATTTTTCTGAGCTTTTTCTCGCCCGGCGTGGACTCGAAGTCGTGGTGGGAGACTATGACCCTCTTCTTTGCCCGTTTCGCAGAGTTTACCACAGTTTCAAGGATCCTGCCCGAGCTGAGCTCGATGTCGACAAGGTCCGCGAATGGCATGAGTCTTAGAAACAGTTGGGCCCTGTCCCTGTCGGACAGCTCTGCCCTGCCGCCTTCACGCACGCTCCTTATAGTCAGGAGTATCGGCAAACCGGTGAGTTTCTTTAATTTTTCAAAAGAGGCCAGGAGGCGTCCGTCGAAAGACGCGAAGGTGTCCACCCTGAGTTCAAGGAGGCCCGCCCCAAGGGAGGCGGCCTTTCTTATCTCCGGGGCGAATATGCCGCCGGTTATGACGGCGGCTACTGTCGGGAGAGGTCCCACGGCACCTGTCTTTGTCCGGACTGACCCGGCCCTGCCGGAAGTTTTTTTCATGACGGCACAGGTTCAGGGGAATTTTTGATAATATAATTTGTACTTAAACAGGCCCCGAAAGTCAAGAAAAGACTTGCGGCCGGGCGCTGTCCGCAGGGCGCGTTTTCTGAAAAATATTTAATAAAACGGTCCCTGGAATTTAATACTCCTGAGGCATAATTGTCTTGCGAGCGTAAGAAACCTTTTCATTTTCTCTTTTCAGCTGTTGTTTATATCTTGAACTCAGGGGTGCCGCGGGGTATAATTCCGTAGAGCACCCCTGCAGTTGCTTTCTCGGAAGTATTCACGCTAAGCCGTCATATCCAAATGCCAAGAGGTGTAAAATGGGTGGTGTAGGTGCAATCGTCGGCGTATTCCTGTTATTCTCCCTGGCTCTTTCGTGGGTGTCGGGAGACAAAGAGAAGATGCGTCTTGAAGATAAGATAAAGGAGAAGTCGACAGTCGAGCAGAAGCTCGAGGTCGATCTCACGAACGCCAAGGCGAAGGTGGCGAAGGAAACCGAGGCGTACAAGGAGCTCGAAGAAAAGCTCAAGGCCGAGCTGAACGAGAAGAAGAGGCTTGAGAGGGCTCTGGCTTTTGAAGAGAGGCAGAAGAGGATAGCCGAGAAAGAGGGCATGACCGCTTCTTCTGTTGATCTCGACCAGGAGCGCGAGAAGATAAGGGCCGAGATAGAGTCCAAGACCAAACAGGAGATAGCCGACCTCGAAGCGAAGCTGGTCTCTGTTGAAGAGGCGAAGCTCCGGATCGAGACTGAGATGAAGCTCAAGGTGGAGGAAGAGGCCAGGAAAAGGGCGGAAGAAGCCTGGACCCAGGCCGAGCTCGCCAGGGTAAAGGCGCAGGAAGCGAACGCCAGGAGCCTCGAGCTTGAGAAAAAGCTCGCCGACCTCGAGAAGGCAGGCCTTTCCATGCACGCGTCATTAAAGGAGCAGGAGAGCGCCAGGGCCGCGGCCGAAGGAAAGCTCGCGGCCGAGACCGAAGCGAGGCAGGAGCTCGAAGCCAGGCTCATGGAGGCTGAGAAGTCGCTTGTCGCCGCGAGGTCTACAATGGACAGCGTCAGGGAGGTAACTGATTCTCCGGTCGCGATAGCGGCCCCGTCCGAGACCTCAGCCGCCATGACCGAGGCCGCCGCGGCTAAAGCAGAGGCCGCCTCAGCCGCCCTCATCATAGCGGAGCTTGAAAGGTCGAGGGATGAATCGCGCAAGAAGGTAGCAGAGAGCGGGGAAGCCATAGCGACACTTGAAAAGGAGATAGCGCGGCTCAACAGCGAGCGTGACCTCATAAGGAATCAGACCGCCGAGAGCGCGACTGTCAGCGCTTCCATAAAGAGCGACCTTGACGCGGCAAAGGCCCGCGAAGAGGCCTTGCGTAAAGAGATAGAATCAAAGCCCATCATAATGAACCAGGAGTTCGCCGTTGACAGGGCCGCTGAAAGAGAGGAGCTCTCAAAGAGGGTGGCCGCTCTTGAAAGCCAGCTCACTGTCGCCGAAGAGTCCAGAAAGAAGCTCGAAGAGTCTTCCAGGTCCGAGCTCGCCGCTCTTACGGCGCGCACCGAGGAGCTCATGAGCAGGAACAGGACGCTCGAGGGCACACTTAAGGAGACACAGAGCGCTCTTGTGAGGGCCGAGTCGGCGAGCGACATGGCCCGCGACCTCATAACCAAGAACTCCGAGCTCGAGCAAAAGCTCAAGGAAGCAGGGCTCGTCAACCTCCAGGGCAAGGCCGCGAGCTATGTCGCGCAAAAGCTCATAGAGAAGAACACCGAGCTTGAGATGAGGCTCAAGCAGGCGGAGCTGGCCCTCGTGCAGTCCGAGTCTGCCAGAAACCAGGCGGAGAACGTCGCCACGCAGAACAGGGAGCTCGTCTCCAGGCTCCGCGACGCCGAGGTCTCTCTGGCGAGGAACATGACGGCCGCCCCTCTCATAGAGACCCTGAGCCAGAGTAACCTGGAGCTCGAGGAGAGGATAAAAGAGACGAACGAGGCCCTTGCCCAGGCGCAGGCCGCCAGATACATGATAGAGGAGCTCAACGCGAAGAACCTGGAGCTTGAAAAGAAGATGCTCGCCCAGTCCGCTGAAAAGTCAGACCCCAAGGCTCTTGAGGAGCTCAGGGCCGCCAGAGTGGAGCTCGACGAGAAGCTCAAACAGGAGAGCAGGGTAAGGAACGCGCTTGAGGCGAGGCTGCGCGACGCAGAGATGGCCAAGACAGCGGGAGAAGCCACGATAAGGGAGATATCCACGGCAGGGGAGGCGACAAAGGCCAGGCTCGAGCAGGAGTCAGCGGCGAGGGCCGCGCTCGAATCCCAGCTCCAGGAAGCCGTGTCAGCCATGAAGGCCGGGGATGACTCGATAGCGGCGATCGGGCGCGTCAGGAGCGAGATGGAGGCCAGGGTCGCCGAGGAGAGGGAGTCCAGGAGAGTGCTTGAGGCCAGGCTCCATGACGTAGAGGCTTCCGAAGGCGCGAGCAAGGCCGCTGTAAAGGAGCTTCAGGATACACTAAAGGACACCGAGGAGAAGCTCACTACCGAGACTAACGCGAGAAAGGAACTCGAGGCCGAGATAGCGAGGCTCAGCAAGGAGACCGATATCCTCAGGAGGGCCGGACTTGACGCCGTCGGCGTGATGGACCTCCAGGGCCAGTTCGCGACCCTCAAGATAAAGATAGCCGAAAAGCTGAGGAGCGGGGAGATAGCCCCGGAGGACGTAATAAAGTTCATGAAGGTCGACGATGTGCTCGGCTTCTACATAGTAAAGAAGGGGGACACCCTCTGGAAGATATCAAGGAAGGCCGAGGTCTACGGCAACTCCTACATGTGGCCGCTCCTTTACAGGTACAACCTCTCGAGGATGAAGAACCCGGACCGCATAGAGGTTGACGACATAATCATCGTGATAAAGGACGTCAGCCTCAGGGAGAGCAGGGACGCCGTACGCAAGGCAAGGAGCAGGGGCGACTGGCGCAAGTGGACAGACGGAGACCGCAGGAACTGGATAGAGACCTGGGTCAATTAAATAAACCGGGACGCTGAAAACGGGGGGCGAAAACCCCCCGTTTTTTTTTATTTCAGCCGCTGGCGAATCTAACTGATTGAATAAATGCGGCAACTCATTATAATAGGGCCTGCTCCGGAGGGCTTTTCTTGGCTTATATTCTTGTATATTCCATAATAACCGTTTTGTCGGTCCTTATCGCATCAACCCTTGCAGTCGTGATAGCGAGGCGTCTGTACATGGAGAGGATATACCGCCGCCTCGACAGGGAGAGGGCAAGGTTTTCCGGCCTTCCGGCGGCCCTCGCCGCGCGCAGGGCCGTGGTGTATCTGAGCCCGTACAGGCACAGGCCGCTTTCCGCCGGCTGGGTAGCTGTCGAAGAGGGGCTTTTCAAGGCGTTCGACTCAGGCGGGGGACCGGAGGCCGCCAGGCTTTTCGACCAGCTTGGCTACGCAGACTATTACATGGAGACGATAAAGTCAGGCAACAGGTGGGAGCAGGCGATGGCGGCCGAGAGGCTCGGCCACATGAGGTGCAAGAGGGCCTTGCCCCTTATCGTCGAGGCCTTCGAGAGCCCTAACACAGACTTGAGGCTCATGGCCATACACGCGGCCGGCCGCATGGGGGACTCGATGGTGCTGCCGGCGCTGGTGAAGATAATGAAGTCGGCTGTCCTCAGGAGCGAGGAGGTCTCGAAAAAGATCCTCGCCTCTTCCATAATCTCTTTCGGAGCGCTTGCGTCGAGGCCCCTTGTCGAAGAGCTCTCATGTCCGGACTGGCGCGTGAGGGCGGCCTGCCTCAACCTTCTGGGCGAGATTGGGGGAGCCGGGCTCGGGCCGCTCTTTCTTAAGCTGCTCGACGACCCTGAGCAGGACGTGCGGGCAAAGGCGGCAAGGGGGCTCGGCAGGATAAGGTGCGCCGTGGCGGCGGAAAAGCTTGAGGCCTGCCTTGATGACCGCTACTGGGTCGTGAGGCTGCACGCCGCGAGGGCCCTCGGGCTCATTCGCGAGAAGAGGAGCGAGCCGGCCCTTGTCGCTAAACTTGTCGACAGAAACTGGCAGGTAAGAAGGGCCGTCTCTGAAGCGCTCTCGAGGATCGGCGGGACAGCCTACATGGAGCTTTTGAAAGTGTTCATAGACTCGCCGGACCAGTACGCGAGGGACCAGGCCCTTGACGAGCTCGCGAGAAGCGGTGTAGCCGCGGCGCTCCTTTCCATGCTGCCGAGGGGAGGGGCCCGCCATATCGTCCTCAAGGAGGTCCTTGCGACAGACGTCAACGGAGGGGCGAGGCCCGAGGTGCTCGTCGACATGCTTGTATTCCTTTCGTCCCTCGACGAGGAGACTCTTTCTCTCGCGTTGACAGCAATGCAGCTGACGATAGACGCGAGCGGCGTCGAAGGGATTGTTGCCTCCAGCGGGTCTATCATGGAGTTCGGCGTCAGGAACAGGGGGGAAGCCTGTGCTGAATAGGCGGCTCGCATGATCATATCGCTGATATTATGGTTCAATTACCTCGTGCTCGCCTATTACTTCGCGGCCAACGGGATCTACCTCGTCCTTCTCATCCTCGCTTCCGGGACGATATTGAGCCACCTTTCGAGGCTCGAGTACGCGAGGTACCAGGGGGCGATGCACGACTCTGTCGCCCCGCCTGTAAGCGTCATCGTCGCGGCCTACAACGAGGAGGCTAACATCATCGATTCGGTGAGGTCGCTCCTGAAGCTCGACTACCCGGACTTCGAGATAATAGTCGTGAACGACGGGTCGAATGACGGGACTCTCTCTAAGCTCATCGAAGGCTTCGGCCTCAAGAGGGCCAACGTCATATACAGGCAGGCGTTGAGGACCAGCCGCGTGCACGGCTTTTACCTGGGAGAGGCCGCCCCGAGGCTCGTAGTCGTAGACAAGGCCCATGCCGGCAAGGCCGATTCGTTGAACGTCGGCATAAATGTGTCGAGGGCCCCGTACTTCTGCTCGGTCGACGCTGACTCGGTGCTCGAGGAGAAGGCCCTGTTGCGCCTCATGCGGCCGATAATCGAAGCGCCTGATCTCGTCCACGCAACCGGAGGCATAGTGAGGCTCGTGAACGGGTCAAGCGTCGCCGACGGCAGGCTCGTCGACATAAGGCTCCCCAAGGACAGCCTCTCGCTCATTCAGGTCGTCGAGTACATAAGGAGCTTCCTTTTCGGCAGGGCGGGCCTGTCCGTTCTCAACTCGCTTCTCGTCATATCCGGGACCTTTTCGATGTTCCAGAAAAAGTCGGTC
Organism: Deltaproteobacteria bacterium; assembly: GCA_020846435.1. Lineage (GTDB taxonomy): Bacteria > Desulfobacterota > GWC2-55-46 > GWC2-55-46 > GWC2-55-46 > GWA2-54-12. The sequence continues at coordinate 11,511 of JADLDY010000038.1, forward strand.
CTTGCCGCAGGCGGCTACAAGACCAACATGGTCACGGAGGACATGGAGCTTGTCGTGAGGCTCCACAAGCACCTGAGAGACCACAAGAGGAAGTACCGCATAACATTCGTGCCGGACCCCATCTGCTGGACAGAGGCGCCGAAAGACCTTGCCATGCTCAAAAAACAGAGGAGCAGGTGGCACACGGGGCTTGCCGCGTCGATATACATGTACAAGTCCATGCTGTTCAACTACCGTTACGGCAGGATAGGGTTTTTCGCGCTCCCGTACCAGCTCCTTGTCGAGCTCATCGGCCCTGTCATAGAGGTCGCGGGCTACGTCGTTGTCACGGCCTCGTTCGCGTTCGGCATAGTCGACAGACACTTCTTCATGCTCTTCGTCGTCATGGCCATACTGGTAGGCATCTTCTTTTCGATAGCCGCCGTTCTCCTCGAGGAGATATCTTACAGGCGCTACCCGAAGTTCAGGGACACCTTCAAGCTGCTCGCGTACAGCGTGCTTGAGAACTTCGGCTACCGCCAGATGCTCTCTCTCTGGAGGACCCAGGCAGTGCTCAAGTTTCTGTTCTCGAGGAACCAGAAGTGGGAAGTGGTAAGAAAAAGGGGTTTTTCAAAGCCCGCGAAGGAAGCATGACAATGAAGATGAAATGGATAAAAGCCCTTTGTCTCGCCGCCATCCTCTCGGGCGCGCCAGTGAATGTTTTTGGCGCACAGGCCGCGGAGCCCTCAGGCGGGAGCGGAGAGGCTACTCTCTCGATGGCGGACTCGCTCGCCAGGGCTGGAAAACTCGACAGGGCGATAGCCATCATCGAAGAAGTCCTCGCCAGGGAGCCTGCCAATACGGACGGCCGCCTTCTTTACGCGAGGACGCTCTCATGGAAGGGCGAGTATGAAAGGGCCATATCCGTCTACGAAGACGTTGTCAGGCAAAAGCCGGAGAACGCCGAGGCCCATGCCGGGTACGCGAGGGTGCTCTCGTGGAAAGGCGAGTACAGCCGCTCGATCGAGGAGTACAGAAAAGCTCTCGCGATAGAGCCAGGGTCGATTGAGGCGAGGATGGGACTTGCGAGGACCCTGTGGTGGAAGGGGGATGACAACGCGGCGTTGAATGAGCTCTCGACCATCCTCTCGATAGACCCGGCCAATGGCGATGCGCTCAGCCTCGAGCGAAGGCTCAGGGCTCTGAGAGGCCCACTCCTCAAGGCACTGTACTCGAATTCGTCAGACTCGGACACGAACAGGCTTGCAAGCTACCGCCTGTCGTTCTCTGATACGTTCGGGCTCCCTGGCCACAGGTTCGAGGCGGGGTACAGACGCTTTGACGCCTCATCCGCCGGCAGGAGTGCTACGGCGCATTTCCTTGACCTGAAGGACTCGATAAGGCTTTCGGGCAAGTCAGTCCTCACGCCGAGGCTCTCCCTTGTTTCGCTTGATTCAGACTTGAGTAACACAGCCTATCTTGCCGGGGGTCTGAGCTTTTACGCGCCGGTCATGAAGTCTGCCGGAGTGTCCCTCTCGTACAGCCGCTATCCGCTCGTCGACACTGTAACCCTCATCGAGAACAATATCAGGGTAAGTGAAGCGGCGGCCGCTCTGACCCATGATATGAGAAGGGCGACATTGAGCGCGTCGGCCGTGAGCGCTTCCTACTCCGACGGGAACTCGAGGTACGACCTCTCCGGAGGCATCAGTGTGAATGTGTTGAAGAGCCCCAACGTCGTCGCGGGCTTCGTCTCAGAATACAGGGATTTTTCCGAAAGGAAGGCGAACGGGTACTACAACCCGCCGCACATATTCTCGAACTCGGTCTATCTCGAGGTCTCGGACAGGTTCCGGCAGGATTTCCTGTACAGGGCAAAGGCAACTCTCGGCAACCAGAGCCGCGAGGGCACATCTGATCTCGCCGGGTCTTTTCAGGCAGGGCTCGAATGGGAGGCGACGAGGGACCTCTCAGTAGAAGCTCTCTACAAGTATTCAAGGAGCGCGCTCGAGAGCGCCTCGGGCTTCAGCTTCGAGGAGTTCAGGGCGGGCGTAAACTATCTTTTTTGAGGGGTTTCATGAGCACTGAAAAGAAGCTTAGGTTGATAATGGCCGCATTTGTAATGCTTGCCGCCTACGGGGTATGGAATATATTCCAGCCTGACGTCTTTCCCATGAGCTTCGTGAGGGGTGAGGTAAGGGAGATAGCGCCCGGCGTGCTCGGCGGCCCATACCCGACCGAGGCCGAGTTGAGGCTTCTGGCAAGGAACGGGGTCACAGAAGTGATAAGCCTGATGGACCCTGAGAGCGTGGTCGAATCAAGCCTCGTTGAAGAGGAAAGAAAGCTTGTCGCCGGCAAGGGGCTCAAATTCAGGAACTTCCCGATGGATTTTAATGACATGAACTCGCCGGGGAGCGTAATTGGGCTTGAGAAGGCTTTGTCGAGGCTCTCTGAAAGGGGCTCTCTGAAGGTATACATCCACTGCTATCTCGGCCGCCACAGGGTCGGGCAGGTGGAGGCCGCGTTGAAAAAGGGGCAGGCGCAAAAGCCTTAGCCCATCTCCTCTTCTATCGATTCTATCGCCCTCAAAGCCTCAGGCAGGACTTTCTCCGAGGGGGCCTGCCTGTCGAGGGCGACTGTCAGGCAGTAGCCTTCCTTTATTGGCATGATGGCCAGTTTCGCCCTATCCGTGGATATGAAGATCGAAGTTATGGTACGGCCGCGGATTAAGGCGGCTTCATTTGCCGCGTCGAGTATTATCTCGCAGTGCGCTCCCACGAGGGGCATGTCAAGGCCCTCAGAGGCCGACCATGAGGCGACAATCTCGCCGTCCCTGTCTGTCATCGCCGCGCCTTGCGCGAGTGCCCTTTCACAGAGGCCTTTGAGAATGCCGGTAAAGTCCATGTGGCCGGGCCGGTTAGAATTTGAGGGTTATCATCTTGGAAACGCCAGGCTCCTGCATGGTGATTCCGTAGAGCGCGTCTGCCATCTCCATGGTCTTCTTGTTGTGGGTGATGAGCAGGAACTGGCTTATCTTCGACATGTCCCTGACGAACATGTTGAACCTGTCGATGTTCGCGTCGTCAAGCGGCGCGTCGACCTCATCGAGGAGGCAGAACGGGCTGGGCTTGATGAGGAATATGGCGAATATCAGGGCTGTCGCCGTAAGCGCCTTCTCTCCGCCGGAAAGGAGCGTGATGTTCTGGAGCCTCTTGCCCGGCGGCTGGGCGGCTATCTCGACCCCGGCCTCGAGTATGTCGGACTCTTCCGTGAGACGGAGCTCGGCCCTGCCGCCGCTGAAGAAGCGCGGGAAGGTCTCCTGGAACTTGGCGTTTATCTCGTCGAAGGTCGTCCTGAACTTCTCCCTCGTCGTCCTGTTTATCCTCTGTATGGCCGTGTGCAGGGCATCGACGCTCTTAGTGAGGTCAGCCTGCTGGTCGAGGAGGAACTGGTGCCTTCTTTCGAGGTCGTTGTACTCTTCGAGGGCCGAGAGGCTCACTTCCCCGATGGCCGCTATCTTCTCTCTTAGCTCATCTCTGTTGCCTTCGAGCGTCTCTATGTCAGGGACCTCTTCGCCTTCGAGAGGCCTGTATTCCTGGAGGAAGGTGCCGTATTTTTCCTGCATGCGCTCGTTGAGCCCCTTTATGGCAAGCTCCATCTCGCGCATCTCGATGGTGAGCTCGCCTTTCAATTCCTGCGCCTCTGAATACCTGGTCTTGACCTCTTTAAGCTCGTGCTCGATGGTCTTTATCTGGCTGGCGAGGGCGTCGAGCGCTTCGAGCTTGGCGACCTCTTCTTTCTTGATGCCGTCTATCTGCGAGAGCAGGGCTTCGAGCCGTTCCTTTGTCGCCGCGGCATCAATTTCCTTCGAGGCGATCTCCTGCGTGGCGCGCTCTATCTCTGCCTTCTTCGTCTCTATCCTTCTGCCGGACTCCTCGATGGAGCGCTCCTTTGAGGAGACCTCCCTCTTCATCGATTCGAGTCGCTCCCTTGAGCTGGCGAGCTTTACCCTGGCTTCGGTGACGACCGCGGATATCTCCTCTTTCCTGCGGGTGAGGAGGCTCGCTTCTTCGGCTATGGCGGCGATCTTCGCGTCAATGCCCGCGAGCGACCCTTCAAGCCCTTCCCTTTCCTGCGACAGGGCGGCCTTCTTGCCAGCGGCCTCATAAAGCTTCTTTTCAGCGTCGGATATCTCGTTCGTGAGAGAGTCCCTCGTGCGCCGGAGCCTGTCGGCCTCGTCTTCCTGCCTCTTCAGCTCGCTCGAGAGGTTGACCTTTTCTATCTCTGATTTGTGCAGCCTGTCGCGCAGGCCGTCGATGTTCGACTTTTCGGAGAGTATCTTCTCGTCGAGGGATTTGAGTTCCTGCTCAAGGCCGGAGATCTGCCGGGCAAGGGTTTCGGCGTTAGCCCTTGTCTTTTTTATCTCGCCCCTTCTCTGGAGTATGCCTGCCCCTGAGAGGGCCGACCCGCCGGTCATGACGCCCTGGCCGTCGATTATCTCGCCGTCAAGCGTGACAAAGGTGCGGTAGCCGCCGCTTTCCTTCCACGCGGAAAGCGCTGTCTCAAGGTTGTCAGCTATGAATACGTCGCCAAGGAGGCAGGTGACGATGGAGTCGTAGCCTTCTTTTATGCGGAGCTCGCCTGCGAGCTCCCTCACGCCGGGAAGCGAGCCGGAAAGGGCCGGGACCGGCGCGGCTGAAGGCCTCGCCTCGTTTACCGGTACAAAGCTCGCCCTTCCGGCGCCCTTTGATTTCAGGTACTCTATCGCGTCGACGCCTTCTTTGTGGCTCTCGACGAGCACGTACTGGAGCTTGTCGCTGAGGACTGCTTCGACAGCGCGCTCAAATCCGGGGTTGGTCTCTATGCAGTCGGCTATGAGGCCGAAGACGCCGGTCTTTTCCTGGCGCTGCATTATGGCCTTTGCCCCGCCCTTGAGGCTCTCGAAGTTCTTTTCCATGCCTTCGAGGGTCGCGAGCATGGCCGAGGCCTTTGAATACTCGTCCTTTGCCTTTGATATCTCCCTTGTCTTCCCGGTCCTGTCCTGCTCGAGCGCTTCGAGGCCCAGCCTTACGCCGGAAAGCTCGGCCTGGAGTGATTCCCTGCCGTCTACTGCCGCGGTGATCCTCTCCCTCAACGCCTTTATGGGCTCTTCCTTCGACGCCAGCGTGACTGAGGCGGCTTCTATCTCGGTCTTTGCCTTTGCCTCGGCCGCGCGCAGGAGTTCCTCGTCGCGCAGGCAGTTGCTGATGGCGTTCCTTATGTCCGAGAACCTGCTGGATATCTTGAACGACTCGGTCTTCAAGGCCCTTTGGGCCTCTTCTTTGGAGCGGAGCTCGAGCGATACAGTTTCAAGCGACTTTGAGTTCTCGCTCAGTTTCGTGGAATCGGTCTCTATCAGGGAGGCGAGCTCTGTAAGGCTCGCCCGGAGCGCCTCTATCTCCCTTGACGCGCCCTCGCGGCCGCCCTGTATCTCTTCAATCTCGAGGCTCAAGCGTTCCTGGGCGCGCCTCAGTTCTTCCGTCCTCATCGAGGCCAGGGCACGGGCCTGCTCTTCGCTCTGTATGGAGCGCTCGCACTCGAAGACGCGCTCCCTTATGTTCTTGTATTCGCCTTCGACGCCGAGGTGCTCGACCCTCATCTCCTCGGCCTGCTCTTCTCTCGCGGCTATAAGCGTGCCTGAGGCGACCTCTTCGTCCTTTACGGCCTCAAGCCTCTTTGCCACGTTCGAGAGGGCTTCCCTCATCTTCGTGAACTCGAGGGAGGAGAGCGTGAGCTCGAGGCCCTTGAGCTCTTCTCTTAAAGCCTTGTACCTCTCGGCCTTTTTGGCCTGGCGGTTGAGCGAGTTGAGCTGCCTTTTTACTTCGCTTATTATGTCGTTGACGCGGGTGAGATTCTCCCTCGTTGACTCCAGCCTTCTGAGGGCGGCGTCCTTCTTGTGCTTGAATTTGTTTATCCCGGCAGCCTCTTCGAAGATGGCGCGGCGCTCTTCGGCCTTGGCGTTAATCAGCCAGCCGACCTGCCCCTGTTCGATTATGGAGTAGGCCCTGGTGCCGATACCCGTGTCAGTGAAGAGGTCTACGATGTCCTTGAGGCGGGACTGGACCTTGTTTATGTAGTATTCGCTCTCGCCCGACCTGTACAGGCGCCTTGATATCTCTATCTCGGAGAAGTTGGCGAACCTCGCTGAGGCAAGCCCGTCCTCGTTCGAAAATGTCAGTACGACCTCGGCCATGCCAAGGGGCTTTCTGCTCTCGGAGCCGTTGAAGATGATGTCCTCCATGTGCTTTCCGCGAAGGTGTCTCGCGTTCTGCTCTCCAAGGACCCACCTGATGGCGTCGACTATGTTGGATTTCCCGCAGCCGTTAGGCCCTATTATGCCTGATGTGCCGGCCGGGAAAGTAAGAGTGACCTTATCGACAAACGACTTGAAGCCGTGTATCGAGATCTTTTTTATCTTCATATATGCCCCTGTGCTTGTGTAGCCCGGAATCGTAACAAAGTTGAGATTTTTTGTAAAGAAAAAAATACCATAGAAAGTGTTAAATAAAAGAGTGAAACACTATATGTGGTGGTGTTGGAGCGTTTTGTATACAACGACAGGCATGGTTGGAAAATCGGCCGCCGCGCTCGCGAAGAGAGCCTGCGCCCGGCGCGAAATCAAGAAAGCCCCCCGGAAAGACGCCGGGGGGCTTTCTATTGTTTTCCTGTGGAGCCCTGTCAGATGAGCTTTACCTTGACCTTGTGGTTGGTCTTCGGTCTGGGCTTTTTTATCTCGGCCTGAGCCGCGGCAAGCCTCGCGATAGGCACCCTGAACGGCGAGCATGAGACATAATCGAAGTTGTTCATGTGGCAGAACTCGACCGAAGAGGGGTCTCCGCCGTGCTCGCCGCAGATGCCGACCTTGAGGTCCTTTTTCTTCGCCCTGCCCTTCATGAGCGCTATCTGCATGAGAAGGCCGACGCCGTCCTGGTCAAGGGACTGGAACGGGTCGTTCGGGAGGATGCCGGTCTTTTTCTCGTCGACATAGTCAGGGAGGAACCTTCCGGCGTCATCCCTGGACATGCCAAGCGTCATCTGCGTGAGGTCGTTCGTACCGAAAGAGAAGAAGTCCGCGACAGAGGCTATCTGGTCGGCCAGGAGGGCGGCTCTCGGGACCTCTATCATGGTGCCGATGAGGTACTTTATCTGGGTGTTCTGCTCGGTCATGACCTCCGCGGCGACCTGTTTCGCCTTGTCCGCGAGGATCTTCAATTCCCTGGCGTCTATGATGAGCGGGAGCATTATCTCGGGGTATACTTTTATCGACTTCTTCTGGCATTCGCACGCGGCCTCTATTATGGCGCGCACCTGCATCTCCAGTATCTCAGGGTATGTGATGAGGAGGCGCGAGCCCCTGTGTCCGAGCATGGGGTTTGCCTCGTGGAGACGCTCTATCCTCCTCTTTACCTGATGGAAGGGGAGCGAGAGCTTTTGCGCGAGCTGCTTCTGGGCGGCTTCAGTGTGCGGGACGAACTCATGGAGCGGCGGGTCGATGAGCCTTATGGTGACGGCCTTCTTGTCCATCGCCCTGAATATGCCGACAAAGTCCTTCCTCTGGAAGGGGAGGAGCTCGAAGAGCGACTTTCTCCTGGTCTCTTCATCCTCCGAGATGATCATTCTCTGTATGGCGATACGCCTTTCCTCGGTATCGAAGAACATGTGCTCGGTCCTGCAAAGGCCTATGCCCTCGGCCCCGAGCCTTATGGCGTTCTCCGCGTCGTAGGGGGTGTCGACGTTGGCGCGCACCTTCAGTTTCCTGTGTTCATCGGCCCAGGACATGAGGCTGTAATATGCCTTCGGGAGCTCGGGCTTGATGAGGTTCATCTCTATCTTGAAGACTTCGCCTGAAGAGCCGTTTATGGTTATGGAGTCGCCTTCTTTGAGCGTTGTCTTGCCGACGACGACCGTCTTGGCGTTGTAGTCGATGTTGAGGTCTTCGCAGCCGACTATGCAGCATTTGCCCCAGCCTCTGGCAACGACCGCCGCGTGTGAGGTCTTGCCGCCGGTAGCGGTAAGGATGCCCTTGGCCGCGTGCATGCCGCCGACGTCCTCAGGGCTCGTCTCTTTCCTTACGAGGATGACGGATTTTCCGTTGGCGGTCCAGGTCTCGGCGTCCTTCGCGGTAAAGACTATCGCGCCGGTCGCGGCTCCGGGGACAGCGTCGATGCCTGTTGCGAAGAGGTTCTGCTGGAGTACGTCGATGGGTATCTTGGGGTCGATTACGGGGTAGAAGAGCCCCTCTATGTCCTTGTCGGTTATGCGGAGGATCGCGTCCTTCCTGGTGATGAGCTTTTCCTTAACCAGGTCGACGGCTATGCTGAAGGCCGCCATTGGCGAGCGTTTTCCGGTCCTGCACTGGAGGATATAGAGCTTGCCCTCTTCTATGGTGAACTCTATGTCCTGCATGTCCTTGTAGTGCTTTTCAAGCTTCGTGCGCACGCGAAGGAGCTGTTTGTAGGCTTCCGGCAGGATCTTGCCCAGGTCGGAGAGGTGTATGGGCGTCCTTATGCCCGCGACGACGTCCTCTCCCTGCGCGTTCATGAGGAGGTCGCCGTAGAATATGTTCTCGCCGGTGTTGGGGTCGCGGGTAAAGCAGACTCCGGTGCCGGAATCTTCTCCCATGTTGCCGAAGACCATCTGGACGATGTTGACGGCGGTGCCCATGAGGCCGGTTATCTTCTCGACCCTCCTGTAGGTCACGGCCTTCTCGGCCATCCACGAGCCTATGACAGCGCCGATGGCGCCCTGGAGCTGGTCAATGGGGTCCTGCGGGAACTCCTTGCCGGTGTTCTCCTTGTAGACCTTCTTGAAGCGCGGTATGAGCTCCTGGAGCTCTGCTTCGTTGACGTCGGTGTCGAGCACCATGCGCGAGCGCGGTATGCTGAGGCGGTGCCTGGTCTTTCTTTCCTTTATGTCGTCAAACTCGTAGTCGAACCTGTGTCTGGGCACTCCCATGGCGGTCGAGCCGTACATGGTTATGAAGCGGCGGTACGCATCCAGCGCGAACCTCCTGTTGCTCGTCTTTCTGGCAAGCCCCTCTACGGAGTTGTCGTTGAGGCCGAGGTTCAATATGGTCTCCATCATGCCGGGCATGCTTCTGGCCGCGCCTGAGCGGACGGAGACGAGCAGAGGGTCATTGGGGTCGCCGAGCTTCTTGCCGACGAGCTTTTCGAGGGCCTTGAGGTTCTTCTCTAATCCATCAGCGAAGCCATGGGGGTACTTCTTGTTGTTCCTGTAATAGTAGTCGCAGACTTCGGTCGTGATGGTGAACCCGGCCGGAACCGGCAGGCCGATGTTCGTCATCTCCGCGAGTCCGGCGCCCTTGCCGCCGAGGAGGTCTTTCATGTCCCCCTTGCCCTCGCCCTTGCCGCCGCCGAAGAAGTAAATGTACTTTTTTGCCATACTGATAGTGTCCTCCGGAATATATGTCTAAATAAAAGGTTTTAAGCTGGAATGGGGACCGGCCGCCACTGGACAGGGACGGCCCTGGATTTTAAAGGTAGAAGATTAGCAGAAAACAGCCTCCCTGTCATCAATAAATTGAGCTTCGAGGGGCTTCCCCTGGCAAGGGGCTCTCCAGCGGCTTTATATCCTTGACACGCTTGCGAGTCCTTCGATATTATAAAAAATTGAAACGATTCGGATAGAGTATACACCTTTCGCGCCCATTGCGTATCTTGAGGGCTTCGAGGTCCTTCCAGGGCGGCGCGCAGGTCTGTTCATGTCTTCATAAAGAGAGGGAAAATGGCTCAGGAACAGATACCGGTTTATATCGAAGACGAGATGAAAAAGTCCTATCTGGACTACGCCATGTCGGTCATAGTCGGCAGGGCGTTGCCGGATGTGCGGGACGGGCTCAAGCCGGTGCACAGGAGGATCCTGTTCGCCATGCACGAGATGGGCGTTGAGTGGAACAAGGCCTACAAGAAGTCCGCCAGAGTCGTCGGAGACGTCATAGGTAAGTACCACCCGCACGGAGACTCGGCCGTATACGACGCCATCACCAGGATGGTACAGGACTTTTCCCTGCGCTATCCGCTCATAGACGGCCAGGGAAACTTCGGCTCCATCGACGGCGACCCTCCGGCCGCCATGAGGTACACGGAAGTCAGGATGGCCAGGCTCGCCTCCGAGCTTCTCAAAGACCTTGAAAAAGAGACGGTCGAGTTCCAGCCCAACTACGACGAATCATTGAAAGAGCCGGTCGTGCTTCCGGCGGCCTTCCCGTGCCTCCTTGTCAACGGCTCTTCCGGAATAGCCGTCGGCATGGCGACCAACATGCCGCCGCACAACTTGAGAGAGATAATAGACGCGCTCATCCTTATAATAGACAAGCCTGACGCGACAGTAAAAGAGCTCATGAAGCTCGTGCCTGGCCCTGACTTCCCGACGGCGGGTTTCATCAACGGCAGGCAGGGCATAAGGGACGCCTACGCCACCGGCCGCGGCGTGCTGCAGCTTCGCGCCAAGGCGTCGATCGAGAAGAACCCGAGGACCAACCGCCAGGCGATAGTCATCACAGAGATACCCTACATGGTCAACAAGGCCAGGCTCATAGAGAGCATAGCCGGCCTCGTGAGGGACAAGAAGATAGAGGGCATATCGGACGTCAGGGACGAGTCCGACCGCGAGGGCATGAGGGTCGTCATCGAGCTCAAGAGGGACGAGGTCGCCGAGATAATACTCAACAACCTCTACCTCCACACCCAGATGAAGACCTCGTTCGGCATAATCAACCTCGCCATAGTCGACGGCCAGCCCAAGGTGCTCCCCCTTGCGTCCCTTTTGAAGGAGTTCGTCAAGTTCAGGCGCGAGATAGTGGCCAGAAGGATAGTCTTCGACCTCAAGAAGGCAAGGGAGAGGGCGCACATCTTGGAGGGCCTGAAGATAGCCCTCGACAACCTGGACGCCGTAATAAAGCTTATCCGCGCTTCCAAGAGCCCGGCTGAGGCCAAGAGCGGCCTCATGGCCGGCTTCAACCTCTCGGATATACAGTCCCAGGCCATCCTCGACATGAGGCTCCAGAGGCTTACCGCCCTGGAAAGGGACAAGATAATCCAGGAATATCAGGATATCCTGAAGCTTATCGCGCACCTTGAGGAGATACTCGCGAGCGAAAAGCTCCTCATGGCCGTAGTCGTGGACGAGCTCAAGGAGGTAAGGGAGAGGTTCGGCGACGAGAGGCGCACCCAGATAGTCGACGAGGCCGGAGACATAACCCTCGAGGACCTCATCGCCGAGGAGGACATGGTCGTCACCATCTCCAGCGGCGGGTACATAAAGAGGAACCCGACGAGCCTCTTCAAGATACAGAAGAGGGGCGGCAAGGGGAAGATGGGGATGACGACCAAGGAAGAGGACTTTGTCTCAAACCTCTTCATCGCCTCGACCCACAGCTATATCCTCTTCTTCACGGACAAAGGCAAGGCCTATTCCCTGAAGGTCTACGACATACCGCAGGCCGGAAGGGCCGCCAAGGGCAAGGCCATAGTCAACATCCTCAACGTCGCCAACGAGAAGATAACGGCCTATCTGCCTGTGCGCGAGTTCAAGGAGGGCTGCTACATCATCATGGCGACCGCTCACGGCGTGGTGAAGAAGTCCGACCTCATGGGCTTCTCGCACATTCGCTCCGGCGGGCTCATAGCGGTGAACCTCGACGAGGGCGACAGCTTGATATCCGCCCGTCTCACCGACGGCAAGACCGACATATTCCTCGGCACGCGCATGGGGCAGGCCATAAGGTTCCATGAGGAAGAGGTGAGGGAGATGGGCCGCCAGGCAAGGGGCGTCAAGGGCATAAAGCTCGACGGCGAAGACCGGGTCGTCTCGATGGAGACCGTTGAGGAGGGCGCGACGATCCTCACCGTGACCGAGGGCGGCTACGGCAAGAGGACGGAGTTTGCCGAGTACAGGGGCCAGGGCAGGGGCGGCTCCGGCATAATCAACATCAAGATAACCGAGAAGAACGGGCCGGTCGCGGGAATAGCCAAGGTCAGGGACACCGACGAGCTCATGATATCGACGAGCACCGGCAAGATAATAAGGATAGCCATGAAGGGCGTCACTGTCATCGGCAGGAACACGCAGGGCGTCAAGCTCATGGACGTTGACAAGGACGAGCACATAACCGGGATAGCCTCCCTGGCTGAAAAAGAAGAAGAGGGAGAAGCCTCGGAAGAGTAGGGTTTTCGGCTGCATGTATTTATTTAAAAAGGCCGGGTACGCTTGCCCGGCCTTTTTTTTCAGGCGCGGGAGGTAAGCGCCTGAGGTTTTTAAAACGGGTTTACGCTACGGAGGCGCTGATGGAAAAGATAGCCGTTCTCGGGGCAGGCAGCTGGGGCACGACCCTCTCTCAGGTCCTCTCGGACAGTGGCGCTCCAGTTACTCTCTGGGCCAGGGAGGAAGAGGTAAGGGAGTCGATCGCCAAAAGGCGCGTAAACGAGACCTTTTTGCCGGGCATAGTGCTGTCCGAAAAGATAACGCCTGAGGCCGGCATAAGGGCCGCCGTAGAAGGCGCGGACTTCATAGTCAGTGTCATACCCTCGCACGGAGTGCGCGCGGTCTTCTCCGAGGCAGGCCCGTTCATAAGGAAAGACGCGATAATCGTGAGCGCCACAAAGGGCATAGAAGAGGGCAGCATGCTCACGCCGAGCGGCATACTCAATGAAGCGCTCAAGGGCTGCGGCCACAAGGCCATAGCCGTACTTTCAGGGCCGTCCTTTGCCAACGAGGTCAGCAGGAGGCTTCCGGCCGCCGTCTGCGCGGCGTCGACGTCTATTGAGGCGGCCAGGGCCGTACAGCAGGCCTTTTCCACCAATTACTTCAGGGTCTACGCAAATACTGACGTCATCGGCGTCGAGCTTGGCGGCGCGCTCAAGAATGTCATCGCGATAGCCGCCGGCATATCAGACGGCCTCGCTCTCGGGCATAACGCCAGGGCCGCGCTCATAACAAGGGGACTGGCCGAGATGGGTAGGCTCGGGGCCGCGCTCGGAGCTCTTCCGGCGACTTTCGCGGGCCTTTCCGGGCTCGGGGACCTGGTATTGACCTGTACCGGCCCGTTGAGCCGCAACTACACTGTCGGCGTCTCGGTAGGCAAGGGCGCGTCGATAGACGAGGTCACAGGCTCCATGCGCATGGTCGCCGAGGGCGTCAAGACCTGCAGGGGGGCAAGCGACCTGGCCAGAAGGCATAATGTGGACATGCCAATAACAGAGGCTGTCTTCAGCGTGCTCTACAAAGGGGTCTCTCCCATGAAAGCAGTCATGGGCCTCATGGGCAGGGAGCTCAAAGACGAGTAGGGCCTGCCCTGCCCGCCGGGACAGGTCGAAGCGGGCTTTTTTTCTTTTTTCTACTTAATAGCCGCGAAATGGGCTAAAATATTTCCCGTTTCCTTCCGATAAGTGAGAATATCCGATACTGGTCCAAACGGCGACGAAGCCGCGCGTTCTCCCGTATTTCCGTACAGTTCAACTCCTTGCTGACGGACTGCATATGGTCTGTCAGCGGCGCGCGGCCACAACCAAAAACAACATCAGTCCGGCAGGTATGCTCAACAGAAGCCTTCATTTCAGGATACTCTTCCTTATACTCAGCCTCATCTCCGTAGGCGTGATAATCTCCATTTTCTGGGAGGTGGAGAACAAGGAAAGAGAGCTTCTCGACGAGAAGCTCAGGGCTTCGCGCATCATGGCCCAGCCCATCCTTACGGCCATCTACGAGGACATGCTCGAGGAAAGGGCTGACATGGCCCGCCACCTCATCAACTCCATCAGCAAGAGCGCGGGCATAAACAGCGTCTACATCGTCAGGAGCAACGGCGTGGAAGAGGCCTTCAGGGACATGAAGACCATCCACGCCGTCAAGGAAGAGTTCGGCGAGATAAAGCCCGAATGGGTGACCGACCACCCTGACGAGAAGGTCAACAAGGCCAGGGGCGTCGATACCGCCGAGTTCAAAAACGCGCTCGAAGTCTTCCGGAAGGACTGGTCAAAGGGCGAGGTCTACTACATAGACTCAAGCGGCGGAGAGCAGCTCTTCACCTATCTCCTTCCGATAGAGAAGAAGGCCAAGTGCAAGACCTGTCATGCCAGCGAGGACGCAAGAGGCATACTCGTCATCAGGACTTCTCTTGCCGACATGTACGAGATACTCCGGAGCGGCAGGAACCAGTGGATACTTTCCGGCATACTCGCCATCTCCATCGGCGGAGTGCTCCTTTCCATCCTCATAAAAAAGTCCATCACCGGCCCGATAAAGAAGAACGTCGAGGTCATGAAGAGGATAGCCGACGGCAAGGCGGAGATAAGCGAGAGGATAAAGGTCGAGGAGAACAACGAGATAGGGTATCTGGCGAGCGCCTTCAACAGCATGCTCGACTCCCTTGAAAAGAGGGCTGAAGAGAACAAAAAGCTCTTCGAGCTGGTCATAAAGAGCAAGGAAGAGTGGGTCGCGACCTTCGACGCCATACAGGACCTCATCTCCATCCACGACGCGGACTACCGCATCATCAAGATAAACAAGGCCCTCGCGAGGAAATTCAACTCGACCCCGGAAGAGCTCATCGGCAAGAGGTGCTACGAGCTCCTGTACTGCAGGCACGAACCTAAGATGATGTGCCCGCACTCGAGGACTCTGGCCACCGGCGAGATAGCCGACGCCGAGGTCGACGACATGGTCTTCGAGGGCACCTACAAGGTCACGACCTTCCCGGTCTTCAACAACGAGGGCAGGGTCTGGGCGTCGGTTCACGTCTCGCGCGACATAACCCAGGAGAAGATGCTCCGGGAGCAGCTCCTCCACGCGGAAAAGCTCTCATCTCTCGGCAAGCTGGTCGCCGGAATAGCCCACGAGCTCAACAACCCGCTCATGGGCATAATGGGCTTCAGCCAGATACTCATGGACACGCCCGGCGAGAAGAAGCTCGATGACATAAAGGACAAGCTCAGGAAGATCTACCACGAGTCCTTGAGGACCGCCAAGATAGTGCAGAACCTACTGACCTTCGCGAGGGCCAAGAAGACCGAGCGGGAGTACCACTGCATAAACGACATAATAAAGCACACGATAGAGCTCAGAGAGTACTCGCTCAAGGCCAACAACATAAAGGTCATCCTCGAGCTCGAAGAGGGCCTCCCGAGGACGATGGTCGACCTCTTTCAGCTCCAGCAGGTCTTCATAAACATAATCAACAACGCCGAGGACGCCATGGTCGCGGCCAACGGACGGGGCACCATACTCATAAAGACCAGGAAGAAGAGAAACAAGGTCGAGATATTGTTCAAGGACGACGGCCCCGGCATCTCCAGGGAGATAATCCACAAGGTCTTTGACCCGTTCTTCACCACCAAGGAAGTCGGCAAGGGCACCGGGCTCGGCCTCTCAATAACGCACGGCATAGTCACCGAGCACGGCGGCATCATCGACATAGCGAGCGCGGAAGAGGGCGGGGCCGTGGTGACGGTCGAGCTCCCCATAGTCGAAAAGGCGCAGTGGGCCTCTGTAGCGAAGGCGGTTGAGACCGGAGGCGCGAAGGAGAACCCTCTTACCGGCAAGAGAATACTCATAGTCGACGACGAGAAGACGATAAGGGAGACCCTCCAGGACATATTCACGAGGGAGGGTTTCAGGGTCGAGACGGCAAGAGACGGCCGGGAGGCCCTCGACCTCATCGACAAGGAGAAGTTCGCTCTCGTCATAACTGATTTGAAGATGCCGGGCTACGGCGGCATGGACCTTTACGAGAGTGTTCAGAAGAAGTACGCCTACCTGAAGGACAAGATAATAATACTCACTGGAGACGTCTTCAGCGAGGACGTCAGGCAGTTCCTCAGCGCGAGCGGCTGCCCCTATGTATTGAAGCCCTTTGAGCCGAAAAAGCTCATAGAGATAGCCGTGAAGCTTTTGTCCTGACAGAGGCGAGCAGGTCTTTGTTCTTCTGATATAATACAGGGCGAGCTTTACTTTTCAGGCCGGCTGTCCGATAAGTTCTGCGGCCTCTATTGTAAAAAAAATGACAGGTACAGGGTTTTGAAAGGAGGTTTTATGGAGTTCAAATCAGTTGGCAGCATCTTTGACGGCCTCAAGGGGGCGGTCAGGGAGATAAAGGAAGGCGCGGTCGAGGTTTTAGACGAGAAGCTCCTCCGCGGAGTCGCCATCGACAAGCTCATCTACAACGCGGTCTTCAACGGGAACGCGGAAGTGCGCGAGTACTCGCGCAAGCTCATAAAATTCACAGGAGCCCAGGTCGGAGTAAAGTCCGCCTCCATACAGGGCCTCTACGAGGCGATGGGAAAAGGCGAGGTCAAGGGCTTTACAGTCCCGGCCATAAACATAAGAGGGCTCACCTATGACACGGCGAGGGCCATATTCAGGTCGGCCATCAAGAACGACTCCGGCGCGTTCATCTTCGAGATAGCCAAGAGCGAGATAGGCTACACAGAGCAGAGGCCCGCCGAGTACACGGCCTGCGTTCTTGCCGCCGCGATAAAGGAAGGTTACAGGGGGCCGGTCTTCATACAGGGAGATCACTTCCAGATAAACGCCAAGAAGTTCGTCGTCAATAAGGACGCCGAAGTGAATGACGTCAAAAAGCTCATAAAAGAAGCGATAGACGCCGACTTTTTCAACATAGACATAGACGCGTCCACGACTGTCGACCTTGACAAGCCTTCGGTATTGGAGCAGCAGAGGCCGAACTTCGAGACGACTGCCGTTCTCACGGAGTTCATAAGGGCAAACGAGCACTCAGGTGTGACAGTTTCGGTCGGAGGCGAGATAGGCGAAGTGGGCGGAAAGAACTCGACGGAAGAAGAGCTCCGGGCCTTCATGGACGGCTTCAACGGCTGCCTGAAAAAGGGATTGAAGGGCATAAGCAAGATAAGCATTCAGACAGGCACGGCCCACGGCGGAGTCGTCCTCCCGGACGGCACCATAGCCAAGGTCAAGGTCGACTTTGAGACCATAGCCGCTCTCTCGAAGGTCTCCAGGGAAGTCTACCACCTCTCGGGCGTCGTCCAGCACGGCGCTTCAACCCTGCCTGACGACGGCTTCGAGCTTTTCGTCAAGAAGGGGGCCTCGGAAGTGCACCTTGCCACAGGCTTCCAGAACATAGTCTACGACAATCCGGCTTTCCCGGCCGACCTCAAAAAAGAGATATACGCCCACCTCCTCGCCAGCCACGCTGACGAGAGGAAGGCGACAGATACCGAAGAGCAGTTCATATACAAGACCAGAAAGAAGGGTTTCGGCCCGTTCAAGGAACGCATATGGACCATGCCCGAGGACAGGAGAAAAGCGATAGCCGCGGAGATAGAGGCGAAGGTAGACCTGTACTTCGACAAGCTCAACTGCAAGGGCAACAAGGCGGTTGTCTTGAAGTTCGTGAAATAGAAAACCCGTTGTGATAAGATGATTTTTTGTAAATCCTGAAAGGAGCACCAGAAACAGATGATACCGGCAACACAGTTGAGAGTCGGCATGACGATACTGTTCAACAAGGAACCATACAGGGTCGTTACCGTACAGCACATAACGCCAGGCAACTGGCGGGGCATGGTCCAGACCAAGCTGAAGCACCTCAAGACCGGCTCGAGCGTCGAGAACAGGTTCCGCTCGGATGACAAGCTCGAGAAGGCCCATCTCGAGCAGCATGAGATGGAGTACCTCTACAACGACGGCAACGACTACCACTTCATGAACAGCGCTACCTATGAGCAGGTGGCACTCTCAGCCGAAGTGCTCGGCGACAACGTCTACTACCTCATACCGAACGTGAAGTTCATGATCGAATACTACAACGGCGTCCCGGTCGGCGTAGACCCGCCTAAGACCGTGGAACTGAAGGTCGTCGAGACAGCCCCGTTCATGAGGGGAGCGACCGCCGCGTCTTCAGCCAAGCCCGCGACCCTTGAGACCGGCCTCGTGGTCAACGTCCCGGCCTTCATCGAGGCTGGCGAGGTCGTGAAGGTGGACACCGCCGAGGGCAAGTACCTCGAGAGGGCAAAGGCCTAAAAATCGGTCTTTTTCCTGATCTCTTTGTCAGGTCGGGTATAAAAATGCTCACATATTCTCATATATGCTCCGCTTTTTATACCCGCCCTTCCTCGACCTCAGAAAAAATACCTGATTTTTAAATATATTAATAGCTTAAACCCCGCTTCGAAAGAGGCGGGGTTTTTTTATTCAGGTAAGTGTCGTAAGGAACTGCACGCCCCCCTCAGTCTCCTTCCGTCGAGTGAGGGGACTTTAAAAGAATGGAGCGCCGTTATCCGGCGTTTGAATTCCGGCTGATTCCTGTGCGATAATCAAAGCCATGACCACGGCCACCATCGAAGAAAAGCTCTCAAGGCTCCCGGCCTCCCCTGGCGTCTATATAATGAAGGACCATTCAGGCGAGGTCCTTTACATCGGCAAGGCAAAGGAGCTGCGCTCAAGGGTGCGCTCGTACTTCAGGGGGGCTGGAGACGGCAGGTACACCGTAAGGTTTCTTGCCGCGAAGGTCGTTGACATAGACTACATCGTCACCTCCAACGAGAAGGAGGCGCTCTTTCTCGAGGACACGCTCTTAAAGCAGCACAAGCCCAGGTACAACATACAGCTCAAGGACTCCAAGACATACGTCAGCATAAAGATGACGATGAACGAGCCCTTCCCGAGGATACTCGTGACAAGGCTCCGGCGCAAGGACGGCTCAAGGTACTTCGGCCCGTATGTCTCGGCGCGCGAAGTCAGGGAGACGATAAAGTTCCTGCGCAGGATATTCCCGCTTTGCACCTGCTCGTCGGCCGAGTTCAGGAACAGGACGCGCCCGTGCCTCGACTACCAGTTAGGCCTGTGCTCAGCCCCGGCCACCGGGCATATTACCCAGGCGGCATACAGGGAGCTGGTCGACGGCGCGGTGATGTTCCTGGAGGGCAGGAACAGGGAGCTCCTCAAAAAGCTCAAGGAGAAGATGAGCGAGGCGGCGGGAAGCCTCGAGTTCGAGAAAGCGGCCGGCTTCAGGGACAGGATGCAGGCGATAGAAGGGATGCTGGAGGAACAGAAGGTCGTCACCAGCAGGGCCGTTGACCAGGATGTCTTCGCGTTCGTGCGCGAGAAGGACTCTCTCGCGCTCCAGACCCTTTTCATAAGGGACGGGCGCCTGGTGAGCGGGTCTGACTACCTCTTCCACGACGCGGGCCTCCCTGACGAAGAGGTGCTATCGTCGTTCATAGCCCAGTACTATCGCGCAGAGAGGTCTGTGCCTGATGAGCTTGTAGTGCCCGTTGCTCTCGAGGACAGGGAACTTCTTGAAGAGTGGCTCTCCGAGAAAAAAGGGCGCAAGGTCTCGTTGACCCTGCCGGAAAAAGGGGACAAGCTGAGGCTCCTCAAGATGGCGGCGGCTAACGCGCATGAAGCGCTGAGAAAAAGGTACGCGGCTTCGACCGTCAAGGCCGGAGTGCTCGAAGAGCTCAAGACAAGGCTCCACCTGCGCTCGACGCCCGGCCGAATTGAAGCCTACGACATATCCAACACAGGAGGCTCTCACCCTGTGGGCGCGATGGTGACCTTCAGGAACGGCGCGCCTGAGAAGAGCTCGTACAGGCTCTTCAAGATAAAGGGGCTTGCCGGGCCTGACGACTACGCCATGATGCACCAGGTGCTCTCGAGAAGGTTCGCTCATTCCGAAGTCCCTGAAAAAGAAGGGAAGAGGCTGGAAGAGCCTGACCTTGTCCTTGTCGACGGCGGCAAGGGGCAGCTCAATATAGCCTTGCAGGTCATGGAAGAGCTCGGGGTAAAGGGCGTCGAGCTGCGCGCCCTCGCCAAGGACAAGGAAGAGCCTGGCGCGTTGAAGAGGGGGGCGAAGTCAAAGGGCGAGAGGGTATTTCTGCCGAATGTCAAAGACCCGATACTCCTGCGTGAGGGCTCGAAGCCTGACCTGCTTTTGCGGCGGGTGAGGGACGAGGTGCACCGGTTCGCCATAACATACCACAGGAAACTCAGGTCAAAGGAGATGGCCTCCCTCATAGAAAAGGTGCCTGGCATAGGCGCCAGGAAAAAAAAGGCGCTCTTCGACAAGTTCGGCGACCTCGCTACCATGGTCAACGCGAGTATCAGCGAGCTTACTGCCGTGCCCGGCATTACTGAAAAGCTCGCGTTGGAGATAAAGGCCCTTAAAGTTGTCCTGCGCGAGGAGTAGATACGTTTGCCGGGATTTGCCCCGCTCACCCTGTCTTTTAAGCCAGTTAAATTCCACCCCGCCCCTGTGATAGATTTGAACCTTCCATTCAGAAAAAGTCAGCCTCAATAGGAGATAAATGGGCCCGCTCCTGCCCCCGTTTCTTTCTTTTGCCTCAGGCATCGCGCTCGGCGGCGCTATTGGCATGGGCTACGTTGCCTCGCTCGGCGCGCTGGCTCTCTCATCTTTTTTTGTGCTCGCCCTTTATCTCAAGAGGGTGCGCTTCAGTCCGCTCAGCCTCATCCCGCTTTTCTTCTCGCTCGGCTCGCTCTACATAATCCCGTATTCAGCCGTTGAGGTCCCCTCAAGCCATATACTCAACATGGTAAGAAAGGAATCGCCGGCGGACAGGGCCGGGACCCAGGTAGAGGGCGTCGTAGACATCGCCGAATCAACCGGCAGGCGTACAAGGGTCTGGCTCGACCTTGACAGAGTCCGCGGCACGGACGGCTGGGTTATCTCTTCAGGCAAGGTCCTCCTCACAGTCAACGCGAAAGTAGATCTCCTGCCGGGCGACCGGGTGAGAGCTCTCGCAATGCTCTCAGAGCCGCGTACCTTCGGCAACCCCGGCGAGTTCGATTACAGGCTCTGGCTCAAAAGAAGGGGAGTCCTCGTGACCGGCTATGTGAAAAGCGACAGGCTCGTCGAGAGGGTCAGAAAAGGTGAGGGGGCCGCGGCCTTTCTCCAGAAGACAAGGTCAAAAATAGCGAGCTTCATCGACTCAAGCGGCGCTGCCTGGCCTGAGCCCCTGAAGGCGCTCGTCATATCAGGGCAGGGCGGGATAGACAGGGCCCTCAAAGAGGCCTTCGCAATAACCGGCACAGCCCATATACTCTCAATATCAGGGCTGCACGTCGGCATGGTCGCGGCCTTTGCGTACTGGGCGGCGCTCTTTTCCCTGAGGAGGTCTGAGAGGGCCCTTCTCGCCTTCGACGCTAAAAAAATCGCGCTCGCCCTCTCGGCCATTCCCGCGATAGCGTACGCTGTGCTGGCCGGGCTCCCTGTGCCGACACAGAGATCTCTCATAATGGTAATAGCGTTCATAGTCTCGTTCGCCTCAGGCAGGGGCAAAGACCACCTCAATACGCTCTCGCTTGCGGGGCTCATCGTGCTTGCGGTCTTCCCGTCTTCCGTATGGGACGCCTCCTTCCAGCTGAGCTTTGCCGCGATGGCTTCCATCATAATACTGCTGCCGAGGCTCAATGAGTTGTCAGGATTTTTTTTCAGGAAGCCGGATGGAGAAAAAGACGGCGGGCTTAAGTGGGCCGCGCTCAGGTTTCTCAAGCATCGCGTTCTGCCGCTTCTTTTGGTCACAATCGCGGCCGGCCTCGGCACCTCTCCGATCCTCGCCTTTCATTTTCACAGAGTATCTCTTTCGGGGCTTCTGGCAAATCTTGTCGCCGTGCCGCTCGCGGGAATCTGCGTGCCAAGCCTCCTTGTCTCGTCTGCTCTGCTGCCGGTCTCTGAAATACTCGCGTGGCTCGCGCTCTTTCCGGCGGACATGGCGTTCGGCTTCATGGCACGGGCGGTCGCGTTCTTCGCCTCTCTCCCGTACGCGTCTGTCCGGGTGAAGCCCCCTTCACCCGTTGAGGCTGGCCTCTACTATTTGCTGCTCTTTTCTGTTTTCAACATCACTCGAGCGCGCGTTTTCAGGTTTGCCGCTTCTGTCGCGGCCGTGCTCCTTTTCGCTCTTCCAATGGCGCTGGAGCTGAAAGAGCCGTCTTCCAACCTGAGGATAACCTGGCTGAGCGTTGGGCAGGGCGACAGCGCCTTTATCGAACTGCCCGGAGGCAAGACCATGCTCATTGACGCCGGAGGGACGAACAATCCTGACTTTGACACAGGCGAGCGGGTCGTCGCCCCGTTCCTCAGGTCAAAAGGCGTTGAGCGGATAGATTACATGGTCTTGAGCCACAGCCAGCAGGACCACATGGGCGGGCTCGTCTTTCTCGCGAGGAACATGGACGTGGGAGAGTTCTGGTGGAACGGGGTAGGCGCGCTCAATGCCCTGGAAGCCGCGCTCGATGAAATGGGAGTGACAAAGAGGGTGGTCAACTCGTCGGTTGTCAGGAGAGACATTGACGGGGTCGAGATTGAATTTTTAAATCCTGCCGGACAGACAGGTTTTGACACCAACGACAGCTCACTCGTCTTGAGAATCATTTACGGCGAAAAGTCGTTCCTTTTTACGGGTGATATCGGAGAGAAGGCTGAAAGGCTCCTCGCCCAAAAAGACGTCAGGGCCGACGTCCTGAAGGCGCCGCATCACGGCTCGAAGTATTCATCCTCAGCCGTATTCCTCGGCGCTGTCAGGCCATCGGTCGTAGTCGTCTCGGCTGGGTGGCTCAACAGCTTCGGCTTCCCGCACGCCGAGGCTCTTGAGAGGTACAAGGAGGCCGGGGCAGAGGTGATGAGGACAGACATCTCGGGGGCGATCACCATGGAAACCGACGGTAAAACGCTCATGAAAAAGGCTCATTTGACTGGCGGTGAGCGATAGATTATACTTTCAAGAGAAGGACTTCGAGGGAAGCTTTACAAAAAAACAAGGGGTGCCCGATGAAGAGACTGTTTTTGCCAGCCGTTATCCTCGCGCTTTTCGCTGGCCCGGCTTTCGCTGAGCTGTATAAATGGACAGACGAGCGCGGTGGTGTGCATGTCACGGACAGCATGGAAAAGGTGCCTTCGAAGTACAGGGGCTCTGTGAGCGTTTTTCAGGAAGGGGCAAGCGAGACACAGGCCCCTGAAGAGGCGGCCCCTGTCGAGGACGTCCAGACCGATTCCGGAGCGGTGCAGGATGCTGTCGTAGGGACATCAGAGGAGCTCTACGGGGATGAGACGCTTGAGTGGTGGAGCCAGAGTTTTCAGGAAAAGCGCACCGCGATAGGCGACCTTGAGAACTTCATAGACACAAAGAGGAAGTTCCTGGAGGTATTTGAGGCAGGCCGCAGGTTCGGCCAGGTCTTTGGCAGCGAGAGCGTCGAGAAGTACAAGGCCTTCAAGCAGGAGCTTCCGGCGGACATCAAAAAGCTCTCAACGCTCAAGGAAGAGTACTCTGATTTCCAGAGGAAGGCGGCCGGCGCTGGCGTGCCGAGGAACATAAGGGAGCAGTAAGGGAAGCGCGCGGCAGATATACGTCTTCTGAGTTGACCGGGCCTGTTGCATGAGGCCCGGTTTTTTGCGGCCGCTTAAAATGAAAAAGGGGCTTTAAGCCCCTTTTTTTATTTTATCTCCGGCGATAAGAGAGGCCTAAAGCGTTATCTCCGTGCTCGCCGAGACAGCGAAGCATTCAAGGGACGAGCCGTGCTTTTTGATCAGCGTTCTGCATTCTGCGACCATCTTGTCGACCTCTGAGTCTTTCCTGTCCTGGTTCTGATGGAAGAGGCCGAGAGTCTTTACCCCGGCATCGAGCGCGAGCTGGAGCGTGTCGAGAAAGACGGAGTGGCCCCACCCACGGGTCTGGGTCTCGTACTCATCCCGCGTGTACTCCGCGTCATGGAAGAGTATGTCAGCGCCCTTGCAGAACTTCACATAGTCGTCATAGTCGAGGCCGAAGGGGTGGTGGAACGTGAGCTCGTTGTCAGTGAGGAACACGAACGATTTGCCGTCCTCCTCGAGCCTGTATCCCACGCCCTGGTTCGGGTGGCTTATCGGGATGGTGTCTATCTTGACCGAGCCGATCGAGTAGTCCTTGTGTTTCATGTTGTGGAAGGAAATGTCGGCGTTTATGTCCTCGAACTCGATGGGGAAGTACGGCGCGGTCATCGTCTTGGAGATGATGCGCTTGAGTGAGTCCTGCGTATTCTGCGGGCCGTGTATCTTTATCTCGGCGCCTTTTCTGTAAATGGGCTTGAAGAACGGGAAACCCGAGAGATGATCCCAGTGGGCATGGGTAAGGAGCAGGTTTATCCTGCGGGGGCTTTCGTTCATGAGCCTGTTGCCAAGGAGGCGTATGCCGGTCCCGGCGTCGATCACGATGAGGTCGCCTGAGGCGGCCTCAACCTCGATGCAGGTCGTGTCCCCGCCGTACTTTATGAAGTCGCAGCCTGAAACGGCAATCGAGCCCCTCGACCCCCAGCATCTTATTTTCATGGGTGTCCCGCGGCTGAATATTGGTTTTTGAGTCGTCTCATCGTCAAGAGGAGCCTTGAATTTTTGTACGGCTGAAATTATAGCATCGTATTATAATTATATGTGTGACTTTAGTCAATCGCAGATGGAAGATGTAATCCGGGCTTTACTTGCGCCCCCTGGCCGCCTCTTTTGCCGCCTCCATCACCTCTTTCAAAGGCACGCCCTTTTTTTCGGCTATTGTCCTGCAGTCCTCGAATTCGGGCTGGATATTGACTGTCCGGCCATCCCGCAAGGCGACCTTGACGCTCACAGGGCCGTAGGGCGTCCTGACCTTTTTCGACACGCGCTCGAGGCAGTGCCTTTCGACCTCATGGGCTCTTACGCCGATGGTCGTCGACTCGGCGAAGATAATGCCGAGGAGGGAGTCCTTGTTTTCCCTGCTGGTCAGGACCGTAAGGAGTACGCCGGGCCTCCCCTTTTTCATGTATACCGGGGTGTAGAAGGCGTCGGTCGCGCCTGAATTCAGGAGTTTTTCGAGGAGATAACCCGCGACCTGGGGACTCATGTCGTCGATGTTCGTCTCGAGAACGGTGAGTTTTTCCAGATTTTGCGCCTCGGTGGCCCCGCTGGCAGTCCCGATGACCGCCCTCAGTAGGTTTGCCGACTCCTTGAAGTCTTTTTTGCCAGCCCCGTAACCGGCCTTCTCTATGGTCATCGAGGGCATGGGGCCGAAGGAGGAGGCAAGAGTCTTGACTATGGCCGCCCCTGTCGGGGTCGTGAGCTCGAATGGCGCGGCAGAGGCTGCCATAGGCACGCCCTTTAATATCTCGAGGGTCGCTGGAGCCGGCACCGGGATCGTGCCGTGCATTGTCTTCGCCCAGCCCGTGCCGAGGGCTATGGGGGAGGAGATGACCATTTTCACCTTGAGCGAGTCAACTGCGACGGCGGCCCCTACGATGTCTATTATCGAGTCCATCGCGCCTATCTCGTGGAAGTGGACGTCGCTTGGTTTTATGCCGTGTATCTTGCCTTCGGCCATCGCGATGAGCTCGAAGATCGCGATGGAAAGGGACTTGACCTTAGGCGAGAGGCGGCTCTCGTCGATTATCTTTTTTATGTCCCTGAAGGTCCTGTGGTGGTGAGATTCGGCGAGCCTTACTTTGAAGGTGGTTCCGGTTATAGAATGGCGCAGGACCTTTTTTATCTCGACGTCTATCCTGTCGACAGGGAGCTTCCTCAGCTCTTTCAATATCATCTCCGGGTCAACGCCCAGGTCAATGAGGGCCGCCAGGAACATGTCGCCGCTTATGCCCATGGGGCAGTCGAGGTAAAGAGTCTTCATTTTATTCCCTGTTCATAAGGCTTGCCGCGTAAGCCGCGCCAAAGCCGTTGTCTATGTTCACGACCGTGACCCCCGATGCGCACGAGTTGAGCATGGCCAGGAGCGTCGTGAGCCCGCCGAGGTTCGCCCCGTAGCCGACGCTCGTCGGCACTGCTATGACGGGTCTTGCCACGAGCCCGGCGACAACGCTCGGGAGGGCTCCTTCCATGCCGGCCACGACGATGAGCACCTGGGCCCCCCATAGCTCTTCTTTCCTGTGAAGGAGCCTGTGTATTCCTGAGACGCCTACGTCATAGAGCCTTTTGACGGTGTTTCCCATGCACTCGGCCGTAACCGCGGCCTCTTCAGCGACAGGGACGTCTGATGTGCCTGCGCAGATGACGAGGATATCGCCGCGTCCGGCCTTTTTTATCGGATGGGATTTGACGAAGAATGTCGAGGAGGCTTCTTTATACTCGCCCTTTGGAAATGCCTTCTTGAGGGCTCTGCCCTTTGCCGGGTCGATCCTCGTGGCAAGGACGTTCTCTCCCCGTTCCAGCATGTTTTTTACAATGGATTTTATCTGGGCGATCGTCTTGCCCAGTCCGAATATGACCTCGGGGTAGCCCTGCCGCAGAGCCCTGTGCGTGTCGAGGGTCGCGAACTCGAGCTCTTCGAATGGCAGGCGCTTCAATCCTTCAAGGGCCTCCTTGACACCGAGGCGGCCTTGCTTCAAGTCTTCGAGGAGTTTTTCCAGGTGCTCTACATTCATCAGGTTTACGCGCGCTCGAGGGCTTTAAGGATTATCTGCGGTATGTCCAGGAGAAAGACCGGCCTGCCGTCGCCAAGGACCGTTATGCCGGCGGCGCTCCTGAGCCTTGACATGGGCGGCAGGAGCGGCTTTACGTAAGCGTCGATCTCGTCGCCGAAGTCGTCGACAACGAGTCCGGCGAGGGTCTTGCCTTCCGTGCCGCTGAGCGTGCCGGACGCGTCGAGCACGATAAGCGTGCGGGAGAACCTGGGTCCGGTCTTTATGCCGAGGGAGGCGGCAAGCTCTACGAGCGGTATCTCGGCCCCGGCAAAGGCGTAGGTGCCGGCGTCGAGTTCATTGGAAGGCACCTCTATCACTTTTTCTATCCTCGATATCGGCACGAGGAAAAGCTCGCCGCCTGTTTCGACGAGCAGGGCCTTTGTTATCGAGCTGGTCCTGGGGAGCTCGAGTATTATCTTTGTCCCCCTGTACTCAGTCGACTCTATCTCAAGTGAGCCGCCGAAGCCTTCGACCGCGTCCTTTACGACGTCCATGCCGACGCCCCTGCCTGAGGTCGAGGTGACCGTCTCGGCGGTGGAGAGGCCCGGCAGGCAGACGAGCTTCAAGACCTCCCTGTCAGGCATCGCTTCGATCTTTGCCGCTGGGATGCCGCTTGATATTGCCCTGGCCTTGAGCTTTTGCCTGTTCATGCCGCGGCCGTCGTCCGATATCTCGATTACGACCCTGTCCTTCCTCGTGCTGGCTTTTATGCGGATGCTTGCAGGAAGGGGCTTGCCTGATTGCACCCTCTCTGCCGTGGGCTCTATTCCGTGGTCGACGGCGTTTCTTATGATGTGCACGAGCGGGCCGCCGAGCCCTTCGAGTATGGACCTGTCGAGGCTTATGTCCATGCCCTCGGTATGGAGCGCGACGTTCTTGCCGGTCTCATTGGCAAGATCGCGCACGAGCCTGGGGAGGCCTGCCGTAAGGTCCTCGAGCGGCAGCATCCTCGCCGAGATTATGCTCTCGTGCAGGCTGTTTATGGTCTTGCCTATCTGGTGGACGCCGTTCTTGAATTCAACCGACCTGGTCCCGTGGGTAAGCGCCTTGAACGAGGAGAGCGCCATGAACAGGTCGCCGACGGAGGCCAGCAGGCCGTCGAAGACAGAGCCCTCTACCTTCATCACGCTTGAGAGCCTGAGCTTGTGCCCCCCTTCAACCGGCGCGGATGGCGCGGCTGATGGCTCTGGCGCGAGAGGCTCTTTGCCTGACGCGCAGCTCTTTAGCGCCTCTATCAGCGAAGACGAGTCAGTGTCGAGCGGCTCGTCAGCCCTTACGCGTTCCACGAGCGCCTTCATGGCATCGAGGCACTTGAGGAGCAATGAGGTCATCGCCGAGGTCACGCCGAGTTTCCCGGAGCGGAGCTTGTCGAGCAGGTCTTCCTGCGCGTGGGCGAGCTGCATGATGGGGTTGTAGCCCATCGAGGCGGACATGCCTTTTATCGAGTGATAATGCCTGAAGAGGTTGTCGAGAGCAAAGCTGTCCCCCGGCGTCTTCTCGATGGCGAGCAGCCCGGCTTCTATCCCGGATATGTGCTCGCCCGTTTCCTGCAGGTAGAGGGATTTATATTTGGAGACATCCATTCGGGGTATACAGGTCGCTGAAAAAATCCCATCTGCTTATGGAGTTGTCGTCGCGGTGAAAAAGCGGCGTACATGAAACGTACGCCTCATTCCCCGCTCCTCAACTCCTCGCATCTGGAACTTATTTGAGACCTGCCTTGTTCAGTTTGGAGGCTTGAATTAACCCGGGTGCATTTCTGAAACTTGCCTGTTTTTCGTATCTTGAGGCGTTCTGTCAGATGATGCTGTTCAGGGTGTTGAGGACTTTGGTCTCAGACAGGGGCTTTATTATGTAGCCGGAGGCCCCTGATCTTATGGCTTCTTCTACAATAGGCTCGTAACCGAGGGAAGTGCACATGACGATCTTGATAGGGAGCTTCAGGGCGGATATCTCCCTTGCCGCCTCCAGCCCGTTCTTGCCCGGCATGACAACGTCGAGTATCACAAGGTCGGGCTTGAGAGAAGAGGCCATCTCTACCGCCTCCGCGCCGTTCGTCGCTTCCCCCACGACTTCGTAGCCGCCGCCTGTGAGTATGTCTTTCAGGGCCACCCTGAAAAATTCCGTATCGTCCGCGATGAGCACTTTTTTAGGCATGTCAGTCCGTTGTGAGAAGTCTTGCCGTCTCGTTGAAAAGGGCCTGCCAGTCGATTATGTCAACCGGGCCGTCAGCGGCGTATATCCTGCCAGAGGTGAAGAGCCTTTTTTCGTCCGTCGTCCTGCCCCGGAGCTCTTCGTTCCAGATGAAGGAGACCTGGGACGGGCCTATGTCTATGCCGAGGAGACGGCCTTTGGAGCCCAGGACTATTATCTTGTGGCCAGCCTCTGGAGTATCAATGGCTTCCCCGAGCGCGGCCTTGAGGTCGATTACCGTCACTGGCTCGTTCCTGAAGGAGACGACCCCGGCGACAAAGCCGCTTTTCCCCGGGAGGAACGGGAGCTTCTGGAGCTCGATTATCCCGGCGACAGTTTTGGTGTCAAGGGCGTATTTTCCGTTGCCGAGGGCTATTACGAGCTTGTCGCCTTCCATGGCTTAAAGGTTGAACCTGGCGGCGACCGTCTTCAATTCCTTAGAGAGCTCGGAGAGCTTCTCCGACGCCGCCATGGTTTCGCTTATCGCGGCCCCGTGCTTTTCGACGGCCGACTCGACCTTTTCAGTGCTTGAGAGGTTCTCCCTGGCGATGTTGGCGACCTGCTCTATTATCTCGACCGATTTTTCAACCTTCTCTTTTTGCCTGTGCGTGAGCCCGAGTATCAGGGTCGCCTTCTCAGCCACGTCCGAGGTGTAGTTCGTTATGTCGACGAGTATCTCGCGTATCTTCCTGAGGTCGTCTCTTCCGCCCTTGAGGTTGGAGGTCCCTTCGCTCGCCGAGGAGACGACCCTCTCGACTTCCATCTTGAGCTCCTTGACTATGAGGGAGACGTCCTGGACGCTGTTGTTGGTGTTGTCCGCGAAGCGGCGGACCTCTTCTGCGACCATGGCGAATCCCCTGCCGTGCTCTCCTGCCTTTGACGCCTCTATCGTGGCGTTGAGCGCCAGGAGGTCTGTCTGTCGGGATATGTGGGTTATGACGTCGAGTATCTTGGGTATGTCGTTGAGCTTGTCCTTGAGGCGTATGGCCGCGAACTCGGTGTTCTCGATGCCCTTGAATATGGTCTCCATCTTCTCCATGGCCGAGGTCGCGGTTGTCGCGCCCCGTTGCACCATGGAGTTGACCTTCTGGGAGGCGTTCGCGCTCTCGGTGACCTTGTTGGCCACTTCGTCGGCGAGCTCGGTCATGTTCTTAACGGTGGTGGAGACGTCGCCTATGTGGTTCGCCTGCTCGAGCGCGCCGTCGAATATCGCGGAGGTCCCGGAGATGACTTCCTTGGATGTCGCGTGCCCTCTGGCCACAACCGAGGAGAAGGACTCCTGCGCCTCTGCGAGGTTCTCGACAGTCGACTTGAGCTGCTCGACGAGGGCGCGCAGGCTCAGGGCCATCATGGAGACCGCCTCTTCGAGGTCGACGACCTCGTCCCTTATGAAGCTGTTCTCCTGGATAGCGCCGAGGTTGGAGGCGACGGCAAGGTCGCCCTTGCTTATTCTCTGGGCCATCGAGGTGAGCCTGTTAATGTGCTTTGAGAAGCTGCGGGTGAAGATGGAGCCGAGGATGAGGCCGATGAGTATGGCGATAAGGAAGCTCAGCGGCTGTTTTATCCATTCTGCGACGTCGAACATCTCGACGAGCCCCGGGACAAAAGCCGCCGCCGCGACAACCGCTATGAACCCGAGGATGAACTTGTTGCCAACAGGTACCTTTATGTTCACGTCCTGCCTTTCTTATTGAAATTCCGGCTTATTATAATTCTCTTTCAAATCTGTTGTCAATTAAGAAGACCTGTTGTTATTTCGCTGAAAACACGGGTTTACTTTAGGATGATAATCTGAGCTGGAAAAGGGTTGAGGAATCGTGAAGATAATGGATGGAGAGAGTTTTAGTTCGCTTTGCAGGTTCAGGGTTGTACCCTGAACCTTTTAGTTCAAGCTGGCAACGGGTCCGAAATATTCGGGTTCAGGTTCTAAACCTGAACCCGCCAAAAGATTAATAATGCTCGAACCCCAGTTTTTTAAGCTCCATCGGCTCTCCGTCCTCGTCGAGCACTGTTATCACCCTCTCGTGCTTCTTTTGGCTCATTATCTTGCCGACAGGCGTCATGGGTAGATTGAGCTTCCTTGAAAGGGCGGATATCTTCCTGAGGTTTTTTTCTGGCGAGGTGAAGATCAGCTCGTAGTCCTCTCCGCCTGTGAGGGCGAAATCCACCATCGGGGACTTGCCTGTTTTTCTGCCGTACGCCTTGAGCTCATCGGATATGGGCAATGAGCTGAGATAGATCACGGCCGACTTCCTGCTCTCGATACACATCCTTTTGAGGTCCAGGCCTACCCCGTCGCTTATGTCCATCATGGCTGTCGCGAGGCGCGCCCTGGCGAGCATCCGTCCGGCTTCGAGCCTCGGGGCAGGGTCGAGGTGGCTTTTGACCGATTTTTTCCATGGCAGGCGGCTCAAGGGGGTTTTGCCTCTGGAACTGAGAGCCTTGAGGCCGAGGGCCGATCCTCCGACAGTCCCTGTTATGAAGATGAGGTCGCCTTGCCTGGCGCCTTTTCTGTAAACGACCTCGTCTGCCGGCGCCTCCCCTATGACTGTCGTCGAGACCATCATGGGCCCTGGAGTTTTCGCGACATTGCCGCCGCCGAGGACGCAGCCTGTCTCGCGGCCGACAGAGTCGAGGCCTTTGTAAAGTTCGTCTATGAATTTTCCCGGGGTCAGTGGGCTGAGCGCGAGGGAGACCAGGAAAAAAAGCGGGGTCCCGCCCATTGCCGCGATGTCGGAAAGAGAGACCGAGAGCGCTTTCCTGCCTAATAGATACGCAGGGGCGCTCTTGGTTCTGAAGTGGACATCTTCAATGAGTATGTCGGTTGTCACGAGAAGGGAAGAGCCGTCCTTCTGGACCGATACGCTTGTGTCGTCGCCTATGCCCTTCAAGAGGCGCCTGTGAGAGCCTGAGAACTTCTTGAGGCTCTCAATGAGAGAGTCTTCTCCGAGCGTCTTGAGGAGCATGCGGCCTGCTATGGCCTCACCTGCTTGCGGCCGTGCGCCTTTGTCTTGGCTTTGGAGTTGATCTTGCCTCTGCCGCCCTTGGGAGCGGCAGGGAGCTTGTGCTTCTTGAATATGACCTTCAGGACGTCGTCCATGTGCTTGACGAATATGAAGTTTATTCTCTTCCTTATGTCCTTGGGGATGTCCTCTATGTCCTTCCTGTTTCTGTCAGGGAGGATGATGTTCGTTATTTTGGCACGGAGGGCCGCAAGGCACTTCTCCTTGACGCCGCCGATGGGCAGGACCCGGCCGCGCAAGGTTATCTCGCCGGTCATGGCGATGTCCTTGTCGATAGGGGTCTGCGTCAGGGCGGAGATGAGGGACGCGGCCATGGTTATGCCCGCGGACGGGCCGTCCTTGGGGATGGCTCCCGAGGGCACATGTATGTGTATGTCGAGGTCCTTGTAGAAGTCAGGCTTCAACTTGAAGAGGTCCGCCCTCGCCCTCGCGTACGAGAGCGCGGCGTGGGCCGATTCCTTCATGACATCGCCGAGATGGCCGGTGAGCGTGAGCTGACCCTTGCCGTTCATTATGGTAGCCTCTATGTAGAGGATCTCTCCTCCGACCGGCGTCCACGCGAGTCCCGTGGCCACCCCCACCTCGTCTGTTTCCTGCTCGGCCTCGGGTATGTACTTGGGTATGCCGAGGAGCTCCTGGACGACCTTCGGGGTCACGTTGGTGACGGCCGTCCTGCCTGAGGCGACCTTTTTGGCGACCTTTCTGCAGATGGACGCTA
>JADLDY010000039.1 GCA_020846435.1 Deltaproteobacteria bacterium
CCTTCTATTTCGATTATCAGTATTATACATAAAAATTAAAGTCTGCAAACTCTTTAAAAAAGAGATATGATAAAATAACTTGCCTTACCCTTTTTCATCCAAATTGTTTGTCTCTAAAATAGTCAGCCTTGTAGGGTGGGCTGTGCCCACCTTTTTTTGCCTAATTCATCTACCTTCACTCAACCAACCTAATCCTTGCAATAACTGGTTCAAAATAAGTCTTGAATCATAGTCCCCCAGCCAATTCTTTCTATAATAAATCAAGGGGTTGACCAATAGGTCAACCCCTTGTCGCATTTGAGCGCAAAAAACACCTCCCCGCGCCATCATCAGAGCCCCCTCCGTTGACAACAGTCGCAGTTGCGATATCTTCATCATCATATGATACCGGGCTGTAAAAACCCCAAACGGAGGCGACCATGAAAAGATTTGCCGCAGCAGGCGCTCTTGCAGCGTTCTTCGTCCTTGCGTTCACTGGTTCCGGGTTCTCCTGGGATAAAGACCATGTGGTGAAATACCCCGAGGGGTACAGGGGATGGGCTCATGTAAAATCGATGGTGATAGAAGAAGGCCACCCGCTTCACAATGCCTTCGGGGGCATCCACCATATCTACGCAAACAAAAAAGCGCTCGAGGGGCTTGAGAAGAACAGCTACGCCGACGGCGCAGTCTTCGTCTTCGACCTCCTCGAAGCGTCAAAAAATGAGAACGCCATAACCGAAGGCAGCCGCAAGGTGCTCGGGGTGATGGAGAAAAAGCGCGCGAGGTTCGCGTCGACCGGCGGATGGGGCTTCGAGGCTTTCAAAGGAGACACGACCGAGCGGGTAGTAAAAGACCCGAAGGCCGACTGCTTCGCCTGCCATGAACCGCAAAAAAGCACGGACTTCATCTTCAGCAAATACCGGAAATAGGCTTGTTTGCCGCAGCCGATTTTTCTTGAAAAAATCAAGGGGTTGACCGATAGGTCGACCCCTTCTTGCATTTCAAGTTTCGTAGATCAGGTTAGCGAAACGTAACCCGGCAAATGACGCCCTGGCGCGCGCAGCGCGCCAGGGCACGAACATCGGCCACGCGCTGCGGCCTCACACCAGCACTCCCGCGATCGTCGCAGTCATGAAGCTCGCGAGCACACCGGCGGCGAGAGCCTTGAGGCTCATGCGCGCTATCTCCTTTTTCCTCTCAGGAGCGATAGAGCCTATGCCGCCTATGAGTATGGCGATCGACCCGAAATTAGCGAAGCTGCAAAGCGCGTAAGTCGCGATCACGACCGACCTCGGCTGGAGCATTCTGGATTCTATCATCACCTGCATCTTCTGGTACGAGATGAACTCGTTGAATACTATCTTGATTCCCAGAAGCTCGCCGACTTTTCCGCAGTCCTCCCAGGGCACGCCCATGAGATAAGCGAACGGCATGAAAACATAGCCTGATATCTGCTCGAAGGAAGTCCCCGCGAAAGAGAGAAAGTGGTTTGCCATGCCGATGAGCGCGACAAAGGCGAGGAGCATGGCGCCGATGGTCGCGGCAAGCTTCAACCCGTCTGAGGCCCCGTTGGCCGCCGCCTCGATTATGTTGACATCCGTGCTCTTGAGGCTCCCCCTGCCCTCGCGCTCAAGGGGCGTCTCGCGCTCAGGCAGCATGAGCTTGGAGATCACTATCGCCGCAGGCGCGCTCATGACGGAAGCCGCCAGCAGGTGTCCGGCGGACGCGCCGAAGCTCACGTAGACCGCCATGACGCTTCCGGCGATGGTCGACATGAACGCTACCATGACGGTGAACATCTCGGAGGCCGTCATCTTGCGCAAGTACTCCTTGACGCCTGTCGTCGCCTCGATGCCCATGAAGACGAACATCGCCGCCATGAGCGCCTCCACGCCGGAGGCCTTCATAGTCCTCTCCATGACCCACGCCATCGCCCGAACGACTACCTGTATGATATTGAGGTGAAAAAGGATGCCCATGAGGGATGAGACGAAGATTATGACCGGGAGGATTTTGAAGGCGAGAATCGCGCCTATGTTGTAATCACTTACAAGGTTGCCGAAGAGAAAGCGCGAACCGATATCCGTGAAGTTGAGGACCGAGGTCATCACGACCCTTGCGGCTTCAAAGACCATGAGGCCGGGCCAGGTCTTGAGAATAAGCAGGGCAAATACTAACTGGAGGCCTACGCCCCAGGCGACAAGCCTCCAGTTGATGTGTTTTCTGTCTGCGCTGAGGGCGATGCTTATGGCGATGAATACCGCGAGCCCCGCGACGGAGATGAGCTTTTCCTGCAAACCGGCCTTACTCCCCTATTATCTTGACGAGCACGCGCTTTTTGCGCCTGCCGTCGAACTCGCCGTAAAATATCTGCTCCCATGTGCCGAAGTCAAGAGAGCCGCCGGTTATGGCGACGACCACTTCCCTGCCCATCAGGGTCCTTTTGAGGTGCGCGTCGGCGTTGTCCTCGCCAGTATCATTGTGCCTGTACTGCGAGGTCGGCGCGTGCGGGGCTAGCCCTTCGAGCCATTTGCCGAAGTCGTTGTGCAGGCCCCTCTCGTCGTCGTTAATGAACACGGATGAGGTTATGTGCATGGAGTTGACAAGGACGAGCCCTTCCTTTACGCCGCTCTCTTTAAGGCACTGCTCTACCTGCGGGGTTATATTTATAAACCCGACCCTGTCAGGGATGTTGAAGAAGAGCTCCTTGCGAAACGATTTCAAGCTGGCCTCCGTTAATCAAATGATGCCGTTATCTTTATGTTTAGCCGCGATAGCGTCAGCGAGCTCGTCGAGCTTTTTAAAGTCGTCCTGCCTCGGGCGTCCCTTGACGAGCACGGTGCCGAGGCTCTCCGCCTTTAGGCCGCCTATGTTCGCCGTGACCTGCTCTGCCATCTTTCCGGCCCAGCCGTAAGAGCCGATTATGGCCGAGTACCTGATCTTGGGCCGCAGGGCGTTTATGAGGAAGGCCGCGGAGATGACATGCGGGTGGGCCCCTCCGAGGACAGTCGGCGAGCCGAAGACAACGGCCGCCGCGTCGACGAGCGCCATGGTTATTCTTCCGGTGTCCGCATAGGCGAGATTGAACCGCTCGACCTTTACGCCCTTTTCGTAGAGGCGTCCGGCGAGGTGGTCGACCATCATCTCGGTCGAGCCATGCATCGTTGAGTACGGCATTATGACCGTGTTGGAGACCCTGTCAGAGACCCAGTCCAGGTGCGAGCCGATTATGCACGAAGGGTCTTTATAGAGCGGGCCGTGGCTCGGCGCGATTATCTTTACGGGATAAGTCGAGAGCTTCTCGAGGTGTTTTTTTATCATCGCCCGAAATGGCATCATGACCTCGGCGTAGTACCTTTTCGCCGCGTCGCAGACTCTCTGTTCGTCGTCGATGTAGAGTCCGGGGAATGAAAGGTGCGACCCGAACAAGTCGCAGCTGAAGAGTATCCCTTCCTCCCTCAGGAATGTCGAGACGGTCTCGGGCCAGTGCACCCAGGGGGTGAAGATGAACTCGAGCGTCTTGCCTCCGAGGTCGAGAGTCTCTCCGTCAGCGACAGTGACAATCCTGTCCTCAGGGATGTGCAGGAGGTCCATGAGGAACTCCTTGCACTTGGGGTTGCAGACGGCCTTTGCCTCAGGGTATTTTTGAAGCACCACAGGCAAAGAGCCTGAATGGTCCTGCTCGGCGTGGTGCACAACGACATAGTCTATTCTTTCGACGCCCCTTAGAGCTGACATGAGGACATCGGTCTTCGTGGGGTCGACCGTGTCGAGAAGGGCCGTCTTTGAGCTTCCCTTTATGAGATACGCGTTGTAGCTCGTGCCATCCGGAAGAGGTATGAGAGAATCAAACAGACGCCTGTCCCAATCGACAGCGCCCACCCAGAAAACGCCTTCGGTAATCTTTCTCGGCTCCATAAAAGACTCCTTTTGATTCACGCATTAATACCACCACCAGCAAAGTGGAGGAGTTTTTCCAGTTGATGAAAAACCGCTTCTGCCTGTCATTGCGTTCAAAGCGCGGCAATCTCGTATTCTGGCAAATCATGGATTGAGATCGCTTCGTCGCGGCCGCTCCTCGCAATGACAACACAAGGCAGAACATACCACAGCCGTCCGCTTTATTTCAACGAGCCAGTTCCTAAAGCGACCTCTTGAAAAGGGCCATGCCGAGGAGCACCGAGCAGACCGCGAAAACGAGCAGATAGGCGATGTCGCCCTGCACAGCTTCAAGGCCCGCGCCCTTGAAGAGAAGGGCCCTCATCGCGTGTACCGAATATGTCTCGGGGTTCACAAAAGCGAAAACCTTGAGCCAGCCTGGGAAACTCTCTATGGGGTAGATGGCGCCTGACGGGAAGAAGAGTATGACGTTTAAAAACCCGCCGAGGACGCCGACTATCCTCGGGTGGTTGACCCTGCCCATGATTATGAACATGAGCCCCTGAAGCCCGAGCGTCGAGAGGATTATGACCGCGAGCATGATGCCGAAGGCGGCAACTGACAAGCCGTCCCAGAAGAAAAGGCCTGATATCAACGAAGCGAGAAAAAGGACGATGAGCGCCAGAGTCGTCGTGATTAAAAGGCCGCTCGCGATGAGGCCGATGACAATGTCTGTCTTTGAAAGAGGGGTTAAAAAATAGCTCTCCTCGACGCCTAAAAATTTGTCCATCACCATATTGAACGCGCCTGTCGTCATGGCCCCCAGGAATATCGCCATGATGACGACCCCCGGGATGAGGGTCTGGTCATAGTCGATTTTCCTGTACAGCTCCATGTCGCGCACACGGGTGGCCGCCCGCTCCTCCCTTATTGAGACGAACTCGTTCTTTAATTCAGCGAGAGCGCTTGTGACGGACGCCCGCACCGTCATAGCTGAGATGGTCTCTGCGTTGTCGAGATACAACCCTACTTCGCTGAGGTTACGCCTCAACACATCCCTTGAGAAGCCGTTCGGTATGACTATTACCGCCTTGAACACGCCCTCTTTGAGCCCCTCTATCGCGAAGCCCTGGTCAGCGACACGCGTTATCTCGAGAGTCCCCGGCCCTGCGCTCACCGCGTGAAGTAGCGATGCGGCCTTCCTTGAGTACGGGCCGTTGTCGAGGTCGACGACAGCGACAGGAAGCCGCTTGAGCTCGCCCTGAAATGAATTGCCGAGTATGACAAGGTAGATTATCGGCATGAGGAGGCTCATCGCAACGACGAGCGGGTTTCGTATGAATTTCCTCAGGTCCCTTTCGAGGATGGCAAGGAAACGGTTCATGCCTACTTACCCCACTTCGCGGGAACGCCCGCACCGAGGAGGAAACTTACCTTTTTGGCCTCTTCATCCCTGATTGGCCTGCCAGTGAAGTGTATGAAGACGTCTTCGAGAGTCTGTTCCTTGAGCACGACCCTTGAGACCCTCGCGCCGAGCGATTTGAGTCCGTCGACAAGGGCCGGGATCGCCTCCGCGCCGTGGTCTGATGAGACGAGGAGCGAACTTTCCCTGTAAGAGGCGTTCGTGATGCCTGGGACGCTTTTCGCCCAGTCGACGGCGCGTTCCATGTCAACGCCTGAGATGCCGAGCTCGATGGAGTCTTTCTGCGGTATCTGTTTTTTCAGTCCCGGGACGGTGTCGAGGGCGGCTATCTTTCCGTAGTCGATTATCGCGACGCGGTCGCAGAGCGATTCCGCCTCTTCCATGTAATGCGTCGTAAGGAGTATGGTCAGGCTGTCGGCCTTCCTGAAGCTCTCGAGGAGCTCCCAGACGACATGCCTCGACTGCGGGTCAAGGCCGATGGTCGGCTCATCGAGTATGAGGACGGCTGGTTTGTGGACAAGCCCCCTGGCTATCTCGAGGCGCCGCCTCATGCCGCCGGAGTAGGTCGCGACAAGGTCCTTCGCCCGGTCCTTAAGTCCGACCATCTCGAGTAGCTCGTCTATGCGCTCGCCTCTTTCCCTGCGGCGCATGCCGTAGAACCTCGCGTATATGTCCATCGTCTCGTAGCCAGTCAAGTCCAGGTCGCTCGTCATGGCCTGAGGGACAACCCCGATGAGCGCCCTTACAAGGCCGCTCTCTTTTGAAGCGTCATGGCCCATGACGCGGGCTGTCCCTGAGGTCGGCCTCAAGAGGGTCGTGAGGATCCTTATGAGAGTTGTCTTGCCAGCGCCGTTCGGGCCGAGTAGGCCGAAGAACTCCCCCTCAGGCACGCTCAATGAGACGCCCGAAAGAGCCCTTAGCGAGCCGTACTCTTTAACGAGGTCTACTGTCTCTATCGCCAGCACTCTGAGCCTCGCTTAAAAATATCCTCACATTGACTGTCATGCCCGGCTTGAGCGTGCCTTCGTTTTTGATCGCCCTGACCTTGACCCTGAAAGTCTTTATGTCAGACCTGCCGCGCGTGACGTCCCGCTGGGTCGCGAAGACGCCGAGCTCGCCTATCTCGAAGACCTCCCCTTCAAAGGAGCGGCCCCCGCCTGATGGAGTCATGAGCGCGCGGCCTTTGAGACGCACGTCCTGCACCCTGGTCTCTTCTATGTCCACCCTCGCCCACATCGACTCAGGCGAATAGATCGTAAAAACGGCCGCCCCCGGCGTCACGTACTCACCGGCCTCAAAAGCCTTGTATGAGACAACGCCTGAAAAAGGCGCGATGACCTCTGTGTCCTGAAGCTGGGAAGCAAGCACCTTGACCTGGGCCTCAGCCGCCTCCCTTCTCGCCCCGGCGGCGGCCACAGCGGCGGCCGCCCTCTTTATGTTGACCCCGGCGCTCTTCAAGTTAGAGTCTGCGCTCCTTGCCCTCGCACCAGCGGAGTTCAAGAGCGCGAGGTTTGATTCATAGGCGGCGCGGGCCGAATCAAGGTCGCGCTTTGAGAGGTACCCTCCGTCAAAGAGGCTCTGGGCCCTCTTGAAGTTGGCGCTGGTGTCTTTTTCAAGCGCGGCGGCCCTCGCTTCCTCGGCCTGGGCCGCCTCTTTTCCTGAGGAAGCGGCATCCTTCGCGACAACCGCGTTCTCAACGGCTATCCTTGCCTCAGCCACAGCCTCACTGGAGGCCAGAGCGACAGCCTTGCCCTCAAGGAGCCTTGCCTGAAGCTCCCTTGAATCGAGCCTTATCGCCGGAGCGCCTGGAGTAACCTTGTCACCCTCGACGCAGCAGAGCCATTCGATACGGCCCGCTATCCTCGGAGCTATTTCGGCTTCAGTCGCCTCGATGACGCCGGTCGTGTCGATATAACTCTCAGGAGAATTGTCCCGCTGAAAAAAAAGATACGCCGCTATCGCTATCGCCACTACCAGGGCCGCGCCAACTGGTTTCAGAGCCTTTGAAGCCATCAGACACCCCTTGAAAAAGATATTTCTGAGCATACCAGAATTAAAACCCTCCGTCATGAATAACAGCCGGAGGATTCCGCCAGAAGATTCGATGAGAACGAAATGAAAAAAGCCGGGGCCTTGCGGCACCGGCTCAACGCGAAGAGACGAGCCCCGCCTTACTCTTTCACCATCTCAGCGTTGGCGACGAGCATGCCGCCTATCTCTATGCCGTCGTTCTGCGCGGCCTTCACAGACTCCGCGTCCCAGGGCAGACCGTCCTGCCTCCAGACAACGTTGAAGACAAGCCTCTCTCCCTCGGCGAGCATATCCAGAGGCGAGACCTTTGTCTTATACCTGGGTATCAAAAGGAGGCTCGACAGGACGGCGTCCATGTACTTTATCGGTTCGCACTTGAGAACGAACCAGTGCTCAGTCAACCTGTCGACCGTCTTGGTGCCGGTGAGCAGGTCAGCGGCCCTGGGAAGAGCGTCGACCTCCCTTGAGCCGCTCATGCCTTCGATCGATTCAGCTATGAAAGAGTTCGTGCCATCGCCCGCTCTGAAATCCTTTGGCTGGCCGACCTGTATCTTCAGTTTCATCTATTGCTCCTTTTGCGTGTTTTCCTGTGCCTACATCATATAATACGGGGATAAGCGTGGCAAATGAAATCAAATGACGCCTTCAGCCCCCGGTGCTGCCGAAGCCGCCGTGCCCCCTCGCCGAGCCGTTCAGCTCTTCCGTCAGGGTCATCTCGACTTCAGGCACAGGCAAAAAGACCATCTGCGCGATTTTATCTCCGGGCCTGAACGAAAAAAAGCCTTCAGCCCCTTTATTGCCGTTCACGACGACGACCCCGACCTCTCCCCTGTAGCCCGAGTCAACGACCCCGGCCGTGACGATTAGACCTTTTGCCCCAAGCCCACTCCTTGACTTCAACTGCCCGTACCAGCCTGAAGGTATCTCGAGGGCGACCCCAGTCTTTATTATCCTGGTCTCCCCCGGGCCTACATCAATCTCCTCGGAAGCGAAAAAATCCCAGCCCGCGTCCCCGTGATGGGCCTTGACAGGCACGCGCGCGGCTTCAGACAAAAGCCTTACCTTTACATCGAGTTTCTTTTCCATCCCGAGCCTCCACTCCGAGATAAAATATCATAAAAAAAGAGCCGGCGGCAAAAGTATATTGTAATAACCTGCCGACTTGGTATAAAATTACGGACTATGAAAAAACAAAACATCGAACTCAGGACAAAACAAGACGCAGAGGCCTACCTGAAGGCCTTGATACACTTCATGCTGGAATCGACCCTGGCCTATGACATGGGCTTTGAGGGAGAGGCGCAGAGGCTCGCAGTTGTGATAAGGGTGCTCTTCGAAGGCCCGGACGGCTCAGGGCCGCTCCTCAAGAAGCTCGACAAGGAGCCCTTCCTCTACGACAACTCGCCGGAATACAACCCGGCCATGAACCTGCCCTACTCAGCCCTCGCGCTCTTCGCTCCCATAAAGGGGCAGGAAGCATACTCTCCGAGGATGGGCAGGAACCCAGGCGTGCCGATCAAGAAAACCACCTGTGACGAGTGGTGGGACAAGGTCGTCGTGATAGACGAAAGCAAGAGCCTTAAGCTGACGAGAAAGCAGATAATAGAAGCCGTCGCCAACACATACGGAGACGCGAGCGTCAGGCCCAAGCTCAACCAGGAATTCAACAAGCTCATCCTCGACAAGCCTGTCGGCTGGGTGAACGAGAAAAAGGGCGTCAAGAGATCGACCCTGCAGCATATCGAGTTCGCGTCGACCAGGCACATGGCCTGGGAGGTGCTCATAGCGCTTGAAGAGCAGATGGTAGAGCTCTTCCCACCCATCCCTGAATACAAGCCCCCTCAGAGGGAGCCCGAACAGTAACCGACAGTAATTGAAAAAGGCCGGCTCTTTCGAGCCGGCCTTTTGATTTTCTGGAGCGGGCGATGGGAATCGAACCCACGTCTAAAGCTTGGGAAGCTTTCATTCTACCATTGAACTACGCCCGCCCGTAACTCTCTCCTAACTCACTAAAATCAGAAGAGAAAGTTTCATTTTCCCTGAAACACAGAAACGATGCGAGTATAAAAATACTCGATAAGCATGTAAGTGTCAAGGGTTTTAGGAGATGCGCCAGAACACCCTGCCGACCGAGAGCGCAACTCAGCGCTTTTACTTCCAGTTTGTTGCCGCAGTGGACGCTTCAATCCGCGTGGCCTCACATCGAACATCCCTGACCTGAAAAGCGCCCTTACGCCACTTATCCACAATCAGCCCAACCAGCCAATCACAAAAGACTTTATCGGCTTATCAAGATGCTTTTCCACAGGGTTATGCACAGCTTGCCAACAGGCCTGCGTATTTTCAGGACGCCTTGCCCGCCCACTCCCCCTCTGATATACTCTGCCTGTCAAATACAGGTCTACGGAGGCGGCATGCCAGAGGCTTTTCATAACCTTATCAACGGCAAATGGGTTGACGCGCTGTCAAGGGAGACCCTTGAGAGCGTGAACCCGGCTGACACATCTGACATAATCGGGACAGTCCCTGCCTCAGGCAGAGAGGACATTGACCGCGCGGTCGAAGCCGCAAGGGCCGCCCTGCCCGGATGGAGGTCAACGCCAGCGCCAAAGCGCGGCGAGATAATCTTCCGGGCGGCTGAAAAACTTCTCAAACACAAGAACGAGCTCGGACGCCTTGTCACGCGCGAGATGGGGAAAATTCTTTCCGAAGGGCTCGGGGACGTGCAGGAGGCCATTGACATGGCCTATTACATGGCGGCCGAAGGCAGGAGGCTCACCGGCGAGACCGTCCCCTCAGAGCTCTTCGCCAAAGACTGCAAGTCAGTGCGCACCCCGGTCGGCGTCTTCGGCCTCATAACCCCGTGGAACTTTCCGGCCGCGATCCCCGCTTGGAAGATATTCCCCTGCCTCATAGCCGGGAACACGGCCGTGTTCAAGCCCTCGAGCTCAACGCCTGTTGCCGCCACAAGGCTCGTCGAGATGATCCACGATGCGGGACTTTTGCCAGGGGTTTTAAACCTTGTCCACGGCACAGGGGATGGCGCTGGAGAAGCCCTTGCCAGCCACCCCGGGATAGACGGCCTCTCATTCACCGGGTCGACGGCAATCGGCGAAAGGCTCTTGAAGACTTGCGCCTCAACAGGGAAAGAGATCTCGTGCGAGATGGGCGGGAAGAACCCCATAATAGTAATGGATGACGCGAGGATAGACCTTGCCGTCGAAGGGGCCCTGTGGGGCGCGTTCGGCACCTCAGGCCAGAGGTGCACCGCGGCAAGCAGGCTCATAGTCCACGAGAAGGTCCACGACAGGTTCCTCGCCATGTTCCTCAACGCCGCGAGATCTCTGAAAGTCGGCAACGGGCTTGATAAGGCTACCCAGATGGGCCCGGTCATAAACGAAGCGCAGATGAGGAAAGTGCTCGGCTACATTGAAACAGGCAGGAAGGAAGGCGCTCAACTGGCCCTCGGCGGACAGTCGATGCGAGAGGGCGCTCTCGCAAAGGGCTTTTTCATCGAGCCGACCGTATTTATTGGAGTCGATGAGGAGATGAGGATAGCGCAGGAGGAGATATTCGGCCCGGTAGTCTCAGTGCTCAAGGCCAAAAACCTTGAAGACGCCATAGCCATGGCCAACAACGTAAAATACGGCCTCTCTTCGTCCATCTACACGCAGGACGTCAACAACTCGGCTATCGCGGAAAGGGACCTCGACGCCGGAATAGTCTACATAAACGCGCCGACCATCGGCGCGGAGATACAGCTCCCCTTCGGAGGCGTCAAGAAAAGCGGCCTCGGAAGAAAAGAGGCCGGAGGCAGGGGCGGTTCGCTCGACATGTTCACCCGGTGGAAGGTCATCTACCGGGACTTTTCAGGCCGCCTCCAGAAGGCGCAGATAGACACTGACTGACCTTGTCAGTATAAATGCTTTTTTCAGCCTCAAGGCCTTCAAATCTTCTGTAAATCGGCGAGCCTTTTTGTTATAATCCGCCAACAAAATCAGGCAGGAGGGGGTATGGACCCAGTGCATTTCACCGGTAAAGAAGTCCTGGACATGGCAGTCAGGATAGAAGAGAACGGAATGAGGTTTTACACCGACGCTTCCAAAGCGGCCAAGTCCCAGCAGCTCAAGGACCTGTTCTCGGCTCTCGCCGAGGAGGAAGCCTCCCACATAAAGACATTCCTCGAGCTCAAAAAGGCCCTCGTCGGCTCCGGCGATTCGACCGGCTTCGACCCGTACATCGAGGACGCGCAGCAGTATTTGAAGTCAATGGCCGACACAGAGGTCTTCACCAACCCCGAGGCCGGTAAAGACGCGGCCCGCTCGCTCAAGAGCGAAGAAGAGGCCGTCATCCTCGCCATAGGCATGGAAAAGGATTCCCTCCTTTTCTACTACGAGCTTGAGAGGATGATAAGGGAGAGCGACAGGAAGGTCATAGAAGCGCTCATCGATCAGGAAAAAGAGCACGTAAGAAAGCTCACGAACCTCCAGAAACTGCTGTTCGGAAAATAATAGCAAAAGGAGCCGCCATGACACAGTACGTAAAGACTTACAGCTGCTCAACCTGCGGCGCCGTCGCGAGCGGCAGAGGGCACCTGTGCCACCCGAGGACTGAAGGACTTCCCTTTACCTGCGAGTTCTGCAAAAAGGAGACGAACGACCCCAGGCACGTGTGCGCGCCGATGCTTGAGAAGATGGAGTACATCTGCAAGAAATGCGGACGGCTCGCCATCTACGACTCCCTCCTGTGCGAGCCCGCGCCCATAGACGGGGACTGACAGGGGATAAATGGTCGACGACCTCATCAGGCGAGGGCAGGATTGCTTGACCCCTGCCCTCGCTTTCCATACCGACATAATCGTAAAGAAAGCCGAAGGACTCTACGTCGAATCCGTTGACGGGAAAAGGTACATGGACTTCTCGTCAGGGCTCGCGACCGTCAACATCGGCCACTGCCAGCCTGACGTGCTCAAGGCCGCTAAAAGCCAGATGGACGAGCTCGTACACTCGGGCTGTATCTTCCGCTACGCCTCTGAAGTCGAGCTCGCAGAGAACCTCGCCAGGATAACTCCCGGCGGCATAGAGATGTTCTTCTTCTCGAACAGCGGGGCAGAAGCCGTCGAAGGGGCTGTAAAGCTCGCCAGATACGCCACAGGCCGCCAGGGCGTCATCGGCTTCCTGGGCTGCTTTCACGGCAGGACAATGGGGGCGTTGAGCCTCACCAGCTCTGCCGCGCGCTACAGGAAGGG
The DNA here is from genome assembly GCA_020846435.1 of Deltaproteobacteria bacterium. Classification (GTDB taxonomy): domain Bacteria; phylum Desulfobacterota; class GWC2-55-46; order GWC2-55-46; family GWC2-55-46; genus GWA2-54-12. Next base: position 12,564 of record JADLDY010000039.1, read on the forward strand.
CTTTCACCCTCTCGTGCCGTCTGTCTACCACTCCCCTTACCCTTACTGCTACAGATGCCACATGGGAATGGACAGGACCAGCTGCTCTGTCGAGTGCTTCGAATATCTCGAAAAAATCCTGAAATACCAGATAACACCTGAAGAGGTCGCCTGCGTCGTAATCGAGCCTGTGCTCGGCGAAGGCGGGTATGTAGTCCCGCCAATGGGCTTCATGAAAAAGCTCAGAGAGCTGTGCAGCAGACACGGCATACTCCTCATAACTGACGAAGTCCAGAGCGGGTTCGGCAGGACCGGCAGATGGTTCGCCACAGAGCACTTCGATATATCCCCTGACATAATCGTCATGGGCAAGGCCATAGCCTCCGGCTTTCCATTGAGCGCGTTCGGGGCCTCGAAAGAGCTCATGAGCAAGTGGCCGAAAGGGGCTCACGGCACGACCTTCGGCGGCAACCCGGTCTCCTGCGCCGCCGCGAACGCCACCATACGAACGATTGAAAGAGACGGCCTCCTGTCTAACGCCGCGAAAATGGGCGAATACTGCGTGAAGCGCGTCCTCGAGATAAAGGGCCGGACAAAGGGAATAGGCGACGTGCGCGGACTGGGCCTCATGATAGGCGTGGAGTTGATAAAGGACGACAACACCCCGGACAAAGACCGCCTCGATTCCATAATGAAAAAATGCCTTGAAAGAGGCCTCGTCATAATAGAGTGCGGCGTTGACAAGAACATTGCCAGGCTGATGCCTCCCCTTACGGTCACGAAAGAAGAGATAGACAGGGCCCTCGCGATCTTCGAGGAGGCGCTCTCTTGAAGTCCGAAAAAATTCCAGTGATCCTCGTCTCGCTCGCCGTGATAGTCGCCTTCTTCGTAAGGCTCGACTACCTGCTCGCGGGAAGCGTCCCGCAGCACCCGCTTGCCGCCACTATCTCGCAGGCCTTCAGCACAATCGGCAACGGGGCGTTCCTGTTCCTCGCGTTAGCGGCCCTCTACGGCGCCGGTATCTTCAGGAAAGACGACTATTACAAATCGTCAGCTAAGGAAGGCCTCCTTGCTCTGGGCCTCTCGAGCGTGCTCGTGCACCTCCTGAAGGCCTCGTTCGAGAGGCCGAGGATAGGCAGAGGAGAAGACGCGATAGACTACTTCCTCCAGAGCCCTCACCTTTTCGACCTGACCGGCAAGTACAACTCTTTCCCCTCAGGGCACACGGCGGCAAGCTTCGCTGTCGCCTATGTGCTCGCGAGGAAGTTCCCGAGGTTCGCTTTTCTCATTTACGCCATCGCCTTCCTTGTCGGCGTCTCCAGGGTATATATCGGCTCGCATTACCCGACGGACGTGCTTGCCGGAGCTCTCCTCGGAGTGGCCACAGGCTATCTGCTGCTGACAAAGACGAACAGAACCGAAAAATGGATAACCGCCGGGGTCGCGCTGCTCGTCGTGTGCGTGACCTTCTTCAAGTCAGGCGGCTTTTTCCTCTTTGACGTGGATGAAGCCGTATTCTCGGAGGCCGCCAGGGAAATGGCCGAGACAGCCAACCTCATAACCCCGACATACAACTACGAGCCGAGGTACGACAAGCCCATTCTCATCTACTGGTTCATGTCGGCCTCTCTAAAACTCTTCGGCGCGACCGAGTTCGCCGCCCGCTTCACCTCGGGAATCTTCGGCGCGCTCCTCTCCCTCATGACCTTCTTTTTCGTCAAGGAGGTCAAGGGCATCATGGCGGCTCTCTTATCAACCCTCGCCCTGCTCCTGTGCGTAGAATTCTTCGTCTACTCGCACTCGGCTGTGACCGACATGACGCTGGCCTTTTTCATAACTGCCTCGCTCTACTCTTTTTACATGGGCGCGCATACCGGCAACAACAGGTGGTTTTTGTGGTTCTGGGTGGCCTCGGCCCTTGCCGTCCTGACAAAGGGCGCCGTGGGGCTCCTTTTCCCGGCTGTCATCGCGGGCGGCTTCATACTGCTGTCAGGCAGGAAAGACCTTATCAGGCCGCTCCTCAAGCCGTCACTCATCGGCCTTTTCTTCCTCATATCAGCGCCATGGTTTATTGTACAGCTCATGGTAAACGGACGGGAGTTCTTCGACGCGTTCATAGTCAAGCACCACATACAGCGGTACTCTGGCGTGATATCGAGCCACGGCGGGCCGTTCTATTATTACTTCCTCGTCCTACTCGCGGGATTCTTCCCGTGGGTCGCGATGCTCGTCCCCGGCATATACAGGGGGCTCAAGGAAAGGCTCGACGTCAACTCTGCCCTGTACCTCCTGTGCTCGATATGGGTATTGTTCGTATTAGTCTTCTTTTCCATATCAAGGACAAAGCTCCCCAACTACATATTCCCGCTCTTTCCGGCCGCGGCGATACTCTCGGGGCTTGTCATGGCCGAGATGGTCGAAGGGGCGCGCCGCTCAAAAGCCTCGCTCCTTACACTTTTTTTCCTTGCTGCGATATTCGCCTCAGCGCTCTTTATCCTCCCTTCAATCGGCGTAAAGATGGAGATAAGCTACGCGCCGGGGTTCTTCTACGCGCTCGGGGTAATCTTCCTGATCGCGGCCATCCTCTCGATCGCGGCTCTCTACAAGCCGCTTCCTGCGTTCATCGGCCTCTCAGCCACGGCGCTCAGCCTTATAATCTTCCTCAGGCTCGACGCACTGCCCCCGGCAAACATATACCTTCAGAAGAGCCTGCATGACTACGCGAAGTTCGCGAGAATCAACCTGCCCTCGGACGGGGTGCTCGCGACCTACGAGATAAACAAGCCGTCAATAGCCTTCTACGCCCGAAGCGGGGTCGTAAAGTCCGACAAGTCTAATGTCCAGAGGCTCGCGGAGTACGCGAGGACAACGCCGATGATGGTCATAACGACGCCCGGCAAATCAGAGGAGCTCAAAGAGTACGGCTTCAAGGTCATCGACGCGAGGAACGACTATATCCTTCTCGGGACCGGCAAGACGCCAGGCGCAGTCCCCAAATAACCTTCTCCCTTCACGCGCCTGTTGCCTTTTTTATTGCGGAGGCTCTCATGAGAAAAAAGGTCATCATAATGGGCGCGGCTGGAAGGGACTTTCACAACTTCAATGTCCTGTACAGGGCTGACGCGTCTCATGATGTCGTCGCCTTTACCGCGACCCAGATACCTTTCATAGAAAAAAGGACCTACCCGCCTTCCCTTTCAGGGCCGCTTTATCCTGTCGGCATACCTATATTCCCGGAAGAAGAATTAGAGAGCCTCGTAAAAAGGTCAGGCGCGACCGAGGCCGTCTTTTCATACAGCGATGTCTCTTATGAGCACGTAATGAGGCAGGCGGCTTTCTGCTCATCCATCGGCGTTGACTTCATCCTGCCCTCCCATCAGAAGACCATGCTCAAGTCGACAAGGCCCGTGATCTCGGTCTGCGCGGTGCGCACGGGCTGCGGCAAGAGCGGCATATCGAGATACATCGGCCGCCTTCTTCTCGAGATGGGCATGAAGCCTGTTGTCATACGCCACCCGATGCCGTACGGAGAGCTTGCCTCCCAGAGGCTTCAGCGCTTCTCGACGCTTGAAGACCTTGACAGGCACCAATGCACGATAGAGGAGATGGAAGAGTATGAGCCGCACATCAGGGCCGGCCTCGTCGTCTACGCCGGGGTCGATTACGAAGCCATACTGAGAGAGGCTGAAAAGGAAGGCGCAGTCATAATCTGGGACGGAGGCAACAACGACCTGCCATTCATCCAGCCCGGCCTCGAGATAACGGTAGTTGACCCACTAAGGCCGGGGCATGAGCTCCTTTATTATCCTGGAGAAGTAAACCTGAGGCGCGCTCACGCCGTCATCATCAACAAGGCCAACGGAGCGGACGCCACGGCCATGAAGACGGTCATCGAAAACATACGCGGCGTGAACAGAAACGCGGTGATAATAAAGACAGCCTCAGTTGTGAAGACCGACTCCCCGATAAAGGGAAAGAGAGCCGTCGTCATAGAGGACGGCCCCACCCTCACGCACGGAGGGATGAACTACGGCGCCGGGATCATCGCCGCTGAAGCGTTCGGGGCTATGCCGATCGATCCGAGGCCTTTTGCCTCAGGGACGATAAAAAAAATATTCGAAAAGTACCCCGGCCTTGGCCCGCTCCTGCCGGCGATGGGCTACTCCGGTTCCCAGAAAAAAGAGCTTGAAGAGGCGATAAACTCGACCCCTGCTGATCTTGCTCTTATCGCGACGCCGGTCGACCTCTCCCGCGTACTTCAACTAAACAAGCCAACTGTGCGCGTAAGCTACGAGATTGAGGAGATGGAGAGCCCGGGGCTCAAGGGCCTCATAGAGCAATTCGCCAAGAGCCTGAGATGAAAGGCCCTCTCGCGTTTCTCGCCAAAAGGTACATAGCCGGGCCGGAGAGAGCAGACGCCATACGCGCGGCCCTCGCGCTCAACAAAAGCGGCATCGGCGCGATAATAGACAACCTCGGCGAGAACGTCACCAACCCGGCGGAAGCTCAAGAATCCGTAAAAGAGTATCTCAGCCTCCTCGACGACATAAGGTCAACAGGGGCCGACTCGACCATATCAATGAAGCTCACCCACCTCGGCCTCGACATCAACAAGGGGCTCGCCTCAAGGAACGCCGAGACTATAATAAGGAAGGCTTCTGAGCTTGAGAACTTCGTCCGGCTCGACATGGAAGGGTCTGCCTATACGCAAGCGACGATTGATATCTTCCTCGATCTGAGGAAAAAATATCCCAATGTCGGCATTGCCTTGCAGTCGAGCCTCTTGAGGAGCAGGAAGGATTCCAGGCTCATCACCTCACACGGAGGCTCGATCAGGCTCGTAAAGGGCGCCTACAAGGAACCGGCCTCCATTGCTTTCCAGCACAAGTCTGACGTTGACGCGAACTTCGAGTCAATGATGAAGACACTCCTCCTTACAAAGACCCGGCCGGCCATCGCGACGCACGACGCGAAGCTTATTAAAGAGGCAAAGAAGTTCGCCTCTGAAAAGAACCTCTCCAAAGACTCATTCGATTTCGAGATGCTCCTCGGCATTAAGAGGGCTCTCCAGAGAGAGCTCGCGAAGGAAGGTTTTCATGTCAGGGTCTACATACCGTACGGCAGAAACTGGCTGCCCTACACCATAAGAAGGCTCAGTGAGAGGAAAGAGAATATCTGGTTCGTTTTGAAGAGCCTTTTTGAGAGATGAACGGCTTCCCCCTGTTCCAAAGCGGGATTGAGGGGGATTAATTTTCATAATCTCCCCTGCCCCTCTTCAGCAAAGAGGGGAGAAAGCCAGAGATTGCGTCGTAGCGAAAGACCGCTCCTCGCAATGACGACAATAAAAAAAGGGGAGGCCCTGTGGCCTCCCCTTTGATCTTTGCGCAATTGACGGCAAGAACTACCCTTTGCAGTCGCCTGACTTGCAGTCGCTCTGCGGGAGCTCCCCTGAGGTAAACAGGTCCCTTATGCCGTCCTTGTCCTTGCGGAGCTTTTCAAGAAGGTCATTCGCCTCTGTTTCGGAAAGCTCCTGGTCGATGTTGGCCTTGGGGAACTGCTTTCTGAAGATGCCGAGGAGGAAGGTCAACTCTTCCTTTGACTCGCCTGTGGCCTCTGCCATCGCCTCTATCAGTATGTCGCCGTATGTCATGGGATGATTCTCCTTGTAAGCTGAATGATCACGCGCTCGCGCACTCGGACGAGCTGCCCTTTATCTTCTCTATCGTGTGGTTCAAAGCCGGCATGACTACCGCGAGGTTCTCCCTCACGGCCTTCGGGCTTCCCGGCAGGTTTATTATCAGCGACTCTTTCCTGATGCCGCAGACAGCCCTCGATATCATGGCGTTCGGCGTCTTCTTGAGGCTCTCGGCCCTCATGGCTTCCGACATGCCCGGGAGCTCTCTTTCGATGACGGCCTTAGTCGCCTCAGGGGTAACATCCCTCGGAGTGACGCCGGTGCCGCCGGTCGTCAATATGAGGTCGAGCTTTTTCACGTCGGCGTACTCTATGAGCTTGGCCTTTATGATGTCTGTCTCGTCAGGTATGACCTCATAGGCGCGGACTTCGGCCGGGAGCTCTTTTACCATGCGCTCGATCTCGCGCCCGGAGAGGTCTTCCCTCTCGCCGCGAGAGCCTTTGTCGCTCATTGTTAATATGCCAACTGTGACCATATTTTCCTCTATGTTAAAACGCTTCGCTAAACAACAGAGCCGTTTTTAATCCCACTCAGTCCCCTTTAGAAAAGGGGGAAATAAATCTACGGCGTCTGAGACACCCAGACGTCTCCCTTTTGAGTCGTCTCGCGTTTCCAGATGGGGGTCGTCCTCTTCAATTCTGTTATCGCCCACTCGCAGGCCATGAACGCGTCGTTCCTGTGGGCAGAGGCGGCAACAATGAGAACGATGTTCTCGCCGATGTCTATCTTGCCCACCCTGTGCACTATTGACATCTCGATGATGTCAAAATTCTTGAGGGCGCGCTCCCTTATGTCGAGGAGCTTCTTTTCGGCCATGCCGGGGTAGTGCTCGAAATCAAGGCCGGTTATCGATTCTCCCTTGGAAAAATCGCGGGCTGCGCCGAGGAATATGGTGACGCCGCCAATGCCCCTGGACGAGGCCATGACCCTTTTGACTTCGCTGTCGATAGAGAAATCTTCGTGCTGTATCCTTACGAGCTCAGACACTGTATCTTCCTTCATGTTTTGTCCTTAACCGCCTGAAAAAGGCGGCAGAAAACCGACCTCGTCGCCGTCTTTCACAACCGTCGTCCTTGTGGCGAACTCCTGGTTGACCGAGACAAGGAGAGAGCGGCTGTCGATAAGCCCGGCAAGCGCCGGGAAATCCTTTTTTATGAGCTCTTTGAGCTCGCCGACCGTGATGGGCGAGCTTATCTCGTATTGCTTGCCCTCTGACTTTGCCAGAGTCTTGAGCATGGCGAAAAACTTTACTGTAACCATTTATCCAGCCTGTCTATATCAGAGTCCTGTTTGTTAAGGTCGAGCTTTATCCTGTTCGAGGCCTTGGCGAAGAGCTCCGCAAAAGAGTCCCCCTCCCTGGGGAACATGGCGTACCCGTAGAGCACGTCGGCCCTGCCGTCGGTAAAGGTCTTGCGGAAGCCCTCGTCACCTGAGACTACCTCGGTAATGGAGCTCAGGAGCCTGGGGACCTTCTCGTCGGTGTCGAGGAAAAGAAAGCCGAAGGTCTCTTCGTTGAGCCTTATGACGACGTCGAAGCTCCTCGTCTTTTTCCTGATGTTGCCGATGACCCCGGCCTCGAACGCGGCCTTTTCAGCCCCGAGGTCCTTGAGCCCGGCGATCCTGACTGTGGCGAGCACGAGGCCCTTGTCTATCCTCCTCGCGCGGTTGAGCTCCTGCTCTACCCTCTCCTCGAATATGGTGAGCGGGGAAGGCACGTTCTCCAGGTCGTCGCGCTTTGTCTCCCTGGGAGGCGCGACCAGGATGTTCGTAAGCCCCTTTTCAGCGTATACGGCAAAGCGAGCGAGTATGTCCATGTCGTGTTTGGAAAAGGCGCTGGCGTAAAGCGTGTTGTCGCCTGTCTTGTTGAACATGGACAGGACGCCGACAATCTCGTCGTTGATGAAAAGAGGCTTTGCCAGAATAGAGCGTATGTACGGGCTCGCGGCTTCCGAGAACTCCCTGGCGACAGCCTCCTTCCTGCGGAGGACCTCCATCACGGTCTCTTTCTCGAAAGGCAGGAAGTACTCCCTGACGCTCTTGTCATCGAGCCCGAAGGTCGCGACAGTCTGGAACCTCTTCGAGCCGTCCTGCTTTATCCTCAAAAGCGACCCTTCGGCGCCGAGTATGGCGGCCGGGGTCGTGGCGATTATCGTAACGAGCTTTTTAGGGTCTTTTATCGATATGGTCTCAAGTCCGGCCTCGTCGACCGCGAACATCTTCCTCGAGCGGAGCTTTTCGAGCTCGCTCTGCTTGTGCTTCCAGACGCTGTCGGCAAGAAGATTCCTTATCTCCTTGAGGAATGACTCGTGGTAGACGGAGAGCCCCTTGGGGGATATGACCTGCCCGTTGAGCGTGCCGACGAGCTGCCCCCTCGTTATCATGGGAAGCGTGAGGTAGACCCTTTTTATCTGGCCGTGCTCGGTCCTGTCGACAAGAAAGACGTCTGACATGGACTCGAGGGAAGCGCCCTCGAGCCCTTCTCCCGACCTCAGGCTCAGGTGGCCGACGCCCTTGCTGTCCCTTATGCTGGAGGCCTGGAGCATGAGGCGTCCAGAGTCGTCGTCGAATATGTAGATGAAGCAGGTGAGCCCGGGGACTATCTCAACAAGCTTTCTCGCGACAGTCGTGAGCCTCTTGTCCATCGGCAGGTGCGAGGACATGAGGGAGTCGACCTCTTTCCAGAAGGTGAACTTGGCGGAATCGACCCTGAGCTTTTCGTATTCGTTTGAGCGGTGTATGACCTCGGCGGCCAGAGCCGCGAGAGACGTGAGGAAGTGCAAATCCTCGTTGGTGAAGACATGGGTGGACTCGGAAGAGCTTACGTTTATGACGCCTATTATCTCGCCGTTGACGATGAGCGGGACGCACATGGCGCTCTTGACGTCGCTCCTTTCCATGGGCCGGGAGAACTCTTCTGTGCGGGCCTTGCCGGAGATGAGGTGCGGCTTTCCGGTCGCCCAGACCCTGCCGGAGATGCCCTCACCCATAGGAACCCTTATCTTCCTTACAACCTCGTCGTCCATGCCCTTGGCGATCTCGACCCTGAGCGTCTTTTCCTCGGTAAGGAGCATGATGGAGCCACGTTCGGCGCGGGTCGACTCGGAGGCGAGCTTCAATATGACGGACAGGAGCTCTTTCCTGTCGATGGTGAGGCGGACCGCGTCGACTATCTCGCGGAAAGCGGTAAGGAGGTTAGACTGCTCGTGGCTCTTGTCCTGGCCGAGCCCTTCGATGGGGGCTGAGGCTCTCACGCCCCAGATGAGCCTCGTGGACAGAGGGCCGAGCTTTTCCATGTCCTTGAACTCAGGGGCCTCGAGGAACTTTTCAGTTGCCTGGTCCTGAAGCGCGTTGACTATTATGTCGAGACCTTCGACCTTCTTTATCTCATTGAGGTCTGTGGTGACTGTTATCTTGCGGCCGGGGGCGAGCCGGTAGCCGAGCTCCTTCAACTTGAAGAGCATGGCGTCCTTGTTGGGGTCGGCGATGACGCAAATCCTCGTCCTCGGGTCGCCCATGAGAACCGGCAGGAGCTTGAGGCCTTCCTTGTTAGCCCCTATTATGGCTATGTTCTTGACGTCGCCTGGCATTGGTCTATGCCTTCTCCAGTATTCCGAGCTCGATCAACCTGTTCATGAGCCTTATGGACTCGAGATCGCCTACGTTACCGCCGGTCTCCCTGCCCTTGCCCCTCGCCTCGTCAAGACGCCGGAGCCCCTCGAGGATGAGCCCTTCGGGCGATTCGTTTATCGTCCTCTCGGGCGCGACGGCGTCAGGCTCGACCTCGAACTCGCCGTCATGCCAGGCGAGGAGCTGGAAAAAGGCATCCGGGCCGGTGAACTCCCTGTAAGCGGCGTGCACTACTCCGCCGTCCTTTATAAAGACCCTGCCGTAACCCAGCTCGGAGCCGAGGTGAACAGCGACGGTCTTTCGCTCGGCGTTGAATATCTGGATTATGTCGACCAGGCCCATGTCCTTGAGCCGTCCTTTTACGCCCATTCGAGGCCTCCCGGGGGATTGAACCCCCTAAGAATAACGCCTAATCTTACACCAAACACATTAAAGTTTCTATTCCAATTGAAAGCCGGCCTACTCCCTTATCTGGCCGTCCCCGTAGATTATGAACTTCTGCGTCGTAAGCTCCTCTAACCCCATCGGGCCGAAGGCGTGTATCTTTGTAGTAGATATGCCTATCTCGGCGCCAAGCCCGAGCTCATGTCCGTCCGAGAACCTTGTGGAGGCGTTGACCACGACGGTCGACGAGTTGACCTCGCGCAAAAACCTCTGCGCGTTGGCGTAGTCTTTCGTGACGATAGACTCGGTGTGCAAAGAGCCGTATCTGTTTATGTGGTCTATTGCGGCGTCCATGTCGTCGACGACCTTCACGCTGAGTATCAGGTCAAGGTACTCGGCTGACCAGTCCTCTTCAACGGCCGCCTTTATGTCTTTCAATATCTGCCTCGTCCTGTCGCATCCACGGAGCTCGACTCCGGCGGCCCTGTACTTCTCGTACATCTTCGGCAGGAAACTTGTTGCCACGTCCTTGTGCACGAGGAGAGTCTCCATCGAGTTGCACACGCCAGGCCTCTGCACCTTGGCGTTTACGCTTATATCCTCGGCCATCTTGATGTCAGCCGAAGAGTCTATGAAGACATGGCAGACGCCCTTGTAATGCTTTATGACCGGAATCTTCGAATTCTCCACGACAAACCTTATGAGCCCCTCGCCGCCCCTCGGTATTATGAGGTCGATGAACTCTTCGAGCTTTAGCATCTCGAGGATGGCTTCCCTGTCTGTCGTGGGTATGACCTGCACCGCCTTCTCAGGCACGCCTGAGTCAACGCAGGCCCTGTTCAATATCTTCGCTATGGCGTTGTTCGAGTGTATCGCCTCGCTCCCGCCGCGCAAAATGACGGCGTTGCCTGATTTGAGGCAGAGCCCGGCCGCGTCTGCCGTTACATTGGGCCTTGACTCGAAGATTATACCAATGACCCCGATGGGTATCCTCATCTTCCCGACCATGAGGCCGTTGGGCCGCTTCCACATCTTCGTCACTTCGCCGACAGGGTCGGGGAGGCTTGCGACCTCTTTGAGGCCTTCGGCCATCGTCGCGAGAGTCTTGTCCGTCAGGGTAAGACGGTCGAGCATGGCCTTTGTGAGACCCTTTTTCTCTCCGGCGGCTATGTCTTTGGCGTTCTCATCCTTTAAAAAGGCCGCGTTGGCGATCAAACCGTCAGCCATGTTGATGAGCGCGCTGTTCTTGACTGAACTGCCGAGGCGCGCGAGCCCGATTGACGCCGCTCTGGCGGCCCTGGCAATGGAAGTGACATCATCCTTCACTGACATCAGACGCTCCTTTAAAAAAACCCTATAACAAGTTGTTTTTTCTGCCTTTTACTGGCGAAGCACCGGGGCGTCCGTCGGGCTTGAGGCACTGATGCGGCATCAAAGCCCTAACGATACTATCGGAGGAAACCCCTGAATATTAAGGAAAAAATCAAAGCACCACGAGGTTGTCCCTGTGGATAACCTCGTCAAAGACCTTGTAGCCCAGGACCTGTACGAGCTCGGCCGTCTTCATGCCTTTTATCTTCTGTATCTCTGAAGAGCTGTAATTGGAAAGGCCCCTGGCAAACTCCATGCCAGCCATGTCAACGCAGTGGACGACCTCTCCAGGCTCAAAGGTCCCGTCAACGTCCTTTATGCCGGAAGGCAGGAGGCTCTTGCCCTTGGCAAGGAGCGCCTCTTTAGCGCCGTCGTCGACAAAGACCCTGCCTGAGGGCCTCGCTGAAAACGCTATCCAGTGCTTCTTGCTCGTGAGCCTGTCCTCTTTCGGAAAGAAGAGAGTCCCGGCGTCTTCCCCGTTGAATATGGCAGTGAGGATGCCGGGCCTGTTGCCGTTGGCGATGATGGTGGCGGCCCCGTAGTGGGCGGCCTTGCGCGCGGCCTCGCACTTGGACTTTATGCCGCCGGTGCCGAGGGCGTTGGCCGAGCCATTCAGGAGCTCAAAGCCGGCCGCGTCGACGTCCTCCACGAACCGGAGTTTTTGGGCGTCCTTGAAAGCCTTAGGGTCCTTGTCGAAAAGTCCGTCTATGTCTGAGAGTATTATGAGGAGGTCGGCCTCAATGAGGTTTGTGGCAAGGGCTGAAAGCGCGTCGTTGTCGCCGAACTTTATCTCCTCTACGGCAACCGTGTCATTTTCGTTTATTACAGGCACTATCCCGAACTTCAGGAGAGTCGTCAGGGTGTTCCTCGCGTTCAGGAACCTTTTCCTGCTGCCGAGGTCGTCGTGCGTGAGGAGGACCTGCGCCACATGAGAGCCCGCCCTTGAAAAGGCCTCTTCGTAGCAGGCCATGAGAGAGCCCTGCCCTACCGCCGCAACAGCCTGCCTCTCGGGGATGGCGATTGGCCGCTCTTTGAGGCCGAGCTTTCTTACGCCCAAAGCTATTGCGCCGGAGCTTACGATAGCCACTTCGCGGCCTGTCTCTTTCAGGGCCTTTATCTCAAAAGCGAGCCTTGAGAAGATGTCGCGCCCTTCGACAGCCGGAGCGGCGACGACCGCGCTGCCGACCTTGACGACGACCCTTCTGGCCTTCTTGAGTATGGCTTTTCTGTGGTCCTTCATTCGCTCTGTGTCTTTGCCCTCTTTGCCCGCTCGGCCATGACCCTGTTGCCGACGTAGTTCACCAGGTCATTGAGCCCCTTGCCTGTGGCGGCTGATATGGGAAATACCTTTATATCCAGTTTTTCAAAAAATTTCAATAACTTCGGGAGCTTTTCGTTCGCCTCGGTAACATCTATCTTGTTCAACGCTACGACCTGCGGCCTTTCTGCGAGCTCGGGGTTGAAGACCTTGAGCTCTCTGTTCACGACCTTGAAGTCCTCTTTCGGCTCCCTGCCGGTGAAAGGCGAGAGGTCTATCACATGGATGAACATGCTCGTCCTCTCAACGTGCTTCAAAAACTTTATGCCAAGCCCCTTGCCTTCATGCGCCCCTTCTATGAGGCCGGGGATATCAGCTACGACAAAACCGCCGAAGTCGCCGAACTCGACTATGCCGAGGTTCGGGACAAGCGTCGTGAAGGGATAGTCGGCTATCTTGGGCTTCGCGGCCGAAATGTGAGAGATGAGGGTCGATTTTCCCGCGTTCGGGAAGCCGATTATGCCGACATCGGCCAGAAGCTTGAGCTCAAGCTTCAAGCGCCTCTCCTCGCCAGGCTCTCCGGGCTGCGCGAACCTCGGAGTCTGGTGGGTCGAGGTGGCGAAATGCGCGTTGCCCTTGCCGCCCCTTCCACCCTTGCAGGCCTTGAAAGACTCGCCATCGTGCACGAGGTCGGCAAGCACCTCCCCTGTCTCGGCGTCTTTTATGACTGTGCCGACAGGGACCTTTATCACGAGGTCAAAGCCGTCCCTTCCAGTACAAAGACTGCCCATGCCGTGCTCGCCGCGCTCTGCCTCGTACTCTTTTTTGTACCTGAGGTCAAGGAGGGAAGCCATGCGTCCCTCCACGAGGAATACCACGTCACCGCCACGGCCGCCGTTGCCGCCGTCAGGGCCGCCCTTTGGCACGTATTTTTCGCGCCTGAAAGAGATGCACCCCTTGCCGCCGTCTCCCGCCTTGGTGTATATGCTCGCTTCGTCTATGAATTTCATTTCAAATTATCCTGCTACCTTCAAAAAGATCAATTTTTATATATGGTTGAGACCGCTCAAAAAGCTCCAACTGCGGGACTGAGTAGAAAGCGAGGAATGAGCCGCTTACAATCCACACCGAACGAACGACGACGATAACGAAGCAGCTGGACTTTTTCAGCGGTCTGTAAAATAAAAAAGGGCGGCGGAGAAACATCTGCCTCTCCTGTCCGCCCTTTTTGCTGAATTTTGCGGTCCTGCCTTACTGCGGAAGGATATTAACGACCTTTTTCGCTCCCTTGTCCTCGAACTGAACAACGCCCGAGACCTTGGCGAAGATGGTGAAGTCCTTGCCCATGCCAGCGTTGGAACCAGGGTATATCCTGCTGCCTACCTGACGAACTATTATGGAGCCGCCGGAGACTACCTGGCCACCGAAGGCCTTGACGCCCCTTCTCTGACCGTTGGAATCTCTGCCGTTTCTTGAGCTGCCGCCTGCCTTTTTATGAGCCACTTGAATCCCTCCTGAATATCAACTCTATTCTTTTCTATTATCAGGCCGCCTCAAGCTCACCATCCGCCTTGCCGGCTTCAGGGCTTTTGAGCAGCCTGTCACTGATCAGTTTTTACGGTACCCTGATTAGCCCTTTATTTCCTGGATCTTTATGCTGGTGAAGAACTGACGATGGCCCTGCCTCTTGTCGTAGCCCTTCCTTCTCTTCTTCTTGTAGATGATGACCTTCTTGCCCTTGTCCTGCGCGAGTATCTCGGCTGTGACCCTGGCTCCGGCAACGGTCGGGGTGCCAATCTTGATGCCTGCGCCCTCGCCTACGGCAAGGACCTCGGAGATCTCAACCTTTGAACCGGGCTCGCCGTCAAGCTTCTCGATATTTACTACGTCGCCTTCGGTGACCCTGTACTGTTTTCCACCTGTCTTTATAACCGCGTACATCTCTTTTTGCCCTCCGGTAATATTGAATGTTAAATATTATAGGTTTTGCGACGGCCTGTCAAGACCTTTATAACAAAATAAAGCAGCACACTGCTTTCGGCGAGCATCATAGCCGGCTGGCTCCGGGACAACCACGGCCCGGGCGGCCTTTTTCTACGGGGCCGCGATGTCGGCTATTGCCGCCGCGCTTTTCACAGGGCTAAGGGTTGGCGGAAGTCGACAAACCTGACGTAATCGCCAGAGGCTTTGCCGTCTTTTTAGCGCCGCTTGCCGGGATTACCTCCCTTAACTTGCCCTTGACGTCGCCGAACATCACCAGGTCCTTGGCAATAGCCTGGACAGGGAGCATTCCCTTTGTGAAGAATATCTCTATGTCTCCGCTGGAAGAGCCGAAGAGGTCCTTGTCTATCCTCGCGTCGGCGAGGAGGTCGGAAGGGACCCCCTTCCAGTTCCGCCGCTTGAACTCCTTTTCAGGGGCGATGCGTATGAATATCTCGGGGATCTTATCTTCCTTGGGGAAGGTCATTATCCTGTAATCCCTGCCCTCAGCTATGCCGCCGTAGACGCCGTACCTGAAGTTATAAAAGGCGGCCAGCGGGTCGTCGGTATAAACGCCAGCCGGGATCTTGTCGACGCTGGTCTTTTCAGGCTTGCCCCCTCCCCAGCTCCTCATGCTGACAGTGCGCGAGGAGTAGTCAACCTTGTGCAGGCTCCGCCTCGTGCCCTTGCCGTCCATGGTGAGCTCTTTTTCAAAGCTCTCGGTCAGAAACCTCCTGCCGTCGTCAGAGAGCCTCAAGGTAGCGGTATACCTGTCGCGCCTGTGCTTCAAGATGGTGTCGAGCACGCCGTTCGACTTGGCGGAAAGGGTCGCCACATACCTGCCATCGCCTTCGTCCTTCAGGACGAGACGGCCTTCGGCTATGCCGCTGAAGATCCAGAAGCCTATGTCGTACTGCAGCTCCTCGCCGGCAAAGACTTCACCTATCGAGGCCTCTTGCGGCGCCGCGGCGCAAACCCGCGAAACCGCGGCGAAAGAACAAAATATAATCAATATCAAAAAGACTGAAAAAACTTTTGAGCGCGTATGTTCCATCCTGTGATTGTATTTGAAATCAGGCGTGGAATCAAGCAAATGGCAAAACCAGATGGGTTGAGGCAGGGAGAAAAATATTTACAAGGATAACGGCATGTTATAATATCAACTCCATGAAAACATTGACAACAGCCCTGATGATACTTTCCCTGTCCGCGCTCGTCTCCTGCTCAAAGGAAGATCCGGGCCAGAAGCCCTCAGGCGAGATAGTGAAGGAGTACACAAAAACACTCTCAACGGCGCCTGACAAAGCCAGAGACGCCGGAGAAGCGTCGGAGCAACGCGACGACAGGATGAATGAAGCCATAAAGGAGCTCGACAAATAAGT
This sequence comes from Deltaproteobacteria bacterium, assembly GCA_020846435.1. Lineage (GTDB taxonomy): Bacteria > Desulfobacterota > GWC2-55-46 > GWC2-55-46 > GWC2-55-46 > GWA2-54-12. The sequence continues at coordinate 28,240 of JADLDY010000039.1, forward strand.
GGTGCCAATAGTCTCCATAGTAGGCAAATCCGGGAGCGGCAAGACGACCCTCCTCGAGAAGGTAATCTCCGAGCTCACCCGGCGCGGCTACACGGTCGGCGTCATAAAGCACGACGCGCACGGCTTTGAGATCGACCACGAGGGCAAGGACTCGTGGAGGCACAAAAAGGCTGGGGCTCAAACCGTCGCCATCTCCTCCCCTGAGAAGTTCGCGGTCATAAAAGACGTCTCTGTCGAATGGACGCCCGAGAGGATAATAGATTCATACCTCATCGACTCTGACATCGTCATAACAGAGGGTTTCAAGAAGTCAGCCTTCCCCAAGATAGAGGTCGTAAGGAAAGCCAACTCGACTCAGCCCGTGTGCGGCAACGACAAGAAGCTCCTCGCCTATGTCTCAGACTTCAAGGTGAGCGTCAAGCACCCCATATTCAAGCTCGACGACCACAAGGGGGTAGCCAGCTTCATCGAAAAAGAGATAATAAAGAAGCACCAGAGCTCCGGAATAAGCCTCATAGTCGACGGCCAGAAGATAGAATTGAAGCCGTTCATTGAAAACCTCATAAGAGACGGCGTCACTGGCATGATAAAGAGCCTAAAAGGCTGCTCAGGAGCAAAAGAAGTCGAGCTCAGGATAAGGCAGAGCAGACAAGCGGCAAAAACCACTTCCCGAAAAAAATGAAACCGACCTTCTCAGGCGCCATCCTCGCCGGAGGCATGAGCCGGCGCATGGGCTTCAACAAGGCCTTCATCAAGTTGGACGGCATACCCATAATAGAACGGGCCGGCCGCGCAATGGCCGCAGTCTTCAGCTCCCCGGTCATAATCGCCAACGACACGACCCTTTACAGCCACCTGGGCCTGCCGGTATACCCTGACGTCATAAAAGACGCCGGGAGCCTCGGCGGCATATACACCGCCCTTTACCACTCCAAAGAAGAGTATGCCTTTGTCACGGCCTGCGACATGCCCTGGCTCGATGCCGGGTGCATCAGGCGCGTCCTCGAGAACGTCGAAGGCGAAGACTGCGTCATCCCGCTCATATCGGGAAGGCTCCACCCAATGCACGCGGCCTGGTCAAAGAACTGCATGAAAGAGATCGAGACGATGATAGATGAAGGCAACCTCAGGATAAACGACCTCCTCGGGCGGCTGCGGATAAAAAAGCTCGGCGAGGAGAGTTTCAAGGGGCTGCCCATAGTAAAGTCTGTCGAGAACGTGAACACGAAAGACGACCTTGAAAGGACCGGCCTCGATGACGAAAGACAAAAGCCCTGAAAAGACAGGCATCCCCTCCCTCGAAGCCCTCATGGAACGGCTCAGGGCGCCTGACGGATGCCCCTGGGACAAAGAGCAGACGATGCAGAGCCTCACACCCTTCATTATAGAGGAAGCGTACGAGGTAGTCTCTGCAATCGACTCCGGCGACATGGACCACATCAGGGAAGAATTAGGCGACCTGCTTTTTCAGGTGATATTCGTATCTCAGTTGGCAAAAGAAGAAGGCCGGTTCACCCTCTCCGATGTAATCGCCGGGTCGCACGAGAAGATGGTCCGCCGCCACCCCCACGTATTCGGCGAAAGCAATGCCGACACATCTGAAGCTGTCTTGAAGCAATGGGCCGAGATAAAGAAGGCCGAAAAAAAGGGCCTTGGTAAATCAGAAGGCTATCTTTCCGGCATACCAGAAGTGCTCCCTGCGCTCCTTCGCGCCCACAAGATAAGCCAGAAGGCGTCAAAGGCGGGCTTTGACTGGCAGAGCGTTGAAGAGGTATTGGACAAGCTCGACGAGGAGACAGGCGAGTTCAAGGAAGCGGTCAAGAGCAGGACGGCCGCTGACATGGAAGAGGAGCTCGGGGACATGCTATTCACCATGGTCAACATAGGCAGATTTCTGCAGGTCAACCCTGAAGACGCGCTTCGCAGAACGATATCAAAGTTCATCTCCCGCTTCCACCACGTTGAGAGGTCTCTCATACAAAAGGGGGGTGACCTCTCAACCGCTGAGATGAGCGAGATGGAGAGGCTCTGGCAGGAGGCAAAGGCCTCTGAAAAAAAGAACGCAAAAACAGGGGGTTAAAGAGATGTCCCCACAAACTGTGGATAACATGTTTAAAAGTAGCCCATTGCAAAAACCTTTTAAACCGGATTTGGCGGGGCCTGCGTTGATTGCTTAATTTTTAATCAGCATTTTCGCTTTATTTTACAATGAGTTAAGCCGTTTCAGCCCCTTTTTCAATTAAGCCGCTTTTTTGCCACGCTTTTGTAAAAAACCCTTTAAAAACGCAAGCTCAGTCACGCCAAGGAGCATCGAGGCCATAATGTAGGCCGCGAGACCAGCCGCCAGAGATACGGCGACCAGCAGGACATTCGCGCCGCTTCCGGCGACAGAAGAGCCGAACTCGCGGACTATGAAGTAGACGACGAGCCCCATCACGACAGACGCGGCGAGCGACTTCAAGCCTGAGATGAGGACCTCTCTTCCTCCAAAACGGCCGAGCCTCATCTTGAGTATCACGAAGAGCACGACGCAGTTGACCGAAGACGAGATGGTAGTCGCCAGAGCCAGCCCGTCATGGCCCATCGGCCCGACGAGGGCGAAGCAGAAGGCGGCGTTCGCGACAAACGCGAGGAAAGCGACCCACACCGGGGTCGCCGTGTCCTTCATGGAATAAAAGACCGAGATGAATATCCTCGACACAGCGACAGGCACGAGCCCGAGCGCGTACCAGTAGAGGGCGGAAGCAGTGCCCGCGGCGTCAAGGGACGTGAACTCCCCGCGCCTGAAGAGGGCGTCGACTATGGGGACTGAGAGGACAAGAAGGCCGACTGTCGCCGGTATGGTGACGAAGTTCACGAGCCTTACAGCGAACGAGAGAGAGCTTTTGACCCCGTCCCACTCCTTTTTGGCGACCTGCTCGGAGAGGGTCGGCAATACAGCGGTCGTGACCGAGACGGCGAATATGCCAAGCGGCAGCTCCATCAGCCTGCCTGCGTAATAAAGGTACGAGACTGCGCCTTCAGGAAGGCTTGATGAGAACCACATCGTGACAAAGAGGTTGAGCTGATAAATGCCGATGCCGAAGGTCGCCGGGGCCATGAGGATGAAGATCTTTTTTATGGCCGGGTCTGAGAACCTGAAAGAGAGAGTCGGCATCATGCCGAACTTCGCCAGGTACGGGAGCTGAATGAGGAGCTGCAATACCCCTCCGACGAGCACGCCTATGACAATGGAGTAGACCGGGCTCACGAGCAGAGGGGCTATGGCGAAGACGCTCGCGATTATGGCGAGGTTGAAAAATACCGGGGCAAGGGCCGGGGCCGCGAAGTGCCTGTAAGAGTTCAAAACTCCCATGGCTATGGCCATGAGCCCGATGAAGACCATGTAAGGGAAGAGAAGACGGGTTAACGATACGGTAAGGCTGAATTTTTCCGGATCAGAGGCAAAGCCCGGGGCCATGAGGCGGACTATCTCCTCAGAGAAGACCATTCCCAGGGCGCAAACCGCCATGAGAATGACGGCAAAGAGGGTAAAGACGCTGGAAGAGAGCTCCCTTGTCGACTCGACCGTCCTCAGGCCCTTCTCTTCGGTGAATATCGGGACGAACGAGGAGGTAAGCGCGCCCTCGCCGACGAGCCTTCTCAAGAGGTTCGATATCCTGAAGGCCATGAAAAAGGCGTCGGCAAAGAGGCCCGCGCCAAAGACATAGGCTATGGCCGCGTCCCTGGCGTAGCCGAGGACACGGCTCAGGGAGGTAGCGGCGGAGATCACTGTTGCCGCCCCGGCTATCCTCTTTTCATGGCTCATCTCAAAGAGCCCCTAAAGGACTTGACAAGGGGGGCAAAAAAGAATATCATCGTGTTTTGTCCGACCCCGGAGAAGAGTATTTTCTATTTCCGGCTACGATTGACAACATTAGCAGATTTGGCCTTTAAAGGGTAGGAAAATTAAAAGGAAAGCCGCGAGAGCGGCTTATTAACGGAGGGTATCAAGTTGGCTAACCACGCGTCAGCAATAAAAAGGCACAAGCAGAGCGAGAAGAGGAGACTGAGGAACGCCACAGTGAAGTCTTCCCTCAGGACCGCCGTAAAGAAGGTAAAGGAAGCCCAGACAGCCGGAAAGGCCGACGAGGCGAAGACAAACCTCCTGCAGGCGGTCTCCGAGCTTGACAAGGCCGTGTCAAAGGGCGTCCTCCACAGGAACAACGCCGCCAGGAAGATCGCAAGGCTTACAAAGCAGCTCAACCAGAAGTAAGCCTCTCTTTCATAGAGTTCAAAAAGCCTCCGGGAGACCGGAGGCTTTTTTTGTTGTCCTGTCATCGCCGTTTGCCTCCCCCTTTGTAAAGGGGGACTGAGGGGGATTATTGGTTTTGAGAATAATCTCCCCTGCCCCTCTTTAAGAAGGAAGTGGAAAAAAGTCTATCCTCCTGAGCGAGTGAGCCAAAGCCCTGAGCTAAGCGAAGGGGAAGAATCCCGTGCTTACCCTCCCCTTTACAAAGGGGGATTACTTGTCATTCCAAGTAACAGCAGGCGGCGCAGAATCACGTATTCCGGATAAATATCCGTTTGACAGTTTTCGCCGTAGTTGATAGCATTCTGTGCTGCGCTGAAATCGAGAAAAAGCAGATCGACTTCTAAAAGGTGTAAATGGAAAGACTCTACAAAGGCGTACTCAAATTCCAGGAGTCGTACTTCAAGAAGGAAAAAGACTTCTTCAAGAGGCTCTCCAAGGGGCAGGACCCGGACGTCCTGTTCATGACCTGTTCGGACTCGCGCGTCGACCCGCAGCTCGTCACGCAGACCGGCCCTGGCGACCTGTTCATCTTGAGGAACATCGGCAATATAATCCCTCCGTTCAACGCCCTGAAAGACAAGAACTCGACAGCCGCGGCAATTGAGTACGCGGTCATGGTATTGAAAGTTTCCGACATCATCGTGTGCGGACATTCCAACTGCGGGGCCATAAGAGCCCTCCTCGGGGACGAAAAGGAACTCGAGGGCATGCCCCACCTCCGTGATTGGCTGCGTATCGCCCACCCTGTCAAAGAGCATGTCGTGAGCGTCTTCGGCAACGAATCGACAGAAGTCATACAGTGCTACACTGAAAAAGAGAATGTCCTCGAGCAGATCGAGAACATCGAGACCTATCCATTCGTGGAGAAAGCGATACTCGAAGGCAGGCTCTTTTTGCACGGCTGGTACTTCGACATAGGCACGGGCCGCATGTCAGCCTATGTCCCGAGCGAGAACAGGTTCGAAGAGATTAAGTAAGGGACTCTATTGAGATAGAAGAAAGCCTCCGTGGAGACCCGGAGGCTTTCTTGTTTTCGTTGTTGCACAGACATTGTGTTGGGTTACGCTCCGCTAAACCAACCTACAAGCTAACCCAACCTGCAAAATTTAAAGAGAAATATCAACTTCCACTAACTTTCGTGCCACAATTCGAAGTGACTCCTTACTACATTCAAATCCCATGTATTCCGTTTCTATCTGGCAAAGCAATTCCATAAGCTTTTCCTCAGATCTTGTTCTGGAAAGAACTCCATAAATTTTTCCAATGTACTCATCATATTCATCTTGTGCTTCTTGGATATCTGACACACCAATTGGATCCCAATCAGACAATAATATGGTTCGGATCTTATTCTGAATCTGTTTGACTTTCTTTTGAGCTTTTTTATGATTCATCTATATAAACCAAAAAATTTAAAAGAGCCTTCTCAGAGATTCAGCTCGCACAGTTTAATCCAACGAAAAAGATAACATCAACCCTTCCCGCACAGCTCCATAATAAGCCTCGGCAGGACAACGGCCACAGGCGCTCTTCCGGTCTTGAAGTCGGTATCAGCTTTGGCGAGCTTGCTGATGGCCTCGATAAGTTCCACCTCGGCAAAGAGCCTGCTGCGTCTCACGTAATCGTCCGCGTGCTTGGGGAAAAGGCCGACAAGGCTGGGAAGCTTTGAGGCTGGCTCCCCCTTCCTGAGGAATGATTTTATCTTGAGGAGCGTCCTCATCTGTCTTGAGATCGCGCCCAGGATCTTTATCGGCTCTTCATCCGAGACCCGCTCGTAGACGCGGAAGGCGGCCTTCACATCCTTTTTACCTATCGCGTCAGACAGATTGAATATCGACTCTTCACGGCAGTCGAGGCCCGACTCCTCTACATCCTTGTCGTCTATCTCTTCCTTGTCGCCGACGAAGAGCACGATTTTATCGAGCTCGCCCTTTATATCGCGCAGCCTGTTTCCCGATGTCTGAAGGAGCTTGGCCGCGGCGGACGCAGAGACCTTCTTCCCCTGCTTGGCCGCGTCTTCCTTTATCCACCTCAAGAGCTCGTTGTCGCCGAGACGGTTGCAGGCTTTCAGAAAGCCTTTTTCATCGAGCGTCTTTATGAACGCGGAGCTCCTGTCGGCTTTAGCGTCCAATGAGATGAAGACGAGACAGGTCGTAGGCGACGGGTCTTTCACATACTCGGCGAGTATCTTCTCCTGCGCGGCCTTTAGCGACTCTGCGCCCTTTACCACGACGAGACGCCATTCGGCAAAAGCGGGCATTGTGGAAGCGGTAGAGACAAGCTCTCCTGCGTCGAGCGTCTTGCCCTCGTAGACATGGTAGTTCATCGACGCGAAGCCTCCGGTCAACGCCTCCTTCCTTATCTTCTCGAAGGCGTCCTCCATGAGGTAGTCGTCAGTGCCGAAAAAATAATAGACAGGCTTCAACGCCATATCAGAACCCTTCCAGCATCCGCTCTTTGACGAGGCGGGCAGTGTCCCTGGCAAGCTTTTTAAGGGCGGCCTCTTCCCTCTCGGTCGTCTCTGTTACGTTGTTTATATTGACGGTGAAGTCCTCGTAGTCTGTGACGGCGTCTTCGTGCCAGAGTATCTGGCCGCTGCCCCTGTCGACTATCGAGAGAGCGAGCTCGACCGTGAGCCTGTATTCCTGGTTGATGTCGCTCTTGGTGAAAGAGACAGGCGTAAGCTCATATTTGTTTATTATCCCGTACATGGCGTGAGGAGCCCTGCCCTCGACCTTGACTGTCGTGACCAGTTCGGTCACGAACGCGGAAGTCAGGTCTGACTCTATATCCGGCTTGATGGTCCTGTTCTCGAAGACCGGTATGGCGAGGCTTTCAACGCCGCCGGGCATGCGCCCGCCCTTGCCAGCGATGTGATAGCCGCAGCCAGAAAAAAACAGTAACGCCAGGAACGCCAGAGCCGTTTTTACATATCCGCTTTTCACGCGACCACCATGTTTACGATCTTGTCGGTGACATAGACAAACTTCTTTATCTCCTTGCCCTCGACAAACTCCTTTACCTTGGCGTCAGAGAGCACCACTTCCTTCACAGCGGCCTCGGAAGCGCCCGGGGCGACCCTCACCCTGCCCCTTACCTTGCCGTTCACCTGCACCGGTATCTCGATTTCATCCAGCTTCAAGGCGTCTTCAATCCACTCCGGCCACTTCATCTTATAGACTGGCACATTCGAGCCGAGCCTCGACCATAGCTCTTCGGAGATGTGAGGGGCGAAAGGCGCGATAAGCAGCACTACCGCTTCTGCGGCCTCTTTGAAAACCCTTGCTTCGACAGAGCCCGCGCCCTTGCCATTGAGCGTCGGCATGAACTGGTAAGAGGCGTTGACGAGCTCCATTATCGAGCTTATCGCCGTGTTGAAGTGCTGCCTCTCCTCTATGTCCTGCGTCACCTTTTTTATCGTCCTGTGGGTCGCGCCGTGGAGCTCCCTTGAGCTGCCTTCAAGAGAGCCGCCCTGCCACGCCTTTGCCCCTGAGATGAGGTCAAGGTTTTCTACTACGAGCCTCCATACCCTGCCGAGGAACCTGTAAGAGCCCTCGACGCCTTCCTCGTTCCAGTCGAGGTCCTTTTCAGGAGGCGCGGCGAAAAGCGAGAAGAGCCTCGTGGTGTCCGCGCCGTACTCCTTTATTATCCTGTCAGGGTCTATGACGTTCTTTTTCGACTTCGACATCTTCTCGACAGGCCCGACGCTCACTGGCTTCGAGCAAATAGAGCACTTGCCGCCCGCGGCTTCCTCAGGGTAGAGATAGCCGTGCTCAGGGCACTTTGTTATCTCCTTGCAGACCATGCCCTGCGTAAGGAGGTTCCTGAAAGGCTCGTCAATCTCATGCAGGCCAAGGTCGCGCAGAGCCTTCGTGAAAAACCTCGCGTAAAGGAGATGCATGACAGCGTGCTCTATGCCGCCTATGTACTGGTCGACAGGCATCCAGTAGCCAGCCTCGTCCTTGCCGAACGGCAGTGTTTCATTCCTGGGCGATGTATACCTCAGGAAGTACCAGGACGAATCGACAAAGGTGTCCATCGTGTCTGTCTCACGCCGGGCTTTATTGCCGCACCTGGGGCAGACGGTGTTGACGAAGTCATCGGCCCCGGCAAGCGGAGAGAGCCCCTTGCCTGTGAGGTTTACATTCTCCGGAAGTATGACCGGAAGATTAGCGTCAGGAACCGGCACTGTGCCGCATTTGTCGCAATAGATGACCGGGATTGGACAGCCCCAGTACCTCTGCCTTGATATGCCCCAGTCGCGAAGCCTGTATGTTATCGAACGCTTCCCCTTGCCTTGCTCTTCGAGGGAGTCTATTATCGCGTCCTTCGCTCCGTCGCTCGGCAACCCGTCAAACTTGCCTGAGTTGACCATCACGCCGGAGTCGACAAAGGCGGCCTCCATCTTCAATGGGTCAAGCTCTACTCCAGCCGGGTTTATGACAACCTTTATGGGAAGGCCATATTTTTTCGCGAACTCAAAGTCCCTCTGGTCGTGGGCCGGGACCGCCATCACAGCGCCTGTCCCGTACTCCATCAGAACGAAGTTGGCGGCGTATACCGGCACCCTCTCGCCTGTCAAAGGGTTAAGGCAGTACGCGCCTGTGAAGACACCCTCTTTTTCAGCTTCGTCCGCGCCGGGCCGGGAGGCCTTTGCCTCAGCCTTCACTTTGGCGGCAAACTCGGCGACCTCTTTTTTCCTCTCGGGCGTGGTTATCTTTTCTACAAACGGGTGGCTCGGCGCGAGCGACATGAAAGTCACGCCGAATATGGTATCAGGCCTGGTCGTGAATATCTTTATCGCTTCATCCGAGCCTTCGAGCTTGAAGTCTACCTCAGCGCCGACGGATTTGCCTATCCAGTTCCTCTGCATGGTAAGTACGCGCTCAGGCCAGCCGGGAAGCTTGTTCGTGTGCTCAAGGAGCTCGTCGGCATAGGCGGTTATCTTGAAGAACCACTGGTCAAGTTCCTTCATCTCAACGACAGAGCCGCACCTCCAGCACTCGCCGTCCTCGACCTGCTCGTTGGCAAGGACCGTCGCGCACTCGGGGCACCAGTTCACGGAAGAGCGTTTCTTGTACGCGAGCCCCTTTTCAAAAAGCCTCAAGAAGAGCCACTGGTTCCACTTGTAATACTCGGGCGTGCAGGTCGCTACCTCCCGGCTCCAGTCATAGCTCAGCCCCATGCGCTTCAACTGCGTCCTCATGTTGGCGATGTTCTCATGCGTCCATTTTGCAGGGGGTATGCCGTGCTGTATGGCGGCGTTTTCCGCTGGAAGGCCGAATGAGTCCCAGCCCATCGGGTGCAGGACATTTTTGCCCTTCATCATTAGAAAGCGCGCGAGCACATCGCCTATTGAATAGTTCCTGACATGGCCCATGTGTATCTTGCCGGAAGGGTACGGGAACATCTCAAGAACATAGTACTTGTCCCCGTGGCCCTCAGTTGTCCTGAACGCGCCGCCAGTTTCCCATTCGGCCTGCCATCTCGACTCTATGGATTTATGGTCGTATTTTTCGGTCTTCTCAGCCATGATTATCGCAAGCCTCTTTCGAAGGTAATTTCTCTGATTTAAACAGTTTTTGTAGCATAAAAATATAACATTTTTCAACGCTAAAGGGGGATAATTCAGGACGCGCAAAAGCCCGCAAATCGACAAATACCTTTTTACGGCGGCCCCTTATCTGATATATTCCATAGGAGCACGGTTTCGGAAGAAAAGGAGAGAGCAGATGATAGAGGCCATCCGCAAGAGACGCTCCATAAGGAACTTCCTCAAAAGGGACGTCGAAGAGGAAAAACTCAATGAGGTGCTCAAGGCCGCCATGTTCTCCCCCAACTCGTGGGGCACGAGGCCCTGGGAGTTCATAGTAGTCCGCGCCGAAGAGACAAAAAAAGCCCTCGCCAAAGCCTCGCCACACGCAGGCTTCGTCGACAAGGCCCCTGTCGTCATAGTCGTATGCTTTGACACGAAAAAAGGCAAACGTTTCAAGGAAGACTCGGCGATAGCCGCCGAGCACATACACCTCGAGGCAGTAAACCAGGGGCTCGCATCCTGCTTCGTGCAGATAGCCGACGCGGGAGACCCGCCCGGCACGGCAGAACCTCTGGTCAAGGAGCTGCTCGGAATACCGGAAGACTGCCGCGTGATGTGTCTGATGCCGCTTGGCTACGCGGCAAGGGAATTGAAGGAGCACGCCGACTCAGAGTACGACCCGGTGAAGGTGCATCTGGAGAGGTTCTGAAGAGGCAGGCATTGACGGACGGCTGTCAGCAGGAATATTTCCGACTGGCAAACCATCGAAACAAAGGAGCGTCACAAGTGAGCGCAGATTCAGAAAAATCAATAGATGTGGAAAGCCGCAGAGCGGAACTCGATGAGATCCTCCCGCAGTTCAACCTCGGGCCGGAGAGCCTCGAACTCGTCGACGAGTTCGCCAACGAGCCGCTCCGTGTATCGAAGTGCCAGAAGATACTGAAGAGGATCTACATAAAAAAGTCGATCTCTCCTGAAGCGAAAAAAATAGTGCTGGCCGAGGTCAAGAAGTTCGGGGAAGACATCTCCGCTCTCGAAGACGACTGGATGTTCTTGAAGCATACCATGCTCAAACACGTATGCAGCATCCAGCAGCGCTGGCAGCCTGACTACGAATGCTCAAAATGGGCCCTGTACCATATGAAACGGGTATAGCTGACAGTTTGCCGGAAACTTTTTCTGAGGGGAACTTCCAGTAGAAAGGTTTCCCCCAGACCCCCTTCAAAGATTTCAAGTTCCTGAGGGCGCCCCCGTACGGGGGCGCCCTCAGGAAGAACTGAAAGTTTTTGGAGAGAGTTTGAGAGAAACTTTTTACAAAAAGGTTCTCTCAAAAAGCTTTCAGCAACCGGTTAGAAATAAACGCTCCACCCGAACACGGCCTCGGTCGAGTAGAAGCCGTCGAACTTCTCCCGCCTCAAATCGAGCTTAACCGCGTTATCCCTGTTCAAAGAGAAAGTCTGGTTCAGCGCGGCCGACAGGATCGTGTGGCTGTCGCCTGGGCCGAAGGCCTCAGCCGTGAGTTCAAGCTGAGCTTTCCACCTGCTGGTTATTGGTTTCAGTATGCCTGCCCTGGAGCCGATGCCGAGCGCGTAACCCTTGTCGAGCCCGCTGCCTATTTTCACGGCAGGCTCGATAAACCCGTAGACAAGGCCGTTGCCGGGAAACGCGTAGCTCAGGCCCGCCCCGCCGGAGGTCCTGAAGACGGTCCTGTACTCCCTTTTCGCTGTCTCCTCCCTTTCGAGCGCCGCCTTCGCGGTCCACGAGACGGGCTTGAAAAACTCGTCTCTCGGAGCAACCGAATCTATGCCGACGAGATTAAGCTCCTGGAGCGCGAACTTTCTCTGGTCGAGATAGTATCTTGCCTCCGCCTCCATGAATGTTATGGCAGCCCCCGGAAGGTAGCCAGCGTCAGGGTCGGTGATGGCGTGGTTGGCCGGCCGTAGCGAAACCGACAGGAACGCGTCCCCAGCCTTAGCTCCAACAGCCATTGAAAGCCTGGCCGCGCCGTGGCCACCTTCCGGTTCGACAGGGACCGTGGGCTCCTTCAGTTCAACCTGGCCCAGAGCGCTCCTTTGCCCGAGCACCTTGAGGAAGAGCTTCGTGTACTCTTCTTTAGTTATTACCTTTTTGGCGTATTTGTACTGTATATATTCCGAGGCGAGCTCGAGCGTGGTAGCGCGCTCCTCGAGCGCGAAGGCGTCTTCGTTCAAAGCCTCCCTCACCTGTGCGCCAGCGGCGATCTTTATCGCGGCGGTCTTCAAGGGGCTTGAGACAAGCCCCTCGAGGTGTCTTATTTTCGCGGCCTTCGAAGGCCTGTACTCGGCGCCTTGCGTGCTTACGCCGGCGTTCCTTATGGACTTGATCGTGTCCATAGGTATCACCCAGGGAGGCAGGTCCTTGAAGAGGTCTATCCCGGGCCTTGCGGCCTCAAGCACCAGAAGGAGGTTGTAAGAGCAGTTCTCGTCAAAAAAATAATAATCGGTATAGATGTCTTTGAGCTCCCAGAGGTGCAGGAACATCCTTTCGACCTCGTCCGGGGTGAACTCAAGGCTGTACTCCCAGATGTCCCTGTTCTCGAGGTTGCTGTACTCTTTTATCTTCTCGTAATACGGCAGCACGCCGAAGAAGCCTTCGTAATAGCCGAATATGCCTTTTATGGCGAAGAACAGCCCGTTCGTCTCCCCTGTCCTTGCGGAATAATTGACGGCCCATGAGAAGAGCTTGCTCTCCTTGTCTGAATCTATGCGCAAAAGCGTATGCCCGAACATGGACGCTGGGCTGTTCATGTGGGAGACCGGGAAGATGAGCACGGCCGACCTGGGGGAAACGCTCTCATGGAATTCCTTGAAGCCCTTGCATTCCTGCGGCGGCAGGAGAGATTCGTTGATGGAGAGCTCTTTTTTGAGCCAGTCGAAGCGGGCTATGAAGCGGCACTGCGCGTGTCCGTCGCCTTCAGGGGTAGAGGCGAAAAACGCCCTGATCGTCCCGGCGAGTTCGGCCGCGGGGTCGTGCTTTCCTGTCTTCGAAGCGAAGAAGTCCGGGTCGTCGACAAGGCTCTCCATGCGGCCGAGGAGCGTGGGCTTGTAGTGGAGCAGCACGTGCCACTGGCGGCTCTCGTGCAGACGCATGGAAAGGGCCTTTGCGGCAAGCTCGTCGGGGTAGTCCATTGAAAGGGCGGCGGACGGGAAAAGAAGGAAGATTACAGACAAAAAAAGCCATGCGGGCCATATAGGCCCGCATGGTCTTTTGTGAAGAGGTCTCGGCGTGTTTTTAGGAATTCGACACAATTCTGTTGATATTCTCTATCACGTCAGAATACTCGACCGACGAGGATGTGTAGATGTTGTTGAAGTTGGCCTGCAGGAGCGTGTAGAATGCCGCCCTTTTATCGACGGAAACATCCATGAGCTCGGCAAGCGTGGAGACCGCTTCACCCCTGCCAGCGGCCATGTCCTGCGCGAGGGCGTCCATGTTGTCGGCGACGAACCTCTGGAGATTGCCGTTCGAAGCGACCTTGGAAGGCTGATTGCAGCCAAGCGTGCCGGAAGAGATGCCGAAGGTCTGGTTCCCGAAGGTACCGTTGGTCGTCACGGCAAATACCTGGAGGATGATGGAATTCTGTCCTGCTTCCTTGAAGATCATATTTCCGAGGCCGCAGCCTGTGTTCGTGTCATAACTGCTCTGGGCCGAAACTCCGGTGGGGAGCATGAAAAGTACACCTGCAAGGAAGAGCGACGAGCCTGCAACGATAAGACGTTTCATGAAGAACCTCCTGTTTTTTTGTTTTTTTTAAAGATCCGCGCCGTCAAAAGGCAACCCGGATATCCGGCATCCGCTCTCGCGGAACTTACCCCAACAGACTGAAGACTGCCTAAGAGTATATTCTAAAAAACTGATTTGTCAAACATAGCATTAATAAACTTCACTCCCTTCGCGTTTTCATCAGCGAAAAGGGCTGAATCTTCAATAAAAAAGCCGCTATCCATGAAAGGACAACGGCTTTTTCAATTCATGTACATTGAGTGTTCAGGACTGAAGGAGCTTTTTCACCTCAAGCGCCGCTTCTTCGACCTTGACCAGTTTTACTTCCCCGGTCTTCCTCTCCTTTATCTCGACCAGGCCCTGCTTGAGGTTCCTCTCGCCGATGGTCACGCGCACGGGTATGCCGATGAGGTCCGCGTCCTTGAACTTGACCCCGGCCCTCTCGTCCCTGTCGTCAAGGAGGACTTCCATCTCCTTCTTGAGGACTTCATATAGGGCTTCGGAAGTCTTTCTTGTCTCGTCGTCCTTTACATTTACTGGAAGCACCTCGCAGTCAAACGGCGCGAGCGGCTTCGGCCAGATTATCCCGGCCTCGTCGTGGTTCTGCTCGATGGAGGCGGCCGCCGTCCTGCCGATGCCTATGCCGTAGCAGCCCATTATGACAACCTGCTCTTTTCCCGCCTCGTCGAGGAAGTTGGCTCCCATGGCCTCTGAATACTTTGTCCCGAGCTTGAATACATGGCCGACTTCTATGCCGCGCTTTATCTCGAATACGCCAGCGCACCTCGGGCACTTGTCCCCTTGCGCGGCGTTCCTTATGTCAGCGTAGGTAGCGCGGAAATCCCTCGACGCGTTGACATGCAAAAGGTGAGCGTCATTCTCGTTCGCGCCGGTTATCGCGTCAAACATGCCCCTGACATTGAAGTCGGCGTAGATGGGTATGTTGAGCTTCACCGGCCCGGCAAAACCAACTGGCGCGCCTGTGGTCTTTCTTACGGCGTCCTCTTCGGCAAGCTTCACGAACGAAGAACCTGAGGCGTTCCTCAGCTTGAACTCGTTTATCTGGCTGTCTCCCCTGACGAGGGCGGCGATGAGCCCCTTATCAGTCTCGTAGATGAGCGTCTTGATGAGCTTATCTGTGCCAGCCTTCAAAAAGGCGCTCACCTCTTCTATGGTCTTTTTCCCCGGAGTCGAGACCCTCTCGATCGCGCTCCCTGCGGACGGGGCGGACAGAGCCGGCTCCCTTATCTCAGCCCTCTCGACATTGGCTGCGTAGGAACAACCAGTGCAGGTCGCCACGGCGTCCTCGCCGCTTTCAGCCAGCACAGTGAACTCGTGAGAGAACCTGCCGCCAATCGAGCCTGTCTCAGCCTCGACGGCGCGAAAGTCCAGGCCGCACCTTTCGAATATCCTCGTATAGGCGTTGTACATGTTCTCGTACTCCGCGTCCAGGCTCTCGGCGGTAGCATGAAAAGAGTAGGCGTCCTTCATCACGAACTCCCTGCCCCTCATGAGGCCGAATCTGGGCCTGATCTCGTCCCTGAACTTCGACTGTATCTGGTAGAGGTTCAGCGGCAGGTCTTTATAAGAGCGCACTTCTCTCCTGACCAGGTCTGTTATCACCTCTTCGTGGGTCGGCCCGAGGCAGAACTCGCGGTCGTGCCTGTCCTTTATGCGCAGAAGCTCTTTTCCGTACTCGTCCCACCTGCCGCTTTCCTGCCAGAGCTCGGCCGGGATGACCATCGGCATGGAGACTTCCTGCGCCCCGGCCCTGTTCATCTCCTCCCTTACTATGGCCTCGACCTTCCTTACCGCGCGAAGCCCCATGGGAAGGAGGTTGTAGACTCCGGCGGCGACCTTCCTTATCATCCCCGCCCTTATCATGAGCTTCTGGCTAATGACGTCAGCGTCTGAGGGCGATTCCTTGAGAGTGGGCAGGAGCATCCTCGAATAGCGCATTATCTTCTCCGTCTGTGTTTTATTCTGAAAGGAAACGGTATAAAAAAGGGCCGGCGTCGAAAAACACCGGCCCTCAATCATCGAGCGCCCCTATTAAAGCGCTTTTTCGTTGATAGTTATCTTCGACTTCTCGCGCAGGCCCTTGAGCCATTCGCTCAGAGCCTGGTCGTGCTTTTCAGCCAGAAGCCTCTCCCTGAGCTCTTCCTTGCGCGGCTCGAAGAAGGCCTCGTCAGCCTCCTTGACGCCCGAGAGCCTGAAGATAAAGTGCCTGCCGTTGTGGGAGACGACCTCCGGGAAGTAGGCCCCGGCCGTGAGGGTGAAGAAGCCCTCCTTGTCGCCTACGAATATGCCAGTCCTGGGCATGAAGCCGTCGGTGCGCGAAAAATACCCTGACTGCTCGACCTTGAGCTTTTCAGACTTCGCTATCGCTGAGATGTCCTCGCCTTTTTTGGCGCGCTCAAGCAGGGCCCTGGCCCTTGTCTCGGCTTCCCTGACGGCGCGCTCCTCGGCGATTATGTCCTTCACCTCGGAAGCGACCTCCGAGAACTCAGGCACATGGGCGTCCTTTCTTTCAAGGAGCCTCACGAGATAGGCCCCGTCCTCAGTCTCGACCACGCGGGAAGGCTGGCCCGGCGCGAGGCTGAACGACACCGCGCGGAGCTGCTCGTTCTTCGCGAGCTCGACACCCATGTCGTCCTCAGAGAAGAACCCGGTGAACATGGACTTCAAATCCTTATCAGAGGAAGCCGCCTTTTTCATCTCCTCCGGGGTCTTCGCCTGTGCGACTTTCGCGTCAAGGGCCATCAAGGCCTCCCTGGCGAGCCCCTTGGCCTTGTCCCCGGCGAGCGCCTGCTTTATCAGAGGCTCGACTTCCTTGAGGGGACTGGCCCCTCCCTCTTTCTTATCCTCTACCTTTATTATGTGGAAGCCGAACTCGGTCTCAACAACGCCTGAGACTTCTCCCTTGTTGAGCGGGAACGCGGCGTCCTCGAAAGCCTTGATCATTACGCCGCGCTGGAACCAGCCAAGGTCCCCGCCCTGCTTAGCGCTGCCCGGGTCCTGCGAGTGCGCCTTCGCGAGGTCGGCGAACTTAGCCCCGGACTTGAGCCTGGCCAGTATGTCGTTCAAGCGCTTCTTTGTCTCGGCCTTCGCCTTTTCCATGTCAGCGGCGTTGGGGTCCGGCCTCAGGAGTATGTGGCGGGCCTTTATCGAGGCCTGGGTTTCGAACCTCTTCTTGTTGGCTTCATAATAGCTCTTTATCTCGTCATCGGTGAACTTCGCCCTTGAAGCCATGCTTTCGTAACCAGCGAAAGCGTAGAAGGCCTTTATCTTCGGCGGCACCATGAATTCTGAGGCGTTCTTCTTCAGGAACTCTTTGGCCTCCTCGTCGGTCACGGCGGAAGCCTTCATCAAAGCCTGGCCGTCAAGAACGACGAAGCTCAGGTCTATTTTCCTGTTCTCCCTGAAGAACCTTTCCTTCAACTCCTGGTCGTTGACCGCGACGTCCTTCAAGACCTTCTCCCTTATCCTGGCGGTCATGAGGTCGGCTTCCATGCTCTTTTCGAACTCGGCGGGGTTTACGCGGTTCGAGCTCAGCACCTTGAAGTACAGGTCCTTGTCAAAAACGCCGTTCTTGCCGAAGACAGGTATGGCCTTTATCGCCTCCTGCACTTCCTGCTCGGAGACTTTTATACCCTGATTTTCTGCCTCTTTTATGGCGAGAGCCCTGTTTATGAGTATGTCAACGGCCTTTTGCTTGAGGTTGAGCTTTTTGGCCATCTCGTCATTAAACTGTTCCTTGAAGGTCTCCTTGTAATACTCGACTTCTTTCTTGTACAGGTTGGCGTACTCACGGTAGGAGATGTCCTCGCCGTCGACGGTGGCCACTACGCTGGCGTCGTTCTCCCCGTTGCCGCTGGGACCGACGCCCCAGAATATGAAAACCACTATTATCGCGGCGAAGGCCACGACTATCAACGCCGAATTGCGCCGCTTTCTGAAACTTTCTAACATCACTACCTCCTGCAAGGCCGGGCGTGTAACCACGGTCACTGAATAATTAGGTTCAATCCGTCATCATAAAGAAATCTGCCGTTAAATTCAACTTATTTATATTATTTTTCTTGCTAAGCCGAATCGAATTCTGTTAGTATTTTTAAATAAAGTTTTAACATTCAAAGGAGCACACCGCAACATGTTCAACTACCTTTTAGGGCTTTTCTCGAACGACCTCGCCATAGACCTCGGAACCGCCAGCACGCTGATATACGTAAAGGGCAAGGGCATCGTCACGAACGAACCCTCTGTCGTCGCGGTAAAAAAAGACGGACGGGGTAAAAGGGTCCTGGCCGTAGGCAAGGAAGCGAAAGCCATGCTCGGGCGCACGCCCGGCAACATAGCCGCGATACGGCCCTTGAAGGACGGCGTCATAGCCGACTTCGAGATAACCGAGGAGATGCTCAAATACTTCATCACCAAGGTCCACAACAGAAGGCTCCTGGTCCGGCCCCGCATCATCATCGGAGTCCCTTCCGGCATAACGCAGGTCGAGAAGAGGGCTGTAAGGGAGTCGGCCTACTCGGCAGGAGCCGCTGAGGTCTACCTCATCGAAGAGCCGATGGCCGCGGCCATTGGCGCGGGATTGCCCATCACCGAGCCTTCTGGCAACATGATAGTCGACATAGGCGGAGGCACTTCCGAGATAGCCGTCATCTCTCTTGCAGGCATAGTCCAGTCGAAGTCCATAAGGGTCGGCGGAGACAAGCTCGACGAGGTCATAGTCCAGTACATCAAGAGGAAGTACAACCTCTCCATAGGCACGGGAGTAGCCGAGATAATAAAGATGACCCTCGGCCTGCCCATGCCGGACGAGAGGGCGCAGAAGCTCGAGATAAAGGGCTCGAACCTCATAACAGGCATCCCCACCACCCTGGAGATAGAATCAGGGGAGATAAGGGAAGCCCTGAACGAGCCGATAAACGCCCTCATAGAGGCCGTAAAGCACGTGCTCGAGACGACCCCGCCGGAGCTCGCGGCAGACCTCGTCGACAAGGGCATAGTCCTTGCCGGTGGAGGCGCGCTCCTCAAAAACCTCGACATCATCCTCAGGGAGGAGACGCAGCTGCCGGTCACCATCGCCGAAGACCCCCTCACCTGCGTGGTCAAGGGCGCTGGCAAGGTGTTGGACGAGATGAAGCTCCTGCGTGAAGTCACCATAGCGAACTGATCCTGACAGGCTCCCCCGGCAGCACCGACTCACGGGGGAGCCTTCATCATTTTAGAGAACAACACAAACGCACCTGCCCGGCCCACGAATGGCAAAGTTCCCAAAGCTCGAGAGAGGCTCTTTTCCCAAATGCGGTCTTCAGAACGTCAGATCTTCTCATTTCTCAAAAGATACCAGATAATCCTCGTCTCGGCCGCGCTCGCGCTCTTTTCTCTGCACCTCGCGCTTACCGACAAAAAGGAATACGCCAGGGGCTACCTTTTAAAGGAGATACTCTCCTACACGGTAACCCCTGTCCAGAGCGCGATACTCGGGGTGCAGGGCTCGATCAAGGGCGTCTGGACCGATTATTTCTACCTGGTCGGCGTGAAAGACGAGAACGAAGCCCTCAAAAAGACCGTTTACTCGCTTGTCGAGGAGAACCGCAGGCTCAGCGAGGAAACAAAGCAGAACGAGCGCCTGCGCGCCCTCCTCGAGTTCAAGGAAGCGCTGCCTTACAGCACCATAGGCTCGGCCATAACCGGGTACAGCATGGAGCGCTGGTCAAGGACCATCGTGATAGACAAGGGCTCGTCAAACGGGATTGAAAAGGACCACGGCGCGATAGCCCTGACAGGCGTCGTAGGCAGGGTCGTCGAGGTCAACGGGGCGAGCTCGAGGGTACTCCTCACGACAGATCTCCGCTCCAACATCGACGTCATCATAGAGCGCACGAGGGTCAAGGGGGTCGTCGAGGGCAACGGCACCGACGGGCTCGTCATGAAGTATGTCCGCCAGGTCGACGACGTCAAGCCCGGTGATATAGTCGTGACTTCCGGGCTCTCCGGGGTCTTCCCCAAGGGGTTGGCGGTCGGCGAGGTCATACGCGTCGAGAAATCAGGGGACAACTTCTTCAAGCACATCGAGGTCAGGCCGGCCGTCGACCTCGGCAGGCTCGAAGAGGTGCTCGTCCTGAAGGAAAATTCATTCCACGAGAAGTGACAGGGCTCCTTTTTCCTTTCAAAACACAGGTTTTTCTGCTAAGATTTTTTTCCCGGGCCGCGCTGTTAAAAAGGCCGGGCTCACAAAGCAGGCGATGAAAGAATTTCTCCTTTTTCTCCCCCTTACGATAATCTACCTGGCGTTGAAGAGCACGCTGTTCGCGTCGTTCCCGCTGCCGGACATCCCGCTCATCATGGTATTCTACCTCGCGAGCAGGAAGGCCTCGGTCGAAGGGGCCCTGTTCGCGTTCGTCCTCGGCTACCTTGACGACGCCTTCAGCGGCAGCGTCATCGGCGCGTCCTCCTTCGCGCTCGTGCTCATATACCTCGGCACGCACCTGATGAGCATGCTGGTCGAGTTCACTACCCCCACGGCCAAAGCCGGAGGCGCGGCGGCGGCGGCCCTCATCAAAGGCGCTGCCGTTTACTATGTTCTCCGGTACTCCAACGTCGACACCTACTTTCTCACGCACGTCGTGCTCCAGGCCCTTGTGACCGGCTTTTTCGCCCCGCCCGTCATCTCGGCGCTCCAGTGGCTCACGATGCTCGTCACCCCCCGCAAATTCAAGGATAACGAGAGTTGAGCAGCAGCTACTTCAAGGACAAGGAGCCCAGGGAGTTCAAGGGCCGGGTCTTCGCGGCGACCGTACTAATAGGCGCCGCCTTTTTCATTTTGCTCTTCCGCTTCTGGTACCTGCAGGTCAAGGAGCACGCCTACTACAACGAACTGTCGCTTAACAACGCCACCCGCCTCATAAAAGCCGTCGCGCCAAGAGGCGTCATATACGACCGGCTCGGCATAAAGATAGCCGAGAACCGCCCCGGATTCGACCTGTACATCGTGCCCGAGGACGTAAAGGACTGGGCAAAGACAAAGCAGACTCTGGCCAGTCTAATCGAGATCGACGAGGCGACGATCGACGAGCGCCTCGAGAAGTCCAAAAAGAGGCCGCCGTTCCAGGCCGTGAAACTCAAGGAAGACCTCTCGTGGGACGAGACCGTCAAGATCGAGAGCTTCAAATTCGAGATACCCGGGATAATGCTTGATGTCGCCCCCAAGAGGTCCTACGTCTTCAGCGAAGCGACCGCTCACCTCCTCGGCTACCTCGGCGAGATAAGCGAAAAAGAGCTCAAGGACAGGGAATCCGAAGGAGCCTCCTATTCACCGGGCGACCTCACCGGGAAATACGGCATCGAGAAGTTCTACGAGAAGGAGCTCAGGGGAGTCGACGGCGGCAAGGAACTCGAGGTAGACGCCCTCGGCAGGAAGATACGGGTCGTCAACTGGATCCCCCCCTACCCCGGCAACAACATGAAGCTCACGATCGACATCAAGACGCAGGTCGCCGCCTGGATAGCCTTGAAGGACAGGGTCGGCGCGGCAGTCGCCATGGACCCTAAAACAGGCAAGATACTCGCCATGGTCAGCACGCCCACTTTCGACCCCAACGCCCTTTCAACAGGGGTGTCGCGCGAGGAATGGCGGGAGCTAATAGAAAACCCCCTCAACGTGATGAACAACAGGGCCGTGCAGGGCCAGTACCCGCCAGCGTCCACCTACAAGCCGATACACGCGGCCGCGGCCCTTGAAGAGGGCGTCATAACGCCGCAAACGAAGATATTCTCCGGGCCCTCCTACTGGTTCGCTGGAAGGGCTTACAGGGACTGGAAGGAAGAGGGGCACGGCACCATCAATGTCCACAGGGCCATAGTCGAGTCGTCGGACACCTTCTTCTACCAGGTAGGCTTGAAGCTCGGCATAGACCGGCTTGCCGACTACACGAAGAGGTTCGGCTTCGGCACGAAGACCGGCGTGTCTATACATAACGAAAAATCTGGGCTCGTGCCCTCCTCCGAGTGGAAGAAAAAGACCTACAAGGTGCCCTGGTACGAGGGCGAGACCATCTCCGTCTCAGTCGGTCAGGGCTACATGCTCACGACTCCTTTGCAGCTCTTGAACGCCTACGCGGCCATAGCCAACGGCGGCACCCTCTGGAAGCCGCTTCTGGTAGAGGATATAACTACGCCCGACGGCAAGCTGATATCAAAGCCTGTCTCCGAAAAAAGGGGCGAGCTCGGGATATCGGAGAAGACCATGTTCCATGTAAGGGACGGGCTTCGCGGAGTTACGCACGACGAAGGCGGCACGGCGCGCTTTCTCAGCAGGACGACAGACCTGAAGATCGCCGGAAAGACCGGAACCGCCCAGGTATCCAGGCTCATAAAGAGGACGAAGAACGTGGAATCAATAGCCTACAAGTACCGCGACCACGCGTGGTTCGCGGGATTCGCTCCATATGACGACCCGCAGATAGCAGTCGTCGTGATAGTCGAGCACGGCGGCTTCGGCGCGTCAGCCGCCGCCCCTGTCGCAAGAGAGCTCTTTAAAGCCTACTTCGGGAAAACAGAGGACCCGGCCGCGGTCCAGGCCGCCCCGGCAACCCAGCAACCAGGCGGCCCCGTCATGCTCCCAATAAAAGCCGGAGTCCCGAAACCGGAAGAAGCCCCGGAGGAAGCGCATGATTGACAGGCGGCTCTTCACTCATTTCGACTGGGCCATACTCTCGGTGATAATCGGGCTCATCTGCATAGGGTTCGCGAGCATATACAGCGCGACCCACGCGCAGATGCCTGCCGTTTACATGAAGGACATCTACTGGATAATAATCGGCTCTGTCATGATGCTCGCCGCGATAGTACTGAGCTACTCATACCTTGAGAGGTTCGCCTATGTCATATACGGCTCTTCTCTTCTCCTGCTTATTTCGGTCTTTTTCATTGGGAGCTCCTTCAGCGGCGCGAAAAGGTGGATATCCCTCGGCTTTTTCACGCTCCAGCCCTCGGAGTTCGCCAAGCTCGCGCTCATCATAATGCTCGCCAGGTTTTTCAACGAAAAGCTGATCTCCGACAAGGGATTGGGGCTCAAAGACCTCGTCGTCCCGGCCGTGATAATGATAGTGCCCTTCCTCCTCATAGCCAAGCAGCCTGACCTCGGGACAGGCATAATCCTGTGGATGATATTCTGGTCCATGGCCTTCATAGTGAAGATACGCACAAAGGTGATAGCTGGACTCATGGCCTTCTTCGCGGCCCTCGCCCCGTTCGGCTGGATGTTCCTGAAAGACTACCAGAAGGCCAGGATAACGAGCTTCATGAACCCTGAGAGCGACCCATTGGGCTCGGGCTACCATGTCATGCAGTCGAAGATCGCCATAGGCTCAGGCGGCTTTTTAGGCAAGGGCTTCATGGAAGGAACGCAGGGCAAGCTCATGTTTTTGCCCGAGCACCACACGGACTTCATATTCGCTTCACTGGCCGAGGAATGGGGCTTCATCGGCGCAACCGTGGTGTTAGGGCTCTTCCTCGCCCTCATAATCTCGGGCATCAACACCGCGAGCAGCTCAAAGGACAGGTTCGGCTTTCTCGTGGCCTTCGGCATAACCTCGATGTTCTTCTGGCAGATATTCATTAACCTGGGCATGGTCGCGGGCATTTTGCCGGTCGTCGGAGTCCCTCTGCCGTTCATAAGCTACGGAGGCTCGTTCCTCATAACCTCGATGATAGCCGCAGGAATACTCCTCAACATAAACATGAGGAGGTTCATATTCTGAGGAGCTCTCTTTGGACCGAAAAACCGGGAGGCCGGCCATGACGCGAAAAATCGCTGTTTTTCTGGCGACCGGCGCGTACATAGGGCGAATCCCTGTCATGCCGGGGACCTTCGGCACCCTCTGGGGAGTCCCTCTGGCCTGGGCCATATCCGCCCTCACCTCAGGCCAGCAGGCGGCCGTGATACTGGCGTTCACTGCCCTCTCGATGCCTGTGGCGGGAATAGCCGCCAGGGCGTCCGGGAAACACGACCACCCGTCTATCGTGATAGACGAGATATGCGGATACCTCATAGGTATTTTCCTTTTACCTTTCACGGCTTTCAACGCAATATTGGTGTTTATTCTTTTCAGATTTTTTGATATTGTAAAACCCTGGCCGGCAAGTCTTTTCGACAGGAAGGTAAAGGGCGGCGCCGGGGTGGTCCTCGACGACGTTGCCGCTGGCGTCTACGCCAATGTCGTTGCCCACCTCGTGATCCGGCTCATCAATCATTGAAAAAACTCTCACGCCTCATAGGCGGCGCTCTGCTGGAAAAGGGCCTTAAACTCGCGCTGGCAGAGTCCTGCACCGGAGGGCTCCTCTCGAGCGTCATAACAGACACCCCGGGAAGCTCAGAATACTTTCAGGGCTCTGTGGTCGCCTACGCCAACGAAGTCAAGGTATCGGAATTGGGCGTAAAGGCGGCGACCCTCAAAAAACACGGGGCAGTCTCAAAAGAGACGGCCCGGGAGATGGCCCAGGGGGTAAGAAAAGCTTTTCACGCCGGAATCTCGGCCTCGATAACAGGCATAGCCGGCCCCGGGGGCGCGACAGCAAGAAAACCGGTCGGCCTCGTGTTCATAGCGGTATCAAACGGCGGCAAGACAGTTGTACGGAAGTTCCTCTTCAAGGGCGGACGGACGTCGATAAAAAGACAGTCCGCACAGGCCGCCCTCCTGATGATAGCGGAGGCTGTCAGGATAAAGCTCTAAGGGGGTTTCTATAAGGACTTTCGTCGCCATAAAACTGCCTTCCGAGGTAACAGAGCTCCTGAGAACGATACAGGCAAGCCTCAACAGGGGTCTCAAGGGCACAAGCTGGGTCAGGCCGGAATCCATACACCTTACCCTCAAGTTCCTCGGCGAGATAGACGATGCGAAAGTCCGGGATGTCGCCGCCGGGCTTGAAAAGGCGGCAGAAGGCTTTCGACCCTTCAGCCTCGAAGTCGGAGGCGTGGGCGCCTTTCCGAACGCGAGGGCCCCGAAGGTCGTCTGGGCCGGGATAAAGGAGTGCGCGGAGCTCACAAAGCTCCAGAAGAGCGTTGACGAGCGCCTCTCCATAATAGGCTTCGAAGCGGAGACAAGGCCTTTTACCCCTCACCTCACGCTGTGCAGGATAAAATCGGCTGAGGACGGCAGGGCACTTGGAAGGCTCATCGCCGGACTGGGAGAACAGGCAAAAGCCTCCTTCACCGTGAACTCGTTCGTCTTCATGAAAAGCGTATTGAAGCCGCAAGGCGCAGTGCATACAGACATAAAGGAATTCGCCCTCAAGGGCTAAAACAATTGAAAAATGGAGGAGCACCGATGTCCAATCCTACGGGGTCGTCGAACAAGTCAAAGGCCATAGAGCTTGCCATAACACAGATAGAGAAGCAGTTCGGCAAGGGCTCGATAATGAAGCTCGGCACAGGGGCCGCTCCTGCCGAGATATCGGCGATATCGACCGGCTCGACCGCCCTTGACATAGCCCTCGGAATAGGAGGCGTGCCAAAGGGAAGGGTCGTCGAGGTCTTCGGCCCCGAGTCCTCAGGCAAGACCACGCTCACCCTCCATATAGCCGCGGAGACGCAGAAGTTCGGCGGCACTGTCGCCTTCATAGACGCGGAGCACGCCCTTGACCTCTCCTACGCGAGAAAGCTCGGCGTGAACACCGACGACCTGCTCCTTTCGCAGCCGGATACCGGTGAGCAGGCCTTGGAGATAACCGACGTACTCATAAGGAGCGGGGCCGTAGACCTCATAGTCATAGACTCGGTAGCGGCTCTCGTCCCAAGGGCCGAGCTCGAAGGAGAGATGGGGGACTCGCACATGGGACTCCAGGCGCGCCTCATGAGCCAGGCCCTGCGTAAGCTCACCTCGACCATTTCCAAATCCAACACCTGCGTCATATTCATAAACCAGATACGCCACAAGATAGGCGTCATGTTCGGCAGCCCCGAGACGACTACCGGCGGCAACGCCCTGAAGTTCTACGCCTCGGTGAGGCTCGACATAAGGAAGATCGGGCAGATAAAGCAGGGTGAGGCCGTCATCGGCAACAGGATAAGGGTCAAGGTCGTCAAGAACAAGCTCGCCCCGCCCTTCAGGGACGCAGAATTCGACATACTCTTCAACGAGGGCATCTCGAGGGAGGGCGACATACTCGACCTCGGCTCAGGCGCAGACATAGTCGAAAAGAGCGGCTCGTGGTTCTCCTACGGCGGAGAGAGGCTCGGACAGGGCAGAGAAGCGGCCAGACAGTTCCTGAGAGAGCACAAGGAGACCGCCGCGGAGATAGAAAAGAAGATACTTCACCACTACGGGATAAAGACAACAGAGGAGTAGTCAATGGCCGACATAGACTTAAGTTCGATCCTCAATATCGCCGTCAAGAGCAAGGCCTCTGACGTGCACCTCAAGGCCGGCGTGCCGCCGATCCTGCGCGTGCACGGCCAGCTCGTGCCTGTGAAGAACCACGAGAGGCTCGCCCCTGACGAGATCGCCAGGGCCGCGATGCGCGTGATGAACGAAGTGCAAAAGGAGCACTTCCGCGAGCACCACCAGCTGGACATGGCATACAGCGTGCCGGGCCTCGGCAGGTTCAGGGTAAACATATTCCAGCAGAGGGGCGCGGTCGGCATAGTATTGAGGGTCATCCCCATAAAGATACAGACCTTCGAGGAATTGAACCTCCCCAGAGTGCTCGAGACCATCGCCAATGAGGTAAGGGGCCTTGTCCTCGTAACAGGCGTCACGGGAAGCGGGAAATCCACGACGCTCGCCTCGGTCCTCGACCACATAAACAACCACAAGTCATTGCACGTCGTAACGGCCGAAGACCCCATCGAGTTCCTTCACAGGGACAAAAGGTGCATCATAAACCAGAGGGAGATAGGCGTTGACGCGAAGAACTTCTCCGACGCGTTGAGAGGCGCCCTTAGGCAGGACCCCGACGTCATCATGGTCGGCGAGATGAGGGATCTCGAGACGATAGAGATAGCCCTCACGGCGGCTGAAACAGGCCACCTCGTCCTTTCCACCCTCCATACGATAGACGCTCTGGAGACGGTCAACAGGATAGTGTCCGTATTCCCGCCGTACCAGCAGAAGCAGATAAGGATACAGCTCGCCGGAGTAATAAAAGCCATAATCTCCCAGCGGCTCATGCCCACCAAGGACGGCAAGGCCAGAGTCCCTGCCGTCGAGGTGATGGTCACGACCGCGCGCATAAGGGAGTGCATAGAGGACAAGGACAAGACCAAGGAGATCTCGGACGCCATAGTCAAAGGGCACACCACTTACGGCATGCAGACCTTCGACCAGTCGATAATGTCTCTCCTCAACAAGGGGCTCATAACCTACGACGAAGCGATGAGGCAGGCGAGCAACTCCGCTGACTTCGCATTGAAGTTCAAGGGAGTCTCCGGCACGAGCGAGATGGGCTGGAAGGACTTCGAAAAAGAAGAAAAGGACAGCGGCGGGAGCGGCCCGGCCCCTTCTGGCGACATTGAACGGTTCTGACATGGCGTCTCCGGGCGTATGACAACCCGGCGTCCCTCTCGTGGCTTGACTGGCTTCGGCCTTGAGAGGGGCGCGCTGAACTCCTCCATATGAAAAAAAGCGGCACTGAAAGCAAGGACGCCCTCGCCTCGGCCCTGCGCCTTCTCGGCGTAAGGCAACGGAGCGTCTTTGAGCTCACCGCTAAATTGAAGGACAAGGGCTTCGAGAGCGGCGACATCGAAAGGACGGTCGAACGCCTCAAAGAGGCCGGTTATTTGAACGACGCGGCGTTCGCGAAGGCCCTTGCCGCCTCAAGGGTAAACAACAAGGCGTGGGGCCCCGCTAAAATCTCCAGGGACCTCAGCGGCCGCGGCATTGACAGGGAGACGATAAAAGAGGCGATAGCCCACGCCTGCCCTGAAGAAGAAGAGCTTGCAAAGGCCGCGCTGGAGCGCTGGCGCAAAAGGAACATGAAGAAGACCGGGAGAGAAGAGTCCCAGAAGGCGTTCAGGCACCTTCTGTCAAGGGGCTTTTCCCCTTCAGCGATATGGAAAGCGATAGGCTCCAGGGCCGGCATGGAAGACGAACAGGCCTGATGATAAAATATTTCATTAAAAAACTCAGGTAACACAGCCTATGCCGTCTTTGCGAGGAGTGTAACGGCGAAGCAGTCTCAGGGTGATTGATTTACCTGACAACGAGATTCCTTCGCCGCGCCCGCAACGGCAAATCAATAAATTTTGCGTCATATTATTTTTCAAGGGACAAAATATCATGAAATCCTCGGAAATCAGGAAACGGTTCCTCGACTACTTCGCTAAAAAGGGGCACTCTATCGTGCCCTCTTCAGCGCTTGTGCCAAAGGGAGACCCGACCCTCCTTTTCACCAACGCCGGCATGGTGCAGTTCAAAGGCGTATTCCTCGGTGAGGAAAAAAGGGATTACACCCGCGCCGTGACCTGCCAGAAGTGCATGCGGGCAGGCGGCAAGCACAACGACCTCGAGAACGTCGGCAGGACAGCGAGGCACCATACCTTCTTCGAGATGCTCGGCAACTTCTCCTTCGGCGACTACTTCAAGAAAGAAGCCATTGAGTTCGCCTGGGAGTTCCTCACGAAAGAGATGAAGCTGCCCAAGGAGAGGCTATGGGTCACGGTTTTCGAGACCGACGACGAAGCGGCAGCCATCTGGAAGAAGGCCTCCAACCTGCCGGACGAGCGCATAGTCAGGCTCGGCGAAAAGGACAACTTCTGGTCAATGGGAGACACCGGCCCGTGCGGCCCGTGCTCCGAGATACTCTTTGACCAGGGCGAGAAAGCCGGATGCGGCAGGCCCGAGTGCGCCGTCGGATGCGACTGCGACAGGTACCTTGAGATATGGAACCTCGTCTTCATGCAGTACGACAGGGACGCGAGCGGTAAGCTCACCGCCCTGCCCCGCCAGTCGATAGACACTGGAATGGGCCTCGAGAGGCTCTCGTCCGTCATGCAGGGCAAGCTCACTAACTACGACACAGACCTCTTCACGCCCATCATAGGAAGGATTGAGGAGCTTTCATCCGTCAAGTACGGGTCTGACGAAGAAAGCGACGTTTCGATAAAGGCGATAGCCGACCACGCGAGGGCGATAACCTTCCTCATGGCAGACGGCGTGCTCCCGAGCAACGAAGGCAAGGGCTATGTGCTGAGAAGGATCATTCGCAGGGCCGCGCGCCACGGCAAGTTCCTCGGCATGAAGGAGCCTTTCCTCTACCGGGTCAACGAGACGGTAATAGCCTCGATGGGAGAGGCCTACCCTGAGATAACGAGGGCTAAAGACCTCATCGCGCGCGCAACAAGGGGCGAAGAAGAGAGGTTCTTCGAGACTCTCGAGCGCGGGCTCACGATGCTGGACGCCGAGGTCGCAAGCCTCAAGGAGAAAAAAGAGACCGTTATCCCGGGCTCCTTCGCCTTCAAGCTCTACGACACCTTTGGCTTCCCGGTCGACCTCACCGCCGACATCATTAGAAAAGACGGCCTCATCGTCGATGAAGAAGGTTTTAACCGCCTCATGGACGAGCAGAGAAAGATGGCCAGAGCCTCGTGGAAGGGACTTGCGGGACGAGAGTCGAGCCAGGAACTATACAAATCTCTCGCGAGCGCCGGGCTCAAATCGAGCTTCGTCGGCTACCACATGGACGCCGTCTCTTCCCGCGTCCTGTGCATCATAAAGAACGGCCAGGCGATAGATACGGCGTCTATCGGCGACGAGGTCGAGGTCATCGCCGAAGAGACCCCGTTTTACGCGGAGTCCGGAGGACAGACCGGAGACACTGGAGCGATAGTCGGCAAGGGGTTCAGCCTTAAAGTAACCGATACGAGAAGGCCGGTCGCCGACCTCATTGTCCACGTCTGCAAGGTCGAGGAAGGCTCTGTAAGCGTCGACGACGACGCAGAGCTCGCCATCGACGTGGAAGCCAGGAACGCGACGAGGAGAAACCACACCGCCACCCACATACTTCACGCCATACTGAGAAAGACCGTTGGCGAGCACGTGCGCCAGGCTGGCTCTCTCGTCTCTCCGAAGAGCTTCAGGTTCGACTTTTCCCACTTCGAGCAGCTCGGCACCGAGACAATAAAAAAGATAGAGGCCGAAGCCAACAGGGCCATACTTTCGAACAAAGACGTCAGCACCGACGTGATTTCGTACCAGGAAGCCGTTGACAGAGGCGCCATGGCCCTCTTCGGCGAAAAGTACGGCGAAGTGGTGAGGATGGTGCAGGTAGAGGGCGTGAGCGCCGAGCTCTGCGGAGGCACTCACGTAAAGCGCACCGGCGACATAGGCCTCGTCAAGATAACAGGCGAAGGGTCTGTGGCCGCGGGAGTAAGAAGGATCGAAGCCGTAACCGGAGAGGCCGCCCTCGAGTACGTGACGCAAGCCGAGGACGCTCTAAGGGAAGCTTCCCAGCTCCTGAAGGCTCCGAGAGCCGAGGTGGCAGACAAGATAAGAAAGCTCTTTGACGACGCGAAGGAACTCGAGCGCGAAATTGAGAAGCTCAAGAGTAAAGAGAAAGCTGGCGCGGCCGGAGAGCTCATTGACTCTGTAAAGAAAGTCGGCGATGTTAGCGTGCTGGCGGCCAAAGTCTCAGGTGACGCGAAGGAACTGCGCGAGATGGCCGACGCCCTCCGCCTCAAGCTCGGCTCGGGCATTGTGGTGCTCGCCGCCGAGCTCGAAGGAAAGGCGTTGATACTCGCGGCAGTGACAAGGGACCTGACTGACAGATACAGCGCTGGCGAGATAATCAAAAAACTCGCCCCTGTTATAGGCGGCAAGGGCGGCGGCAAGAGCGACATGGCCCAGGCCGGAGGCTCGGAGCCAGCCAACATCAACAAGGCGATAGAAGAGCTCTACAAGATAATACAGGCGATATGACCAACCCTTCCCTAAAACACAAAAGGCCCGTGGTAGAAACCACGGGCCTTTTTATTTGAGGCTTTCAGCAGCAGCCGGAAGTTTTATCATCTCCATCGGAACAGCCGCATGAAGCGTCCCCCGTGACCATGCCCTTTATAAGGGCCGCCGCGCACCCTACCCCGCTTTGCACGATTATCGCGCCGAACGCGCAGTTTTTCATGCACGCTCCGCACTCCATGCAAAGGTCACGGTCTGTTATCCTCGCCTTTTTGCCTTCCATCTCAAAGACGCCGTGTGGGCAAACTTGAGTGCACATCCTGCATCCCGTGCATTTTGAATGGTCATACTCGAGCGTGCTTACATTAGAAAGGTATCTCATGACAAACCCCACTCCGTTATCTTGAAGGCGACTAAAAGAGCAAACGATATGACCGTACCTGCGATGTAGACAGGTATCGAATAGCGCAGCTCCCTTTTCACGCCGGAGATGCCGGTATAGACGGTAGAACCTGTAAACTGGAGCGCCACATAGGAGCTCGCGAGCGGAAAGAAGATGTACTTCGCCATATCGAGATATATGCTGGACGGCCCGTCAAGGAACAGGCCGGAGACGAATACAGTAACAAACCCGACCAGCCAGCCCTTCAGAGCGAATGACCTGAAAGGCACCCACGGCAGCAGGAGCGGCGTAAGGAAAGCGCCCGCTATTACCGACAGCGCGCCAAGAATCACCAGAGGGAAACCGTAGACCGCCGCCCCATTCCACGAGATGCCTGAGGGGGAGAGGCCGGCAGCAACGAGCGCAATCAACGCGAATATGACAAGACCCTTCATTGCCGGACGCAGTTCCATAGGCGTAAGGACGACCCTGTCGACAATATCAAAGCCGACCTTTCTCATCGAGGGCGTTGCCTTATACCCGGCGCTGATAAAGCTCTTCAAGTCAGAGGCCTTGACCGGGCCGTATATCACGCGGAAACCTGTCTGCCTTTTGACCTCATGCGCCGCGACCCCCGGCCCTCCCAGCTGCGGGAGTATGAGACGCCTGTGAGAGACCATGCCAAACAGCTGCGTGGCAAAGATTCTTTTTACGAGCTCTTCGGTTCCGAAAGTACCCTTGCCAGCCGCGCACCAGACATTTATGCCCTTTGTGTCGAGGACGAGTATCCACGCGTCGAGGCCTGCAAGCGCGGCCCTGAGCTTGTTGAAGCTCAAGCCGTAATTGGCCGTCACAAAGACATCTGAATCCTTCCCCGGGTTGCCGAGGGCGTACAGGCCCGGCTTTACCAGATATTTTGTCCTGTATGAGCCGACCCTGCAACGCAGGTGCGCGAAGGTATCCTTCCAGGCAAGGACAGAGTCTGTCCTCAGCGGCCCGGCCTCAGCCTTTGGCGGGCAGCATTCGGTTTTCGCCTGAGAGCCTTCGCAGCAGCCGCCTGAGGCTTCTTTCGGTCTTGTCTTCATAAAAGTTCCCTCATCACCGGGCCGAGCCTGTCTTTCAAGAGAGAGACCATGTCCTCGACCTTCACCAGGGTTATGCAGCATACGACCCCGTCCTTTTCCCAGGTGGCCGCGACCAGCTTGTCAGAGGGCTTTATCCCTGCCCTCTCGCGCAGCTCCTTCGGCAGAACCATCTGCCCCCTGTCGTCGACGCTCACTACGGCTTCCACCCTGCAGTTGTCAGCCTTGACTCCCGTGGGAGCGCAGCACGCTTCTTTTTTCTTCCTCGTCATCAGCTATCTCCAAATTATCAGTATTGTCTGAATAATCAGAATTATACCACGGACGCGGAAAAAGTACAGCCCTTTGACAGCGAAGGCGGCCAAAGGGCTCAAAACGCGGCTCCATGAGCAGGAAACGGCCGGAAAAGCCAGTCAACTGGTCTTGAGTTTTTTAAGGGATGAAAAATGATTTCTTCGGATATTGCCTGAAATAGCAGAAAAAAAGGCCGGAGATCTTCCGGGGCTGCAAGCCCCTCAGGTTCAGGGCTTTGGAGTCAGGAGGAGGTTCATGTACATCTGCGCCACCTTGTCCTCGGGGTTCGCCCGCAGGACCTTGAGCCACTCTGTCTTGGCCCTCTCGTGCTGGCCCATGGCGTAACAGGTCAGCCCGAGCTGCACGCGCGAGGGCGCGTAGTCAGGGTGCTGTCTTACCGCGTCCTCGAGTTCCCTCAACGCGCCGTCATAGTCCTTCATGTCCCTCAATACGATGCCGAGGTTGGTCCTTATGTCGGCGAACTCGGGGCGCAGAGCCAGGGCCTTCCTGAACTCGTCGGCGGCTTCATTGTAAAAGCCCAGGTCCTTGTATATGGAGCCGAGCCCTGAGTGCATATTGGCGAGCTTGCCCTTGACGTAAGGGTCGAGATAGGTCTGTGCGTCCTTCCTTGCGTCCCGCGCGAGTGAGTAGACCTCGGAGGAGCGCTCGAACTGGCCGAGCTCGTTGTAGACGACCGAAAGGTTAAGGGAAGCCTCGGTGTACGACGGGTTTATCTCGATCGCCTTTTTGAAGGCGACGATCGCGTCCTCGAACCGCGAGTTGCTGTAATAGATGAAGCCGAGCATGTTGTAGACGTCCGCGAACTGGTTCTTCTCGGCGGCGACCTTCTCGAGGTACTGAAGGGCGGTGTCGTACTTGCGCTCGTCGAACGACCGCTTGCCCAGGTCGTAGTTATGCTGCCAGCCCTTCTCCATCTGTCGCCTCCAGCGGACCTGAGTTGCTAAAGCTTTCCCTTCGCCTCGAGGGCGAACGGGCTTGCGGGGTAATTGGAGATAAGCGCGGAGAAAGTCTCGTGCGCAAGCTCCCTCTCCCCGAGCTTGAGGTATGACTCGCCTATGTAGAAAAGGGTCTTGTCGCTTATACCGGCCTCAGGGTACTGGGCCAGTATGTCGCGCAGGCGCCCGAGGGCGCCCTTGTAGTTCCTGTTCTTGTAGTAGAAGTTGGCTATGTAGAACTCCCTTTCCGCGAGCCTGTTCTTGAGGAACGAGACAAGCTCTTTTGCCCTGGGGCTGTACGGGGAGTCCGGGTAAGCCGCAAGCAGGTCGTCGAAGGCGAACAGCGCCTTTCTCGTGGCGGTCTGGTCCCTGTCGAAGCTTAAAACGTCCTTGAAATGGCTCATGCCCTTCTGGAACTGCGCGTAGGAAGCCCTGGGATGGGACGGGTGCAGGGCGACGAAGCTCGTGTAATAAGAGGCCGCATCCTCGTAGTTCTCCATGGCGAAGCTGACGTCCCCCATCAGGAGCTGGGCGTCGGTCGCATACTGGCTCAGAGGGTGGTCCTCGGCGATCGACTTGAGGCTCTTTTCAGACTCGTCGAGCCTGCCGGCAAGGTACGACTCCACCGCGGACGAGTAAAGAGAAGCCGCATCCCTCCTGACATCTACGTCAGGAGCCGCACAACCGGAGATGAGCGCGGCTGCGGCGAGCGCCGCGAGGGCGCCCTTTATTCCATGCGGGATTTTCCAGCGATGAGAGGACATAAGGTCTGTAAAAGATATCATATAACGTCCGGTTTTTTCAAGCCCATTTCAGCCCCCGTAAAGTCATGAGAGCCCGGATTGAGAGGGCGAGCGAGGGCGGTTTTCTCCTCTGGCGTAAGGAGGCCGTCTGCGTTCAGGATGAGCACGTGGGCCCCTTCCGAGTCGACCTCGGCCTCGACAAGGCGGTCCCACGGGAAGCCCTGCCCGCCCGGGCTCAAGGTGTATTCCTTTGCCCCGAGAGCGATGTCGGATATCGCGTCGACAATAAGACCTGTTATGAGAGAATCTAACAAACCTATTATAATCATTGAAGATTCAAGAGGTTTTTGCGGCAGGGAAAACCTTTTTCTCAGGTCGATGACAGGCACCTGCATGGAGCGGACGGATATATAGCCTTCGGCAAACGGCAGGGCAGCGCCCAGGACCGGGGCCCTGTACCTTACAATCTCCCTGACGGCCGAGACATCCAGCCCAAACTCATGGCCCGCCAGAGAGAACCGCACGAACTGGAAGTCCGGGTTTGAGTACTTTGACCTTATTTTTTTCATGGCTGCTCGTCAGGCCATATGAGGCTGGACGCCTCAAGGAGGAGCGTGCCTCCTTCAGGGGAGGCTATCACGCCCTTTAAAAAGCGCGTCGCTACTCCAGCGTCAGCCTCTGGCGCCTCAACTGAGGCGGCCTTGACGGCCTTCACCCCTCCGAGCCTGTCCACGAGAAAGCCTGCCTTGATGTCGTCGACGGTCACTATCAGTATGCGGGAGGCGGCGCCGCCTTCGGAAGGCGTCATGCCTACCCTCGCCCTGAGGTCTATGACCGTGATCATCTCGCCCCTTACGGACAGGATGCCCTTTATGTATCCGGGCGTCCTCGGCACCTCGGTTATGGGCCTGGGCCTCAACACCTCGACAGCGTCAGAGACCTCGAAGGCGCACTCCCTGAAGCCAATGGAGAAAGTGATGACGCTGACCGTCTCCTCGTCGGGACCGCCGTGCTCCAGGCTCGCCATGTAGTTCTCAACGGTCGGCGCGACAGTCACCTGGCGCTCGGCTTCGAGCTTGTTGAGATCAGGCCTGCTTCTCATATCAGGCGGTTCTGGCTGCCGGTGCGCCAGTCTTCCTTTCCTTCATCACCTGCTCCAGTATGCCGGTCACGTCGAGCACCAGCAATGTGCCCTTCTCGCCCATCTCGGTAGCCCCGGCTATCCCCGGGGGCTTTATTATCCTTGAAAGCGGCTTTACGACGACGTCGAGCTCTTCGATGAGCTGGTCGACTATGACGCAGAGCCTGTGCTCGGCCAGGCCGGCTATTATGCCGTAGCGCACGTCCCTGGCCGTGGGCTCATGTCCGAAGAACCTCGAGAGCTTCACCGCTGGCACGCTACGGCCGCCGACGGTTATCGGCGCGCCGTCGGCCGGAGGCGCGCCGCGGAGCTCTATTATCTCGAGGACCGAGTTGAGAGGCACGGCGTACCTTCTCTTCGCGTCCTCGACGATGAGCGCCTGGACTATCGCCAGAGTTATGGGTATGGTCAGGATAAACCTGGTGCCCTTCCCCTTCACCGTCTCCATGTCTATGATGCCTGAAAGGCGGGTGATGTTCTCCTTGACAACGTCCATGCCGACTCCCCTGCCTGACGTCTCGCTCACGACGTCCCTTGTGGAAAAGCCCGGCATGAATATGAGCTCCAAAGACTCCTGCCTGGAAAGGCCGGTAGCGAACTCGGAAGTTACCACGCCCCTGTCAACGGCCTTGTCCCTCACGAAGTCAACGTCTATTCCAGCGCCGTCGTCCTTTACCTCCACGATGACATGGTTGCCCTTCTGGTAGGCTGAAAGCGTTATGGTGCCGATGGCAGGCTTGCCGAGAGCCTCCCTCTCCTCAGGCGTCTCGAGGGCGTGGTCCACGACGTTCCTTATGATGTGCATGAGAGGGTCTGCGAGCTCTTCGACTATGAGCTTGTCGAGCTCTGTTTCATCCCCGTGGGTTACTATCCTCGCCTCTTTACCAGCCTCCCTCGATATCTTGCCGAGGAATGTGTCGAACCTGCCGAAGAGCTGGCCGATGGGGACCATCCTGACGTCAAGCACGCTGTCGCGCAGCTCCGAGAGCTTCCTTTCGAGCGTCTTTTCAGCCCTTGAGAGCTCGATGCCATAGACCGAGAGCTCCCGCTCGTTCCTGAGAGAGGCCCCGAGCGCGGATATGCTCGATTTCAGTATGCCGAGCTCGCTTATTATGTTCATGATATGGTCGAGCTTGTTGATGTTGACCCTGACGGTGTTGGACACGCGCCGGAGCGTCTCTTTGCCCTGCTGCCCTGGCTCCTTCATCTCTTCGAAGGACGGGATGGACTGCGGGGGCTTTGAAACAGGCTCAGAGAGCACCCTCACCTCGGCGTCGGCGGCGTTCTTGACAAGGGCGTCAATGAAGGGCCTGTCCTTTTTCGTGCCGATGAGTATGTCGAAGTGGAGCATCTCTTTGCTGGTCTTGCTTGAAGGAAGGGTCGCTATGACCTCTGACTTGGTCTTCAAAAGCTCGGTGAGCGTGACGTAACCCTTGTCGAAGTTCGTTATCGGGAACCTTACGTCGACGATGAAGATGTTCTTGCCCTCGCGCAAACACTCGCGAAGCCTGTGCTCCTCGTACTCGGTGAGGACGGAAAGGAGTTCCCTGGATATCTCCTCCCTTGTCCTCGCCTTCTTGATGTGGGAGAGCGCAAGGCGCGCCTTGAGGCCGTCGATGTCCGCCGTGAAATCGCCTTCGCCTTTTGAAGAGAGGATCCTGACAAGGAGGGAGTGCGCGCTCATCACGCAATAGAGCACGTCGTCCGTGAGGGTTATCCTGCCGAGACGCAGAAGGTCGAGCGTGTCTTCGAGGGCATGGCTCAAGGCCGCCATATCCCTGAAATCGAATATGCCGGACATGCCCTTCAAGGTGTGGGCCGAACGGAATATGCCGTTAAGGACGGCAGGGTCGATGACGCCGGCCTTGACGCCCTTGCCGAGCTTGAGGAGCCCCTTGCCCATCGAGTTCAGGATGTCCTCGGCCTCTGCCAGAAACTCCCTGAAACGCTCGGCCTTCACATCTATATTAGCCACTGAAAAGCCCCGTTCAAACTGGGATCATAAACCAAAAAAACTCGGCTTGCGCAAAAAAAGGGGGAAAGACGGACTGGGAGGGGTATGTTTCCGGGCAGACGGCAGGCAAAAACGCCAGCCAACTGAAAAGGGTAATTCGCGCGAACCTGGGCCCTTCCTGCCATAAGAACGAAACCCACGATGTAAACCAGCCGCCGCGCACAAGAGGCAACCGAGGTCAGCCATTGACCTGAAAAAGCATTTTACCAGATAACCCGCCCCTGTGTAAAGGGCGCTTTTGCCCTGCTCAAGCCAAAAAAAAGCGGAAGGGACAATTGCCCCTTCCGCTCAAAAAAAAACAGTACTATGTGCCCATCTCCCAGGAAGCGAGGTACTTTTTCTGCTCGGCTGTGAGGGTGTCGATCTTCATGCCAAGAGCCGCGAGCTTGAGCCTCGCTATCTCCTTGTCGATCTCGACCGGCACGGTGTAGACCTGGTTCGTAAGGGTCTTGCCCTTCTTCACGAGGAAGTCGGCGGCCAGCGCCTGGTTCGCGAAGCTCATGTCCATGACGGAGGCCGGGTGGCCTTCGGCGGACGCGAGGTTTATGAGCCGGCCCTCTCCGAGGACGCAGACTGTCTTGCCGCTCTTCAAGGTGTACTCCTCGACGAACTCCCTGACGGTCTTCTTTCCCTTGCTGGCGGCCTTGAGGCCGTCAAGGTCGAGCTCGACGTTGAAGTGGCCGGAGTTGCAGACGAGCGCGCCGTCCTTCATCTTGAGGAAGTGCTCCTTCCTGATGACGTTGAGGTTGCCGGTCACCGTGCAGAAGAAGTCGCCGATTTTGGCGGCGTCTGCCATCGGCATAACCCTGAAGCCGTCCATTACCGCTTCAAGGGCCTTCAACGGGTCTATCTCGGTCACGATGACGTTGGAGCCCATGCCCCTGGCCCTCATGGCGACACCCTTGCCGCACCAGCCGTAGCCGACGACGACGAAGTTGGAGCCGGCGAAGAGCCTGTTGGTCGCGCGCAGTATTCCGTCGAGCGTCGACTGTCCGGTGCCGTAGCGGTTGTCGAAGAAGTGCTTGGTCTGCGCGTCGTTGACGGCGATGACCGGGAACTTCAATATCTTGTTGGCCGCCAGGCTCTTGAGCCTTATGACGCCGGTCGTCGTCTCTTCGGTCGAGCCGAGGACGCCTTTGGCGAGCTCCTTCCTGGTGGTGTGCAGGAGGCTGACGAGGTCTGCTCCGTCGTCCATCGTGATGTTCGGCTTCATGTCGAGGGCGGCGTTAAGGTGCTTGTAGTAGGTCTTGTTGTCCTCGCCCTTGATGGCGAAAGTCGGGATCCCGTAGTCCTTGACAAGGGAGGCGGCGACGTCGTCCTGCGTGGACAGGGGGTTCGAGGCGCAAAGGACTATGTCGGCCCCTCCGGCCTTGAGAGTTATCATGAGGTTGGCGGTCTCGGTGGTGACGTGGAGACAGGCCGCGAGCTTCGTGCCCTTGAGGGGCTTCTTCTTCGAGAAGTTATCCTTGACCTTTCTCAGAACGGGCATGTCTGATTCTGCCCACTCGATCCTTTTTTTGCCCATCGCGCTAAGGGCCATATCCTTTACATGAAAATCCATCATTCCTCCAGATAGTCGAGTATTTTAAATTCAATCTGCAAAATTACAAAAGCGATGGCTCCGGGGAACGCCCCCGGAGCCATCGCTCATTACCGCTTGGTTAAGCCCCTACGCCGGCGGCCTTTCTCAAAATGGCGGCCTTGTCGGTCGACTCCCACTTGAAGCTCTCCTCGTTCCTGCCGAAGTGGCCGTAGGCGGCCGTCTTCCTGTATATGGGGCGCAGGAGCTGGAGGTCCTTGATGAGCTCGGCGGGCTTCATGCGGAAGTTCGCCTTTATGAGTTCCTCTATCTTCTCGACCGATATCTTCTCGGTTCCAAAGGTGTCGACCATGACTGAGACCGGGTCGGCTACTCCTATGGCGTAGGCGAGCTGTACTTCGCACTCAGCCGCAAGCCCGGCCGCGACAACGTTCTTCGCGATGTACCTGGCGAGGTAGGACGCGCTGCGGTCGACCTTCGAGGGGTCCTTGCCTGAGAAGGCTCCGCCGCCGTGGCTGCCGTGTCCGCCGTAGGTGTCGACTATTATCTTCCTGCCGGTAAGTCCGCAGTCGCCGTGCGGGCCGCCCACGATGAACTGGCCGGTCGGGTTTATGAAGTACTTGGTCTTGGAGGTAAGGAGCTCGGCCGGCACTACCTTCTTGATGACCTCCTCGATGATGCCCTCTTTGAGCTTCTTCTGGTCCACGTCAGGGGAATGCTGGCTGGAGACGACGATGGCGTCGACGGTAGTCGGCCTGCCGTTCACGTAGTTGACCGTGACCTGGCTCTTGCCGTCGGGCCTGATGTAGTTGAGGGTGCCGTTCTTCCTGACTTCGGCGAGCCTGTGGGTTATCTTGTGCGCAAGAGAGATGGGCAAAGGCATGAACTCGGCAGTATGGTCGCAGGCGTAGCCGAACATGAGGCCCTGGTCGCCGGCTCCCTGCTCTTTGGCCTCCGAGCAGTTTACTCCCATCGCTATGTCAGGGGACTGCCTGTCGAGGGTGACCATGACAGCGCAGGTCTTGTAGTCAAAACCCATCGAGGCGTCGGTGTAGCCGATGTCCTTTATGGTGTTCCTGACTACGTCCTGATAGTCTATCCTGGCCGTGGTGGTTATCTCGCCGGCTATAAGCGCCAGGCCGGTGGTTACGAGCGTTTCGCACGCGACCCTGCTCTTGGGGTCTTCGGTGAGAAGCGCGTCGAGTATCGCGTCAGATACCTGGTCTGCTACCTTGTCAGGATGACCTTCGGTGACAGATTCCGAGGTGAAAAGATATTCCCTATTTGCCATTATTTTGAGCCTCCTTATGTTTTCTTCCTTAGAGCGATAAAACTTATGAAAGAGTCCTACATTATGTTTATTTTAAGGAATTTTGTCAACTTAAAAACCTCGGACAAAATAGGCGTTTCCACCACATCAGCAGGAGGCTGCCGCGAGCCCCTGTTCAGTCCCGTTTCTTACACGGCGCCTTGTGAAAACCAGATATTTTTTCCGGGGTCGAGGAAGGGCGGGGAAAACAGCGGCTTTCGGTTTTCAGCTCCAGAACTCTTCCTTGTACAGGCCGGGGAGCTTGGTGTTTATGTAGTTTTCCACTTCCTTTGCCGTGGCAAAGGCGAGGATGCTTTTACATATCCTCTTTGCCTCGGCGTGGCTTATGGACCGGATCAGCCGCTTGACGCGAAGGACAGAGTACGCGTTCATGGAGAGCTGGTCGACCCCGAACCCGAGGAGTATCAATGCGTACTCCGGCTCGCCCGCCATCTCGCCGCATACTCCGACAGAGACACCGGCCTTGTTCGCGGCCTCTATAACGCCCTTGATGATCCTCAGGACCGCCGGGTGGAAAGGCTCGTACAGATAGGCGACGTGCTCGTTGACCCTGTCGATGGCCAGAGAATACTGCAAAAGGTCGTTCGTGCCGATGGAGATGAAGTTCACTTCCTTGACGATGAGGTCCGCTATCATGGCAGCCGAAGGCACTTCTATCATGACGCCGACCTCGATATCCTGGTTGAACGCCTTGCCCTCGACCTTGAGCTCCCTCTTGCACTCCTCGAGGAGCTGTCTGGCGAGCCTTACCTCCTCCATGCCGGAGATCATCGGGAACATTATCTTTATGTCGCCGTAGGAGCTGGCGCGAAGGATCCCCCTGAGCTGCACCTTGAAGAGATCGACGTTCTTGAGGCAAAACCTTATTGCACGGAGGCCTAAGGCAGGGTTTATCTCCTTTTGCGACTCCATCTGCGGAAGTATCTTGTCGCCCCCGACGTCAAGGGTCCGTATGACGACGGGATTCGGGGCCATCTTCTTCGCGACCTGGCGGTAAGCCCTGACGTGCTCTTCCTCAGTCGGCAGGTCTTTCCTGTTGAGGTATAGGAACTCGGTCCTGTACAGGCCTATGCCCTCGGCACCGTGCTCAATTAGCGCGTCTATCTCCTCGACTATCTCCATGTTGCCGATGAGGCGCACCCTTTTGCCGTCGGTCGTCTCGCTCGGGAGGTCCTTGTAGTGAAAGAGGGCCTTGCCGTAGTTCTCGTACCTCTCGCGGCGCCTCTTGTAGACCTCTATGACGCTCTCGGAGGGGTTTATGATGACGGTGCCGGTCGTGCCGTCGACGATTATTATGTCGCCGGGCTCGGCCTGCCTCGTTATCGACTCGAGGCCGACTACCGCCGGTATCTCAAGGGACCTCGCCATGATGGCCGTGTGGGAAGTCTTTCCCCCGGCGTCAGTCAGAAAACCCAGGACAGTGCCCTTGACCATCTGCGCGGTGTCGGTCGGGGCGAGGTCGTGCGCTATGACTACGACCGGCTCCTTTATCTCGGCTATGGACTCGTGCTTCCTGCCCATGAGGTTCAGGAGGAGCCTGTTCACTATGTGCTCTATGTCCATGGCCCGCTCGCGCAGGTACGGGTCGTCCATCTTGTCGAAGTATTCCATTATGTCGTTGAGCACGGTCTTCAAGGCCCACTCGGCGTTGACCCTCTGGTCGCGTATCGCCTTGATGGTGTCGTTGATGAGCATGTTGTCCTTGAGGATCAACAGGTGGGCTTCGATTATGCGTATGTGCTCCTTGCCCTTGCCGTCCTGCTCCATCTTGTGCTTTATGCGCGTGAGCTGATCCCTGGAGGCGTTGAGGGCGTGGCTGAACCTCTCTATCTCCCCTTCAGTCTCGGACGGGTCGATATAGCAGAAATGGGCAGGCTCCACCATACCGCGCTCAAGGGTGTAGGCGCGGCCTATGACGATGCCCGAGGACACGCCTATGCCCTTCATCAAGACGACCTGTTTCTTCGAGTCAGTCATCATTCCTCGCCAAAACCGTTGTCAATGAGGGCTCCGAGCGCCTCCATGGCGGCCCTCGCGTCTTCCCCGTCAGCCCTTACGGTTATTTTGGAGCCCTGGGTGGCCGCGAGTATGAGGATGCCCATTATGCTCTTGCCGTTGACTTCCTGCCCGTTCTTCTCGACCATTATCTCGGAGG
Organism: Deltaproteobacteria bacterium; assembly: GCA_020846435.1. GTDB lineage: Bacteria > Desulfobacterota > GWC2-55-46 > GWC2-55-46 > GWC2-55-46 > GWA2-54-12. Next base: position 70,376 of record JADLDY010000039.1, read on the forward strand.
AGAACTTGTTGGAAAGCTGCACGAAAAGGGCCGCCGCCCTCGCGTGGAGCCCGAGCTTGTTCCTTATGGTGAATGTCTGAGCCAGATTCGATTCCAAGCCTTGTCCGTTTTCCATACGCCCCGTGTGTCCAATCCCCTCTGTTTTTTTAAAGAAACTCTTAAAGCCACACCTGGCGCGCCTGCTGAAAAAAGAGTCAGGGGATATACTCCCTCGGCTCGTTCCTGGGGACGTCCCTTATCTCTATCGTGACCCCGAGGGACCTCAACTTCCTCAATACATCCTCGTCCTCGCTGTTCACTATTATCGAAGGGGCTATGACCCTGCTGGCGCCGCCGTCGTCGTCATGGTGTATGTTGCCGAGGTTGATGGAGGCGAATTCCAGACCTGCCTCGTAAAGGCGCAGAGCGTCCCTGAGCTCGCCGACGACGAGCATGAACCTCGTTGAAGGGTCTGCCTCGTTTTTCAGGTAACGCACCGCCTCGGAGACCGACTTCACCAGCACCCCGAGCTCGTCACAGCCGCAGGCAGAGATGATCTCGCTCACGAGGCAGTCTGAAGCCGCCTCGTCAGAGACTACCATGAGATACTCGGCCCTTATGTACGGCACCCAGGAGCATATTATCTGCCCGTGGAGAAGCCTGTCGTCTACCCTTAAGAGAATGACCATAACACCTGGGGGCGGCCAGAGTGCTGAAAAAGCCCATCTGCTTAGTTGTCAGCGCCGCTCGTCACTGCGGCGTACATGATGAGTACGCCGCATTTTCTGCTACTCGACGCCTTGAGCATGGTGCTTTTTGAACAGCCTGACTGAAGCCAAAGTTTTTCTGCGGCCTGCCAGAGATTTATTCCATCAAAAAAAACCGCGATACCGGCCGTCTAACCCTTCTCTTTGAGCATCTCGCCGGCAAGCACGATCGATTTTTGCCCGTACTCCCTCAGCACCGTAGCCAGTTCGCGCAGAGGCTTGTCCTTGCAGCGGCCCACGAACTTTATGAGCATCGGCAGGTTGACCCCGGTAATGACCTCGACCCTGCCGTCAGTCATCAGCGAGAGGGCTATGTTGGTCGGCGTGCCGCCGAACATGTCGGTCAGTACCACGACCCCTCCGCCAGAGTCAGCCTCGTTTACCGCCGCGAGCACGGCCGCTCTTATGCCTTCAGTCGAATCGGCGCTCGCGACAGATACCGCCCTGATGCCCTCGGCCTTTCCTGTTATCGCCTCGGCCGCCTCGACAAGCGCCTGGGCCAGCTTTCCATGAGTTATTACTACCGCTCCTACCATGACCTCACCTGCTTTGAGTTCTCAGGACTTCGCTATGTCCCTGTGCCTCTTCCTTATTGATACCATATCGGATTTGAACCCGTCCGCAATCTCCTCGACCATCGCTACCGACCTGTGCTTGCCGCCGGTACACCCGACCGCTATCGTGAGGTAGGACTTCCCCTCTTTCCAGTACAGGGGTATGAGATAGCCGAGAAAGCTCCTGAAGCGCTCGAGGAACTCCTTTGCCTCGTCTTTCGCGAGTATGTAGTCCTTTACCGGTTTCTCCAGCCCGTCGTGCCTCTTGAGTGCGTTCACGAAGTACGGATTTGGAAGGAACCTCACGTCGATGACGAGGTCGGCGTCTGTGGGCAGGCCGTATCGGTACCCGAAGGAGATGAAGTTCAAGGCCATCTTCTCCCTCGTGACCGGGCCGGAATAGAACTCTTTTATCATGTCGCGGAGCTCGTGGACGTTGAACTCTGTCGTGTCGACGACCCTGTCGGCAAGCGACTTCAAGTCCTTGAGGAGCTCCCTTTCCCGCATGAGCCCTTCCATAGGACTCTCCTCGGCGGCCAGAGGGTGCCTTCTCCTTGTCTCGGAAAACCTCCTCACAAGGGCATCGTCGGAGGCTTCGAGGTATATGAGCTCCATGTGGTAGCCGGTTGCCTTGAGCTCAGAGAAGACTTGAACAAAGTCCTTGAGGAACGAGCGCTCGCGCACGTCGATGACAGCCGCGACCCTGGCTATCTCGCCGCTCGTGGCCAGAAGCTCCATGAACTTCGGAAGGAGGGCCACCGGCATGTTGTCAACGCAGTAGTAGCCGAGGTCCTCGAGTGCCTTTATGGCGGTGCTCTTGCCTGAGCCCGAAGGCCCGCTCAGCACCACCGCTCTGATGTCGCTCACCTGTTTTCCTGGCTCCTCTTCATGACGTTGCCAAGCTCCCGTTCAAGGGCCTTAGCCGAGTGGTGCCCCATTATCTTCAATATCTGATTCCGGGCCGCGACCTCGACTATGGTGGCCACGCTCCTTCCCGGAGAAACCGGCACTTTCAGGTACGGCAGGTCTACCCCGAGTATGTTGTAGCTGTTCTCCTCGAACCCGAGCCTGTCGTACTCGACCTCCATCTCCCATTTGACCAGCTCCACCACAAGGTCCATCTGCTTTTTCTCCCTGATGGCGGTGATCCCGTAGAGGTCTTTTATGTTCAGTATGCCGAGCCCCCTTATCTCCATGTGGTAGCGGATGAGGTCGGAGCTGGTGCCGAAGAGCACCGAAGGCGGCATCTTCTTAACTATGACGATGTCGTCCGAGACGAGACGGCAGCCCCTGGCCACGAGGTCGAGGGCGCATTCGCTCTTGCCGATGCCGCTTTTGCCAATTATAAGTATGCCTACGCCAAGCACGTCCATCAGGACGCCGTGGAGGGTCGTCGAGGGGGCAAGCCTCTCCTCCAGGTACTTGGTTATGCTCTCTATGAGTACGGAGGAGGTGTAGACGGTCTTGAAAAGGGGTATCTCCCTTTCCCTGCACATCTCGGCGAGGAAGGGCGGCGGCTCGAGGTCTCTCGTGACGATTATGGCGGGGATACCCGGCTTTGCCAGGTACCTCAGAACGTCCGGTATCTGGCTGTCGTCGAGGCTGTTGAGGTAGCCTATCTCGGCGGCGCCGAAAATCTGGAGCCGGTCAGGGTGGAGCTCCTCGAGGAGCCCGGTCAGAAGGAGCCCGGGCTTTTGTATGCGCGAGGTGGTGACTTCCCTGTCGAGGCCGCGCTCTCCGGCGACGAGGACGAACCCGAAGCGTTCCGCCTGCCTGCCATCTGTGAGCTCTTTTACTGGTACGCCCATGGAGTTACCTGTTAGAGCGGGGTTCAGACGAAGCTGCTCTTTTTCTCGGCCTCGGTTATTATCCTGTATATGTCTGACCTGTCGACGGCGTCCATGAGCTTCATCCTGAAGTCCTGGCTCTTCAAAAGATGGGATATGCTCGCCAGCACCTTCAGGTGCGCGGCCGCCGAGTTCTCCGGGGCCAGTATGAGGAAGACGAGGTGCACGGGAAGGTTGTCCATGGAGCTGTAATTGACGCCCTTCCTGCTTCTGCCGAAAAACACCTTGAGCTCGGCGAGCCCCTTGATCTTGCCGTGCGGTATGGCGACCCCGTGGCCTATGCCGGTCGTGCCGAGCTTTTCCCTGTCAAGGAGCGCCTTCAATACCGTCTCTGTGTCAATGGGGGCGACCATGCGCGAGATATCATCGACCATCTCGCCGAGGACCTCTTCCTTGTCCCTGGACTTGAGGTCCGTTATGATATTCTCTTCCCTCAGGACATCGGCCAGCATCATGGAAACTCACCCTTTAAAATACTTTCAAACATGCCTCGCGGAGCTTACTGCGGAAAAACTGGACAGACGAGAGCCCGAGTACCGGCCTTCCACTGGCAAGGCCCCGGGACAGAGCCCGGGGCCGGAAAAAACTGCCGTTTGTTCAGTGCGCGCTGGTCTCTATGAGACCGAAACCGCCGTCCTTGAGCCTGTACAGAACGCTCGTGTTGCCGGTCGACGAGTCGGTGAAAACCAGGAAATCCTCTGAAGTGACTTCCAGCTGCATAGAAGCCTCTTCAACGGACATGGGCTTTACGAACTGGTTCTCTTTCTTCGTTATTCTGGGCCTGCCCGGAGCCACGGCCGTGGCGGCTTCGGCGGCCGCGTACCTGATGGAGTCCTGCTCGCCGTTTGTCTTGTGCTCCTTGACCCTGTCCTTGTGCTTCATGGCCTGTCCCAGGAGCTTGTCGATGACCATGTCGATCGCCGAGTACATGTCCTGCGTGTCGCCCTGCGCCTTTATGTTGACGCCGTTGGCCGTGATAGTTGCGTCGGCTATGTGCCTTATCTTCTCAACCGAAAGCACCCAGTGTATCTCGACCGGCTCGGCAAGATACTTTCTGAGACGCTCTGTTTTCTCTTCCGCGTAGATCTTCAGGGGCTCTGAAGATTCCATATGCCTGAAAGTGACGCTGACGTGCATTGAATGACCTCCGTTTGAAATATGATGGCGGACTTGAACGGGCGCGTCGCGCGCCGCTTGAGCCCGGAAAAATCCCGACCCTATTTTTTAATTCTTAAGAGGGAAAAAGTCAACATATTTAGGGAAAACACGCTCCGTCAGGGGGAATTGCTAAAAATGGGCCTTTCTCCTGCTTGAGGACAAAAAGCCCAGCGCCTCCCTGTACTTGGTCGCAGTCCTCCTCGCGACCTCTATGCCCGATTCCTTGAGCTTCTCTACTATCTGCGCGTCGGAGAACGGGCGCTTGGTGTCCTCGGCCTCGATTATCTTCCTGACCTTCTCTTTTATGTACTCGGCGGTAACTTCCTCCCCTTCGCCTCCTGACATGCCGTTGGAAAAGAAGTACTTGAGCTCGAATATGCCCCTGGGCGTCTGAACGTACTTGTTCGAGGTGACCCTGCTGACCGTAGACTCGTGGACGCCTATCTCGGCCGCGACGTCCTTGAGGACCAGGGGCTTCAAATACTTCAAGCCCTGGTCGAGGAACTCCCTCTGGAACCTCACGATGCACTCAACGACCCTGTAAACCGTCCGCTGCCTCTGGTGGACGCTCTTGATCAGCCAGACCGCGCTCCTGAGCTTGTCCTGTATGTAGCCCTTGGCGTTATCAGGCGTCGTCGCCCCGTTGGATTTCAGGAGCTCTCTGTAATACGGACTTATCTTGAGCTTGGGCATGCCGTCATCGTTGAGCGTGATGATGTAGTCATCTCCGACCTTGTGTATGAAGATGTCCGGCACTACGGCGCGCGACTCGTCCTTGCCGAAACCCGCCCCCGGAGTAGGGTTGAGGCATTTGCTTATTGTCCTGGCCGCCTCGAAGACTTCTTCTATATTCACGCCGAGGGCCCTGGCTATGGCCTTGTAATTGCGGCTGGCGAGGTTCTCGAGGTGGCTTGCGACCATGTCCTCGACGACCGTGTCGCGCACGTCCATGTTCCTCGCCTGCACGAGGAGGCACTCGCGCAGCGTGCATGAGCCTACGCCGGGCGGGTCAAGGAGCTGTATTACCCTGAGGACCCTCTGGGCGTCCACTGGTTCGACCCCGGCGCACCTTGCTATCTCTCCGACGGTCGCGGCCTCGTGCTCGGAATCGGTGCTCGAAGGCGCCCTTTCAAGGAGGCGCAGATAGCCGTCCTCGTCGATGTTACCGATGATGAACTCTCCGAGGGCCATGTCCTGAGGATTAAAGCCGCTGCTGCCGAGCTGCCACGCGAGGTGCTCTGAGAGAGAGCCGCCAGCGTCCGAGATGTTGGACATGAAGTCGTCCTCTTCCTCGTCTCTCGCGCTGAAATCAATGCCGCCCTGCCTGTACTCATTCTGCCCGGTCAGGTAGCTCTCCCAGTCGACCTCTGGCTTTTCAGGGGCTTCGGCAGGAGCCTCAGGCGCGCCTGAAGCGACCTCAGGGGCCGAGACGTCCTCGAGAACAGGGTTTGTCTGGACCTCTTCGCGGACCATCTCAACGAGCTCGAGCCTCGAGAGCTGCAGGAGCTTTATGGCCAGCTGCAGCTGAGGCGTCATCACAAGGCTCTGTGTGAGCTTGAGTTCCTGTTTGAGTTCGTAAGCCATCTTTAAAAGACCGCCTCCGGTTGCTGAAAAAACCAACATCTTAAGGCTTCAAATAAGCTCCGCATGCGTATCGCAGATGAAGCTTTTGAGCAGCCGCTAAAGCCTGAACTTCTCGCCGAGATAAACTTCCCTCACGCGCTTGGAATCGAGTATCTCGGTCGGCGTGCCCGCCTTCAGGAGCTTGCCTGAGCCGATTATGTAGGCCCTGTCGCAGATGCCGAGGGTGGCTCCTACATTGTGGTCCGTCACCAGTATGCCAATGCCCTTTCTCTTGAGCTCGAGCATTATGTCCTGTATATCGGCGACCGCTATCGGGTCTATGCCTGAGAACGGCTCGTCAAGAAGAAGAAAAGACGGCGAGTTGACGAGCGCCCTGGCTATCTCGACCCTGCGCCTCTCTCCGCCGGAGAGGGCGTAGGCCCTGGAACCCGCGAGATGAAGGACGCCTAACTCTTCGAGGAGCGAGGCAAGCCTCGTGTCCATCTCGGCCTTGGGTATGTCCATGTACTCGAGTATGGATTTGACGTTCTCGGCCACGGTGAGCTTCCTGAAAACTGAGGCCTCCTGCGGCAGGTAGCTTATGCCGTGCCGTGCCCTTTCAAACATGGGGGTCGAGGTTATGTCAATGTCCCCGAGCGTAACGCTCCCCTCGTCCGGGCTCACGAGCCCGACTATCATGTAAAAGGTCGTGGTCTTGCCGGCGCCGTTGGGGCCGAGGAGGCCGACTATCTCGCCGGGCTCGATGTCAAGTGAGACGCCGTCGACGACCTTCCTTTTTTTGAAGGACTTAACGAGCCCCGTTACACAGAGTTTCCTCACGCGAGGTCCTTTCGCGCCCTTCCTGGCCAGGGCATTTCTTCTCCGGCATTATGACCGCGCGGACTCTCTTTCCAGCGTCACTTTCGACGACGGCGTTGTTGTCGTCGATGTAGACGGTTATCTTGTCGCCCTTTATGACGTCAGAGCACTGCGTGACCTGGGGTTCTCCGGTAAGGACGATGAGCCGCTCTTTCCTTTTGTAGACGGCCTTGCCCGCGGTCGAGCGTTTCTCGTCCAGGAATATCCTGACGTTCCCGGAGGCCTCTATCTCGCTTACGTCCCTGTTGGCGTCGTAAAGGATATTGAGCTCGTCAGAGCAGATGGTAAAGTCTTCCACCGCCGCGACGTTGCCGCGGAATATGACCCTGTTCTCATTGGTGTTGGCTTCCATCGTGTCTGATGTGACTGTGACCGGCTTGCGGGCGCCTGATGTCCTGACATCGGACTGGACTGCCATGGATTCGGACGGAGATGAAATCAATGTGAGGAGAAGAGCCGTAGCGGACGCGAAAGACGCAAACCTTAGAGACATCTATTTCCCCTGTCAGACCGCCGGGCCCCTGAAAACGGCCTTGACCTTCCTGAGGAGCCTGAAGCTCTGGGAGTCCACGAGGACCACAAGCCCGGTTCCCTCAAGGTCAATGCCGCGGGAGGTCATCTTGACCCTTTCTTCAGTCGTTATCTTCCTGCCGTTAACAAAATAGGTGAGGCTCGATGTCTTTATAGTGAACCCGCCGCCCGAAGACCGGACGACGACATTGCCGGAGACCTCTATCTCGCCCGCCTCCTCCTTGAACCTTCCCTCATCGGCGGTCAGCACATGCGAGGTCGAGTCCCTGGCAAAGAATGTGACCGTTACCTTCTCAAGCGTGGTCAGGTCATCGTCCTTCGAGCGCCTCGCGGAGTCGGCCTCGAGCTCCCATTCGACCCGTCCGGCCTTGGTGCCGGAGTAGCGGATCTTCTCTATCTGTACCTTGACCTGCTCGTCCTGCTCAAAGCTCGCCTTGGGCACCTTGTCAGCCCTGTAATAGATAAAGACCAGGGCCGCCAGAGCGATTATCGAGAGTACTATGAAAGTGGAAAGGGCGGTCCTTATCTTACGGTTCATCAGGCGAGATGGATGCCCCTAAAAGCCGAATGTTTTCGAATAGTTGGCGGCGCAAACCAAAAATGCGCCAGTGTCTTAGCAAGAATTATACCATCCGTAAACCGGGCTGTAAAGGCATTTGTCCCGCTTTACGAGAGGTACGCCTTCATTACCTCGTCCCACTTGCCCTGAACCTTCAAAACAAGCTCGGCAAGCTCCCTTGCCGCGCCCCTGCCGCCCGGCCTTTTCGAGACGAAATCGACCCTCTCGCGCACCTCTGCCACGGCGTCGGCTACGGCCGCCGAGAAAGCGACCCTTTTGAGGACAGGCAGGTCTATTATGTCGTCGCCCATATAGGCCATCTCAGCCGGGGTTATGCCGGATGTCTTTACAAGCTCTTCGAGGGCCATTCTTTTATCCTTCATCCCCTGAAAGACATGGGTTATCCCCAGGTCCTTCGCCCTCCTCCTCACGACCTCAGACTCTCTGGCCGTGATTATGGCGACGTCTATCCCCGAGCGCATGAGGAGCTTTATGCCGTGGCCGTCTTTCACATCAAAGAGCTTTGTCTCTTCCCCGCTGTTAGAGAATATTATGCGGCCGTCGGTCAAGACGCCGTCAACGTCAAAGACCACAAGCTTAACTGACATTATTTTACTCGCAAGCTCACGACTTACTTCAGGCATGCCGCCTCCATCTCGATTGTTATTACAAAGCCCTGGTTGTCACCGTGAAAGAGGTCTTGAAACCGCCTTCGCGGAAAAATGCCGCGGGGAAGAGGAAGAGCAGGCACGAGCCCTGGAATATCTTCTCGAAGCCGCCCTCGGACAAAGAAACGGTATATATAGGGTGGCGCAAAAGTGCCGCAGGGCCGTCGAGTTTTATGACTGCTTCGACGCCGGTGTATTCGTCTATCAAACTCAGCTCTGTTATGCCCTTCACCTCGCCTGCGCTGCCGAAGCCTATATTGCCGTCAGGGTCAAAAACAGGCTTTGCCTCATATTTACACACAGGGCCATCGCAGCACGGAAGCAGAAAGTTGAACTCAACACCAAAGAAGCCCTTTGCCTCGAAAGCGCCGGAAAGGCTCCTTACATGGTAGTCGACCTTGAAAGTGTCAGCGCTCTCGAAGACTATCGACTTCCTGACAGAGACATCTTTTCCAAAAGCCTGGGCTTTCCTGCTGAGCGTGAGACAGCCGTCTTTGACCTCTTTTTCATACCTCTGGTGGCTGAACGAGCCTTCTTCCTTATATGAGCCGGAGTAAAAGTCTTCGAAAGTAAAATCTTCAGGGAAGAAATGGTCGACGAGGGACGCCCTTCTTTTCGCGTCGTACTTGAGGTAGTTCTCAAGCCCCTCTTCCTTGACCTTGACGATATCGTGTATGGACTTCGCGCCGGCCTCGATGCCCTCGTGTTTGGAGCGCTCGATGAGCTTGCGATGGTAGGCCTCAGGCCAGCGGGTGAGAGTGTTGGAGAGGTTCACGCCCTTGCGCCTGCAATCGAACTCGACGAGAGTACCGCCGTTGAAGGGGCTGAAAAAAAGGCTCACATCCCCTGTCCTCATGACCGTCTCCTCGTGGTAGTCTGCGTCGAGGTCGGAAGAGAATATCTCGGGAAAGTCAGAGCCCGGCGCGACTATCTTCTCCGCGTGTATGAGGCACTCGTAGACCTTTGTGCGAAGGTGCGGCAGATAGAGCCCGCCGAAGACGCCATGCCAGTACGCGTCGTTGCACTGCGCCTGATACAGGAGGCGCTCGGCCGCGTCCTGCGTTTTGTCGGAGCAAAGCTGGCGCCTTTTTTTGACTTCCCTGCTCACCATGAGCATGCGCTTGTGCATCCAGTTGGCCTCAGGATACTTGGCAAGGAAGTTACGCCATGTGCCCCCCTGCAGAAACCTTTTCACTCTCTCGCCGCTCTCGCCCCAGCCGTTGACCTCCTCTATGAGGTCGATATAGTCGCGCGCCGCGTCGGCAGGCAGCGACCACTCGCCCATCTCCATGTAAGAGGTATTGGGCAGATAGGTGTGGCCGACGGGCTCTTCGTGGTCGAGGAACTCTCCTAATGTCGAAGGCTTTATCCAGTCGAGGTTTTTATCTATCATATCGAAGAACTTCTCGAGCCAGCCTTCTTCAAAGACCCATTTGCTCGTTCCCGGCCACACGCCGAACTTCTCGCCGTCGTCGCCGTAGATGGCCGCCGACCCTCTCGTGAAAGAGCCGTTGTCGATCGACTTCATGTAGGCCTCGAACTCCTCGACGCCCTTGAACGGGACGAGGTAGCGCAAGGCCTCGTTGCCCGGAAATATCTTAATGAGGTTGCCCTGGTCTTCTGTCGTGTAATAGCCGCCTAGCTGGTCTTTCCTCAGGCCCGCCTTGAGGAAGTGATAGTCATCGACGACAAGGTACTCAAGACCGGCCTTCCTGATTATAGACGGATGCGTCGGCTCCCAGACCCTTTCGGCGAGCCAGATGCCGCGCGGCCTCTTGCCGAAAAGCTCCTCTATCCTGTCGGAGAACATAACCACCTGACGGATCCTGTCCTCTTCGGGTATGACGGAGAGCACAGGCTCGTAGTAGCCGCCGCCGACTATCTCAACCTGCCCCCTTTGCACCATCGTCTTAAGGAGCGCGATGTACTCAGGGTGCTTCTCGGCTATCCAGTCGAGAAGGAAGCCGGTGTTGTGGAGCGAGAGCTTTATCGCGGGGCGCTTTGAAATAGAAACGAGAAAGGGCCAGTACGAGCTCTGGTAGGCGTCCTCGATGACATGGTCGAAATTGCCGACAGGCTGATGATTGTGGACGCAGAAGACGAAATAGGTCATTCGAAGAGGGGCCTCCCTGGCCAGAGTTTTTGCCTGCTGTCATTGCGAGGAGCGAGGCGACGAAGCAATCTCAAAGGCATGTTCTACATAAATACAAGATTTGAACTTCTTTATATGAGCTCAACAACATGGCAGACTTTAACATTATCAACGCCAAACCTGTGCAGCCCGTCGCGGAGCTGAACGATGCAGCCAGGGCAGGCCGTCGCGACTATCTCTGCGCCGGAGTTCTTTATATTCTCGGCCTTCTTCTCCGCTATCTCCATCGAAAGGCCGTAGTTGTTATACATGAGCCCGCCGCCGAGGCCGCAGCAAAGGCACGGGTTCTTCATCTCTTTCAAAACAACGCCGGAGCCCATCTTCAAAAGGTCTCTCGGCTCTTCGCGAAGGCCCTGAGCGCGCCCCAGGTGGCACGGGTCGTGATAGGTTACGACGCGCTTCGCGCCTGACGCGCCATTAGCCTTGTATCCCAACTCCTTTATCAAGAGCTCGGATATGTCCCTCGTCTTGGCGGCCACCTTTTCGGCGCGCGCCTTGAGCTCGGGCGTATCCTCGAAAAGGTCGGCCATCAGGTGTTTCAAGCCGTGTCCGCAGGTAGCGCAGGAAGTCACTATGAAGTCAGCGTCTACGCCTTCAAGGAGTTCGAGGTTCTTCAAGGCCATGCTTCTGGCGGTCGGGATATCTCCCATCGCGTAGGCTGGCATGCCGCAGCAGACTTGCCCCTGCGGCACAAAG
>JADLDY010000040.1 GCA_020846435.1 Deltaproteobacteria bacterium
ACCGGCTGGTTCCTCACGATGGAGACCGCCTCTGCCCCGCTCCGGGCGACGACAGGCTCATAGGAGTCGCCAAGTATGTACTTCAAGGTCTCCAATACCTGCTGGTCGTCATCTACCATCAGAACAAAAGGTGGGTGTTCCAGGGTGACGGGCTTTGTTTCAAGTCGAAAAGGCCAGCTCTACGCGTTATCGTGCTCTGTTGCTTCCTCGTGCTCTATTCCATAGCTCTTTATCTTCCTGTAAAGGTGGCTCCTTTCTATGCCTATCGCTTCGGCTGTCCGTGCGATGTTGCCGCCGGCTTCCTTTAGCTTCCTCACTATGAACTCTCTCTCGAAATCCCGCCTCGCCTCTTTAAGAAGGCTGCTGGTGAACAGACTCCCCGGGGCGGCTGTCTGAGAACCTTTTATGTAGGTCGGTATGTCCTCGGGCGTTACCGTGTTGGAACGGGCCATGATGACGAGCCTTTCGACCAGGTTTCTGAGCTCTCTCACGTTGCCCGGCCAGCGGTAGCCGCAGAGCACCTCTATCGCTTCCCTGCTCAAAATCGGAGCTTCCCTCGCTGACTCAGCCGCGAACTCCTTCAGAAAGTGACTGAGGAGGAGCGGTATGTCCTCTCTCCTTTCGCGCAGAGGCGGCACATGGAAGGGTATCACGTTGAGCCTGTAAAAGAGGTCCTCCCTGAAAGCGCCCTTCCTGACCTCTTCCTTCAAGTCCTTGTTGGTCGCGGCAATGACCCGCGCGTCGACTGTTATTATCTCATTCCCGCCGACCCTCTCGAATGACTTCTCCTGCAAAACTCTCAGTATCTTGGCCTGGGTCTTGAGGGACATGTCCCCTATCTCGTCGAGGAAGATGGTCCCCTTGTCGGCCATGTCGAACTTGCCGGCCTTCCTCTGGTGGGCCCCTGTGAACGCGCCCTTCTCGTGCCCGAAGAGCTCGCTTTCGATGAGCTCTTCAGGGATGGCCGCGCAGTTGACCTCGATGAAAGCCTTGCCTGACCTGTTGGAGAGGAGGTGGATGTTCCTGGCGACCAGTTCCTTGCCTGTGCCGTTCTCGCCGGTGATCAAGACCCACGAGTTCGACGGAGCGGCCCGTTCGATATCGCTCTTCAAGGCCTCGATTACCGCCGAGTTGCCGATTATGGAGTACTTTGCCCAGGCCTTCTGCTTGAGCTGCCTGTTCTCCTCAAGGAGCCTCTTCTGCTCGATAGCGTGCTCGACCGTGATGACGACCTTGTCGAGGGAGAGCGGCTTTTCTATGAAGTCGTACGCCCCGAGCTTTGTCGTCCTCACCGCCGTCTCTATGTTGGCGTGCCCTGATATCATTATGACGGGCACTCCCTGGTGCTTCGCGTGTATCTCCTTCAGTGCCTCGGTGCCGTCCATGCCCGGAAGCCATATGTCAAGAAGGATGACGTCAGGAAGACGGCTGTCGAGCTTCTTGATGGCCTCCTCGGCGCTGGCCGCGACCATGACCTCGTAGCCCTCGTCCTTGAGAACTCCGGTCAAAGACTCCCTGATGTCCTTTTCATCGTCGACCACCATCACGGTCGTCTTCATACCGCCACCGCCCTTACCGGGAGCTCTATCACGAAGCGGGTCCCCTTCGGGTGGTTGTCCCTCACCCTTATGTACCCGTTATGATCTGATATTATATTGCTCACTATGGCAAGCCCGAGGCCAGTGCCCGTCTTCTTGGTCGAAAAATAAGGCTCGAAGAGCCTCTGCTTTATCTCGTCCGGGATGCCGCCTCCGTTGTCTGCGACCTCTATTCTCGCGAGCTGGAGCTCTTCTATGTAATGCGTCTCCACGGTCACAGCCCCGTCCTCTTCGACCGCGGCCACAGCGTTGTCTATGAGGTTAATTAGTACCCTTTTTATCTGGTCCCTGTCAATATCGAGGACAGGCAGCCTCTGGTCAGTGGTAGTGGACAGGCGCACCTTCCTGTTGCCGGACTGGTAAAGGGACATGACCTCGCCGACTATCTCGTTGAGGTCGTTGGGGCTCGGGTTGGCCGCCGGCATCCTCGCGAAGTTCGAGAACTCGTTAACGAGGTTTTTGAGGTCGTCGACCTGCTTTATTATGGTCATGGTGCATTCGTCGAAGACGGTGTCCTCCTGCGGGAACCTGTCGAGGTACTTCTTTCTCAGGCGCTGGGCCGAGAGCTTGATCGGCGTAAGCGGGTTTTTTATCTCGTGGGCGATCCTGCGCGCGACCTCTTTCCACGCGGACATCCTCTGCGTCTTCAAAAGGTGCGTGAGATCGTCCAATACCGCGACCATGCCTATAAAGCTCCCTGACTCGTCCTTCAGAGCGTTGAGGTTGACTAACACGGTCATGCTGGAGTTGTTCACGCTGACCCTCATCTGCCTCTCCATAGACTCCAGTTCCATCTCGGTCATCTCTCTGAACATCTCGCGCAGCGACTTCCTGTCCTCCTCGCGCAAGACCTCCCTGTAATGCCTGCCGATGGCGTGCCCCTCTTCGGCCCCGAGCATGTCGGCCGCGACCTTGTTCATGGAGACTATCCTTCCGGCCTTGTCTATCGAGACGACTCCGGCCGGGACGTTGCCGAGAACTATCTCTATGTACTGCCTCCTCTGGTCGAGCTCCGTGTTGGTGCGGCGGAGGTCGAGGTTAGCGGCCTCAAGGTTCATCTTTCCCGCCTTGAGGTCCTCGGTCATCCTGTTGAACGACTTCACGAGAAGGCCTATCTCGTCATCTGACTCGACCTTTATCCTGTAATCGAGGTTGCCGCTGGCGACCGCGTGCGTGCCCTCCGCGAGCTCGTTTATCGGTATGGTGAGGGTCTTGGCAAGGTAGCGCCCTATCCAGATGGAGAAGAATACTATGAGGAGAGTTATGATGAGGAGGATGGTGAAGTAGCTCGCTTTCACGTGGATTTTCATGAGCTTCAGCTGCTTGTACCCCTGAAAGGCAAGGGATATCTCCTTCATCTTCTCGACGAGGCTTCTGGGCACGTAGTAGCTCACGACCATGGCTCCGGCCACGCTGCCGCCGGCTCCTGGAACAGGGGCTATGCCCCAGACGACGTCGCCTGTGTCGAGGGTCTGCACCCAGGCCGTCGACTCTCCCTTCAAAGCCTTCGTGATGCTGAGCGGGTCGACGTCAGGGACCATGTTCATGTTTATCTTGCTCGATATCGCTATCCGCGACCTCGCGCCGGTTGCCCCGTAGACCTCGACTGTGGAGTAATCCCCCTCTTCGAGCTTCTTCTCGATGAACTTCGCGAGAGCGTCCTGATTGCCGAGGAGCCCCTCTTCCGAGGCCGTGACCGCGAGAGACCTCGACGCCGAGGCTATCCTGTCATTCATGTCCTTGTAGTAGTTCTGCGCCAGCTCGAGCGATTCTTTCAGTGAGTCCTCGACCTTGATGCCGAACCAGCCGTCGATCGACTTGTTGATGAAGCCGACGACGACAAAGAACAAAAGGAAGGTCGGGATGATGGAAAGGCTGACAAAGGCGGTGACGAGCTTGGTGCGAAGACGCGTGCCCATGACCTTGCTCTTTCTTTCCATGAAGAGCTTGACCATGTTGCGCAGGACCAGAAAGATAAGGAGTATAAGGAGGATTATGTTTATGTTGATGAGGCCGAAGATGAAGATGTTCGTGGCAATCGGTATGCCGCCGCCGAGGCTCGCGACATGCGATTCGATGTAGGTGATGATGAGGATGGCCGGGACGACAGCGAGTATGATGTAGAGCTCGCGCCGCCTTCTCCTCGCCTCAGCCTCTATGACAGGTGTCTGTATCTCACTCATACTCTAATGGGGGAACTCGTAAATGTGCCATTCGGTCTCGAAGTCAAAGGCCTCGAGGAAGAAAAAGACGTAATTGAGGATCGGCGGCAGGTCGATGGAGTCGAGCTCGGCCTTGACCCTCATCCTGTAACTTGCGCCCGCCACGAGGTGCGCGGGCTCTATCGAGACAGCTTCACAGGTGGCCATCAAGCGCTTCATCTCCTGGCTGTCGTTGACCTTTAACATCCTGCCGCCGGCTTCGTCCAGCGTGATTTCGTACTCGTTCCTGAAGCTGTCGTACTTGACGGTATGACGGAACTCCCAGGAGCCTACTTTCTCATTGGGCAGAAAACTGTTGAGCTTGTCGAGCTTGATTATGAAGTTGAATGAGGTAGGCAGGCCGCTCTGTATAGCCTCTTCGATGTCCCTGTTGAAGGCGCCGTCTACCTTGAAGGAGACCTTCAAAGGGGCCTTTGAAAGAGCGAAATTGGTTATTGTCGCGGCCTGGGCGAGAGCGTCCGAGGCCGCGAGAAAAACAAAAAATATGAGGAGAGCTATGTGTTTTTTCACTGAAACATTGATAAGAAAAGAGGTTCCATAGTATATTTGTTTGCCGGGAAGCAACCCTTCCAGGCTCAAAAAATCATAACGAATTTGCGGGTAAAAAGCAAGGGAAGCCGCCAGAGCAGCCTTATGGACGAGAGCAGGAAAAAACTGAGGGACATACACGACGAGGTCCCGCCGGACTATTACGACCGCTCGATGAAGACGAACCTCTTCCAGTGGTTTTGGCACACTCGAAGGATATCAACCCTCACGAAGCTCCTCAGAGGCGAGAAGGCCAGGATGCTCGACATCGGCTCTGGAGGCGGCACCCTCCTAGACAGGATATCGAAAAAGGCCGGTCTCAACTTCTCTGCCGGGGTAGACGCCTCGTTCGGCGCGATAAAATACGCCGCCTCTCACCACAAGGGGCCGAGATACCTTTGCGCTGACTTCTACGAACTGCCTTTCAAGGACTCGACCTTCGGCTATGTGACCGCGATAGAGGTGTTAGAGCACCTGGAGAAGCCTGAGAACGCCCTTAAGGAACTAAAGAGGGTCCTGCAGAAAAACGGCAAGATACTCATCCTCGTGCCGAACGAGAAGAACCTCCTCTTCAGGGTCATCTGGTACTTCTGGACAAAGGGCAAGGGCAAAGTCTGGAAAGAGGCCCATGTCCAGCAGTTCACAAAAGAGAGCCTCGGAGCCCTGCTCTCATCCACTGGCTTCAAGCCCGTTGAATGGAAGATGTTTTTACTGGGGATGCTTATGGCTGTGAAGGCGGAGAAGGAGTAGAGAATTGCTGGTGCGCTG
>JADLDY010000041.1 GCA_020846435.1 Deltaproteobacteria bacterium
ATCGCCATCGTGCTCCCCATAGTGAGCTTCTTTTTCATATTCTTCAGCTTTCTCGAAGACTCGGGTTATCTGCCGAGGCTCGCCGTGATGGTAGACAGGATATTCAGGATGATGGGTCTCAACGGAAAAGCCGTCCTGCCGATGGTCCTTGGATTAGGCTGCGACACGATGGCGACGATGACGACGAGGATACTCGAGACGAAAAAAGAGAGGATGATCGTGACGCTCCTCCTTGCGCTCGGCATACCGTGCTCGGCTCAGCTTGGCGTCATACTCGGCATGCTCGGGTCGGTGTCGGTCGGGGCGACCGTGCTCTGGGCGGCAATAATCCTCTTAGTCCTTTTCATCGTCGGTTTTCTGGCCTCGAAGGTGCTTCCGGGCCAGACTTCAGACTTCATCCTCGAGATACCTCCCATGAGGATGCCGCAGCTCTCGAACATGGGCTTGAAGACCCTCGTGAGGGTCGAATGGTATTTGAAGGAAGCGGTGCCGCTTTTCATCATCGGCACTTTCATACTCTATGTCCTGGACAAGACCAACGGCCTTGTCGCGATGCAGGCCGCTGCCGCTCCTGTCGTGGTTACGCTCCTCGACCTTCCGGCTGAGGCGGCCAACGCCTTCATAATAGGGTTTCTGAGGCGCGACTACGGCGCGGCCGGCCTCCTTGCCATGCAGAGGGACGGCATGCTCGACAATGTGCAGGTAGTCGTGAGCCTCGTGACCATGACTCTCTTCGTGCCGTGCATAGCGAACCTCCTCATGATCGTGAAGGAGAGGGGGCTCAAGGCCGCCATCTGGATGTCAGTCTTCATATTCCCGTTCGCGGTGCTTGTGGGTGCGATAGTGAACTTCCTCATAAGGTTTTCGGGTATTAGTTTCTAATAGATTGACTCAGGCTGCTCAAAAAGTTCCATATGCTAGGCGTCGAGGAGCGAGGAGTGAGACGTACTTTTAAGTACGTTGCAATGACGAGCGACGTAGACAACGACGCAGATGGACTTTTTCAGCAGCCTTTAAGAGGTGAATAGATGACGAAGAACAAGGCATTCGACGAAGTACTCGAGTTCATCTGGTCTCAAAGAGAAGTTGGCAGCAGCTCCATAACTGAGCTGTTGAAGATAGATGAGGTAGCCGAGGAAGCCGACATGAATACCTTAAGGCAGATGATGTCAGACGGCCTCGTCAACATCGCTGGCGACTCCATCACCCTCACAAAGGAGGGCGAAAGACATGCGGAAGGCGCGATAAGGCGTCACAGGTTGGCGGAAAGGCTCCTGACAGAGGTACTGGCCCTGCCGGAAGACGACATCGAGAAGAACGCCTGCTCCTTCGAGCATACGCTCTCGCCGGAGGTCGCCGATTCCATCTGCACGCTCCTGGGGCACCCTCCGACCTGCCCGCACGGACTTCCCATACCGCGGGGCGCGTGCTGCAAAAAGACGAGGGACGACTTGAAGCCCATTGTCCAGCAGTTGAATGTTCTGGATGTCGGCGACAGGGGCAGGATAACCTTCATAGCTTCGAACTCCCACATGAGGCTCGACAAACTGGGGACGCTCGGCATAGTCCCTGGCAGCACGGTAAAGGTCCACCAGAAAAAGCCCGCCTTCGTCATCCTGATCGGAGAGACGACCCTTGCCCTTGACCCGGAGATAATCAAGGAGATCTACGTAAAGAAGATTGATTAGAAGCGTACTTTTTAGAAGCCTTTTTCCGGCCAGCCCGTCGGCCCCGTCCGCGAGATGAAGACCACGGTGGCCAATGGGCTTTTTTATTCATCTTCCACCATGAAATATCCGAAAAACCCCGCAAACGGCCGCCCTTGAAATCCTTTCAAAAATCTACCCAAAAACCATTGGAATATGTTAAACTTTCCTCTTATGCATCATTCCAATTTCGTCCATCTTCATCTGCATACCCAGTACAGCCTTCTTGACGGCGCGATCCGTCCGGAAGCGCTAATCGCCTTTGCCAAAGAGCACAGGATGCCCGCTATTGCCGTCACAGACCACGGCAACCTCTTCGGCGCGGTCGAGTTCTACCAGAAGGCGATGGCAAAGGGCGTAAAGCCCATAATAGGGTGCGAAGTCTACGTCGCGCCCGGGGCGCGCACAGACAAGACAGCCGTCAAGGGAGAGCACGCATTTCACCTGGTCCTGCTCGTCAAGAACGCGAAGGGCTACCAGAACCTCTGCAAGCTCCTGACGCGCGCCTACACCGAGGGCTTCTATTACAAGCCCAGGGTCGATAAAGAGCTCCTGACAGCATACAACGAGGGGCTCATCGCCCTGTCAGCCTGCCTTCACGGCGAGGTAGCCTATAACCTGGGCAACGGCCAGATAGACACGGCTGAGAAGGCGGCCCTCGAATACAGGACCATATTCAACAACAGGCGTTTTTACCTCGAGATACAGCACAACGGCATCCCTGAACAGGAGGTCGTCAACAAGCGCCTCATGGAGCTCGGAAAAAAGCTCGACATACCGCTTGTCGCGACCAACGACTGCCATTACCTCAAGAAAGAGGACGCAAGAGTCCACGACGTGCTCCTGTGCATTCAGACAGGCACGACAGTCAACGCCACAAACCGCATGAAGTTCTCCACGGAAGAGTTCTACGTCAAGACCCCGGAGGAGATGAACGAGGCGTTCAAAGACACTCCTGAGGCCATCTCAAACACCATTGAGATAGCCGAGAGGTGCAACTTCGAGCTCAACCTCGGCAAGAACTTTTTGCCTGAGTTCCCGCTCCCTCCCGGCGAGACGCTCGAATCTGTCATTGACGCCAAGGCAAAGGCCGGGTTAGAGCACAGGCTTGCCGCCATGGGTAAGGCCGGGCTCGACGTCGACTCTCTCAAGTGGCAGTACTACGACAGGCTGGAAAAAGAGCTCAAGGTCATCAAAGGCATGGGCTTTCCCGGCTACTTCCTAATAGTCACCGACTTCATCGATTACGCCAAGAGCAAAGACATCCCGGTTGGCCCGGGCAGGGGTTCTGCCGCCGGAAGCCTCGTCGCCTACTCGCTCGGCATAACCAACATCGACCCCATAAAGTACAACCTCCTGTTCGAGAGGTTTTTAAACCCTGACAGGATATCGCTCCCTGATATCGATATCGACTTCTGCTTCGAAAAAAGGGACGAGGTCATAAAATACGTCACGCAAAAGTACGGCTCAGACAAGGTAACGCAGATAATAACCTTCGGCCAGATGAAGGCCAAGGCCTGCATAAGGGATGTCGGCAGGGCGCTTGACATACCGTACGGCGACGTCGACAGGATAGCCAAGCTCGTCCCGAACACCCTGAACATCACCATCGAGGACGCCCTCAAGCAGGAAGCCAAGCTCAGGGAGATGTACGAGAAAGATCCGCGCGTAAAAGAGCTCATAGACACGGCAATAGCCTTGGAGGGGCTGCCCAGGCATGCCTCGACCCATGCGGCCGGAGTCGTCATATCCAATAAGCCCCTTGACGAGTACCTGCCCTTGTACAAGCAGCAGAAGGAAGACTCCATCACGACCCAGTACACGATGAAGGACGTCGAGAAGATAGGGCTCGTCAAGTTCGACTTCCTCGGCTTGAAGACTCTCACGGTCATAGACAAGACCGTGAAGCTGGTGAAGCAGAACAGGGGAGTCGCCCTTGATATAGAAAACCTTCCGTTAGATGACGCGGCCACCTACGCTCTCGTTGCCGAGGGCAACTCGAACGGGGTCTTCCAGCTCGAGAGCTCGGGCATGAAAGAGCTCCTCAGGAAGCTCAAGCCCACGGTCTTTGAAGACATGGTCGCGGCCGTCGCCCTTTACAGGCCGGGCCCTCTGCAGAGCGGCATGGTCGACGACTTCATCAACAGGAAGCACAAGAGGACGGCCATAGTCTATGAAGTCCCTCAGTTGAAGGGCATCCTCGAGAACACCTACGGCGTCATGGTCTATCAGGAACAGGTCATGGAGATTGCCAAGGTGCTCGCCGGATACACGCCCGGGGACGCCGACGTCCTCAGGAAGGCGATGGGTAAGAAGTCCGCCGAGGAGATGGTCATCCAGAGGAACAAGTTCCTCGAGGGCGCGAAGAAGAACAAGATAGACCAGAAGAAGGCTGAGAAGATATACGACCTCATGGCCAAGTTCGCGGGCTACGGCTTCAACAAGAGCCACAGCGCGGCCTACGCCATGATCTCCTATCAGACCGCGTACCTCAAGGCCCACTACAATGTCGAGTTCATGGCCGCTCTCCTCGGCTCTGACATGGGTAACACCGACCAGGTAGTAAAATATATAAACGAGTGCAAGGATACCGGGATTGCCGTAGACCCGCCCGACGTCAACGAGAGCTCCATGGAGTTCAAGGTCTCGGGCAACAGGATAAGGTTCGCTCTCGCGGCGGTAAAGAATGTCGGGGGGTCGGCCATTCAGGAGATGCTCGCTGAAAGGGAGAAAGACGGCAAATTCACCTCTCTCCTCGAATTCCTCAGCCGTATAGACTCGCGCAAGGTCAACAAGAAGGTAATAGAGAGCCTCATCAAATGCGGTGCCTTTGATTTCACGAAGGAAAAAAGGGCGCAGCTCATGGCCGAGCTCGACCCGACGATGGAAGCCGCGCAGTCCATGCAGAGGGACAAGGAAGCGGGCCAGTCCTCTTTGTTCGACGCTTTTGGCACAGGCTCAAAGCCTTCCGCAAGCCCGTCCATTAACGCTCCAAGGGTCTCTGAATGGAGCGACAAGGAGCTTTTGAGCTACGAGAAAGAGACGCTCGGCTTTTATCTCTCAAGCCACCCGCTCACTGGCCACAAGAGGGAGCTGGACCTTTACGCCGTGCACATAGAATCGCTCATCGAGAAGAACAACGAGGACGAGGTCACGATAGGCGGCATAATAACCGGCTTGAAGGAGATAATGACCAAGAAGGGCGACCGCATGGCCTTCGTCACCATCGAAGACCTCACTGGCTCGGTCGAGGCCGTCATCTTCTCCGACCTTTACAAGAAGGTCCGTGATCTTGTCACAAGCGATCATGTGCTTCTTGTTTCAGGCAAGCTCGACAAGGAAGAAGAAGCGGTCAAGCTCATGGCCTCAAGCATCATCCCCATTGAAGAGGCCGGCGCGGCCGACAACAAGCTCAAGGCCAGGAACACGCACATCCACGCGCCTGTCGAGGGGCTCAGTCAGGAAAAGCTCTCGGAGCTCAAGAAGATAATACAGGAGAACCCGGGCAATTCTCAGGTTATTTTGCGCCTCATATACCCGGACAACGGAAGCGTCATAATAGGCGTCAACGACGGGCTCAGGATGAGCCCTCTGGAGCCTGTCGTCACGAGGATAAAAGAGCTCATAGACGGCGCGCAGGTCGAGATCGTCTGACAGTTTAATTTTTTACTACCAGAGACAAGGGAGAATTCCGCTGAATGTACAGGCACTGGCTTGAATTCGAAAAACCCGTAGAGGAAATCGAAAAGAAGATAGAAGAGCTCAAGACCTTCGAGGCTACCGGCAACCTGAAGTCAACCGACGAGATCGCCAAGCTCGAGAAGAAGGCAAAGACGCTCCTCAAGGAGATCTACGGCAAACTGTCCCCCGTGCAGATAACGCAGGTCGCGCGGCACCCTGACAGGCCGTACACGCTCGACTACATCAACGGAGCCTTCGAGGACTTTATAGAGCTCCACGGCGACAGGTGCTTTAAAGACGACGCCGCGATAGTCGGGGGGCTGGCGCGCCTCGAAGGGGAGGCCTGCGTTGTCCTCGGCCAGCAGAAGGGCAGGAACACGAAGGAGAAAGTGCACAGGAACTTCGGCATGCCCCACCCTGAGGGGTACAGGAAGGCCCTTCGCCTATTCGAGATGGCCGACAGGTTTTCCCTCCCGGTATTCACCTTCATCGACACGCCCGGCGCGTACCCCGGCATAGGTGCCGAGGAAAGGGGCCAGTCAGAGGCGATAGCGACAAACCTCCTCGTGATGTCAAGGCTCAAGGTGCCGACTATCGCCACCATAATCGGCGAGGGCGGCTCAGGAGGGGCCCTTGCCATAGGGGTCGCAGACAGGGTCATGATGATGGAGTTCTCGACTTACTCGGTCATCTCGCCTGAGGGCTGCGCCGCAATCCTCTGGAAGGACGGCGCGAAGGCAGACCTCGCGGCAAAGGCATTGAAGATAGACGCGGCCGAGCTAATAAAACTCGGCATCGTGGACAAGGCCGTGAAAGAACCGATCGGAGGCGCCCACAGGGACCCGCAGACCGCCATAAAGAACCTGAAGGCGGCCCTCGTCGCCCAGTTGAAGGAGCTCTCAGCCATTGACCCGGGGACGCTGGTCGAAGCCAGGTACGGGAAATTCCGCGCAATGGGCTTCTACTCGGAGCCGAAAAGATAATGCCTGAAAATCTCAAGGTTTACGGGCGGCACGGATAAATTAGTGATTGCTTTTTAAAAGGCGATACATTAATCTATCTCTTTAAAAACACTGCGATTTTATCATATGGAAACCAAGATAAAGACAATAGAGAATTTAAGGGACTCAATAGACTCCGTTGACCTGCGGATACTCGAACTCCTCAACGAGAGGGCTCTCCTCGTCATAGAAGTCGGCAAGGTCAAGGCAAAGGAGCAAAAAGAGTTCTATGTGCCTGACAGGGAGCGCGAGGTATTAAAGAGGCTGACGGAAGCCAACAAGGGGCCGTTCCCCAGCCAGGCTCTGAAGAATGTCTTCAGGGAGATAATGAGCGCCTCCTTGTCCCTTGAAAAGCCTTTGAAAATCGCTTTTCTCGGGCCTGCCGCGACGTTCACGCACCAGGCCTGCATGCAGCACTTCGGCCTCTCCGGCGATTTCATCGCCAAAAAGGACATTGCCGACGTATTCGACGACGTTGAGAAGGGCAGGGCCGACTTCGGGGTAGTCCCGATTGAGAACTCGACCGAAGGGGTCGTGAGCCACACGCTCGACAAGTTCGTCAACTCGAGCCTGAAAATATGCGCCGAGGTCATGCTCGAGATAT
Source organism: Deltaproteobacteria bacterium (assembly GCA_020846435.1). GTDB lineage: Bacteria > Desulfobacterota > GWC2-55-46 > GWC2-55-46 > GWC2-55-46 > GWA2-54-12. The sequence goes on from JADLDY010000041.1 coordinate 6,993, forward strand.
CCCACGCGCTCCTCAACAGGAGCGGCAGGGCAACTGATATCGCCAGGGTCTGCTCGCACCCGCACGCGCTGGCGCAGTGCAAGAACTGGGTCAAGAACAACCTGCCCAACGCTCTCGCCTTCGACGTCTCGTCTACCGCCATGGCCGCCCAGATGGCCTCGGAAGACCCGTCGACAGCCGCGATAGCCTCAATAGCTGCGGCCAACCTGTATAACCTGCAGGTCATAGAGAAGAACATCGAGGACAACTCGAACAACTACACGAGGTTCCTCGTAATCTGCAAGAGCGAATCAAAGAGGACGGGCAACGACAAGACCTCTGTCGTCTTCACCATCAAGGACGCACCCGGGGCTCTCTACTCGATGCTCAAGCCCTTTGCGCTGCGCGGCATAAACCTCACGAAGATAGAGTCCCGGCCGATTAAGACCAAGGCCTGGGAGTATGTCTTTTTCGTAGACCTCGACGGGCACATCACTGACGAGCCGGTAAAAGAGGCGGTCTCGGAGCTCGAGAAATCCTGCTCTTTCCTGAAAGTACTTGGCTCATACGCGAAATCACAACTGGTATAGGCGGACATGCTGACGATGCGCAAGTTGAACATACCTGTTTCAGAGAACATAAGATCACTCGTGCCGTACCCTCCGGGCAAGCCCATTGAGGAGCTTGAAAGGGAGCTTGGCATTAAGGGCTCCATAAAGCTCGCCTCAAACGAGAACCCGCTCGGGCCTTCCCACAAGGCGGTAGAGGCCATATCAAAGGCGCTCATGGGCCTCCACAGGTACCCTGACGGCTCGTGCTATTACCTGAAGGAAAAGCTCTCTTCTATCCTCGGCGTGCCGCATGAGATGATAACCTTCGGCAACGGCTCGAACGAGATAATAGAGCTTCTCGTAAGGGCGTACCTCAGGCCGGGGGATGAGGCAATAATGGCAAGCCCCTCCTTCGCGGTCTACCCCATCGCAGTGAAGGCGGCCGGCGGGGTCGCTGTCGAAGTCCCGCTTAAAGACATGAGGCACGACCTTGAGACAATGGCCTCTAAGATAACCGCTAAAACGCGGATAATATTCGTCTGCAACCCGAATAACCCAACAGGAACAGTTGTTTGCGTTGAGGAATTCAGGGCCTTCATGAAGTCAGTGCCAGAGGGCGTCATTGTGTGCATGGACGAAGCTTATTACGAATTCGTCTCTGCCGCCGACTACCCGGACAGCCTCGCTTACGTTAAAGAGGGCGCCCCTGTGGTCGTGCTTAGGACCTTCTCGAAGATATACGGGCTCGCGGGCCTGAGGGTCGGCTACGGCGTTGCAAACCCGGAGATAACCGACTACATAAACAGGGTCAGACAGCCCTTTAATGTAAACAGCCTCGCGCAGGTGGCGGCCCTTGCCGCGTTAGATGACACTTCTCACCTTGAGAGGACGAAGCTCAACAACAGCGAGGGCTTGAAGTTCCTCCTGGGTAGCCTGCGCGACATGGGCTTTGAGTGTGTTGACACGCAGGCCAACTTCTTTCTCGTGAAGGTAGGCGACGGCAGGAAGGTCTACGACGCGCTCCTCAGAAAGGGCGTCATAGTGCGGCCCATGGCCAGCTACAATCTGCCTGAATATATCCGCGTAACGGTCGGGCTGCCTGAGGAGAACAGAAGGTTCCTTGAATCGTTCAAAGCTGTAGTTTCCTGAAGACAGACATTAACCCATGGGGGGATTTTGCATGATAATAGTAATCAAAAAGGACACCACGCAGGAGATGATCGACCACGTGGTGGAAAGAATAAAGACCGCAGGGCTTGCCGTGCACATCTCAAAGGGCAAGGAGAGGACCATAATCGGCGCGATAGGCGATGAATCCGTACTGGTCTCGATGGCTCTCGAAGCCATGCCTGGCGTCGAGAGCGTGATGCCGATAATGAAGCCGTACAAGCTCGTGAGCCGCGAGTTCAGGAAAGAAAGCTCGGTAATAGACCTCGGAGGCGGCGTCAGGATAGGCGATACCGAGATCCAGGTCATAGCCGGCCCGTGCTCTGTCGAGAACAGGCAATCCCTTGTCGATTGCGCCATACAGGTCAAGGCGGCCGGGGCGAAGATACTGCGCGGCGGGGCGTTCAAGCCCAGGACCTCTCCTTATGACTTTCAGGGGCTTGGCACAGACGGATTGAAGCTCCTTGCCGAGGCGAAGAAGGAAACGGGCCTGCCCATAATAAGCGAGCTCATGGACCCCCGCGACACCGAGCTCATGTGCGAGTACGTCGATATAATCCAGATAGGCGCCAGGAACATGCAGAACTTCAGGCTCCTCATGGAAGTCGGCAAGGCTGGAAAGCCGGTGCTCCTCAAGAGGGGCCTTTCCGCCACATTGAAAGAGTTTTTGATGTCGGCAGAGTACATCGCTTCCCAGGGCAACTCCCAGATAATCCTGTGCGAGAGGGGCATAAGGACCTTTGAGACAGCGACGAGGAACACCCTTGACCTCTCAGCCGTGCCTGTCCTGAAAGAAGAGACGCACCTTCCCATATTCATCGACCCGAGCCACAGCGCGGGCAGGTGGAACCTTGTCGCTCCTCTTGCCAAGGCCGCGATAGCGGTCGGCGCGGACGGCCTCATGATAGAAGTCCACATCGACCCAGCCAACGCCCTGTGCGACGGCGCGCAGTCCCTCAAGCCGAGCAAGTTCACGGCCCTGATGGGCGAGCTCCGTAAAGTCGCGGCCGCTGTCGGAAGGACTCTCTGATTACAAACAACACGCGCGGGGCCTCCGGGCCCCCGCTCTTTCTATTTTCCCCGCTGTACATTTAAAATTCTCCGCC
>JADLDY010000042.1 GCA_020846435.1 Deltaproteobacteria bacterium
AGCTTGTCAGAAGGGCCAGGGTCGCGGGCTACACGGCCATGGCGATAACCGACCACGCGGACGAATCGAACATCGACTCAGTTTTAAAGCAGATAATAAAAGTGGCCAGGCAGCTCAACACTGACAAGAGCTTCCGCCTCATCCCGGGTGTCGAGCTCACGCACATCCCGGTGAAGCACATCCCGGTGATGGTGAAAAAGGCCCGCTCTCTCGGCGCTCTCATCGTCGTGGGCCACGGCGAGACGCTTGCCGAGCCTGTCGAGCAGGGCACGAATATGGCCTACATAAAGGCTCGGGTAGACATCCTCGCCCACCCTGGCCTCATATCCGCTGACGAGATGAAAGAGGCCGTCAAAAAGGGAGTGCACATCGAGATAACGAACAGGGGAGGGCACAGCATATCAAACGGACACGTAGCCGCCCTCGCGAAAAAGCTCGGGGCAAGGATGCTCCTCAATACAGACTCTCACGCGCCGGGGGACCTCATCTCGGACGAGAGGGCTGAAAAGGTCGCGCTCGGCGCGGGCCTCGACAAAGAAGACTTCAGGAGAATCCAGCAAAATGCGCTCTCGCTTCTCAAAAAGATATCTTAAAACGGCCCTTCTCATATCGGCCCTCTCTTTAGCCGGGTGCGCGGCAAAGCCGCTCCCGATTGAAAACACGAAATGGGCTACCCACCTCGGCGACTTCGCGAGGACTGGAGTATCCGCGTCAAAGATCGACGTCCCGCTCGTGATAGGCTGGGACAAAGGGCTCTCGGAGTTCAGGTTTTTGAACCCTTTCCCCGGCGAAGAGCTCTCTTCACCTGCCATCCGCAACGGCAGGGTGTACGCAGGCTCTACCGGCAGAGAGCTCTTTGCGGCTGACCTTGCCACTGGCAAGGTGTTCTGGAAGTTCGACGCGAAGCAGCCGATAGAAGCGCCTCCTACCGTCGCTGACGACAGAGTTTGCTTCGGCACGACCGACGGCGTGATGCGCTGCCTTAGCCTTGAGGGTCGTCTCCTCTGGCAGTTCCAGGCCCGCTCAGAGATAGTCTCAGCCCCGGTTGTCAAAGACTCCAGGGTCGTGTTCGCCTCATCCGACGACAGGCTCTACTCGCTTGACGCGAATACCGGAGAGAGGCTATGGACATACTCGCGCGGCACCTACAAGACTGTCACGCACAGGGTCTACGCTTCCCCTGCGCTTTCCGATAACGGCAGCCTATTTTACCTTTTCTCCGACGGCACGGCTGTGTGCGTGTCAGCCTCGACAGGCAAGGAGGTCTGGTCAAGGAAAGTCGTGAAGGAGTTCGCCGCTCAGGCTCTGCCGAGAAGGAGTCCGCTCGTCGACTCAGGGACCGTTTACATCATCGACGGCAATCAGGCGGTAGTCGCCCTCTCTGAGCTCACAGGCGAAGTCAAAGGCATATACAACGTCATCAAGGCCTCCGGTTTCGTCGTGCCTGACACCCGCTCCATAATCATAGCCGGCGAAGGGCAGGTCATGTCCATCGAGAGGTCGACCGGGGCAGTCATCTGGAAGAGCCCTTTGAGCCACGGCGCGGCCTCTTCGGTGTTTTCGACAGGCTCAAGCATCTTCGTCCTCTCCAACTTCAAAAAAACGCCCCTTGGCATAAGCTACTTCGCGAAGGATACCGGCTACATCGAATCGTTCAGCCTCCAGGACGGCAAGAGGACCTGGGGCAGAGAGCTCGGCTCTTCGGTCACCGCAGACGCTTCGGCGGCCATCGGGCGCGTCGCGCTCCTGACCAACGGCGGAAAGCTGACCGTCTTTGAGCCAGGGCAGGCCCCATGACGGACAAGAGACTCAACGTAGCCTTCCTCTGGCACATGCACCAGCCGCTCTACAAAGACCCCGCGACAGGCGAGTACACGCTGCCCTGGGTGCTTTTTCACGCCACCAAGGACTACTACGACATGGCTGCCATACTGGACGAGTTCCCGCAGGTCCACCAGACCTTCAATGTCGTCCCGTGCCTGATAGAGCAGATCGAAGAGTACGCCTCAGGCCGTGCAAAGGACAAGTACAGGCGCATCAGCACAGTCAAGGCAACCGAGCTCGCGACCGATGAAAAGGCGTTCATTCTGCAGTACTTCTTCCAGGCCAACTGGGAGAACATGATAAAGCCGATACCGAGGTACTTCGACCTCCTGAAGAAAAGAGGCGTCTCAAACGACCGCGAAGAGGCCTTCTCGGTCATGCGCTGGTTCTCAGAGCAGGACTTCCTTGACTTGCAGGTGCTTTTCAACCTCATCTGGATAGACCCGCTGATAAGGCAGAACGACAGGTTCCTCAGCGCGCTCTACAAAAAGGGCGCGAACTTCACTGAAGACGACAAAGCAAAGCTCCTCGACAAGCAGACCGAGATAGCGGGCATGATACTGCCCAAGTACAGGGAGCTCATCGAGAAGGGCATAATAGAAGTGTCGACGACCCCGTACTACCACCCCATTCTGCCGCTCCTTTGTGACAGCGACTCGGCCAAAGAGGCGATGCCAGGGGCTCTACTTCCCAGGAAACGCTTCATGCACCCCGAGGACGCTCTCACGCAGATAAGGCGCGGGCTCAGCCTCTACGAAAAGACCTTTGGCCAGAGGGCCACAGGCATGTGGCCTTCCGAAGGCTCGGTGAGCATGGAGATGGTCCCGCTCGTCGCGGGAGAAGGCGTCGGCTGGATAGCGACCGACGAGGAGATCCTCTCCAATTCACTCAAGCGCCCTGTCAGGCGCGACAGCCTCGGCAACTGCTACGACCCGTTCCTGTACAAGCCCTATGTCGTAGAGGCGGAAGGCAAATCCATCGACATCGTATTCAGGGACCACGTCCTGTCCGACCTCATCGGCTTTGATTACGCGCGTATGGACGCCAACCACGCGGCCTCTGACTTTGTCGGAAGGCTCACGCACATCCACGGCATGCTGGAGGAGCCGCACGAGCACCTCGTCAGTGTCATTCTCGACGGCGAGAACGCCTGGGAGCACTTCAGGAACGACGGCAGGGACTTTCTTGTCGCACTGTACTCGAAGCTCTCGGACAACCAGAAGATACGCTGCGTCACCATAAACGAGTTCCTCTCGGAAAATAAAAAGAGAGAGCGGATAGACAGGCTCTTCGCCGGGTCGTGGATAAGCCACAACTTCAAGATATGGATAGGGCACATCGAGGACAACACGGCGTGGGACTTCATAAAGGACGCCAGGGACGCTCTCGTCGAGTACGAGGGATCTTTGAAGGGGACTCCTGAGTACGATCTTAAAAAGAACATATTAGCCGAGGCATGGGAGGAGATCTACGCCTCCGAGGGCAGCGACTGGTTCTGGTGGTACGGAGAGGACCACTCCTCGATGTCTGACGAGGACTTTGATTCTCTCTTCAGGCGTCACATAAAGAGGGTCTACGCCCTGATCGGCATGGAGTCGCCCGAGGCGGTGGACTTCCCGATCTCTTCGGAGATAAAGAGTTACAGGCCCCCTGTCGAGCCGAAGGCGTTCATAAAGCCGGTCATAGACGGCCAGATAACCAACTACTTCGAGTGGCTTCCAGCCGGACGCCTCGAGAGGACCTACTTCGGCAGCGCCATGCACAAGGAAATACAGGGCGGCCTCATAGAGTCCATCTCCTACGGCTTCTCGAAAGAATCCATCTTCTTCAGGTTCGACTATCTTGCCGAGCTCGGCGAGTATAAAAACTCATGGAGCGCGACAATAAGCTTCACGCAGCCGAAGAACGTCCGCGTTACCGTCGATGTCGAAGGCCTGAGCGCGAAAGCGGCCCTCTTCGAAAAGGAGCAGGGCAAGGAAAAATGGGTCAAGAAGGCAGTCGTTGAAGCCGCCTCAGAGAGCGTTCTCGAGCTTGCCATCCCATTCAGCGAGATCGGGGTCGCAAGGGGCGAGGAGATAAGGCTCTACATCAACATCAACGGCCAGGAAAGAGGCGTTGAGAGATGGCCTGTCAAAGGCTATCTGCTGTTTCAGGCCCCTGACGACGACTTCGAACAGCAGGACTGGATCGTTTGACAACAGATGGTATCCGAAAAGACTCTCTCTTGAATCAGACAGCCAAACTCCCTCAGGACCAGAACTGGATGAAAAGCGGCCTCACCCCTGCGATGCGCCAGTACCTCGACATAAAGGCGCAAAATCCTGACTCCATATTGTTTTTCCGGATGGGCGACTTCTACGAGATGTTCTTCGAGGACGCCCGGCTTGCCTCCGGCATACTCGGCATAGCTCTCACCTCCCGCGACAGGGAGCGAGAAGTGCCGATGTGCGGCGTCCCTTACCACGCGGCCGCTGGCTACATAGCGCGCCTCGTCAAAGAAGGGCACAAGGTCGCGGTCTGCGAGCAGATGACAGACCCGTCAGAAGCCAAAGGCATTGTTGAGCGGGCGGTCACAAAAATCATAACTCCCGGAATAACCCTCGAAGATGAGCTCCTTGACCCGAAAGCCAACAACTTCATAGCCGCCTTTTGCCTCTCTAAGAGCTCGTGCGGCTTTTCGTACATGGACGTCTCGACCGGCGAGTTCAGGCTGACCGAGCTAAAAGACCTCTCAGCCGCCATTGAAGAGATACGCCGCCTCAGGCCGCTCGAGCTCCTTGTGGAAGACGGGCTCTATTCCGACGAGAACCTCAAGGGCCTCCCCGTAAGGAAGATTACGCCGCTCGGCAAATTCGACTTCGATGAGACCGAAGCGGCCACAAGGCTCATGAAGCACTTCGGCACAAAGACCCTCGACGGCTTTGGCTGCTCAGGTCTTGGCGTTCCTGTGAGGGCGGCCGGAGCGCTCCTCGGCTACATACGAGACAACCAGAAGACAGACCTTGTCCACGTGAAGGGCCTGAGGCCGTACTTCACCGACGAATTCCTCATCCTCGACTCATCGACGAGACGGAACCTCGAGGTCGTCCACAATATCCGGGATGGCGGCAGGGACGGCACGCTCCTTTCCATCCTTGACAGGACAAAGACATCGATGGGCGCCAGGGCCCTGAGAGCATGGCTACTTCACCCGCTCAAAGACACCGCTGAGATAGCGAGGCGGCAGGACTCGGTCGCCGAGCTTTTAGAGACGAGAGAGCTTTCCTCGAGGCTCGTCGACGACCTCTCGAGAGTCTACGACCTCGAAAGGCTCATCGCGAGGGTGAGTCTTGGCGCGGCAAACCCCAGGGACCTGACCTCGCTGCGGTCGTCCCTTGAGAGGGTCCCGCTCATAAAAGATTACCTCAAGCTCCTCTCCTCAGAGATGATCCTCGGCCTGGAAGTTCAAATGGACGCGGTAATCGAGGCGGCCGAGCTGATCGCAAGGGCGATAACCGACACACCGCCCTTATCGCTAAAGGACGGCGGCGTCATAAGGACAGGCTATTCAGCCGAGCTCGACGAGCTGAGAAAGACAGGCTCCGGCGGAAAAGACTGGATAGCGAGGCTTGAAGCCTCAGAGAGGTCGAGGACAGGCATAAACTCCCTCAAGGTAGGCTACAACAGGGTCTTCGGTTACTATATAGAGATAACAAAGTCGAATATCGGGAGTGTCCCTGACGATTACATAAGAAAGCAGACGCTTGTCAACGCCGAGAGGTACATAACCCCTCAGCTCAAGGAGTGGGAAGACCGCATCCTCGGGGCGGAAGAAAAAGCATTGAAGCTTGAATCGATGCTCTTCAACACTATTGTCGCAGAGCTGAAAGAATACGCCGCGAGGGTGCAAAAGACAGCCAGCTCAGTTGCCGTGCTCGACTGCCTCATCTCGCTTGCCGCCGCGGCAGGAGAGATGAACTACACGAGGCCTGCGGTAGTCGACGGCGACGCGATAGATATAGAGGGCGGCAGGCATCCGGTCGTAGAGGCGGGCGTGAGGGATTTTGTCTCCAACGACCTCAGTGTCGGCGAGGACAGGGTCATCATACTCACCGGGCCGAACATGGCTGGAAAGTCGACTTACCTGCGCCAGTGCGCTCTCATCGTGCTCATGGCCCAGATCGGCTCGTTCGTACCCGCTACAAAGGCTCTAATCGGCGCGGTCGACAGGATATTCACCAGGGTAGGAGCGTCAGACGACCTCTCAAGGGGGCAGTCGACCTTCATGGTCGAGATGAGCGAGACCGCGAACATCCTCAACAACGCCACTTCAAAGAGCTTCGTGATACTCGACGAGATAGGAAGGGGCACTTCGACCTTTGACGGTCTTTCAATAGCCTGGGCCGTGGTCGAGCACATACTCGAGAGGGTCGGCGCCAAGACGCTCTTCGCGACTCACTATCACGAGCTCACTGAGCTTTCCTTGACAAAGGAAAGAGTCAAAAATTATAATATGGCTGTCAAGGAATGGGACGACAGGATAATCTTCCTGAGGAAGGTCGTGCCCGGCGGCTCCAGCCGGAGCTACGGGATACAGGTCGCCCGTCTCGCCGGAATACCCGCTGACGTCATCACGAGATCAAGGGAGATACTGCGCAACCTCGAGACCGGCGAGCTCAACGAGTCAGGCATGCCCAGGCTTGCCGCCAGAGAGGCCAAAGGCCCGGAGAAGGGGCAACTGAGCCTCCTTGGCGAAAAGGACCGGTTGAGCGGAGAGCTCGAGGCAATAGACGTAGACAGGATCACCCCGCTTGAGGCCCTGACAGCGCTGCACAAATTAAAGGAGCTTATCAGGAATTGAAGCAGCTTGCCGTTATAAGGCCTTTTTTCGCGCTCTTTTTTCTCGCCCTCCTGCTCATGGGCAACGGCAGCGTCGCGGACGCGGCCCAGAAAAAGGCCCTCGTCACCGGCATAAAGCACTGGTCAAACCCCACCTACACGAGGATAGTCATCGAGCTCAGCCGCAAGGCCGAGTTCAGCCACAGGCTCCTGAAGCAGGACCCGCTTATCAAGATGGAATGGAGGAGGCTGTACATCGACTTTTCCAATTCCGCTATTTCGCCCAGGTTGCAAAAGACGATACCCATCAATGACGGCCTTCTCAAGGCGGCTCGCGCGGGCCAGTACGACCCCGGCACGGTGAGAGTCGTCCTCGACATAGAATCGATCGAGGACTTCAAGGTATTCCCGCTCTCCGACCCGTACAGGATAGTAATAGACGTAAGCGGAGTGAAGAAGGCAGCGGCCGGCCCTGCCCAGCCCATAACGGACAGCTTTGGCAAGGAAGTCCCGCAGATAAGGCAGTCTCCCGCAACCGGAGGGCCGCCTGACCCGTCGCTTATCCAGCAGCTCGGGCTCAAGGTCAAGACGATAGTCCTTGACCCAGGACACGGCGGCAAGGACCCGGGAGCCGTGGGCAGGGGCGGCCTCAGGGAAAAAGACGTCACATTGAAGCTCGGCCTCATGCTCAGGGAGAAGCTCACGCGGGAAGCCGGGGCCAAAATAATTCTCACGAGAGATACCGACGTATTCATCCCGCTCGAGGAAAGGACCGCGATAGCGAACAGCCGGGACGCCGACCTCTTCGTCTCTATACACATAAACGCGTCCCCCCGCAGGGCCGCGACAGGCATAGAGACCTACATACTGAGCCTCTCCAACAGCGAGGAGGCCAGGAGGCTTGCCGCGAGGGAGAACGCGACTTCAACGCGGTCGGTGAGCGATCTGGAGTTCATACTCAACGACCTCATAAAGACAGCCAAGACAAACGACTCGGCGCGCCTCGCGACAGTCGTGCAAGGCAACCTCGTAGCGGGGCTAAGCCGTAAATTCAACGGCATCAGGAGCCACGGCGTCAAGGGCGCGCCTTTCTACGTGCTGGTCGGCACGAAAATGCCGGCCGTGCTCATTGAGGTCTCCTTCATCAGCAACCCTGAAGATGAAGAGAGGCTCAGGGACGAAGCCTACCTCAGGGAAGTGGTAGAGGGGATATCAACCGGCATAATGCAGTACATCAACGGTCCAGGCGCGGTCTGAACTATGCCTCATAACGTCATACTCGAGACACTGAGAAAATCCAACGCCCCGATAACGCCGGTCGTCAAGGAGACACTTTCTGCGGCCGAGGCCCTCCTTCGCTCGCGGCACCTTTCAGGCGCGTCAGGCCGCGAGATATGCACCTCCTACACAGAGCTCATAGACAACCTGTTGAAAGCCCTTTTCCTCTTCAAGTCAGAGGAGCTCGGCTGTGATGACGCCGTGGCCCTTGTCGCTCTCGGAGGCTACGGCAGGGGAGAGCTCAACGTCCGCTCTGACATCGACCTCATGCTCCTCCACAAGGGGCGCATAACAAAGGGCATAGAAGAGCTTACGCAGCAGCTCCTTTACATACTCTGGGACACCGGCCTTGACCTGGGCTTTTCGATAAGGTCGGTCGCCGAGTCCATACAGCTCGCCAAGGACGACCTGAAAACGATGACGGCGCTCCTTGACCTGCGCTTCATATTCGGCGACAGGGCGCTCTATGACTCTCTGCACAAAAACATAAGAAAAAACCTTTTCAGCACAAGCGGCACACAGACCTTCATAAACGACAAGCTCGAGGAGACGCGGCAGAGGCACGCGAGGTTCGGCGGCTCGGTATACATACTCGAGCCGAACGTCAAGGAAGGCGAGGGGGGGCTTCGCGACCTGCACACCGCCATGTGGGCTCTGAAGGCAAAGGACGGCAAGACCTTCGAGCCGTTCTCGCTCGGCCTCATAAGCGCGTCCGGCAGGAAGGCGCTCGAGGCTTCCCTGGACTTCCTCCTGTGGGTAAGAAACGAACTGCACTTTTTTGCCGGACGCAAGGCAGACCAGCTTACTTTCGACAACCAGGAAAGGATAGCGGGCCTCCTGGGCTTCCAGAACACGGAAAAGTCGCTCGCAGTAGAAGCGTTCATGCAGAGGTACTACCGCCACGCCTCCAACCTCAACTATTACTCAAACCTCATAACTTCAAGGGCTCTTCACAGGGACACGAAAAAATCCCTCTGGCCGGGCAAGAAAGTACGAGTCGACAAGAACTTCCACATAACTGACGGCGTGCTTTCGGCGAGGTCCAGGAGCACGGTAAAGGACGACCCGGTGGCCGCGATGAAGGCGTTCGAGTACTCGCAGGCGTTCGAAGTCGAAATAGACCAGGCCACCAAGGACCAGATACTCGAGCACATGGAGAGCGTGGACGAGAGCTTCAGGAACTCGCGGGACGCATCTGATTCGTTCTTCAAGATCCTGCGCGGCAAAAGCGTCTACAAGACGCTTGCCGAGATGGGCAGGCTCCGCTTTCTCGACAGCTACATACCCGAGTTCGAGGAGATAAGCTGCAAGGTCCAGCACGACATGTACCACGTCTACACGGTCGACGCGCACACGCTCTTCGCCGTGCGCGAGATAGAGCGGCTCAGGGGAGTTTACAAGGCGGATTTTTCGCTGCTTTCAAACCTCTTCGAGGAGATGCCCAACCCCGAGATACTCTACCTGTCGGTTCTCTTTCACGACATAGGCAAGGCCCACGGCAAGGGGCACGCTGAAAAGGGCGCGGCAATGGTCCCGCAGATATGCAGGAGGCTGCACCTCGCTGAGGACGACACTAACCTCGTGCGCTTCGTGGTCAAGCACCACCTTCTGCTGGCCAACACCGCCCAGTACAGGGACCTGCACGACGACAAGCTCATAATAGAGTTCGCCAAAACCGTCGGCGACATAGAGCGGCTCAACCTGCTTTATCTCCTTACCTTCGCGGACGTAAGGGCTGTCGGCCCGGACGTATGGAGCCAGTGGAAGGGCGCGCTCTTCCAGGAGCTCTACTTCAAGGCGCTGACAGTGCTTGAACGGGGCACCTTCGAAGCCGAAGAGGCCGGAGTGAAGCTCAAGAGGATAAAGGACAGGGTCACAGCCCTGCTCAAGCCCGACGGCGTGGACGGACACACGGTCGACGACTACTTTGACCTCCTGCCCATGCGCTACTTCTTCTCCAACAGCCCGGACCACATAGCAGGACACATAAAGGTCCTCAGGGACTTCGGCAACGGCCCGTACATTATGAAGGTTCGCCAGGACACCTTCAGGGAGTACACCGAGATAATAATATGCACGCACGACTTGCACGGCCTGTTCTCGATGATAACCGGCGTCATGGCGGCCAACGGCGTCAATATCCTCGGCGCGCAGATAAACACCCTGAAGAACGGCGTGGCTCTCGACATACTCCAGGTCAACAGTTCAACCGGCGAGCATATAACGGAAGAAGCGAAACTCAAGAAGATAGAGACCGATCTCGCTGAGGTGATAGCCGGGAAGGTGATGGTCGACACTCTCGTGAAAAAGAGAAAACAGCCGTCGATACTCGACGCCAGGGCAAGGCCCGGCGTCAGGACGACAGTGCAGATAGACAACGAGGTCTCTGACGCGTACACTGTCCTGGACATCCATACGCATAACCGCATAGGCCTCCTGTACGACATAACGAGTACGCTCTCGAGCCTCGGGCTCTACATCTACATCGCCAAGATATCGACCAAGGGGGATGAGGCCGCCGACATATTCTACGTCAAGGACATCTTCGGGCAGAAGATATTCTACAAGGAAAAGCTCAATGAGGCGGCTGACGCCATCTACAACATACTGGCGGGGCAGAAGCCCGGAAAAGACAAATGAACACGCCTGCGGGCCGCATAGGGGAGTTTCTCGATTATGTGGTCGTTGAGAAGGGTCTCGCTCTCAACACCCGAGATTCCTATGGCAGGGACCTCGCGAACTTCGAGGGATGGCTCGACAAAAAAGGACTCAAGTTAGAGGATGCCTCTTCTTCCGATATAAGCGCATATCTCAAGAGCCTCAAGGACAAGGGGCTCTCGCCGAGGTCGTACACGAGGGCTCTCATAACCCTCAGGGGCTTTTATAAATTCCTGCTTAAAAAAAAGATTCTCACAGCGTCTCCGTGCTCTTTGATCGACATCCCCAGGGTGCCGAGGAAGCTTCCGGAGTTTCTGTCGTCAGAAGAGGTCGTCTCCCTCATCATGGCCCCTGACGACGCCTCTCCTCTGGGACTTCGCGACAGGGCCATGCTGGAGACTCTTTACGCTACCGGCCTCAGGGTCTCTGAGCTTACGACCCTCAAACTCAACGACATAAACCTTCAGGGCGGTTGGCTCACGGCGTTCGGCAAGGGCTCAAAGGAGAGGGTCGTGCCGCTCGGCGAGGCCGCGATGAGCTCCCTGAAAAAGTACATGGACGATGGAAGAGGCGCGATACTGGGAAAAAGAAGCTCAAAGGCGCTTTTCGTGACAACAAGGGGCTCAGGAATGACAAGGCAGAACTTCTGGGTCATCATGAAGAACTGCGGCCTGAAAGCCGGGATAGACAGCCGCAGGATAAAGCCGCACATAATTCGCCATTCTTTCGCGACCCACCTGCTTGAGCACGGGGCTGACCTGAGGATAGTCCAGGCCATGCTGGGACACGCGGACATCTCAACTACTCAGATCTACACGCATGTAACGAACGAAAGGCTCAAGAACATCCACAGGAAAAAACACCCGAGAGGGTAGGAAAAGCTTAAATAACAACACGTTAAACCATAAACCTGATAAAAAGGTTTACAGGCCCATCTTCACGCCTGCCATGAAGCTGTGGGAGTCTTCGTCAGCCCCAGCTACCCCTCCGATATTCGTCCGCCTGTCAAAGTAATATCCCAATGAAAGCTCGGCAGTATCTCTCAACGGGCGGATCCATGAAATTGCCGCTGAACGGTTTTTGCTTTTTATTGCCCTGCCGCTTGATTCAATGTCAAAGACGATCTGGAAATCGCCGTAATCCGACGCATAGACTGCTGACAGGAACAGGTCTTTAGCGTCTGTGCCCATGTGGTGGCCTATTACGCGGCCGTCGTAGGTGTAGCCTGAAGTGTAAATATGGTGCGTGTACCACATGCCCGGGTATTTGCTGATGTACGTCTCGGCGTACTCAACGCGCAGGTCGAGGTTGTCGAGGCCGAACGCTCCCGGCAGATAGAGCCCGGCAAGATGCGCGTTCCTTGAGGGAAGGGAGCCTGCCTCATCCTCGCCGCCAAGCTCGCCGTAGATCACGACCTCCTGAAAGCTCAGCGGCAGCACTATCTTCGCGTCGAACGAGCCAAGCTGGTTGCCTGGGTCTCCTACAACATTTTCGTTTCCGGCAGTTATGACGTCCCAGATGACGCCAGAGTCAACATGACGGCCCGCGCCTCCGAAGATAGCGACCCTTGAAAGCCCTATGCTGACATAAGGGTGCGGCTTTATGTCGAGCCTCAATCCCGCGAGGTAAGGGTTGGCAAAATCCCTGCTCTCCTCGAGCCTCGTGACAAAGCCTGTGAGCTTTATGAGGCCTATATGCCTGAATATCCACGGCAGGGCAAAGGGCTCAGGGTTCGTGAGCTTTACAAGGTCAAATGGGCGCGCGTTGTCTGAAAGGATAAGGGCGCCGTGAACGCCCGGTCCCCACCATAGGGCCTGGCGGCCTGCAGTAAGCTCGATGTTCCAAAAGTTTAACGCGCCATAACCTTCGACAAGGACTATCTCATGGTTATTGCCGGAAGCGCCTTCCGGATAACGGATCTCAGGGTTCAGGAAAAAGCCGAGGTGACTGCCAAAGTCGGCGGAAGCTTCAAGTCCGGCCCTGAAGTTGGAGCCGTTTCCGAGGATGTCGCCCCTGTTGTTGACATTGAGAAGATAGGGCTCTCCGTCAGAATAAATGTACCTGAAGCCGGCCTCTTTCAATCTTACAGGCTGGAGGCCGCCTGAGGGGTCATTTACAGGTTCAAGCTCCCTTTTGAGCTTTTTGAGGATTCTTGCGGCCTCTGGTGAAGGCTGGCCAGAGGCCGCCTCATTTACAAGGCGGGCAGCCTCTGGCCGGCTTATCGGCCTGCTCGTAAGGATGGCTGAGTTGATGAGCCCCTCGGCTTCAAGCCTTTCAAGCGCTTGGTAGACCCAGCTGCCGACAGGCACATGTGTTAAATCCGCGCTGCGAGCCTTGACTGGAACCGCCACCAAAATCAAAAGGACAGCCAGACAGAAAAAAGACCTTACAAAATCTCTCGCGAAAAGGCGCATGACAATTTTCCTTAAAAGAGTCTGTTTGATTGTCTTGATGGAATCAAAAGGGAGAGACGACTGGACGCCAAGTGAGTCAAGGATTTATATTTGATTTTGAGGAGTATGTCAACTGAATGTGGTGCGGTTGAGTGAAAGAGCCGCAAGAGGAACAGGCTTGCGGATTACAAACGGTACCTTCCAGGAGGGCGGGGCCATGAATCCATAAGGAAAACAGGTCAAAACAGGGCCAACTTAACCCTCAATATGATATTTGACATAATATCCATTATGCGACATGAACCAGGTGTTCAACTCAACTGGTTCTGAGTCCATGATGGACGTCTCAAGTGCCGTTTTTAAGGATGACATGGTTGAAGTTTCCATAG
>JADLDY010000043.1 GCA_020846435.1 Deltaproteobacteria bacterium
TCGCCAAGGTCTACGGACATTTCATAACGGTCAATTACAGGGAGAGCTACAACATCTACGCCTGCTCAGGCATACTCTTCAACCACGAGTCCCCGAGGCGCGGCCTTGAGTTCGTGACGAGGAAGATTACCTATCACGTCGCAAAGATAAAGCTCGGGCTCGCCAAAGAACTCAGGCTTGGCAACCTTGACGCCAAGAGGGACTGGGGCTTTGCCGGAGACTATGTAGAGGCCATGTGGCTTATGCTCCAGCAGAGCGAGCCTGACGATTATGTGGTCTCTACCGGAGAGACGCACAGCGTAGAGGAGTTTGTCTCGCTCGCTTTTGAGCACGCGGGGCTCGACTGGAAGAAGTTCGTCGCTTTCGACCCGAAGTTCATGCGTCCGGCCGAGGTCGACCTTCTCGTTGGCAGTCCTGAGAAGGCGAAAAAGCAGCTCGGCTGGACCCCGAAGGTATCTTTCTCAGAGCTGGTGAAAATGATGGTAGACGCGGACATCAGGGATCTTTCTGAGAAGCATCAGTCAATATAACCAAGTTTTGATTGAGAATTACTGAATGGATACATTGCTTGGAAAGATTATGGCACTTGCCATAAAAGCTGGCGAGGAGATTATGAACATCTACTCGCGAGATTTCAGCGTCGAGTACAAGGATGACTCATCGCCTCTGACAGAGGCAGACAAGGCCAGCCACGAGATCATTGACGCGGGTCTAAGAAAGATAGCCCCGGACATACCGGTCATCTCGGAAGAGGGAGAGCCAATACCCTATTCAGAGAGGAAGTCATACAGGAGTTTATGGCTCGTCGACCCGCTTGACGGCACGAAGGAGTTCATAAAGAAGAACGGCGAGTTCACCGTCAACATCGCGCTGATAGAAGGCAGCTCTCCCGTCCTCGGCGTAATATACGTTCCGGCGAAGGGAGTGCTGTATTACGGAGAAAAGGGCAAGGGTGCGTTCAAACAGGAGAGGGGAGATAGCCCCGTAAAGCTCAAAAGGACGCTTCTGCCTGTTGGAAGCCCTGTCAGGGCTCTCGTGAGCAGGTCGCACCCGTCGCCTGAAGTCGCGGATTTTCTCAAGGCGTACAATGTGGCAAGTTGTGTGGAAGCGGGCAGTTCTCTGAAGTTCTGCCTCGTCGCGGAAGGCAGCGCAGACCTTTACCCGAGGATAGGCCCTACGTCAGAATGGGACACGGCGGCGGGGCACGCGATAGCCGAAGCAGCAGGCTGTCTTGTGGCGACGCTGGACGGCAAACCGCTTACATACAACAAGGAGAGCCTCTTAAACCCGGGTTTTGTGGTCAGCGCGGTCGCCAAAGGGTAAAAAGCCGTAAAAAACGGCAAATAACCCCTTGACAATTTATACAGTTATGTTATTTATTATCCCTGTTGACGATGTTCTCCCGGCATACGCTTCGCAGTGCCTCCCCGGCCTTTCAGGCCAGGTAAAGAAAAATCGCCATAATAATCATGCGGGAGTAGCTCAGTTGGTAGAGCGCAACCTTGCCAAGGTTGAGGTCGCGGGTTCGAGCCCCGTCTCCCGCTCCAATTTTTTCCCGTCCTGAAAAGCAGGTGCCTGTTATGGATGCGGTCAACAAGATGGAGGTCCTGAAATCGTACCTCGAGACCAAAGGCCTCAAGTCCACCGCCCAGCGTGACTACATCGCTGACACCTTCTTCAAGTCCAACACGCACATAAGCCTCGACGAACTCCTCAAAAAAGTCAAGAGAAAGACCCCTAACATCGGCTACGCCACCGTTTACAGGACGATGAAGCTCCTCACAGAGTGCGGTTTGGCGATAGCCCGTCAGTTCGGGGACGGCCAGACGAGGTATGAAAACCTCCCGCAGGGCGGCCACCACGACCACATAATCTGCATAAAGTGCTCGAAGATCGCCGAATTCCACAACCAGAAGATAGAGCAGCTCCAGATGGAAGCGGCAAAGAAGCTCGGGTTCACCGTCGTCAACCACAAGCTCGAGCTTTACGGCTACTGCTCCGAGTGCTCCTGAGTTTTTTTTTTGTCTTGCAATTGAAAATGAAAGTTAATATCATTTAGCCAATGAGCCACAAGCATAACAATAATAACCATGAGACCCCGGCGGCTGAAAAGTGGCTGGTCCTCATCGGCAATCCCAATGTAGGCAAATCCGTAATATTCGGTGCCTTGACCGGCACCTACGCGACTGTCTCCAACTACCCCGGAACTTCAGTCGAGATATCAAAGGGCATGGCCCGCTTCGGGACAAAGAGGCTCGGCATAATCGACAGCCCCGGCGTCAACAGCCTCGTCCCGATGTCCGAGGACGAGAAGGTGACCCGCGATATCCTCCTCAACGAGGACATCGCCGCAGCTCTCCAGGTCATGGACTCCAAGAACCTCCGGCGGAGCCTCCTCATAACGCTCCAGCTCCTCGAGATGGTGCTGCCCATCACCCTTGCCCTCAACATGTATGATGAAGCTGGCGAGAGGGGCATTACCATTGATTCGGACGGCCTCTCGAAGCTCCTGGGACTCAAGCTAATACCGACCATCGCGACCCAGAGGTGGAACCTTGACAAGCTGGAAGCCGCCTTCTACAACCGCGAAATCCCTGCCTCTTACGCCACCGCATACCCGGACGCTATAGAAGAGGGCATCACGAGGCTCGCAGAGCTCATCCCGAAGAGCCGCATCTCTTCAAGGTCCATCGCCATCATGATACTCTCAGGCGACACGACCCTGGGCCCGTGGATGGGCGCGTCGTTCAACGACGAAGAAATAAAGAAGATAGATGATATACGCGCCTCTGTGCAGGCCCGCTTCCCTGAGCCTGTCGGTTATCTCATCAACAAGGCGCGCCTCAAGAAGGTCGACTCGATAGTCAGCCAGGTCGTAAAGCAGGAGCCTGTCGGAAAAGGAAGGCTCGCGACCTTTCTCGGATCTGTCACCATGCACCCCCTCTGGGGCATACCTGTCCTCCTGTTTGTCCTCGCCTTCATGTACGAGTTCGTTGGGGTATTTGGCGCAGGGGTGGCCGTAGACTTCCTCGAAGAGAGCGTCTTCGGCGCCTATGTCAACCCGTGGGCCAAGCGCGTCATCGGCCTCGCCTTCACTCCTGGCGGCCTCATCTTCGACCTCCTTGTCGGCCCCTACGGCATAATCACGATGGCCTTCACCTACGCAATCGCCATCGTGCTCCCCATAGTGAGCTTCTTTTTCATATTCTTCAGCTTTCTCGAAGACTCGGGTTATCTGCCGAGGCTCGCCGTGATGGTAGACAGGATATTCAGGATGATGGGTCTCAACGGAA
>JADLDY010000044.1 GCA_020846435.1 Deltaproteobacteria bacterium
CTCTCCTCGCTTTCGTCATTACCCCGCTTGTCAGTGTTATCAGCGCAAGGTTAAGGAAAAACAAAAAAACTCCGAGATGAATACTCGGTCACGTTTGCCTGAGCGCTCTTGAGGGGCGGAGGTTTTCAGGCAAAAAAACCTTGTAAAAAGACGGAGTTAATAATAACATCCGGTTGTTGCTCACTCTGTCGGTTCTACATGCGGCCTTCAAGATAAGGGATACGATGAGATTCGGGATCAGGGTAAAACTTCTTATATTCGCCGCCCTTGTCTGGGCGGTCATATTTGGCGTTTACAGCCTCTATATCTATCAGGAGAGGATAGCCCAGACGCAGAGGATGGCGCTCATGACGGCCGAGACCCTCTCGAGGAAGACCGAGGCTGACAGGCAGTACTACAACTCTACGATAGTAAGGCGCGCGCTCGAGGCCGGACTCAAGGTGTCGAGCTCTTATCAGGGCCAGCCCCGTTCGATACCTGTGCACACGACCTTTTTGAAGGAGGCCGGGCAGACGCTCGGAGTGGAGGGCAGCCTCCAGATGGAGCTTGTGAGCCTTACCCCCGTAAACCAGACAAACTCACCTAAGGATGTTTTCCAGAGAGAAGCTCTCGAGAAGTTTGCCCGCGGCGCCGACACCCGCTCGTACAGCTTCGGCGACTACAAGGGCAGGGAGTCCCTCCGGTACATGATCCCGGACATCGCCACCTCCGAGACCTGCGTCGACTGCCATAACGCTCAGGACGCTTCCACGAGGAAGGATTACAGGATAGGCGATGTAATGGGCGGGCTCGAGATAGTCATGCCGATAGAGAACGAGATGGCCGCGGCCATGGACGATATACTGCGCTCCATCGCCTACGGCTTCGTAGTGGTCCTTGCCATGGGGCTTGTCGGGCTGGCCTTCATAAGAAAGGTCGTCACTTCCCCGATACTCGGCCTTGTCGAGACGACAAAGCAGCTCGCCTCAGGAGACCTTACCGCCAAGGCCGAAGTGCTCTCGAACGACGAGATAGGCGACCTCGGCGGCCAGACCAACGCGGTCGCCAGAAACCTGCACAGGATGATTGAGGAGATAAGGCGCTCATCGGACGAGGCCGCGAGCGCCTCAGCCAGGGTGAGGGAGATGAGCAGGGCGGTGCTCGAGGGCTCGAGCAGTCAGGCTGTCTCCCTTGATTCAGTCGGGGCGAACATGGAAGGGCTCAACGCCTCGATCTCAGGGATAGCGAGTTACACGGAGATGCTCGCGAGGAGCCTTGAGCGCGGCTCGTCGTCCGTCCAGGAGCTCGGGTCGAGCATAAGGGAGGTCGTCGGCAGCATGGAGGCGCTTTCCATGAGCGTCGACGAGACGGCCGCCTCGACCAAAGACATGACCTTTTCCATCAAGGAGATATCCGAGAACATAGAGGGCCTGTCAATGGCCGCGACCCAGGTCTCCTCATCCATAATGCAGATAAACGCGAGGATAAGGGACGTCGAGACGAACGCGGCGGAGGCCTCCAGGTTCGCCGAGGAGGTCATAAAGGACGCCAGGGCCGGCATGGAGACCGTTGACTCTACTATTGGCGGGATATTGAAAACAAAGGAGATAACCCGGGAGTCCGCGGTTATTATCAACAGCCTCTCTGAAAAGATTAAAGAAATAGGAAAAATACTCGATGTAATACAGGAAGTCGCTGAAGAGACAAACCTTCTGGCCCTGAACGCCGCCATCATCGCGGCCCAGTCAGGCGACCACGGCAAGAGTTTTTCAGTCGTCTCCAGCGAGATAAAGGACCTTGCAGAGAGGACTTCGACCTCCGCCAAGGAAGTCTCCGAGATAATCGACGCGGTCGAGATAGAGTCTGACAGGGCAGTCAAGGTAATGGAGCGCGGCTTCACGAGCGTCGAGGAGGGCGTTAGGCTCTCCATGGAGGCCGGAGAGAGCCTCAAGAAGATATACTTGAGCGCGCAGAGGTCTACTTCCAGCGTAAGGGACATAGCGGCCGCTTCCCAGGTGCAGGCCAAAGAGGCGAGGATGCTCGCCGAGGCGACCGGCAGGGTCGCGGAGATGGCAAGGAGGATCGCAAGCGCGACACAGGAGCAGGCAAAGGGCTCGGAGCTCATCAACAAGGCTTCAGAGCGCATGGCCGAGATAGCCTACAAGGTGAACTCCTCCACAAGGTCGCAGGCCGACGCCAACAGGCAGATAACAACGACAATTGACGACGTCAACAGGATGGTCGCCTACATAAACGACGTCATACGGGAGCAGAGCAGGAACACCGCCAAGGTGCTCGAGGCCCTCGATGCCGTAAGAAAAGTCTCGGTCGAGAACATTGAAAAGGCGGCCGGCGCCGACAGGGCGATCGAAGAGCTCTCAAGGCTCGACAGGGACCTCACCGACGGGGTCAAGAAGTTCAAGTTGAGGCGAGGCCAGCCTTGAAGCGCGGATTTGGCCTGTAAAACCTTAAAATCGGCCTTTTAACCCCTTATTTCGGGGTTTGAAAGGCGAATTCAGCCTTTCCTGAGCCTCGCCGGGGCTTGAAAAATCTTGCAAGGGGACAGTGAATACCTTATAATACTTAAAGCTTTTGTGCGGATTTCCCGCTGTTAACGCAGGGCAAGACCACTTCCAAGCCTGGTGCCGCCGTTTTTCAGGCCCCGCCTCTTCACAAGTCTCAAAGGCGGAATTCGTCGCGATTCTAAAGCAAGGGATAAGCCCTTTTTGCATGCGGCTCGGATAAGGACTTGTCTCATCCTGCGAGAGTGGCGGAATTGGCAGACGCGCCAGACTTAGGATCTGGTGGGCAACCGTGGGGGTTCAACTCCCCCCTCTCGCACCAGTTTTAAGCCGATAAGGAAATTCATCATAATAAAGGGAAGGTACAATGCACAACATCAGAGTACAGGTAGAGGATCTCACCCCCGTAAAAAAGAAGCTGGATATCTCGGTGCCTGCCGAGGCCGTAAGCCGCGAGTTCAAGGCCGCTTACCAGAACATCAGGTCAACTGCCTCGGTAGCCGGTTTCAGGAAGGGCTCGGCCCCGATGAACATACTGAAGGCGCGGTTCGGCGGACACGTCCAGGAGGACGTGACCAAGAGGATCATCGAGTCGAGCTATTCGACGGCCCTGAGCGAAAGGCAGCTCATGCCGGTTGAGGCCCCCCAGATCGACCTGAAAGGGGGAGAGCTTACCGAAGACAAGGACTTTACGTTCTCCGTGACCGTCGAGATACAGCCCCGCGTCGAAGTCGGCGGATACCGCGGCATGGAATTGAAGAAAGAAGCCTCCCCTGTGAGCGAAGAGGATATTGAAAAGGGCCTGCAGAACCTCAAGGAAGCGGCCGCCCAGTTCAGGGAAGTCGAAAGGCCGGCTGGCGAGGGCGACCTCGTGGTCGTGGACTTCGAGGCTTTCATGAACGGAGAGCCCATCAAGAACGGCAAGGGCGAGGGATACCCGTGCATCATCGGCGAGAAGTCACTTCTCCCGGGCTTTGACGAGGCGTTGAAGGGCGCTTCAAAGGGCGACGTGAAGGAAGTGGACATAACCTTCCCTGAGAATTACAGCGAAGCGTCTCTGGCCGGAAAGGTCTCCCAGTTCAAGCTGAGCGTCAAGGCCGTGAAGGAAAAGGGAGTTCCCGAGGTCAACGAGGCCTTCGCCAAGGACATGGGCTGCGAGAACCTCGAGGCGCTGAGGGCAAAGGTCAAGGAAGAGATCGAGAAGCACAAGGCAAGCGAAGGCAAGGAAAAGATAAAGAACGAGATCCTCGACAAGCTTATCGCGGCGCACCCGTTCGAGGTGCCTGACGCGCTCGTCAACAGGTACATGGGCGTCATCCTCAGCAGGGTGATCGAGAACATGAGGGCTGGCATGTCGGCCCCTGAGGACAAGGGCCTCAACATCGACCAGCTCAAGGAAAAGTACCGCCCGGCCGCCGTGCGCTCGGTAAGGGAAGACATAATACTCGACACCATCGCCGCAAAGGAAGCTGTCCAGGTGACCCCGGTCGAGGTCGAGACTTCGGTGAGGACGATCGCCACGCAGAGGAACGTCTCCTACGAGTCTCTCATGTCCAGGATTCAGACCGAAGGCGCGATGGAAGTGATAAAGGACGGCCTCAAGCACGAGAAGGTATTCGACATAATAATTGAAAACAGCAAGCCTGGCGCCTAAGGCCCAGATAAAAACCACTCGGGAGGGGATATGAATCTGGTCCCAATGGTAGTAGAGCAGTCGGGCAGGGGGGAGCGGGCCTATGACATATTCTCAAGGCTCCTCAAGGACAGGATAATCTTCCTCGGCACTGCCGTCGACGATGTCGTTGCCAACCTCATAGTAGCCCAGCTCCTGTTCCTGGAATCAGAGGACCCGGAAAAGGACATATACCTTTACGTCAACTCACCGGGCGGCCTCGTGACCGCGGGCCTCGCGATCTACGACACCATGCAGTACGTCAAGCCCGACGTCTCGACGATATGCGTGGGGCAGGCCGCCTCGATGGGCGCACTCCTCCTGTGCGGAGGGGCCGCCGGAAAAAGGTTCGCTCTCCCGAACTCGAGGATACTCATCCACCAGCCGCTTGGCGGGGCGCAGGGGCAGGCTACCGACATAGACATACAGGCCAAAGAGATACTGAGGATAAGAGAAGAGCTTACGATCATCCTCGCGAAGCACTCTGGCCAGACAATGGAAAAGCTCCGCAGGGACACTGAACGCGACTTTTTCATGAACGGGCAGCAGGCTGTTGAGTATGGTATAATTGACAAGGTAATAGACAAGAGGACGGCAGTCGAAGCAAGGCCGAAATAGCCGGCAGAATCAGCTGGTTATGGCCATGATGAAGGGGCGGAGGACAAGATGTCGATAAACAAGAAGGGCGGAAGCTACCTGACGTGCTCGTTTTGCAGCAAGGGGCAGGACGAGGTCAGAAAACTCGTTGCCGGCCCCATGGTATACATATGCGACGAGTGCATTGAACTCTGCAATGACATTATAGCTGAAGAGTACGAGAAAGAGGATTTCAAGAAGCGCGAGCACGCTATCCCCAAGCCTTCTGAGATAAAGAAGATCCTCGACGAGTACGTCATAGGCCAGGAGCATGCCAAGAAGGTGCTCTCGGTCGCCGTCCACAACCACTACAAGAGGATTGAGTCCAAGATAGCCCTTGGCAATGTCGAGCTCCAGAAGTCGAACATCCTGCTTGTCGGGCCGACCGGCTCAGGCAAGACTCTTCTCGCGCAGACGCTCGCGAAGATACTCAATGTCCCGTTCACCATCGCCGACGCCACGACCCTTACAGAGGCCGGTTATGTCGGCGAGGACGTCGAGAACATTATCCTCTCATTGTTGCAGAACGCCGAGTACGACATAGAAAGGTGCCAGAAGGGCATCGTCTATATCGACGAGATAGACAAGATATCGAGGAAGTCGGACAGCCCGTCCATCACGAGGGACGTCTCCGGCGAGGGAGTCCAGCAGGCGCTCCTCAAGATAATCGAGGGCACGGTCGCCAATGTCCCGCCCAAGGGCGGCAGGAAGCACCCGCAGCAGGAGTTTTTGCAGGTTGACACGACCAACATCCTGTTTATCTGCGGTGGAGCGTTCTCGGGGCTCGATTCGATAGTGGCCCAGAGGATAGGCAAGAGGTCGGTCGGCTTCAATGTAGACGACAGCAAAAAACAGCTCACCGACCAGAACTACACGAAGCTCATGCACGAGGTTGAGCCAGGCGACTTCCTGAGGTACGGCCTCATCCCCGAGTTCATGGGAAGATTGCCCGTAATAGCCGCCCTCGGCGAGCTCAACGAGCAGGACCTCGTCAAGATACTGATGGAGCCGAGGAACGCCATAATCAAGCAGTACCAGAAGCTCTTCGAGTTCGAGAACGTGAAGCTCAAATTCACGGACGGAGCCCTCTCGGCGGTCGCGAGGGAGTCGATGAGGAGAAAGGCCGGGGCCAGGGGCCTGCGCGCCATCCTCGAGAACGTGATGTTGGAGACGATGTACGAGCTTCCTTCCCAGACGAACATCAAGGAGTGCATCGTTAACGAGGACGTTATCACAGAGCACGCGAAGCCCATCATAGTTTACGGTAACAGGGCGGAGACAGCCTGACGCGCTTACAGCGGGCGGGCCGGGTCTTAAGTGAACGGGCGTACAAAAGACGCTGTCCTTTTCAAAGGGGGAAGAGACTTGAAGAAAGATAAAATGGTAATCCCTTTAATACCCTTAAGGGACATAATAATTTTTCCGTACATGGTCGTTCCGCTCTTCGTGGGCAGGGAAAAGTCCATAAAGGCCCTTGAGAACGCCATGAGCGCGGACAAGTCCATACTGCTCGCCGCTCAGAAGAAGGCCAAGACCGAAGAGCCGGGTCCCGACGACATATACGACATAGGCACTCTCGGCACCATCCTCCAGCTCCTCAGGCTTCCGGACGGGACCGTCAAGGTCCTCGTCGAGGGCAAGAGAAGGGCCACGATAAAGGAGTTCGTCTCCGAAGACGAGTGCTTCATGGTCGAGGTCGAGGAAGTCGAAGATATGATGGACGAGACCGTCGAGACCGAAGCCCTCACAAGGAGCGTGGTCAAGTCCTTCGAGACCTACGTCAAGTTCAACAAGAGGGTCCCGCCAGAGATGCTGATGAGCGTCTCCTCCATCGAGGACCCGGGCCGTCTCGCGGACACGGTCAGCGCGCACCTCACCATAAAGATAGAAGACAAGCAGGCGCTCCTCGCGCTCTCGAACCCGGCCAAGAGGCTCGAGAGGCTCTACTCCATCATGGAGAACGAGATAGAGATACTCGAGGTCGAGCAGAAGATACGCCAGAGAGTCAAGCGCCAGATGGAGAAGACCCAGAAGGAGTACTATCTCTCCGAGCAGATGAAGGCCATACAGAAAGAGCTCGGCGAGAAGGACGACTTCAAGAGCGAACTGCAGGAGTTCGAGGACAAGCTCAAGACCAAGAAGATGTCCAAGGAGGCCACCAAGAAGGCCAAGCAGGAGATCAAGAAGCTCCGGCTCATGTCCCCGATGTCGGCCGAGGCGACCGTCTCCAGGAACTTCATAGATTGGCTCCTTTCCCTCCCCTGGGACGCCGTGACAGAGGAGAAGAAGGACATCGAAGAGGCTGAGAAGGTCCTCGACGAAGACCACTACGGCCTCAAGACGGTGAAGGAAAGGATAGTAGAGTACCTGGCGGTAAGAGGGCTCGTCGCTGAGATGAAGGGCCCCATACTCTGCCTTGTCGGCCCTCCTGGCGTCGGCAAGACCTCTCTTGCCAAGTCCATCGCAAGGGCGACCGGCAGGAACTTCGTAAGGCTCTCGCTCGGCGGCGTCAAGGACGAGGCCGAGATAAGGGGCCACAGGCGCACCTACATCGGCTCGATGCCTGGCAAGATAGTGCAGTCTCTCAAGAAGGCGGGCTCTAACAACCCTGTGTTCCTTCTGGACGAGATCGACAAGATGAGCCACGACTTCAGGGGAGACCCGGCTTCAGCTCTGCTCGAAGTCCTCGACCCTGAGCAGAACCATACTTTCAACGACCATTATCTGGACTGCGATTACGACCTGTCCAACATAATGTTCATAACTACCGCTAACTCGATACAGGGCATCCCGTACCCGCTCCTCGACAGGATGGAGCTCATAAGGATACCCGGCTACACCGAGCTGGAAAAGCTCCACATAGTCGAGAGGTTCCTCCTTCCCAAACAGCTCAAGATGCACGGGCTCACGGAAGCCAACCTCGAGGTCGGAAAGTCCGCGCTCCTCATGCTCATCAGGCGCTACACCAAGGAAGCGGGCGTAAGGAACCTCGAGCGTCAGGTGGCCGCGATATGCAGGAAGGCCGCCAAGGAGATACTCAAGAAGGGCTCTGAGACGAGGGTCGTCGTCACCATGAAGACTTTGCCCAAGTACCTCGGAGTCCCGCAGTACAGTTACGGGACGGTCGAAGGTAACAACGAGATAGGCGTCGCTACGGGCCTTGCCTGGACGGAAGTCGGCGGAGAGCTCCTCGCGATAGAGGTAGCGCTCGTGCAGGGCAGGGGCAAGCTCATCATCACCGGCAAGCTCGGCGAGGTCATGCAGGAGTCCGCGCAGGCGGCCATGACCTACATAAGGAGCCGCGCTAACGAGCTCGGCCTTGAGAAGGATTTTTACCAGAAGTTCGACATACACATCCATGTTCCTGAAGGCGCCATCCCCAAGGACGGCCCGTCGGCCGGCATCACGATGGGCACGGCAATAGCGTCGGCCCTCTCCAAGATACCCGTTCGCAAGGACATTGCAATGACCGGCGAGATAACTCTGCGCGGCAAGGTGTTGCCCATAGGCGGCCTCAAGGAAAAGCTGCTGGCCGCGCACAGGGCTGGCATACCGACGGTACTCATCCCCAAGGAGAACGAGAAGGACTTGAAGGAGATACCGGCGCAGATATTGAAGAAGGTCAAGACAGTTCTTGTCGAGCACATGGACGACGTCCTCCTGAACGCGCTCGATGTCAAGACGAGGGAAGAGATCTTCAAGGGGCAGCCCGAGGAAAAGGAAGTGGCAGCGCCCCCTCCGGCGCCGGCTCCCGTGGTGGCTGAAGACCTTCTCAGGCACTGATCGCTCAAATGCCTTGACATGCGAACTCAGAACTGGTAAATAATAAAGCTCCCCGCCGGTCTCGGCGGGGAGTGAAGTTCGCTCCAACGGGCGGGTAGCTCAGTTGGTAGAGCACTGCCCTTACAAGGCAGGGGTCACAGGTTCGAGCCCTGTTCCGCCTACCATAAAAAATACTGCTTACAACGGGGCCGTAGTTAAGTCGGTTATAACGCTGGCCTGTCAAGCCAGAGGGCGCGGGTTCGAGTCCCGTCGGCCCCGCCAGACATAAAAAGGGCTGATTCCGAAAGGAATCAGCCCTTTTTCTTTGAACAAGCTGACAAGGCTTCAAATCCCCCTGAACGCCTCCACAATCCTTCTCACTGCCTCTTCCACCACAGTCTTCGGGCAGGCGAGGTTCATCCTGTAAAAGCCTTCTCCTCCAGGGCCGAAGATGCGCCCCGGCGTCATCGCGACCCTTGCCTTCGTGAGAAGTATCTCCTCTATTTTTGCGTCAGAGAGACCAAAGCCGTTGAAGTCGAGCCATCCGAGGTATGTCCCTTCCATCTCGCCGCAATTGACCCTCGGAAGCTCTGACTTGAAAAGCTCCTTCATTGCAAGGTAGTTTCCGAACAGATACGGGATGAGCTCTTCGACCCACTTCTCGCCGTGAGTGTAGGCCGCTTCTGTTGCGTAGAGCCCCAGTATGTTGGGCCTGTTGAGCCCGGCCTTCGTTAACGCGAGGTCGAACCTCTCGAAGAGCCCTCTGTTGGCGATTATTATGTTCGCCACATGCAGCTCGGCGACATTGAAGGTCTTGGACGGCGAGGTGCAGGTGATGGTTATCTTCGCGGCCTTATCCGAGACGCTCGCAGTAGGTATGTGCCTGTGCCCCGGCATTATGAGGTCAGCGTGTATCTCGTCGGAGACTATGAGGATATTGTTATCAGAGCATATCTCGACGAGAGATTCGAGCTCGCTTCGCGTCCAGACTCTTCCCACAGGGTTGTGCGGGCTCGCGAGTATCAGCATCTTCGTGCGGCTGTCTATGAGTTTTTCAAGGCCGTCGAGGTCCATCTCGTAGCGGCCGCCAGTCTTTCTCAGCGGGTTATTTACGACGGCCCTTGCGTTGTTGCTTATGGCCGCCTTGAACGGGTGGTAGACAGGCGGCTGTATGATGACCTTGTCGCCGGGCTCCGTGAATGTCTGGACGCAGAAGTTCAAGGCCGGGATGACGCCAGGGGAGAACCTTATCCACTCCCTTTGCACTTTCCAGCCGAACCTCTTCTCAAGCCATCTTTCGAGGGCCTCGTAATAGCTCGCCGGCACGACGGTGTAGCCGAATATCCCGTGAGAGACCCTCTTCGCGAGCGCGTCGGTTATGAAGGGCGGCACATGGAAGTCCATGTCAGCTATCGACATGGGTATCATGCCCTCGACCTCGCCCTTCATGTCATGATGGTCCCACTTGACCGAATGGGTGCCAGTTCTTTCTATCAGATCGTCGAATTTGAACTTCATCACGGCTCCTTGTTGCTCTCTCGTGCGATTATATCCGGTAAGGGGCTGGAATGGAAAAGAAAACTCGGCTGAAACGCTGCTTGATCGGCACAAAGCTCTCTTAAGCCCCTCTTATTGGCCTTGACACGGGTCAGGTCAACTGGGATAATGCACGGGTTTCATGCAGATGCGCAACTTATTGAAAACCAACGCTAATTTAATGATTTACACCTTCGGGAGACCCTTTTCCAGATGATACAGATGTTCCACGTATCAAAGAGCTATGAGGGCGGCCTTCCCGCCCTTCAGGATATAACCCTGAAGATCCCCAAAGGCGAGTTCCTCTTCATAACAGGTCCATCGGGCGCGGGCAAATCTACCCTTTTGAAGATAATGTTCGGCTCTGAAGCACCGACCGAAGGGCAGATAATACTCGACGGCAGGAACTATGTCAGGATACCCTCCGCTGAACTCCCTGAGCTCAGGCGCCGCATAGGGTTCGTATTCCAGGATTTCAAACTGCTTCCCAACAAGACAGTCTTCGAGAACGTCGCGCTCTCACTCAAGGTCATGGGGGTCGCACCTTCAGACGTCAAGAGGCGGGTGGCGCGGATGCTCTCCTATGTGAAGCTCCAGCACAGGGCCAACTTCAAGCCGCTCCAGCTTTCCGGCGGCGAGCAGCAGAGGGTCGCCATAGCGAGGGCGCTCGTGAAAGACCCGGCCATAATCCTCGCTGACGAGCCGACTGGCAACCTCGACCCGGCTCTCTCAATACAGATAATCGAGCTCTTCAAAGAGGTCTCAAGCCGCGGCACGACGGTCGTCGTCGCGACCCATGACAAGATGCTCATCGAGAAATACGCCAGACGCACCGTCGCGCTCGAAGGCGGGAGGCTCGTCGGCTGATGTCAAAGAAAGGTTCTGCTGACTTCTTCTACATACTCTCCGACGCGTTCCGCTCGCTCAGGGAAAATATCGGCACCACCATACTTACCTCTTTCACGCTCGCCTTTTCTCTGTCCATCTTCTCGCTTTTCGTATTCGTCATTATGAACCTGAACGGGGTAGTCGAGGGCTGGGGCGAAAAGACACAGCTTGTCGTCTACATGAAGGACTCGCAGGCTCTCCAGGTCGAGAGCTCGAAGGCCGCGGTCGCCAAGGTCCCCGGCGTCAGGTCAGTGGAGTTCGTCTCAAAGGAAGAAGCCCTTGAGAGGCTCACGGAAGAGCTCAAGGGGCACGAAGGCATACTCGACGGGCTTGACGCCAACCCTCTGCCGGCTTCCTTCGAGGTAAGCGTGCACGAGGAGTTCAACCAGCCCGAGAGGATTGCGGAGGTCGCGGGGCGCATAAAGGCGCTCGGCTGGGTCGAGGATGTGCAGTACAGCATGGAATGGGTCGAGAAGCTCTCCGCCTTCGTAAGGTTCGCGCAGCTCTCCGCGATAGTCATAGGGGTCTTCCTCGGTGCCGCGACCCTCTTCATCATGTCCAACACGATAAGGCTCGCCGTCTACGCGAGGAAAGACGAAATAGAGATAATGAAACTGGTCGGTGCTTCCGATATGTATGTGAAGGCGCCTTTTGTCCTCGAAGGGCTCATCCAGGGCTTCTTCGGCGGGCTTCTTGCCCTGTGCGTGCTTGCCCTCGGCAGGTACGCTCTACTTGGCTCTGTCCCCTCCTACCTGAGGTTCGCGGTTGAGCTGCCCTTTGGCGCCCCTGTATTCCTTGCCGCGCTTATCGGCGGAGGAATGCTAATGGGGGTCGCCGGAAGCCTCATCTCCATGAACAGGTTCCTGAAGGTATGAAGCCCGCTGCTCTGATCCTCCTGGCGATTTTCTTCGTCCATGGGGCCGCTTACGCTGAAAAGCCCCCGAAGCAGGAGCTTTTGAGGAAGGAGAAAAAGCTCGAGGACGTACAGAGGCAGATAAGGGAAGAGAAGAAGGCGATAAGGGAGATATCCGGCAAGGAGACTGACGTCCTCGGCGAGCTCGAGGGTATAAACAGGGAGCTTGCCGTAAAAAGAGAGGAGCTCATGGCCCTCGACGGCTCTGTTGCCGGCCTCCATAGGGAGGTGGCGGCCTCGGAGCGGCGCATATCCTCTCTTGAGTCGGACAAGAGGAGGCTTGAATCGAGGCTCAGGGCAAGGCTCAGAGCCATGTACAAGATGGGCAGGGGTGAGGCGATGGAGCTCCTGTTCTCGTCGGACTCATCCACGCTCGGCCGCCGCCACAAGTACCTGACCATGATAATGGACATCGACGCCGGGCTCATAGAGGGCTATGAGAAGACCATCTCAGGGCTCGACTCCGAGCGGCGCAAAAAGGCGGCAGTGCTCAGGGAGGCAGACTCCGCGAGACAGGCTGTCGTCTCTAAAAAAGCAGAGTCAGAGGCGCTCTCCAGGGCCAAGCTCGCCCTTTTGAATGACATAAAGCACGAGAAGGTCAGGAGGGAAGGCGCTGTAAAGGAGCTTGAAAAGGCCGCCGCCCAGCTCACGCGACTGATAGACGGCCTGAGGGGCTCTGCGGCCGAGCCGGACGCGCCCAAAGGCACGGGCTTCGCCTCGATGAAGGGCCGCCTGCCAATGCCGGCTGACGGCCAGGTCACATCGAGGTACGGCAAGGTGAAGCACCCCAGGTTCAATACAGTCACCTTCAACAACGGCATTACCATTGAATCTTCCCTCGGCTCGCCGGTAAAAAGCGTCTACGACGGCAAGGTCATCTACGTCGGCTGGCTCAAGGGCTACGGCCAGGTCCTGATACTCGACCACAAAGGCGGCTTCTACACGCTCTATGCCCACCTGGCGAAGGTATCGAAGGCCAAGGGCGAGGAGGCTCTGCGGGGCTCCGAGGTCGGTCTTGTCGGCGACAGCGGCCCTGAGGGAAGGCCGGGGCTGTATTTCGAGGTAAGGCAAAGGGGCGTCCCGAAGGACCCCATGGACTGGCTAACCGGGCGTTGATTATTTTCTGTAAACGCCGCCCGTCATTTTGATATAATATCCGTCGGCCGCCCAAAGTTCTAAGGCGCGCTATCCAAGGAGGAAGTGTTAATGAAAAAATTCTTCAGTCCCAAGCTCCTTGCCGGGGCTCTGATAATAATAGCGGCCTTCTCGTTCTCCTCGTGGGGACTCAGCCAGAAGGCCGTTGTTCCGGGGAGCACCTATGAGAGCCTCAAGGTGTACACCGACGTCCTCAGCATAGTCCAGGATAACTATGCGGAAGAGGTCGACACCAGGGAAGTCATCTATAACTCCTTGAAAGGCATGGTCAAGAACCTCGACCCGCATTCGAGCTTCATGACCCCGGACGAGTACAAGGAGATGCAGATAGACACCAAGGGGAGCTTCGGCGGCATAGGCATAGAGATAGGCATGAAGGACAACGTCCTCACGGTCATCGCCCCGATAGAGGACACTCCTGCGCACAAGGCCGGCCTCCTCGCGGGTGACAGAATAGTCAAGATAGGCGACAAGTCGACCAAGGACATGCCGCTTTCAGAGGCCGTGGGCCTCATGCGCGGCCCCAAGGATACGCCGATTACCATACACATAATGAGGGAAGGCTTTACCGAGCCCAGGCAGTTCGTCATCACCAGGGCGGTCATAAAGGTCAAGAGCGTCAAGTTCAAGATGCTCGATGAGGGCTTCGGCTACGTCAAGCTCAACCAGTTCCAGGAGCGCACGACAGAGGACCTTGACAAGGCGCTCGTGGAGCTCGCTTCCAAGAGCGAGGGCAAAAAGCTCAGAGGCCTCATACTCGACCTCAGGAACAACCCGGGCGGCCTCCTGCAGGAAGCCGTTTCCGTCTCCAACGAGTTCATCGACTCCGGCCTCATCGTCTACACCAAGGGCAGGGCGGCCGGCCAGAACATGACCTTCAACGCGGACGCCGCGAGAAGCCAGCCGGATTACCCGATGATAGTGCTCGTGAACAACGGCAGCGCTTCCGCTTCAGAGATCGTCGCCGGCGCGCTCCAGGACCACAAGAGGGCCATAATCCTCGGCGTGCAGACATTCGGCAAGGGCTCTGTGCAGACCATAATACCCCTTACCGACGGCTCGGCAGTGAGGCTCACGACTTCCAAGTACTACACGCCTTCGGGCAGGTCAATTCAGGCCCGCGGCATCGAGCCTGACATCATCGTGGGCGAAGTGCCCAAGGGCCACCTTAAAGAAGCCGACCTTGAAGGCCACCTCGCGGCTGAGGGGCCGGAAGTGAAAAAAGAGGCGAAAAAGCCCGAGGCCGAAAAGACGTCCTCGCCTTCCGAGGCGCAGGTAAAGCTGACTGAAAACGGCGAGGACGTTCAGCTCAAGAGGGCCGTCGAGTACCTCAAGAGCTGGTATATCTTCAAGGGCAAAGGCAGCACCCAGAAGGCAGGCTGAGAAGTAAATGATACTACCGCGAAGGCCCCGTAAGGGGCCTTCTTTTTAGCAGGCTGTTGAAAGATTTTATGGGGGAAACTTTTTATAAAAGGATTCTCTCAAAAAGCTTTTCAGTAATCACAGGAGACGCCTGATGGCTAAGAAAAAAAAAGGTTCATCGCTTTCGTGGCTCCTTTTGGCGCTTGGATTTGCCGCCGGAGTGGGCGCGGCGCTGTTTTTTTTCATGTACATCAGCGCTCCGAGGCAGACTGCTCCGCCAGTAAAGCCGCCTGAGACGGCCGTGCGCCAGCCAGAGGCGCCGCTGCCGGTTACTCCTCCGGAAGCTCCCGAGCCCGAGCCTGTTCCTGAGACAATCGTGAAGCCGCCGGTGAGGCCACGGCTCGCCATAATAATCGACGACATGGGCCCTGACATAAGAAAGCTCAAGGAACTCCTCGAGGTCGGCGGCCAGGTGACTATCGCTGTCATGCCTAACATGAGAGACTCAGGGAAGATATCGAACCTCGCCAATTCAAAAGGGCTTGACGTCATCGTGCACATGCCGATGGAGCCCAGAGAGCTCATGGAGCATAATCCGGGCGACGGCGCTCTCTTGATCGCCATGAGCCCCGAGGAGATAAGGGCCAGGATGGAATCAGGGATGAAGACCGTGCCTGACGCCATAGGGATGAACAACCACATGGGCTCGAGGTTCACCGAGGACGCGGGAGGCATGCGCGAGGTCCTGAAAGTCGTGAAGAAAAAGGATATGCTCTTCATCGACAGCCGCACGACTTCAAAGTCGGTCGCAGGCCGTCTCGCCAGGGAGCTTGGCGTGCCGAGCGCCGACAGGAACGTCTTCCTCGACAACACGAGGGATGTCGAGTATATCAAGCGCCAGTTGATGGAAGCCGTCAGGCAGGCGCAGAAAAACGGCAGGGCGATAGCCATCGGGCACCCGTACCCTGAGACCATAAGGGCCTTGAGGGAATCTGTCCCGGCGCTTGCCGCCAGGGGGATAGACGTAGTCGGCGTTTCAGAAGTCGTCGGCCCGTCAAGGTAAACAGGAAGTCAATTGCGGAGTGAAATAAAAAGGCTTGACAACGAATTATTTATGCTGATAGTATGTGACCATATTCAACACAGGGATTCTTGTTTGCAGATGGCAAGTTATTGTCAGTTAAACCGTGGAGGGAGGCAATAACTCCGCGGTTTTTTTTATGCAAGAGAGTTCCTGAAAACAAGGAGGCACGTAATGGCAAGAGGCAGAGTAAAGTGGTTCAACGACACAAAGGGTTTTGGTTTCATCCAGCAGGAGTCAGGTGAGGACGTTTTTGTCCATTACACCGCCATCGGCGGCGACGGCTTCAAGACTCTCAAGGAAGGCGAAGAGGTTGAGTTTGAGATCACTCAGGGCCCCAAGGGTCCCCAGGCCTCGAACGTCGTAAAGGCCGGCTAAAAATATAGAGGCTTTTCAAGCTTCTTTTTAACCAGGCAAACAAAACCCCCTTCCGCTTCGGCGGAAGGGGGTTTTTTAGTCCCGGGAGACGCCAATCGTTTTCTTGTATTTGATTTTTCCTTCTGTTATCATGCTGTTTTAGTAATCATTCCGCGGG
The DNA here is from genome assembly GCA_020846435.1 of Deltaproteobacteria bacterium. GTDB lineage: Bacteria > Desulfobacterota > GWC2-55-46 > GWC2-55-46 > GWC2-55-46 > GWA2-54-12. The sequence goes on from JADLDY010000044.1 coordinate 16,042, forward strand.
CTCAGGCAGGAAGCCTCTTATGGCCGCTTCACTTGGGCTTAAGCCTTTTGAGCGAGGACGCTTTGGACCTTCAGGCATATCTTTCCGCTAAGACCGGACTTGTCAACAAGGGGCTTCGTGAGCTCCTCCACAAAGAGGGGGAGTACCCGCAGAACCTCCACAAGGCCATGCATTACAGCCTGTTCGCCGGCGGCAAGCGGATAAGGCCTGTGCTTGTGCTCGCCTCGGCCGAGGCTGTAGGCGGGGCGGTTGAAGAGGCGCTCAACACCGCTTGCGCTTTCGAGTGCGTGCACACCTACTCCCTCATACACGACGACCTCCCGGCCATAGACAACGACGACCTGCGCAGGGGAGTCCCGACCTGCCACAAGGCTTTCGGCGAGGCGACCGCCATTTTGGCCGGGGACGCCCTTTTGACCGTCGCCTTCGAGCTTATTGCCAGGACAGAGACAAGCAACCCTTCGAGGGTGATAGAAGTCATCAGGGAATTCGCCAGGGCCTCCGGCTCAGTCGGCATGATAGGCGGGCAGATGGTCGACATAGAGTCAGAGGGGCAGGAGGTCTCCTTCCCGGTCCTCGAGTACATACACATACACAAGACCGGCGAGCTCATGCTCTCTGCAATAAGGTGCGGCGCGTTGATGGGAGGGGCGACAGGCGTTCAGCTCGAAGCCCTCTCAAAGTACGGCAAGGCCATAGGGCTCGCCTTCCAGATAGCCGACGATATACTTGACGTCGAGGGCTCCGCCGAGGAGATGGGCAAGAACGCCGGCGGGGACGAGAAAAAAGGCAAGGCCACTTATCCTTCGATCATCGGCCTTGATGAGTCGAAGAAGAGGGCTTCCGATCTCGTCGGCATGGCGTTGAAGTCGCTTGAGAATTTCGACTCCAAGGCAGACCCGCTGCGCGCGATAGCCCGCTACATAGTAGACAGAAGGAAGTAGGAATCCGACCCGTGAAAAAACTCCTGGACAGCATAAACGGGCCTGCCGACCTCAAGAGGCTCTCCGTTGAGGAACTGCCTCTTCTGGCCTCAGAGATAAGAGAGCTCATAATCGACACGGTCTCTGACAAGGGCGGACACCTTGCCTCGAGCCTCGGCGCCGTCGAGATAGCCATAGCGCTCCAGTACACGCTGAGCGCACCGGATGACAAGATAATATGGGACGTGGGGCACCAGGCCTACGCCCACAAGATACTCACCGGCAGGAGGGACGGGTTTAAGACGCTCCGTCAGTCAGGCGGCGTAAGCGGCTTTCCAAAGCCCTCTGAGAGCGATTTCGACGCCTTCATAGCCGGACATTCGTCCACCTCAATTTCAGCCGCGCTCGGCATGGCCGCGGCGCGCGACCTCGAAGGAAAAAAGAACGCTGTCGTCGCCGTCATCGGCGACGGCTCGCTTACTGCCGGGCTCGCGTTCGAAGGCTTGAACCAGGCCGGGCACCTCAAGAAAAACCTCATAGTCGTATTGAACGACAACGAGATGTCGATATCGAAAAATGTCGGCGCGCTCTCGCAGTTTTTGAGCAGGAAGCTCACGGGAAGGTTCGCGACCAACCTCAAGAAGGATATCGAGACCTTCATAAAGTCCATCCCGAGGGTAGGCAACAGGCTCCTTGCCCTCGCCAGGAAGGCCGAGGACTCCATAATAACGCTCCTTACGCCGGGCATGCTCTTCGAGGGGCTCGGCTTCCATTACATAGGCCCCATTGACGGCCACGACGTTGCCGCGCTGGTAGCCGTGTTCAAAGACGTGGAAGCGCTCGAAGGGCCGGTCCTTCTTCATGTGCTGACGACCAAGGGCAAGGGCTATCTTCCCGCTGAGGAAGACCCGGCTTCTTTCCACGGCGTAGGCCCTTTCGTGAAAGCGACCGGCAAACCGAAGGCGCCCTCCAAGCTCTCCTATACAAATGTTTTCAGCACGGCCCTCCTTGAGCTGGCTGATAAGGACCGCCGCGTCGTGGCCATAACCGCCGCCATGCCCGAGGGCACCGGGCTCGCCAAGTTTGCCGAGCGTTTTCCGGAGAGGTTCTTTGATGTCGGCATAGCAGAGCAGCACGCGCTGACCTTCGCCGCCGGCCTTGCCAAGGAAGGCTTCGTGCCTGTTACCGCCATTTACTCGACTTTCTTGCAGAGGGCGTATGACCAGGTCTTTCACGACGTCTGCCTCCAGAACCTGCCGGTCGTCATAGCCATAGACAGGGCAGGGATAGTCGGGCAGGACGGGCCTACCCACCACGGCCTCTTTGACATCTCTTTCCTGAGGCACATACCGAACATGATAGTGGCCGCTCCCAAGGACGCTTCAGAGCTCCGCCACATGCTCTACTCGGCAGTCCAATATAACAGGCCGGTTGCCATCCGCTACCCCAGAGGAGTGTGCATCGGGGTCGACACTGCCGGGCCGATGAAGTTCATCCCGCCGGGGCAGGCCGAGGTATTAAAAGACGGTAATGACGCTGTCATCCTCTCTATCGGCACCATGCTGAGCCCGGCGCTCGTTGCCGCGGCTTCCCTTGAGAAGGCCGGCATAAAGACTTCTGTCGTGAACTGCAGGTTTGCCAAGCCCCTTGACGCTGACCTCATCCTCAAGGTCGCCTCTTCTGCCGGGTGCGTCGTGACGGTCGAGGAGAACGCGCTGCAGGGCGGCTTCGGCGCGGCGGTCCTGGAGCTCCTCGAAGAGCACGGAGTGCAGGTTCCTTTGAAGCGCGTAGGGGTCGCAGACGAGTTCATAGAGCACGGCGGCCAGGACGAGCTTCGCTCTAAAGCGGGGCTCGACGCCCCGTCAATTGAGGCGGCGGTGAAGTCCCTTGTCGCCCTCAACAGAAAAAAGAAGACGGCCTTTTGAGCCTGAAGACTGAAAAGAAAAAAAAGGCGAGGATAGACAGCCTCCTCGTTGACAAGGGGCTTGTTGCCACCCGCCAGAAGGCCCAGGCCCTGATAATGGCGGGCAAGGTCATGTGCGGCTCGGTCGTAATCGACAAGCCGGGCAGGGAAGTCCCTGAGGACTCCGAGATAACGGTAAAAGAGCCGCTTCCGTTCGTTGGAAGGGGAGGAGTGAAACTCTCCGGCTTTTTAGACGAGACAGGCGTAGAGGTTTCAGGCCTTGTCGCCATGGATATAGGAGCCTCGACCGGCGGCTTCACTGACTGCCTCCTTAAAAGGGGAGCGAGGAAAGTCTACGCGATAGACGTAGGCAAGGGGCTCATCGACAGCTCCTTGAGGAACGACCCGAGGGTCGTTGTTTTGGAAGAGCGCAACATAAGGTACATGGAGCCCTCCGACATAGGCGAGGCAATCGACCTCGCGGTAATAGACGTCTCTTTCATCTCCCTTGAAAAGGTCTTGCCCAAGGCAAGGGAGTTCGTGAAAGAAGGAGGACTCATCCTGGCCCTTGTAAAGCCGCAGTTCGAGGTCGGCAAAGGGCAGGTCGGCAAGGGCGGCATAGTAAGAGACCCGGCTTTGCACGGCGCGGTCATGGAAAGGATCTCTCTATTCTCCGAGGCTCTCGGCTTTACGGTCCGCTCGACAGGCACTTCAGCGATACTCGGGGCCAAGGGGAATAAGGAGTTCTGGGTCTGCCTCGTCAAGTGAGCGAAATGATTGAAAACGCCAACTGTATTCTGTTATTATTCCACGGCTTTAAAAAAACGGGGTTCCCTGGCATAAGCCGCAAAAGGAGCAGACCATGTTCGAGATAACCGAGAAAATTGAGCTGGCCCATACTGTCTACCAGTATAAGATCAAGGCTCCGCTCATAGCGAAAAAGAGGAAGGCCGGGCAGTTCGTCGTCTTCCGTCTCAACGAGATGGGAGAGAGGGTCCCTCTCACGATAGTCGACTCCGACAACAACGACGGCACGATAACGATAATCATGCAGGAAGTGGGCAAATCCACGGCCATGCTCGGCAACATGATCCCCGGGGACATGATACTCGACATCGTCGGCCCCCTTGGCAAGCCGACTCACATAGAGAACTTCGGCATTGCCGTGTGCGTAGGCGGCGGCATAGGCACCGCTCCCGTCTACCCCATAGCGAAGGCCTTGAAGGAGGCCGGCAACAAGGTCATCTCCATCATCGGCGCGAGAAATAAAAGCCTCCTCATACTCGAAAAGGAGATGAGGGCGGTGAGCGACGAGATGCATATTACAACCGACGACGGCAGCTACGGTCATCACGGTTTCGTAACGCAGGTATTGCAGAACCTCATCGACGAAGGCGTGAAGATCGGCCTTGTCGTAGGCATAGGCCCGGTCCCGATGATGAGGGCCGTGGGCAACACCACAAAGCCCTATTCCATCCCGACGGTCGTCTCCCTCAACCCCATCATGGTCGACGGCACGGGAATGTGCGGCGCGTGCAGGGTAACTGTCGGCGGCAAGACCCAGTTCGTCTGCGTCGACGGCCCTGAGTTCGACGGCCACCAGGTCGATTACGGCGAGCTCATCTTGCGCAACAGGAGCTACCTGAAGGAAGAGAAGCTCGCGATGGAAGAGCTCACCTACCACGAAGGCTCCAAGTGCTACGAGAAGAACAAATAGGGCGGCCGAAGCGACCAAAGATACCATAAAAGGAGCGAGTCCCAGATGGAAATGGACCCGAAGGAAATTAAAGAGAGGATGAAGCTGCCCAGGCAGGTCATGCCGGAGCAGGACCCCAAAGAGCGCGTCACGAACTTCTACGAAGTCCCGCTGGGCTATACGCCCGAGCAGGCCATGATCGAGGCCAAAAGGTGCATCCAGTGCAAGAAGCCCCTTTGCGTCGGCGGCTGCCCGGTCAATATCGACATACCCTGGTTCATAAGGCTCGTCGGCGAAGGCAAGTTCGTCGAGGCGGCCAGAAAGATAAAAGAGACCAACGGCCTCCCGGCTGTCTGCGGCAGGGTCTGCCCGCAGGAAGACCAGTGCGAGAAGGTCTGCATCGTCGGCAAGAAGAACGAGCCCGTCTCAATCGGCAGGCTCGAGAGGTTTGTCGCCGACTTTGAGAGAGAGCACGGCGAAGTCGCGCTCCCCGAGATACCGAGGTCGACCGGCAAGAAGGCCGCCGTAGTCGGCGCGGGCCCCGCCGGCCTTACCGTCGCGGCTGACCTGGTGAAAAAAGGGCATAAGGTCACCGTGTTCGAGGCGCTCCATGTCTCAGGCGGCGTTCTCATGTACGGAATACCCGAGTTCAGGCTCCCAAAAAAGATAGTCCAGTCAGAGGTCGAGTACCTCCGCCGCATGGGAGTCGAGATAGTCCACAACGCCGTCGTTGGAAAGCTCGAGACGATAGACGAGCTTATTGCCAGCGGCTACCAGGCCGTCTTTGTCGGCTCTGGCGCGGGCCTCCCGAACTTCATGAACATACCGGGTGAGAACCTCGCCGGAGTCTACTCGGCCAACGAGTACCTCACGAGGGTCAACCTCATGAAGGCTTATCTTTTCCCCGAGTATGACACGCCCATCATAAGGGGCAGGAAGGTCGCCGTCTTCGGCGGCGGCAACACCGCCATGGACGCCGCGAGGACCGCTCTGAGGCTCTGCCCTGAAGAGGTCTCGATAGTCTACAGGCGCTCAAAGGATGAACTGCCCGCGAGAAAAGAAGAGATACACCACGGCGAGCAGGAAGGGTTGAAATTACAGCTCCTCACCGCCCCCAAGAGGTTCATAGGAGACGAAGAGGGAAGGCTCAAAGCCGTGGAGTGCGTCAGAATGGAGCTTGGCGCCCCGGACGAGTCCGGCAGGAGAAGGCCGGTCGAGGTTAAGGGCTCCGAGTTCACACTGGAGTGCGACGTAGCGATAGTCGCCATCGGCAACGGCGCAAACCCGCTCATCCCGCAGACCTCGCCTGACATCAAGGTGAACAAGTGGGGTAACATCACTGTCGACCCGGACACCGGAAGGACGAGCAAGAAGGGCGTCTTCTCGGGAGGCGACATCGTAAGGGGCGGGGCGACCGTCATACTCGCGATGGGGGACGGCAGGAAGGCCGCGGATTCCATGCATGAGTACCTCATGACCGGTATTTGGTAAAGCAGTCAGTAAAAAAGAATCCAAAAGGGGCGGCTGAATGCCGCCCCTTTTTTTTATTCTCTTCAGGGTCTGACGGCTGGGTTTTACGCGATTGTTTTCTGAAACCCTCATCCTTGATGGGGGATGGGAGGTGAGATACACGCTTCAAGCTCCCGCGAGCGCTCGCTCATCAGCCCTCATTAAGTTATTGCCAACGGATTCCGGCGTATGATAAAAAGATAAGATAGACAAAAACTGCTGAGAGAAGTTTCAATGGCGATAAAGATATTGTTCGTATGCGTGGGGAACACCTGCCGCAGCCAGATGGCAGAGGGCTTTGCCAGGCTTCATGGAAAAGGGATTGTAGAGGTCAGAAGCGCCGGTACTTCGGCCTCCGGCTCTGTCAACAGGTCTACCATCGAGGCCATGAAGGAGATTGGCATAGACATCTCTAAGCAGACCTCTGATCAGCTTACAAACGAGATGCTCGGGTGGGCCGACGTAGTCGTGACGATGGGCTGCTGCACCGCCGACAAGTTCTGCCCGGTCGATTTCAGGGGCAGTACATACGACTGGAAGATAGAAGACCCGCTGGGGCGGCCCTGGGCCGTCATGCAGCGCGTCAGGGACGATATAGAAAAGAGAGTCAGGGAGCTCATAGTTGCAGAAACCGGCGCAGGTCAGAATACTCGTAGTTGACGACGAACCTGATATCCTGAATCTCCTCGAGTACAACCTCAAGCGCGCGGGTTTTCAGGCTATCCTCGCCAAGGACGGCCCCGAGGCGATAGAAGCCGCTAAGGCCCACAGGCCCGATCTCGTCCTTCTCGACATAATGCTCCCGGACATGGAAGGCACTGAGGTCCTGCGCAGGCTCAAGGCGCTCGAGGCCACTTCCTTGATCCCCATCATCATGCTTACCGCCAAGGGCGAAGAGGTCGACAAGATCGTCGGCTTCGAGCTCGGCGCGGAAGACTACATCACCAAGCCTTTCAGCCCCCGTGAGCTGATCCTGAGAGTAAAGGCCGTCCTCAAGAGGTCATCCGAGAGGCCGGAGCCGCAGGACAAGACTGTCTCCTACAACGAGCTTTCCGTAGACCTCTCCCGCCACAAGGTTACGGTCGCGGGAAAACCAATCGAGCTTTCCTCCACCGAGTTCAGGCTCCTCACCGAGCTGATGCAGGCGAAGGGGCGGGTCCTCACGAGGGACACTCTTCTTGACCGCGCATGGGGCCGCGACTGTTTCGTCATACCGAGGACAGTCGACACGCACGTGAGAAGGCTGCGCTCGAAGCTGGGGGCCGCTGGCGAGTACATCGAGACTGTGCGCGGCGCGGGTTACAGGTTCAAGGAGGACTGAAGTGGGCAAGAATCTCATCCTCGAGACGATGGCCCGCGAGATGCAGACCGGAGTCGTCGTCTTCGACAAGAACGGCTCTGCCCTCTACGCCAACCCGTTCTTCCTCAAGTCCTTCCCGCCGGTCTCAGGCGGCGTCGAAGGCAAAAGCGTCTTCGAGTGCATAAAGAGCGAGAGGCTCCTGAAATCCGTAGAGGTCTTTCTTAAGAAGAGGGGGGGAGCCTCCGAGGACATCGAGATAAGCGACGGCACGCGCCACTTCAGCGTCCACATAGTCCCCATCAAGGACAAGGCCGACTTCAGCCTCATATTATTTCTCCAGGACATAACCGAGGAGAAGAGGGTCGAGACGATAAAGAGGGACTTCGTCGCCAATGTCTCCCATGAGCTGCGCACTCCTCTGGCCTCGATAAAGGGTTACTCAGAGACGCTCCTCGAAGGCGGCATGGACGACCCGGATACTCTCCGCGAGTTCCTCCGAGTAATAGACAGGCACGCGACCCGCATGTCGAGGCTTATTGACGACCTCCTGATACTCTCGAGGCTCGAATCCCACCAGATGACGATAGTCGCGTCCCCCATCGACCCAGGCGAGCTCGTCTCATCGACTGTGAGCGGCTTCCAGAAGCAGGCGAGGGACAAGGGCATAACTCTCAGCGTGATATTGCCCGGAGAGCTGCCAAAGGCGCTCGGCGACAGGGACAGGCTCGAGCAGGTCATGGTCAACCTCCTGGACAACGCCATCAAGTACACGCCTTCCGGCGGCAAGGTCAAGGTGAGCGCCTGCCAGGAGGACGGCTTCATACGCGTTGACGTCGAGGACACCGGCATCGGCATACCAGAGGGCGACATCTCGCGCATATTCGAGCGCTTTTACAGGGTGGACAAGGCCAGGAGCAGGGAACTCGGGGGCACCGGACTGGGGCTTGCCATAGTAAAGCACATCATACAGGGTCACAACGGCAGACTGCATGTCGAGAGCGCGCCGGGCAAGGGCTCTGTCTTCAGCTTCTTCATAAGGGCCTGCGGCTGAAATTGTAAGTGGAAGTATACGATTTGAAAAAATAGGGTTTACGGGGTAGAATTATTTTGCTTTAAAACAAGTTAAAAAATAACACTGTATAAAATATGCAGTAGAAAAAATACAGTTATAGAAAAAAAATATCTAGGAGAATCAAAATGCCTGAACATAATTTATATAAAAATAATTATTTAACAAAGGTTATTGCTAGAATAGATTACAATTCCCTTGAAGTTTTAGAAAAACCACTCTCTAAAAGTCTAATGGAATACTGTTTGCAGTTTTTTCCAATCTTTGAGCCTAGAGAAATGATTTCTAGAGAATTACAGATTTCTTCTTCCGATATCAAGAGCAAAGAAAAGAAGAAAAATGAATGGTTTTTTCATGGAAAAAATCGAGAAAAGACCTTAATTATTTCAGAAAATTTTTGTGCAATAGAATATCAAAAACAAGAGTCATATAAAAACTTTAGAGAAGAATTTTTGAAAATCAAAGATCAACTCTTTCATCATTTTGATGAACTTGTGCTAAGTAGACTCGGCCTTAGATATATAAATAATATAGAAAAAAATGAAATTAGCTTCACTGAATGGGCCAAATATTTGGATCCTAAACTTTTGTCAATTTTTGATGTTGCTGATGACAAAAATCGAATATCAAGAGCATTTCATAACCTTGAATTGAATTATGAAAAATTCAATATCAAATTCCAATATGGCATGCATAATCCCGATTATCCGGCGCCTATTAGAAGAAAAATATTTATTCTAGATTATGATGGTTATGTATCAGGTTTCCAGAATAGAGATGAAGTCGAGAAAAATTTTAATGATATTAATGAAAAGATTTATAATTTTTTCGAATCTTGTATCACTGAAGAATTGCGGAGGGAAATGCTTGGATAATAAATCTATCTTTTCTGATGAATATTCTTCAGGAACTGAAACTAAGACAATTAATAGTGCTGTTGAAGAAACGGAGATTTTTCAGGTAGACTCTGAACGATATGGTATTTCTAAACCAAAAAGAAAAATTATAAGGACAAAAGTGACCTCACCCCTGAAATTAAAGCCACTTGAAAGTAGAGTCTCCGGGTGCTAAAACACCAAAAAAGGAGACCCGAAGATGGCGCGCAAGAGACACACACCCGAACAGATTATCGCTGTACTGAAACA